>CALRDN010000005.1 GCA_943354965.1 Candidatus Peribacteria bacterium | reverse complement strand
GATTTTTCTACGGTAACGCAGCAGCAAGTTGACTTGGCGGTTGATTGGCTCAATAATTGCCCACGTCGAACTCTCAATTACCGCACTCCAAAGGAGGTATACGAGGAGCACCGGTCACAAATTATGCATTCCACGGTTTAACGTGCGCAGGTAGACCTCTAAAACAACCTCCCCTTCACCTCCGCCCTCCCCAAACTCTCCACATACGCGCAGTAATCACACTCCGCCCCCGCCTCCGGCACCTCACCCCCATCCAAACACTTCTTCATCTCCATCACCGTCCCTAAAATCCACCCCCCATCCCCCTTATACGGGATCAACTTCACCGTAAACTCCAACCTCCCGTCAAAACCCTCCCTCCCGCTATCCCCATTGCAGTACACAAAATACCCCGTATTCGACACGGCAAACCCATTCATCCGAAAGAGCCACTGATACACCTCCATCTGCCGCTTGTACCCATCCTGCCACTCCGCGTCGAGCGACACCTCGCCATCCTTCGCCGTCGCCTTGTAATCCGCAATAATCAGTTCGCCACTAGGGCGCACCCACACATCATCCACTCCTCCCGTGACAACTAAATTTGTCCCCGGCACCTCATACGTCACACCCCTCCGCAGCGAATCCCTCCACTCATCCATCCGCTCATGCTTAAACGGTACCGCCTCAATCCCATACTCCTTCATCAACGGATGCGCCGTACCCTCCGCCCTATGAAGATCAAACTCCCTCTTCAGCAACGTATCCACCGCCGAATTCAACGAAAACGGAAACCCCGGTGGCCTCCCCACCCCAAGCCGTCTATCATAATAAAAACACCTCTTACACTGCAAATACAGATCAATCTTCGACCGACTAATCCGAAAGGGGACAGTCGAATACGGATCATAAAGGTTACGCGTGCGTTGGGAATTGTAGTATTGGGACATGGGGGTCACGCAAGCGCGTATTGGGGGGGTATAAATGTTATAATTCTTTGATTTTCTTTTCTTTCAGCCAATATTTTTCTGCTATTCCGGTCTGCGTAATAAATCCAAGCATTTCTCTCCGAGTAAATGCGTCTCGCCCACGATCAATCTCAGTATAGGCTTTCGTTAGGGGATTTGATAATCCGCAATGATCGCCTTTGTGTATCTTGACCTCCTCAAATCCGTTCCTTTTTAAGAAACTGATTATCCTTCTTGGGCTCCAATTTTTGAGAATTTGTTTGCCCACAGAAAAATTAACAAAGAGCTACATTTTTAGATTCAAGAAGCTTTTTTATGTCAGTGAGCCATTTTTGAAAATTTTCATTTATTTTTTTTGCGCGGTAGTCGTTAAATTCTTTAACAATTTCCTTTGGCAATTCTTGATTAAGCAGGTGCGTCCCAAGCTTATTTTTACAGACATTCACAATATAAGACTGTGCCCGTCCCATGATTTTGTATCGTAGGGTCTCCGAATCCTTACCCTCCTCAATCAAACAAAGCTCTCTGCACGCAGCTACATACGTTCCATCATCTGTCGGATAGATAAGAAAATTCAGAGTGCCGCTTTTGTACGTATTCAAGGAATTAGCTTTCATGTGAGCATTGTACCATGGGCGCCATAGATGAGTAAATGCTCATCTGGAGAGATCATTCACCATTTTTTGTTCCCGCCTCATGTTTAAATCCCTCGAATTCGTGGGGTTTAAAATTTTGATTATTGAGTTTTTCCCAAATGCCAAGAAATTCAATGGTATCTTTCCTTTTCATCCAGCTGGCAATCATCACATGTGGTTCACCAAAATTTCTCGCTAAATCCGTAAGAGAAATATACTTTTCTCCATCAATTTCAATTCACCGTCAAGAAAAAACACTTTCAATATCATGTCAGCTATATTCAGATTTACTCCATAAACTCTGAATACAGCATTTCGTATTCAGATTTCAGCAATACAATCACCTTATCTGCTACACTCCACAAACAGATCAATCTTCAACCGACTAATCCGAAAGGGGACCGCCGAATACAGATCATAAAGGTTACGCGTGCGTTGGGAGTTGTAGTAGAGGGACATGGCGTAGTTTGTACTAATTTTCCTGTATTAATACTTCTTTTTTAAAATATTCCTCAGTTTCCTTGTCCACGAAATAAACATAACATCCTCTCATTCCTCGTGTCATAAGAGTCCTGTATGTATTTTTGATAATTGCATCGGCTTTATTCTTAGCCATTTCAGGATTAATTTTACTATCCCGAATATATCCTTTTAGTGAGGAATCACTTCTTGCACGTTTGCTTGGGTCCGTTATAACTTTCCCATTCCTTATAACAAAATCTAGACCGACAATTACACCGACATAGTCTACTTCTAATCCCTGACAGGTGTGAATGCATCCAATTTCATTAACCGACTCGGGTGCCATTACCCAAAGCATTCCATCACTATTAAGATTCCATTGCATTGCAAAATTATGTTCAGGAATTTTGATGTCCATTAGGGCTTTATTAGCTTTGCTTATCCAGTTCCAGCAGTAGCCAGCTACAAGTCGGGCCTTATTTCTTTCCTTATTTTTCTCAAATATGATTTCCTTTAGTTCCGTTGGAGATTCAATGATCTGAAAGTCGTATCCATGATTGTCGAGCGCTATATTTGCAGTCTCTTTGATTTGAAGTACTCCATCTAGCCAGGAAAGATACCCATCAGATCCACTGCAACGAAACTGCGAGGCAAGTTCTAAGGTCTGAACTTTTGCGCCAATATTTTTTGCCCAATTCTCTATTTCATCCTTTTTTCCGATATCGTGCCAAGTAACCTTTTGATCCTCGTCTATAAAAAAAACAGAAAATTTTGATGCCTCAATTATTTCCTTAACCTGGTTCTCGCCAAGATTTTTAAACATACCAGATTTTGCATTGAGTCGATGCGCCTCGTCTACAACCAAAGCATCGAAGGTATTTTTTGGAACATTTATATATGCGCCTGATCCTGAGAATAAATTTCCTATTACGGTCTTCCTCATTGTGCCAGTAAGTTTACTTTCATAGACCGCCCGAGGAGCTGAATTTTTTGTTACATATTGAGTAACAAGACCAAGTTTTGTTAGCTGTACAAGCAAATTTACGGCAACCACCGATTTTCCTGTACCGGGACCACCCTCTACAATTAATACATTTTTATTCTCCGAAGTAGACTTTTTTCCAAGAGCCATCGCGGTTTCGTAAACAATTTTTTGGTCATCAATCATGACAAACTCGGAATTTCCCTTTAGCATTTTCGCCATACTATCTGCGAGGTTTTTTGATGGTCTAATTCTCCCGTTATTTATGCGGTACATGACTCTTGCCTTGTCTCCATGTTTAACAAACTGCTTAATGAATGCCCTCAGTTTTTCTTTTTCTGCATCACCCTCAAGGAAGACAGGTGCCTTTTCAAGATAGTCAGAATAGAGCTCGTTCCTAATCACATTATCCTCAATATAATTATGCAAATATGCACAAGGTTTTAATTGAATATTCTCAGTGTATACTACCTCGTTGAACCCTTCGAGTAATGCCGCATAACTCCACGCTTGGTATGAAGGATGTACTACTTCACCAAAAAAATTTGTATTCACCATTCCATCTTTTTCACTAAGCATGGCCTCTGACCACTGTTTAAGCTCGATTATTACTACATGATCGGCCTTTTCATGATTTTGACCAGTCAAAATAAAATCTATACGCTTTGATGTCTGCGGAATCTGAAATTCGATTGTCACGCCAGAATCCGGGGGGATTTCCTCATCGTTTAAAACATCTCTCATGTATCTCATTGATTTCCTCCATGAATCTTGTTCTGATTGCCCAACTTGCTTTCCAGTCCTTTCAAAATAGGCTTCATGAATTTTATTTTCGATATTATTTGATACAACATCGCCAATAAAATTACCTTTAGTAGATTGATAAATAATCATTATTTAAAGTTTGTTGTATTTTGTATGTTTACCTTTTGCCTTTTCGATAGGGTATTTACCCTCGTTCTTTTTAATCTTCTTTATAAGAGCCTCGGATATTTCTATATTTAGATCGTGGCTCATTAATAAAACCCAGAATAGTACATCGGCCAATTCCTCGCCTATTTCATTTTTTTGAATTTTTACATGCTTTTCGACCTCCTTCACGTTCTTCCATTGAAAATGCTCCATAACTTCAGTTGCCTCAAGGACAAGTGAAAGTGCAATATCCTTTGGATTATGAAACTGTTTCCAGTCTCGAGCATCCCGAAACGCAATTATTTTTTTAGTCAGTTCATTTATACTTTTCATGTGACTGCATTATATAAGTATTGATCATAATTACCATGGCTCTTAGTATTATAAAATATGTAATAAAAATATACAATATAGGTTAAATTATTGATAAATATATATAAATTGTAAAAATAGTTGACTATTTACTTGACTATACTGTATGGTGACTATAATCCAATCTCTCACCCTCCCACCCATGAAAAATCTCATCATCAAGCTCAGAAAGGCGGCAAAACTGTCGCAGGAGGAGCTTGCACAGAAGCTCGGGATATCAAGGCCTACGCTGATGGCGGTGGAGAATGGAACCCGAGATATCACGCTCGGAGAGCTCAAACTCATATCAAAGATTTTTGATATGCCCGTGGAGGTGATTTTGGATGAGGATATGGGGGTTTCGGAGAAGGTGGAGCTACAGAATTTTAGCGAGAAGGCATTTCAGAAGTTTCATAATCTGATACTGCAGTGTATTAAGTATGGGGCGGGAGCTGATGGGAAGATCACCAAAACAAAACTGGCGAAACTGGTATATCTTTGCGATTTTGCGAGCTATTACAAGTCGCTTCATCCCATCTCGGGGCTGGAGTATCACAAACTGGCGCAGGGTCCGGTGGCGATTGAGTTTTTTGATATTTTGGAGTCAAATGAGTCGATCAGTGTGGAGAAGAAAAATAATGCGTTTTTGGTCTCACTCAACGAGCAGCCTGACGATTCGGTATTGAGTAAAGAAGAGCAGAAATTGGTTCGTATCATCTGTGAAAAATGGAAAAAGGCCGATACCAAGCAGATTGTCGATTTCACCCATAAACAGCTCCCATGGGCTATGTGCAGGGATCGAGAGGTAATCCCGTATTCCCTTATTAACAACGAAGAGCCGGAAAATGTTTATTAAAGATCTATCATTTCGGGTGGAATTTTCTTCGCATGCTGAGAAGTATTTCTGCAAGGAGTTTTTGAAAAAGTATAAACCGAAGCAGTGGGTCGAAACGAGAAAGACTATTGTGGAGACGTTGGGGCGCTCTTTTACATTTCAACAAACGGCGCTGATTGATAATCTGAAATTTTCTCAAGAGGATGTGATTGGAATATTTAAGCTCGATTTTCGAGTAGCAGGAACGAATGAATCACCGAAATTATCAGGTAATAGAGCGATTTTTTCATTATCAAATAAGACTGGTCGTATTGAGATTTTGCTGGTGTACGGGAAAATTCACTGCCCGAAAAAGCAGTCCGAGACACAGTGGATATTGGAGCAGGTAAAGGGTGCCTTTCCGGAGTACAAGAGATACTGCTAGGGTTCTAACCATTTTGCACACTTCGAATCAGATCAAGCTGCTCTTTGCTCGCTTTTCTGGCGACATCGAGAAATACCTTCTTTTTCTCTCCCGCGGAGGCGGTACGAAAGAATTTTGAAAATTTGCTGGAAGTATCCTTCTTTTCAGCTTTGTGACTGCTAATTTTTGCAATGAGATATTTGAACATATTCGTGACTTAGGCAATGATGATTTCTTCGAGTTGGGCTTTAGTATACTTTTCCGGTATGGAGTAGTCAATTTTATCGATGTTTTTATAGTAATTTAGGTCTGTTCCATCAATATTTTTTGTAACCAAATCGACCTGAATGTGGCCTCCAAATTCCTTTTTCAAAAGATTTACATTATCCCTTGCCATGAAATATTGCTCAATAAACGCCTCCTTCGGCACTTTTCTTCCATCCTTAATCTCTCGTGCCTTTACAAAGTTCCAGGCCTGAAGGGGCTCTTGATAGACATAGAGAATTTGAACAAATCTTTCTTTTTTGAGTGAGCGTTTTATGTTTTCTCGAGAGCGATCGAGATTGGAAAATGTTCCATCAAAAACAAAACTCTGTTTATTTGATAGCGCATAGTCTTGCATTCTATCTGCAATGATAGATGTGCTGTAGATAAAAAGCGATGAGTTATTGCCTGAATACTCCTCGAATTTTGGTCGTAAATCGTCCGGATCAATTCGAAGAATGGGATGATTGTCCTTGAGTATCGTTATAAGATTCTTTGATGATTCTGTTTTACCTGCTCCAGGTGATCCAGCCATGAATACGGATACCGGGAAATCATCAGGCGGGTAGATTAATATGTTCGTCATTGATTTCGCAATATCGTCTTTATTTTTGCGGGCAAACTCATGTGCTCGCTGTTTTATTTCTTCATCGGTCATATGTATATTTTATCATACAAATCATCTACGAATCCAAGAGCTCCTCAATAAATTGGTTGATTCCCTCCAAATTCTTCTCATACCCACTCACATCCGGGAAATCCAACCCGATAATCTTGTTATACACCGCCACAATCAGCCTTTTCATCCTCTCGGTTTCTTCTTCAGTGATATCTACAGGAAGGATGGTAATTTTACCGTCCGTTGGGACGAGGAACTCGAGGAAGCCGTGATGGACCTTGTTTCCCTTTAAATCTCTGGCGTTCTCCACGAGGATTTTGTAGAAGACGAGCTGGTTCCGGTAGTTCCAGGATTTTACTTTTTCATAGTCAGTGCCGTGTTCCAGATCCTTGAGCGGTTTGCCGGTTTTGTAGTCGTAGACGATGATTTCTTTGTTCTCTTTGTTGTGGTTCATCTTGTCGATTTTTCCCGTGAGTTCGGCATTCTCGATCACGACGCCCTGGCCTCGGAAGTCGTATTCGGATTGGTCATCGGGGCTGAAGTAACCCTTTCGTTCGCTGTAGTAGGCGCTTAAATGGTCTCGTCCTTTTTCGAGGGAGTCGGTGAAATCTTTTTTATTCAGTCGCTGCTGTCCAAGTTCTTGCTCAAATCGCTTCAGGAGGAAGTCGAGGGATGGGAGAATTTTTGTCATTCTAAATTCATTGGAAAACGCATTCAACGCGTGGTGCACGACGTTTCCATATACGCCCGGCAAGGTAGGTCGCTGTGGGAATCGCAATAAATTCTGCTCCAGAAACGTCTGAGGGCCGCCCTTCGTGATGTCGAGGAAGTTATTGAGGTGGGTGACGCTGAGTTTGTAATCTTTCAGAAGTCCTTTCAGAATGTCCTGCTCCTCAATATTTTTCACCTCGTGTTTTTCTATTTTCAACTGCAGCAGAAGAAGTTTCTCAAGCCCCTTTGCCTGGGCAAAATCAGTATGCATCTGCTCAATTGATGCTGAATCGAGATTCTCTTTCGTTTTTTTCTCTAGTGTTGAATCCTCCAGGAAGCGCAGCCTGATCTGCTCTTTACCCTTTTCATTGTACTGATGTCGGGTGAGGTACAAGTTACTCCTGGCACGAGTAAGGGCAACGTACAATAATCGTAACTTGTCATCATCGGTTTCGGATTCGGCGGCGAGGGGAATATTCGACGGGAGGGTGAGCTTGTCTGCAGAGTGGCTACGAGTCCACTCGGCGTCATGGCAGTGGAGCAGGAAGACACTTTCAAACTCGAGTCCCTTTGCCCCGTGTGCGGTCATGAGGTTCACGGCCTTTTCTTCATTATTAAACGCATTACGGTAGGTCATCTTGATTAGATGTTTCTCATGGAGCGTAGTGAGTTCTACGACGTCTGAGACCGTCTTCGCACCGGTTCCCTTGTATGAACGCACTTTCTCTATGAGCGCCTGTAGCGCCTGTAAATGATTGATGTAGGACAGCTTCTCATGTTCAAATTTGGATGCGTTGAAGTAGTATGCCTTGTATGGGCTTTGGAAAGCCGTTTCTGCCTCATCCACACCGGTAATCATATCGATAATCTCCTCCGCGGTTTTCTCCTTCGCATCGATGCCGAGGTGAATCAGGAAGGTGGCGATCTGTTTGAGCTGTTCGTTGTCACTTTCTAGCATGACCGTTAGCCAATCTTTTTTATCCTTATATGCCGTTGTGGAAATTTTCCAAATCGCAATTCGGTCCACACCCCAAAAAGGAAAACTCAAAATCTCCGGTAAAAGTTCATCCGCCTCGCTCTGGTTTTTCGTGGCTATGGTATTCACAAATTTGAGTATCGTAATGAGCTCCTTGATATGTTTCTGTTCGAGGAGATCCTGCTTCCTCTCATAGGAAACCGGTATGCCGAAGTAGTCGAGGACTTTGGCCGCGCGTTCGAGCGTCTCATGTTTACGCGCAATCACCGCTATAGCGGAAGGTGAAGTATTTTTGTCGGAAAGTTTCTTTTGAATAATTTCTGACAACCACACCATCTCCTCCAAACTCGTCGAAAATTCTTTTTCCACAATTTCTCCCGTCGTAAGGCTGGTATTGGCCGAGTAGAGTTCTTTTTTAATGAGGTCAGGAAGTTGATTCTCCAATCGCTCTTCGCCTTTTAAAATAACATTTCTCACAAAGTCGAGAATCGGCTGCGTAGAGCGGTAATTTTGCTGTAACACAACCATGGTAGGCTCTCGATATTTCTTGTGAAACTCCATCAAATTCGCCATATTTGCCCCCTGGAACTTATAAATCGCCTGATCATCATCACCAACCGCCAAAATATTCGGCCGCCCCTCATGCACGTCATTATCGAGTAATTGATCTAAAAGTCGCATCTGCACGCCATTCGTATCCTGAAACTCATCAACCAAAACATAAAGGTATCTCTCCTGTAGGTTGTATTTCAGCTCGGGATATTTCGTGAACGCATCCACAGTATCCAACAACATATCTTCATAGTCGAAGAAGCCTTCTTTGTGGAGCTGCTTCTGATATTGCGCATATACATCGCAGAGCTCTAGGTGTCTCTTGATTCTTTCCAAATCTTTGAAGGTATACATTTTGTCATCATTTTTTTTCGCATAGAGATCCTTCCATGCCGTGACGGGCTTCGAAATTGGCTTATCTCCGGCCATAGCCGCCTCATAGGCTTCCTCCAGTGAAGTGATGAGAGTCTCTTTCATATCCAGGTAGGGGAGTGGAGTCGCCCGAGCCTGGAAGGTAATTCCCTTGAGATTCGCAATCAGTTCTGGGATTGCGACAAGCGTTTTTGCGCTCATTGTTTTCTGAAAAACCGGCTCCAGTAGCGCATTCGCCTGCTCCAGGAAGCTCTTGTTCTCCTCCAATATTTCCTTGAAATTCTCCGGATTCAAACCTCCTTTTTTGAGCTCACCAATTTTGCTAATAATATCTTTAAGAAAAGTATAACCCTGCTCTGGATGATAGGATTTTAGCGAAGAATCATACTTCAAATGTTCGAGGATTTGTTCCAAAATCGCATACCTCGTCAAATCATCCGCGGGATTGTACCGACCGCCCTGATAAAAATATTCAGGATTTTTGTTAATAATCTCCGTCCCAAATCCATGGAACGTGTGAACCGCGACCTTGTACGCATCCAGCCCCAGGAGCCCGGAAAGCCTCTTCCTCATATTCATCGCCCCCGCCTCGGTATATGTCAGGCACAAGATAGAAGAGGGAAGTGTATCCGTCAGTCGTAGAATATTGGCTACTCGTAAACCGAGGAGCTCTGTTTTCCCAGACCCCGGCCCCGCAATCACCATCACCGGCCCCTCGATCGTATCCACGGCTTTCTTCTGCTCAGAATTGAGATTCTTGTACCGTTCTTGGAAGGAGTCTTCGGAATTCATAGTGTGCCAAGTATATCATAATCAAAGAGGCCGCGGTTATGTGATAATTCGAATCTCTGGACGTCCAGAAGATTATATGCGGTACTTTTTCACTTCTTAGCAAGGTGTCCCGCCTCTCGTTGCGCCTGATTGAGTTCTTCTAAATCCATAATATCGAGAGTGTACCACAAAGCCCACAACACTGGATTTGTACAAATATGAATATATGATAAAATATCGATCCGAAAGAAAGTACCCAGAATAATGAACCAATGAACAGTCCAACGCACCTCCCGGAGCCAGTTCGAAGTAAAGGCGGGCCAAAAGTAGATGCCATCAACTCGCCGTTTGACGATCAGACGAGATTTTCTCAGGACGCCGAAATCAAGGAGCCCCTCCGCAGAGAAATCATGTACCGATTTTCGAATGAAATGATGAGGAGACTATTTTTCATTCTCGTAGACCACCTTCAGGATGGAATGCACCGACAGACGCTTCGAGACGAATATGAGATGAGATACGGTGAATATATCGACATCGAGCAGCTCAATATCCTCAATGGATTTTTTATGAAGAGCATGAAAACATTTCAGGGCGATCTCGAGTCATTTCAGTTAGAGATGTACAAGAGTTGGTTCCGTATTGTACCACCAGAATATAATGCACGTGCCCGTATCGAAGAAAGTAGGAGACGCCAGCGAGAAGCGGTTAGCACCAGGGTGAGATCGCAATTAGACGCTTCGCTCAAGCACTCCTGGAAGATGACGGTCAGAACGGCGTAATCTAGTATTCAACAATTTGTAATGTTCCTTTCAGGATTTTGTTAGATCCACATGCTATTCTTAGGCATCTAATTTTATGCTGTATGAATAAATGGTTCGCCCTCTGGATCGCGCTTAAAGAAAAATTGCATGGAAAAATATCCCCGCCTCCGCAAGTTAACGAAGGTGAAGTTTGGTGGGCAAGTATGGGCGAAAATATTGGAGGTGAGATTAACGGGAAAAATGAAGCATTTACTCGGCCAGTAGTTATTTTTAAAAGGTTTTCTAAATCACTATTTTTTGTAATTCCTCTCACGTCGAAAATTAAATATGGAACATGGTTTGTGGCATACATGTTTCGTAATTATCAAGTTACAGCATGCCTCCATCAGGCGCGAACAATTGATTATCGTAGGTTATCGTCACGGTTAGGGAGACTCGATGAAATGAACCTTAAAATTATCAGAGAAAGATTCAGAGACTTGTATTTCTAAAATAAAATTTTCCCTGCCTTCGTGAGAGGGCAGGGTCGCGAGAAACCTCGAAAAAGTGAACAAATTATAACATATACTATTGCCAACTTCAATAAAAAAAGAGACGCCCCACTTAGGACGCCTCCTTTAATTTTTTTAATTCAATCTGAATTATCCGGCGATCTCTTTCAAATCGCTCAAATCTTTCTTGGCTCCAGCCTTCTTTCTTGGCTTCTTGACGACCTCGCCGTCTGGACCTTCCGTGATGCCTTCTGGTGGGTTATCAACAGCCTTAATCGAGAGACCGATTCGTCGCTCCTCAGGCTCGATAGCGATGACACGTGCCTTCACCTTGTCACCAACCTTCAACGCCTCACTAGGATCGCTAATCTGCTTATCGGTAATTTCTGTAACGTGGATGAGACCATTGATATCGCCCTCAAGTGCGAGGAAGGCACCGAATGGAGTGATACGGTTAATCTCTCCCTCAACAACCGTTCCGACAGAGTACTTGCTTGCGACCTCTAACCAAGGATCAGCAATCAAACGCTTGATGCTCAATGAAATCTTATCTCCCTCAACGCCAATGACCTGAACATCGACCTTATCGCCAAGTTTAGCGAAGTCTGCAGGATTGGAAACGTGTCCCCAAGCGATTTCTGAGATGTGAACGAGACCTTCCAGGCCGTCAAAGGCGACGAAGATACCGAACTTCACGATACCGCTAACCTTTCCATGAACAACCGTTCCAGGCTTGAGCGTGACCAAACTCTTACGTCGGTCCTCATCAAATGCTGCCTTCTCAGAAAGAATAAGCTTACCATTTTCTTTATCAATAGAGATAATCTTGACCGCAAACTCAACACCAACAAGTGACTGTAATCGGTTGAGAATAAGGCTTGGATCAGCGCCATCAACACGTGGATAGTGTAGGGGGGCGAGCTGTGAAACCGGGATAAAGCCCTTGATACCGTCGAGTTCAAGGAGAAGACCTCCCTTGTTTGCCTCGCTAGCAACGACTTTGATAATTTTTCCAGTATTGAATGCATCGATGAACTGAACCCATCGTTTTTCCTGTGAAGCCTTTCGGAGTGAAAGAAGTACGAGACCATCCTCATTTTCATCTTCAATGACATAGGCGGAGATCTTGTCTCCAATCTGCAATCCTTTAAGGGTATTTAAACTATCATGAAGCTCACGTCCCGATACGAGACCGGTCGCCACTCCATTGAAATCTACGAGAATCGTTCTCTTGGTAATCAGAGCTACGGTTCCCTCAACTAACATACCCGGCTTGAAATCGGGCATCAGACTCTCCTTGGCTAGAAGTGCATCCATAATCGGAGACTCCTTTTTTTGTACGCGCTGTGGCATAATAAAAGTTCGATAATACAGGTAAAAATATAAAAATTGAGGCTTGGTTACCTCACTTTCAGCTTCAACGGCTGTATTATCTGTGTACCCGTCAGAGCGAAAGCGGAGGCATTCTACGGATTTAGCGAAGCAACGTCAAGGGTGAATGAGCTATGCTGAATGGGGTGGAAATTGCCAAAGTGCATGAAATATGGTAAAATACAAGTATGGCAAAAACAAAACTTCTTATCCTATGCGAAGAGCTTGCGACAAAGCTCAAATCAGCATATGTAGAAAAAACGAAAAAAACAAAATTGCTTCTTCATAGTGCAAACGAACTACAAGAAAAAATCGATTCTTTTGAGCAAACACAAGAAAAACTCTCAAATATATGAGTCCTCTCGGCCCAGAATCACCACCACCATCTCCACCTCTAGAAGCCCAAAAACCCCTTCGTCCAAAAGAGGCGGTAGATATTGCCGAGATGAAAGATATAAAAAGGAGAATATATCTACTAAACAGTTGGGATGAAAACGAAACAAAGGATAGAGATACGATCATATTCTTACTTCGCGAGAATGCTGAAAAATTAAGAGTGCTATACGAAAAATACCCAAATGACAACGAGGTGAGAAGATTACAAACAATGAACGATGATTTATTTTTAGATTATGACAAAGGTGAAGAATTGAATTTAGACAGCTCATTCGGTTACATGCTTACGGAAATGAGATATGAAATAAGCCGCGCTGGTGTCCGCATAGAATCACCGGATCAGAGCGTGATAACAGATACGGTAAAAAGGCTAAAAGAAATAGGAGTCACGCCGGAATATGTCTTAACAAAAGGAAACCCATCTGCGCCGACAGTAGTTTTCTTCATGCAGATTCATCCAAACCCTGGATTGTCCGATGCGTTTATGGAAATTGCCGGAGTAAAAAAATCCCAAGCAGAAATTTATAAAGCACTTGTTGGTATGGTAAATGGTAATATAGGAAATACACTTTATGCAGAGGGGGCTGATGCGGAAGAAGAAGTTACTTCTAAGCACATCGAAGAAGGAAAATTAGCAGGTCCGACCGCAAAAGAGCATGGATACGTACAGGCGCATGATACTCTCGGTGATAAATTGAAAATTCGAGGGATAGAGGAATCAAGGCTGCAAGATCAGATGATTAAGATGTGGAATAAACCAAACGGGCCACTTAAATATCGAGCTACTTCCGTGAATATATTTATCGCTCAAAATGTTGCTGATGCGGTGAAAAAGAGTGGAGAGAAGGTAAGTTTTCTTACTCTTGGTGCAGCGCATGAGGATGGCATTCCCGGTAGGCGGAGTCTTATGCCAGGAACAAGCGAAAGTGATATGCTGCCATTTTCTGCGGTTTTAGCATATAACGACGTTAACGTTGTGGTGATAGACGCAAGTAAAGCTTTCGACGCAGATAAATTATATGCATATCTGGCCGAAAATCCAAGCGCAATCGGCACAAAAACGAAAGCGATGGGGACTAAAGAAGAAGTGAAAAATCCAACATTAGCGGAAATACGCAATTACAAGAATTTAGCCACTTTGAGAGAAAGGAAGAAGCAAAAAAAGGTGAACCATAAGCCCTAAGTATATTACGTCCTACTCCTTCGCCACCTCATCCACCTTCACCTTCTTGGTCGTCTTCGCAACTGACTTCGTTTTGCGAGGAGCGGTGGCGTCTACATGGGTGACTTTTGTGAGCATGACTTTGTTCTCATCAGAAGGATCTGCGGTGATGGCGATCGTGTCGCCCTCGTTGAATGATCCATCGAGGAAGCCCTGCGTGAGGAGATCTTCGACGAGCATCTGGATAGCACGACGGACAGGACGAGCACCGTACTGAGGATCGTAGCCCTTCTTGGAGATGACATCGAGTCCGGATTGATCTGGTTCGAGCGTGATATTTTTCAATTTCAATCGCTCCTGTAATTGTCGCAAATTAAGCTCGACAATCTTCTTCACATCCTCATGAACAAGTGGCTTGAACATGACGATCTTATCAATACGATTGAGGAACTCAGGACGGAACTTCATTTTTAATTCTTTCTGAACATCTTCTTCCATCGCCTCGAAATTGGACATCGCCTGCTCGAGCTCACCACCACGGAGATTGAATCCAAATGGAGCGGCCTTCTCTGTCAATTTATCAGCACCGATATTGGAGGTCATGACGATAATCGTATTTTTGAAATCAACTTTTCGACCCTTACCATCAGTCAAAACGCCATCTTCAAGAATCTGAAGGAGTAAGTTGAATACCTCGGAATGAGCCTTCTCGATCTCATCGAAGAGAATAACGGCATATGGCTTCCTGCGCACCTGTTCGGTGAGCTGGCCTCCGTCTTCATAGCCGACATAACCAGCTGTTGTACCGACCAAGCGTGAAGTATTGTGTCGCTCCATGAACTCGGACATATCGATTTTGATGAGCGCATCTTTGTCGTTGAAAACTTGTTTCGCCAAGGTTTTTACTAACTCAGTTTTACCAACACCCGTTGGTCCCAAGAAGATAAAAGAAGCGATCGGACGGTTCGGATCAGAAATTCCCGTGCGTGAACGACGGATCGCCTTCGCCACGGAAACAACGGCCTCATCCTGACCAATAATCGTATTATGAAGGGTCTCTTCGAGTTTGAGTAAATTATCAGCATCCTCCTTGATCAAACGCATGACGGGAACGCCGGTCATGGTGGCGACGACGCGCGCGACGTCTTCTTCCGTGACATGCTCGCGCTGTTCTCGCGGAATCTTCAGTGTCTTTGCCTCATCAATCGCGCGCATAACTTCTAACTCCTTATTACGAAGTTCTGCAGCATGTTCGTAGTTCTGATTTGATACGGCCTCTTCCTTTGACTTAATAGTTTCATTTAACTCCTGCTGCAATTTACGAATCGTATCAATATTTCCCTTAGCGGAAATACGCTTCAACGAAGAAGCCTCATCGATCAAGTCGATCGCCTTATCCGGGAGGAATCTGTCATGAACGTAACGCTTAGAAAGGCGTACGGCAGCCTCTACAGCGCTATCTTCAATAATCAAGCTGTGATGCTCCTCGAAACCCTCTTTCAAGCCATGAATCATCTCTAGTGTGTCTTCGATGTTCGGTTCGGCTACCATAACTACCTGGAAACGTCGCTCGAGAGCGGTATCAGTTTCGATATGTTTGCGATACTCGGCCGTGGTCGTAGCACCGATTACTTGGACCTGGCCGCGCGAAAGCGCGGGCTTCAGGATATTAGCGGCATCGAGGCTTCCTTCTGCGGAACCTGCGCCAATCACGGTATGCATTTCATCAATAAACAAAATAATATTCGTTTGGCTCGATGCCTCGTCCAGAACCTGCTTGATGCGCTCTTCAAACTCACCACGATACTTCGTACCGGCGACGAGTGATGTCATAGAGAGTGACAATAACCGCTTGTCCAAGAGACAATCTGGCACCTGTTCACGAACGATTGCCTGGGCGAGACCCTCGGCAATGGCAGTTTTACCAACACCAGGCTCACCGAGAAGGGCGGGATTGTTCTTCGTCTTGCGGCAAAGAATACTAATAACACGTTGAATTTCTTTTGCACGTCCGATAACGGGACTTAACTTTCCCTTACGCGCCTCGAGAACGAGGTCCGTCGTAAAGTAGTCGAGCGCTGGGGTCTTGCTCTGTTTCTGATTATTTCCCTTTTGTGCTTTCTTGCCTCCGGTAGCGCCCGCTGCCGCCGCAGCAGCGGCGTCATTACGACCAAACTGAGCTCCGGTTTTTCCGCCCTCTTGATTTTGCGTCATAACACCCTGAAGTCCGTTCAAGAAGAACTCAATAGGATTCATCATCTGATTGTTTTGTCCCATCGGGCTGCCACCATTCTGCATACGACTTCGTTCAAATGCCTCAATAACTTGATCCTTCACATCTTGAGGATTGACCTTCATATTTTCCAAAATCACGGTCGCTGCCGTATTTTCCTGAGAGACGAGTGCGTATAATAAATGCTCCGTTCCAACCATCGCATGGCTAAACTCTGCGGCGCAGTGTACAGCGTCCTCGATAACTTTCTTCGCAAATCCACTCAATCCCGTCGGGCCTTTTTCGCTTGTCTGCTGCTGACCGGTACGTCCAACCGTCTTCAAAACCAAGTGAACATTTTCCAATGATACTCCAAAGCTTAAGAGAATGGAAGATCCGAGAGAGTTGGTCTGAGAAAGAATACCGAGCAAGATGTGTTCTGTACCAACATAATTTAACCTCGCCTCCTTTGCTCTATCTTGAGCGTAGACGAGTGCCTGCTTTGCCTCCTTTGTGAACTTTTCAAATCGTGAGAAGTCTGACATAGGTGTTGGGGTAAATGGGGGAGTAATTGAGGGAAAAAGAATCAGTCGCCAGTCACTCTATAGTACCATAAGCCAAAGCCGATTTCATTCAGTTGAGCTTTACAGTTCCCAAATGGGTTGTTTGACTTATAGTGCATAAATAGGAACAATCTAGCACTCCCGATTATAGAGTGCCAAATTATCACCGTCAACAGATTATTTTCCATCAGGTCGAATGTGAGAAGTGATATAACTTGATATCCTTTGGTGAACTTTTTCTGTATCCCATGTACTACTTTTGAAAAGCTATCCTACGATATACAAACCCATAGCAAGTTGATACTAAAATGCTATCAAATTGATATCATTTCAAAACCACACCCAGGGAACTACCACCAAGGAAGCGAAAGGATATCACCTGATATACATACAAAAACATTGAGGTAGCCAATCAAGGCTAATCATTTCACCAAAGGAATAAACTCAAACGAATTTAAAAGCGAGTGAAAATCATTGGCTACGCTATCGGCCGATTTCACAGATCCGGGAGTATATGTAAGTCGGAAGACAGACTTCTCGCGGGCAACTACAGCGGTAATCTTGCCATCGGGCGACGTAAACTTATAGCCACTGAGGGATTTGGTACCAATAACATTATGACTGGCCAACTTCTCATCGCCGGCAAAGGATACGAGGGTGGCGCCCTTGGTGTTGTCTAAACGTTCGAGGGTAATAGTGTCATCCTTGATGGTGTCACATACGATACCGCAGACAGATAGATCAGCAGGGATGGTAAGAGTAATGGTATCTTTTCCTGATGACGTTTTCCAAAAATCTCTCTTCAAAAATTTCACACCAAGTACGCTATCCTCGAATGGAATCCATGCTTTTGAGACAACGGTTTCAACAGCGGCAACTTCTTCGGCGGTGAGCTCTCTCAACCGTAAAACCTGAATGAGATCCTTGCCACTAGCTGTTGTCGTAGGTCGTCCCTCTATCTCTACCTGTTTGCCAATATAGGCATCCAGATTCACACCAAGCCCGCTGAGGAGAATAGTTTTCTTATCCTTCTGTACGAGAATATGTGTGCCGGATCCCGGAATGGCAACCGTACCAAGCGACTGCAACTTACCCGCAGCAGCAGTTTCTCTCACGTGATCATCATCTTCTGACGCCTGTCCTGGAGCATTATTTAAACCAATAGTAATTTTGCTACCGTAGAGAACATACGTCACTCCTACTACAACGAGAAAGAATAAGATAAAAGGAAAAATACGCTTCATAGGAAAAAATTAAAGAAGTGAAGGGTTGTGAGAAGAAGGGCGGCCCAGCGGGGTTGTCCCTTGGGAAAGTCCGAGATGGTGATAAGCATGAGTCGTGACGATGCGGCCGCGTGCCGTACGCTCTAGGAATCCCAGCTGTAACAAGTATGGCTCATAGATATCCTCAATGGTCTCCTGCTCCTCACACAGCGCGGCCGCCATTGTACTCAGTCCCACCGGTCCACCCTGGAACTTCTCAATAATAATTTTTAACAAATCAACGTCAGTCCGGTCGAGTCCGAGATGGTCGACCCCGAGCGAAGCGAGGGTAGAGGTTGCAATCTCTTCGGTAATAACCGTAACACCCTTGTGCGCAGCATAATCCCGTACCCTTCGCAGTAATCTATTGGCAACTCGCGGAGTCTGTCTAGCCGACTGCGCCAAAATTTTCGCCGCACCGGCAGTAATTTCGCAATCTAATATTTTCGCCGATCGATGCAAAATAGACTCAATATCTTCAATCGTATACAATTCAAATTTAAACACATGTCCAAAGCGCGCCCTCAGAGGTGAAGAAAGCATATTTAACTTCGTCGTCGCACCAATCAACGTAAACTTCGGAAGATTTAGTCGCATGGACCGAGCCGATGGACCTTTCCCAATCATTAAATCCAAACAATAATCCTCCATAGCTGTATACAGAACCTCTTCAATCACCGGCCGTAATCGATGAATCTCATCAATAAATAAAACCTCATGATCTTTCATGTTCGTGAGGATAGAAGCCAGATCTCCTTGCTTTTCAAGTGCGGGTCCCGAGGTAATTTTGATACTCGTTCCCATCTCCTGAGCCAAAATGCTTGCCAAGGTCGTCTTCCCTAAGCCCGGTGGACCGTGGAGCAAAACATGCTCAAGCGGCTCGTCTCTCGACTTCGCCGCATCAATACTAATTCCCAAATTTTTCTTAATCAAATCTTGCCCCACATACTCACTCAACATCCTGGGTCTCAATGTATTCTCAAACTGCGCCGCCATTGGCGCATCTTCAATCACGGGCTTCAACAAAGCCTCAATCTCCGCACTACTCTGATCGGCAAACTGTTTATCTCTCTGAATCATACCCGGAGTATAGCACAACGCTATTTGAACGAAAAAATAAAACGCTTAATCTCATTAGGATTCGGTGCGTGATTAAAATGAACAGATACCTTGCTCGATGAAGTGGCGATCGCCAGCGTCCCGTAATCCAAAAAAGGAATAAAGGAGAAAATACCCTTTCCAATAATATGAATATCTTGAATAACCTCAATTTCCGCCTCCATCTCTTCGCTGACATTTATCAATTTCCAATCAATATAGATAACTCGGAAGTTCGTCACTATCAGTTTGTCCGCCCAATACACGAACGAGGCGTACCAAAAAACAAGAATAAAAAGGAAAGTAATGGCTCCAAACATCCCATAGAAAAACCCCTGCGTTACACTATCCTCTGCGGCAAACAGAAGAAAATAAAACGGAAAACTGGCAGCCAAAATCTTCACCACCGTAAGGAGGAAAGGGAAGTAGTGACGCCTATAAACCTTCTGAATAACTTCGTGTCCTCGTAGATGCATACTAAATTAGTAGCATATTTCCAGAAAGTTTACTAGAATGTCCCGCGAAAGCACACGCTTCCATAGCTCAATGGATAGAGCAACGCCCTTCTAAGGCGAAGATGAAGGTTCGATTCCTTCTGGGAGCACCATCTAATACTACCCATTCGCCAGTCCCGCTGTATACGTACTCGCACCCGTCTTCATGACGAGCAGTAAGCGATAGATAATCTCGGCCACCTCGGCGCGGGTGATTTCTTCGTTTGGTTTAAACTCAGCTCCGCCACCAGGGAGAAGGTTCTTCTGCTTGGCGAATTGTGCGAAGACGGCGTACCAATCACTAACCGCTACGTCGGTGTATGGAGATGCGTTAACGATCGGATCAATAGAAACCGGGGCAGAGAGAAGAAGTATCTTCAAAAACTCACCTCGAGTTACATTCTGGTTTGGTTTGAAGAAGCCTCCAATATATCCACTGGCAATGCCATTCTGTTGGGCAGTAGCGATATACGGCACGTACCATGCCTTCGCATCAATATCAGCATAAGAAAGTGTACCGCTCGTATTGAGGAGCTGACGATTGGCTGTCTTCAGGGCAACTTTCAGTACCTCGACACGTGAGATTACTTGATCAGGTTTGAATGTTCCATCTTCGTACCCTCCAAATACAGACTGCTGCTTAACATATTTAATAGCATCATAGGAAGACGAACTTCCTCCAACATCAGCGAAGATTTTTGGTCTATTCGTTGTGACCACGGCAGCTGCCTTTTCCTCAACTGCGGGGGCGACAACGACCGGCTCAGGTGCTACGATATAGAACTCTTGAGACTTGGCGGCGACATCATTATAGAGAATCGTGAGCTGACCCTTACCCGACTTCGGTGTAAGAATCTGAACGACAAACTGTCCACCGACGAGATCGTCTTCAATAACATTGGCCTTCGAGAGAACTCCAACATCACCAGTCAGAAGCGCAAGCGCAGAGCCATTAAAATGATTCAAGGTTGAACCAGATGCATCTTTTACAGATACCGTAAGTTTCACCTCCTCAGAGATTTGATACAACGTTTTTCCGCTCACGGTAAAGATTGGAGTTGCGGCCACAGGGGCAACGACTGTCGCATCAGGAGTTGGGGTAACTACCTGAACAACTGGTACGACAACGGGCGTAACTACGGGCTCAGGAGTAGGAGCAGCAACCTGTGTCGCAGGAATAGATCCGGCGGCAAGAATAGGGGCACTCGTGAGATTGTTTTGAATAAATATCATAGGATTTACGGTATTCAGAAGAGCTTTTTCTTTTCCCAGTCCAGCATTGATAGCGCCGACAAAGTCTAATCCGGCAGCAGACTGCTCCTGAAAAGTAAACGCCCAATAAGGGTGCCAAGGTGATTCCGCACGATCGATTTGGAAATGAATATGTGGCGTAGTGGCAAAACCAGACTCGCCGGAAAGCGCGATATTCTGACCTCGTAGTACCACATCACCCTCGGAAATCAATACCGTAGCAAGATGGCTGTATGATGAGTAGTAGGTTGTAAGGACGGAAGGACTATCTACGGAAGGGACATTGGTATGTTGGACGACGATATGCTTTCCAAAACCGCTGGTAGCAGATGCGACCTTGATAACCGTTCCATTCGCAATGGATCGAACAGGTGTATTCACCGGAACTTTGATATCTACCGCAAGATGACTTCCATCATTTTCTTTTCCATTCAAACGGTAACTGCCCATATACGGAACGGAATAGGTAATCTTCTGATTACGAATAGCGTCATCGGCAGGATTACCCCACTTGAGATTCTCAACAGGCTGCGCAAGATTAGTCGCATTGTAAACCGGCATCGGATTAAACTTATTCGAAGGAATCTGTTCGTAAGAATATTTGTATTCTGCGCTCATGAGGGCAACCCAGTTTGGTGCCTTCTCTACGGGATAAACCGTACCGTCAAAAGCAGGATGCTGTTTGATAGGCAAGATGCTGGCGAAGAAGTTTGAGCTTCCACCACCTACAATCGCAAAAGAACCAAGGGCCAAAACGAGGAGTCCTACCCATGCAACGGCGTGACGGTGCTTCTTGCTCACCTCGAGTTGGTGAATCGGGCTATCAATGAATTGGTCGTCGCCTCCTGGAAGATATGTCATTTGTGTTTGTTTTTATATTTCTCTATAGTATACCAGTTTTCACACAAAATATCAAATGAAGAGACACGTCTCGAAAAGTACCGGCCAAACCCACGAAATAGCTTCAAAAGTACTCAAGGAGCTACCAAAAGGAAACATCATCTGTCTCTACGGTCAGCTTGGAGCAGGCAAGACAACCTTCACCAAGGGTTTAGCTTTGGCGATGGGAATCACGGATCAACTCGTAAAAAGTCCGACCTACACGTATGTTCGCGAAATCGAATCTCAGGGGAAAATTATATTTCACTGTGACCTCTATCGATTAGAAGGTAAGCCTAGCGCGGCGAATGAAATCATCTCAGAGCTCATAGTTCGTCCTCATGATGTACTGATTATTGAGTGGGCTGAATTTCTAGAAGAGTTCATTCCGAAAAATCGAACGGATGTTCACGTAAGAGTGAGAAATGAAATCTCCCGCGACATCACCGTACAACATCACAAGAAATAAATGACCTCGAGTGCGCTGCGCAAGCTCTATATGGTATGCAAAACGCCTCTACACGTGCAGGAGCACATGAAACAGGTAGCGAGCGTTGCGGAAAGTATGGCGAAAAAAATCAAAAGAAACGGACACGATGTTGATGTAACATTTACCAAGAATCTCGCTCTGATTCATGACCTTATGAAGGCTCTTTCATTCAAGGAGAATAAAAAAATAAACATTCACGATGTCGTAATCACCTCAGAGATTCTCGCAGAGCACAAAGAAAAAGATCTCGCCCGCGCCGTTCTCAGCCAACAGTTTGATGCGGTAATTTCGAAGACCCATCCACTCAAGAGTATCGAAGAAATGATTGTGTATTATGCCGACAAGCGAGTCGCCCATACGGATATTGTCTCGCTGGAGGAGAGGTTTGAGGAGGGGAGCAAGCGGTATGGAAAAAGAAACAAGAACATCGAGAAGGAGATACGAGCACTGGAAGAAGAACTCTCATGCATGGCAGGGAAGAATCTCGCTACGGTACGATTCTGAATTATACAGACTGCAATCGAGCGAACGCCTGGATGAGTGCCAATGTCCTCGGGCCTACGCGACCGGCTCCGCTATCATTGAGAGAAAAGATAATTCTATGAGCCTTCTGAAAAGACACGAGGGCCATTTCCGTTTTGTTACCGAACGTTCCGGTAGCATCAACCTTTGAGAGGTATCCTTCTTTTGAAAGAAATTTTTGGAGAGCGAGTGTCTGAGTCTTGTCGCCACCCTTCATGAGTCCTTCTTCTATAAGAAGACTCGTTTTTGAGACAGCTACGGCGGCCACCGTGCCGGTGACAGAGACGTCTTGAGGTTTTGGATTGCGCGCTGCAATCAGCTGTTTGGTGTGGAAACGTGCGGCAATAATTTCGTTGAGACGGGCTCGCGTATCCGGTCCAAAAACCTGAGCTCCTGTATCACCAATAGAGGCGACAAGTCCCTGAGACTGCTGGAATTTGAAGACCGCATGAGCCGTTACAGTTCCATACAATCCGGTAGGTTCAATTTTTAAAAAGTTCAATTTCTGAAGTTCGTTTTGGAGCTGTCTGACAGCATCTCCACTTTCATTCAAGGAAAGATCTTGAACCAAGTAACTAGGAACATCTACAACAGCAATAGTCGTATTCTGAACGATAGAGGCGATGTACTGCTTCTCAAGAGCTGTAACCGTCCTAGGTCCGAAATATCCCGCTCCGCTATCATTCTTACTCTTCACGATATGTTGGTCGAGCTGGAACTTGTAAAGAGCGCTTTCGGTCTGATCATCGAACACTCCGGTAATTTTCACGGCGTATCCAAGATTTTTGAGAATCTCCTGTAACTTCGTCACATCGTCACCCTGGGTGCCTCTTCCCATCTGTGAAGTTGGAAGTCTGGACCTCTTCCGCTCCGTAAAGGCGTTCTCGAGGTTGAGACGTGTAGCAGGGCCGGTATGACCAGCTCCGAGCTCATCGTCGCTCGTAAAGAGGTTGTGATCCTTCTGGAAGGTATACACAGCTGCCTTTGTCTCCTCTCCATAGAAACCATTTATCGCTCCGCTGAAATACCCGAGACTATCGAGAGTTTTTTGTAACTTCACTACCTCGGCTCCATGACTCAAATACCAAACGTCCTGAGGAAACATAGGTGGCTTAACATTTCTCTTTACCGGAACCTCCGCGGAAACAACTCCAGCAAAAGAAACATCTTCCTTGATAGATGGATCAATTCCATAGATAGTGACCTCTATAACTCGTCGTCCCCAGCCCAAGGCGCGCTGCAGTCCGGTATCACCATATCCCATCCAGATATCCAAACGATCATATTGCAGGCCACTACCTGCCTTTACGATAGCCCCTCCGCGATCATGGACGGCAACGGTACCGATTCCCTTGATATACATCTTCGTCCCGAAGGCATAAGTTTTCGGAGCGGCAACCATACCAGGGTAAACCGGTGTACCGTCTGCTCCATGAGTACCGGAACCGTTTAGGGCAATATCGCTCGCATAGGATCCCGTAACATAATACTGTTGATCCGGCTGAGGTGAATAGTAGGCAGTGATGTCGAGATACTGAACCCGAGGACCATTAGCAGGCTCAACGATAGGCGTCGCTGCTGACGGCTGTTCTTGTGCTCCGGCTACCTGAGCCCCACTCATAAAAGGCAGATAGGAGTTAAAGGAAATAGCCAGCAAGAAGCTTGCGACAATTACACGAGCGGATGGAACTCTCACGGAAAGTATCAATTGTTGGACCGAACATCGAAATCGTATGGGTGTATGCATAGGGCTTGTGTTTGTATGTATGTTTGATTTCATACAAGTATATCACAAAAATGGGGTGGCCACCTTTATATACTATTGCCAAACAAATGAAAAGTACTTTTACGCAAAAGCAAAGCTAAGCAAAGCTGAAATAGAAAAGTCAAAGCTCAAGGCCAGACGCAAAGCTAAAATCCAAAAGGATCATCCTGTTTTTTCTTTGGAACTTGTACGCCACCATTAGTAAGACCCAGACGTCGGATGATCTCACGATCCACGAAGTCCTTGTCTCGGCCGTATTTCAATCTCGAAAGCTGCTTAAAGGCCTCCGCGGCCGACTTGTCTCCCTTCTCCAAGTATATATTCAACGGAGTAATGCTAAACGGTCTGGAAGGTTGGGTATCAATAGAAAGCTTCATGACCGCCTTGAACTTGTCCAAGTTGACCATATCCTGATCACTGAACACCGGAGCCATCTCCTTCGCCATGTACTCGGCATCCTGGGCACCAATCTTATAACTCAAAATCGTACCAACGTTACCAAAGATCGCCTCCTTGATACTCGACCCCTTTTTATTCAATCCACCCCCCTTGTCCTCGAGCTGCGCCAGGTACTGATGAGCGACCGCCATACCCAGGCGGTATTTACGAGCTTCAGAGAGAATCACCTCAATCGAATCCGTAACGTAGTTTTGGAACTCATCGATATAGAGGAAGAAGTCGCGAGGCTTTTTTCCTTGTTTCAATAATTTCTGTCTGCTCAACGCCGCCATCTGAATCTTCGACACCATAATCAAACCAAGGAGCTTGGAGTTCATCTCACCGGTTTCACCCTTTGAGAGGTTAACCAATAAGATCTTTCCATTCTCCATAACATCGGCAACATTGAAGGCCGACTTCGCCTGGCCGATAATATTACGCATCATCGTATTCGTAACGAACTGACCGAACTTCGCGGCTAAGTACGGGATCATCTCCTGTTTCTCACGCTGTCCCGTCTTCGCCATCTGGTTATCCCAGAATGACTTCACGATAGGGTTGGTAACCTTCTCCGTCTTGTAGGCGGCATACTCATCATCCGTAAACAAACGAACGATGTCAGTAATAGAGCCACCCTCCGGATCAGACATCAGTGTCAAACAACCGTTTCGGAAGTAATCCTGAATACGTGGACCGAAAATTTCTTCACCGAACAACTTGATCATGATGTTCATCGCCTCCATAGAGACCATTTCTTTTTCCTCCCAGGTGTCACCCTCGAGTAGGTTCAATCCCATCGGTCGATCCATGTCGCCAGGATTGAAGTAAATCACATCATCAGCACGTTCTCGTGGAATAAACGGCATAATATCCTCAATCAAACTTCCGTGCGGATCAATAATCGCGATACCATCACCATTGCGCAAATCCTGTCGAATCATCGCCTGCAAAATCGAAGATTTACCCGTTCCCGTTTGTCCAATGACATAGAAGTGACGGAATCGATCATCGCGTTTCATGCGTATCTCCTTCGTCTCTCCTCGATAGGTATTGTGTCCTAGGAGAATGCCATCAGTAGGGATATTTGCTGGAGCTGGTGCTACTTTATAGTTCTGCCACACGATATTCGGATTCATGTTGTATCGAATACTTGGAAGGTGATACAGACTTGCTAAATCTTCGGACGAAAGAATCATCTTTCTCTTCGACTCAAAAATCTTAATCCACTGGAGGAAGTTTCTCTGAAATTTTCTAAAAATAAATGATCGAACAAGCGGATCAATGAGATGATATTTAGAGTGTTCAAACGAGTTCGCATTGGAGAAAGAAAACTGTCCAAACGATCGATAAATATTCGCCACATTAATCTTGGCGTCCTTCAAATTCGGAGCCGTACACACAATACGAATAATGGTATCAAATCCAGGATGCGAATTTTTTTCATCAAGTGCCTTGACCTCCTCATCGCCAGCGGCCGTCATACGATTTTGCTCTTGCGCCTCAGGTTTATGCTCCTTCGTCATGAAAGCGTCAAACAACGCGGCAATCCATCCAATAGGATTGTACCAAGCAAACCCATGATGAGTTTTGTTAGCACTTTTTTCCTTGGCTAACTCGCGTCCGGTATGTTGCCAGTGATTGGATTCAGGCTTGATCAGAATCTGAATCGCCGCGCCCTCGTCCTTACCAAACTTCGACAAAGCATTTACGATAGAGTTAAGCGGATCCGAGTTGAGACGATTGTAATTTTTGAAAGGAATATGATAATCATCTTCGAGACTCATATAGCATCCATAGACCTTTGAATCCGGCTTGAAAATATTGTAATCCGGAACTTTTTCGATATGACAGTCAGGATAAAAACTCGTCAGCTGTTTCTCCACGAAGACGAGTAAATCACGAGGCATAACCATAAAAAATTTGACCTCTCCATCAATAACAACATATTCCAGAGACAGATAATCCTGTCCGATGAAGTGATACTTCCATCCTTTGTCATACATACTATGAAGTGACTCATAGAAGTGCGTCATGATACCCATAATCTCCTTGAAACTCTTCTGTGCAGAAAAAGCCTGTGTTTCTTTTTCCACATCTTCCTTGGACTCCTTTCTCGGCACGCGCACCTGCAAAAACACCATATCCATCATACGTCGGTGGTCCATGGCATGATGAATGAGATATTCCACGAGGTGGAAAAGTCCAAAAAGTCCGACAGCGATACCGATAAGAGAGAATACGAGATTAAGGTTCATAGGTGTATGTATTTGCGCGATGGAATTCTACCATCAATTCATTATACCAGAAAAGGTAGCTTTGGGAAAGCTAGCTGGGCAGGAGAATGAGGTGAATGAGCTCGTGAAGCTATATATTGTATTGACTACAGTAAACATAAATGTTTTAATATACACAACATAACCAATGATTAACATGGCAAACCTACCAAAAGGAGATTTATCACTCGCAGACAGAGAGAGCAGACTATATGGACGAGCACCAGAAGAGAGAGTAAAACCTGCAGCCGATGAAGTTACAGAGTCAATTGACAAAGGAAGTGGCAACGTAAGACGTGGAGTGATCGCACTACTCCTAGCAGCAGGAGTAATAGCTGCATCATATGAAGCTTCAAAATATCAGCTGCCAACCGCAAGTGACGTAGAAAAATGGGCCGCCGATAATCTTCATGGTCAGCTTTTTAAGAAATAGATCATAAGAGAGATTTAAATCCTCTCGTACGTTTCTCTGGCAAACTCCGTAAAGAACCTGTGAACCTGCTTATCTACCTTCACATCGCTCTTTCGGATTGGGTTCCGCAGGCGAATACCGCCGAAGGTTCTACAACGACTCAGCGCTACATACGTCTGCCCTGAGGCGAAACTTCCACTTCCTAGATCAATAACAACCTTATCAAAAGTCTTTCCCTGACTCTTGTGAATAGTGATAGCCCATGCCAACTTTAGCGGAATCTGTTCGAACGATCCGGCACTTTTTTGAGATAGGGACTGAGAAGAAGAGTCATACTCATACCGATACAGTTTCCATTCATGAGAGGTGACGTGCACCTCCTTGCCTCCGTGTATCTGTACGATGACCGCTCGTGGAAGAATCTCGGTCACCTGACCAATGGTTCCGTTGACCCACTCACCGTCGATGTCATTATTGGCGAACATTACCTGGGCTCCGACCTTGAGCGTGAGCGCTTGATCCGCCGGATACTGCTTCATATCGAAGCTTCCCTTGATAGTACTGGAAAAAGAATGAGCAGGAGTTTTGAGTTTGGATAAACGCGCATCGTTGATATCCGCCGCTAACTGATTCGTCGAGGTGAGATGAATACTGTCTGAATCATGCGCACCAGAATCGAGCACTCTCGAATTAATGGCATTGATCTGCATATCCGTGACACTATTCACACGAATAGCATTGAGGAGGTCGATGAAGGCGTCATCACTTTGGCGATAAATTTTATCCAGTTCAACGAGCTCCATATAGAACCTCTCATCGCGAACCGACTTCGAATGGAAGAACCACGGGCTCTGATAAAACTCCGCGAAAAACTCCTCCTCATGACGCATTACGATCGGTGGGAGCTGATAGAGATCCCCGATAAAGACCATTTGTACGCCACCAAACGGCTCTTTATTCTTTCGAGCAGATTTCAAAAACGCATCCACGCAGTCCATGAGGTCAGCACGCACCATCGATACCTCATCAATAATAATGGTCGTCAGTGAAAGATACATTTCTCGCTTCGTCGCTTTTGCGCCCTTCTTTTTCGCCTTATCAATCGTAATTCCCGGAATAAATCCAAAAAACGAATGAATCGTCTCACCCTGCACATTCAGTGCCGCCACACCCGTAGGCGCCAGCACGACAACCTTCTTCGCCGTCCGCTCCATGAAGTGGGTAAGCAGTGTCGACTTTCCCGTTCCCGCTTTACCAGTGAGGAATACGCTACGATGTGTCTCCTCCATCAAATGTATCGCTTTCGCGAACTGCTCGTGTTGCTCGATAATCATGGGTATGTATGTGAAATTACGCCTCCTTCATCACCTCGATATGCATCTCGGCTACCTGTATGGCAGGGATTTCTGAAGGTGCGCCCATCATCAGGTCTTTGGCTTTCTGATCCTTTGGGAAGGCGATAACCTCACGGATATTTGGTTCGTTCTGGAAGATCATGACGAGACGATCAATGCCCCAGGCAATACCACCATGTGGCGGAGCGCCAAATTCGAAGGCCTTCAGCATGTGTCCGAAACGAATCTCGCAGTCTTCTTTTGATACGCCAAGTACCTCGAAAATCTTTGCCTGCTCAGTAGCATCATGGATACGAATACTTCCACCACCAATTTCTGAGCCGTTAAGAGCGAGATCGTAAGCCTGAGCACGAACATGTTTTGGGTCGGTATCAAGCATCGCAATATCCTCCTTCATGGGAGCCGTAAACGGATGGTGAGCGGAAACTAAACGCTTGTCTTCCTTGCTATACTCGAATAATGGAAACTCATAAATCCAGCAGAAGGCGAGCTCATCGGCCTTTCTTAGTCCCAAGGTATCTCCACAAGCCAATCGAACCTGTCCGAGTGCGGTAGCGGCGGTATCGAAGGTATCGGCTCCGAAGAAGACGATATCGCCCGTCTTGGCACCACTTGTCTCCACCAATTTCTTCATTTCATCTTCTGAGAAAAACTTCGCAATAGGGGATTTAACTCCCGCTTCTTCCATGACGATATAGGCCAAACCTTTGGCTCCATAGATTTTCGCAACCTCGGTGAGATCGTCGATCTGTTTACGTGTAAATCCAGCAGCACCCTCAACGCGAAGAGCGAATACAACTCCCTCCGGCTGCGCAACCGCATCGGCGAACACCTTGAATCCACATCCTTTTACCAACTCACTTACATCGCAAATTGGCATTCCAAATCGCAAATCTGGCTTATCTGAACCATATGTAGACATAGCCTCCTTCCAGGTTAATCGTGGAAACGGCTTCTGTAACATTTTTTTATTCGGAACAAATTTCTCGACAAGCTCGATCATCAAGCCCTCATTCAAGCTCATAATGTCCTCAGCATCCACAAAGGACATTTCCACATCGAGCTGTGTAAACTCCGGCTGACGGTCACCACGCTGATCTTCATCGCGGAAACATCGAGCAATCTGGAAGTAGCGATCCATACCGGCCACCATCAAAAGCTGCTTCATCTGCTGTGGAGACTGAGGAAGTACGAAAAATTTCCCCGGATACACACGTGAAGGAACAATATACTCACGTGATCCCTCCGGAGTACCTTTGATCAAAATAGGAGTCTCAACTTCAACGAAATCATATCGATCCATGTAGTCTCGGATAGATTTAATAATCTTGTGACGAGCCACGATATTATTCTTCATGCGCTCGCGTCGGAGATCTAAATAGCGGTACTGTAAACGGAGTTCTTCATTCGCATCTTTCTCAATATCAATTTCAAATGGGGGAGTTTTGGAAGGATTCAAAACCTTAAGTGATTTTACGGCTACCTCCACTCCACCTGTAGGCATATTCTTATTCTCAGAACCCTCCGGTCGAGCACGAACCGTGCCGGTCACCTGCAAAACGAACTCACTTCTCACATCTTCTGCAATTCCGTGAGCACCTTCCTGAGACGGATCAATGACAACCTGTGTCAGTCCATATCGGTCTCGGAGATCGATAAAAATCAAGCCACCATGGTCACGTCTTCGGTGAACCCAACCGGCCAAAGTAATCTCGCTGCCAATATGGGAAGGACGCAATTCGGAACAGGTATGAGAACGATACATAAAGAATTGATAGAAAATGTAGGTGAAATCGTGGGTATATTAGCCTATCTTTGGTTGTTGGAAAAGGGCTTCCAGCTCCTCTTTGACCTGACCCTCAAAAGAGACACCCACCGGGAGACGAATTTTCCGTACCTCCTGGCCATCGCGGAGGTGGATCTCGGTAGGATGAACGCCGGTATGTTTGTTCAAAATTCCTTTAATGGCAGCCATAATTGGAGCCGGAGTATCTTTCAAAATAGAAACAATCAAGGTGTCTCCATCTATACTAACAGTAGGGCCGGATATACCGGAAACCTCACCGGATGGATGAACGGGGTTATCTTCATTCCCATGATCCTCCGTAGGCATCTCCCCCTCTTCGACAACAGGCTTCTCTTTCTTCACCTCATCGGGAGCGATAACAATCATCTGACGACGGACCTTCTCCTCGGGCTTATACAGTCCAAGCTCTTTCGCCTTCGAGATCATACTCTCGAGTGACATGCTTGAAACCGCATCTACTGTTAAATTGTACTCATTACGGCGTAAGTCGAGTCGACCGGTAACGATAACGATATGATCCTGTTTTAATTTTTCTGCAAACATCGCATAGGACTTCGGGAAAACTACGGCATTAATTCTACCAGTAGGATCCTCAAGCAAGAACTGCATCATATAGGTTCCCGACTTCGTAAAGATCTTCTTAGGATTGGTAACAAGTCCGGCAAACTGCACACTCTTCCCGATATATTTCTTTGTAATTTTTTCAGCGAGAAGAACTTTTTTCCCAAAGTAAGATCGAAGTCCCTGAAGTGGGTGACTGGAGACATACAGACCAAGATATTCTTTTTCCCATCTCAAGCAATCGGTGCGTGACGCAGGGGTTGCTTTCTCCAGAGAGAATTGCGGGATGCCATCATCAGATCCGAAATCATCAAATAACCCCGTCTGCCCCTGAGCCTGCCCGCCCTGATGTGATTTGGAGTGTTGCACGATGCGATCAAAATTTTCAATCAAGGTCATGCGTTCTCCGAATTCTTCAAGCGCACCGCAGTAGGCGAGCGCGCTAAAAAGTTTCTTGTTGATGCAGCTAGACGGAACGCGTTCGGCAAAATTCTGGATAGAAGTAAACGGTCCTCCCTCGTTACGAATACGTAGAATCTCCAACACCGGAGCCTCTCCTACACCCTTCACCGCCGAAAGTCCAAAACGAATCTTCCCCGTATCAACAAGGGTGAAATTAGACTCCGACTCATTGATAGAAGGTGGGAGAACCTGAATTCCCATCGACTCACACTCTTCAATCTCAATAGCCATACGATCCAAGTCTCCCTGATCGCACATCAGAAGCGCCGTCATTAACTCATCAGGATAGTTACCCTTGAGATATGCCGTCTGGTAGGCAATCATGCCATAACAGGCGCCATGCGCTTTGTTGAAACCATAACCCGCAAACGGTTCGATAACTTTTTCAAAAACCTCTTCAGCATTTTTTCTCGTGTGGCCTTTTTTCACAGCTCCCTTGAGAAATTTCTCCTTCTGTTCCACAAGTAACTCCATAATTTTTTTACCTACAGCCTTTCGCAATAAATCAGCCTCTCCAAGCGAGAATCCTGCATACTGCTGCGCAATCTGAAGAATCTGCTCCTGATATACGGCTACGCCATAGGTTTCATTCAGAATCGTCTCGAAACTTTTATCCAAGTAATGAACGGATTCAGGATGATGCTTTCCTTTGATATAACTCGGAATCCAATCCATCGGACCCGGACGATAAAGCGAAACCATCGCAACGATATCGTTAAAGTTTGTAGGAACAAGTTCCTTCAAGTAGCGTCGCATACCGCCGGACTCCAACTGGAAGACTCCGGTCGTTTCACCCTTCTGCAGGAGCGCAAAAGCCCTTGGGTCATCCATTGGCAAATTATTCAAATCAATTTCTATACCACGGGAGCGTTTGATAATCCCCAACGCCTTTTCCATGACCGTAAGATTTTTCAATCCCAAGAAGTCCATCTTGAGCAGACCAATTTCCTCAATCGGTTTCATGGAATACTGCGTCACGATATCCTTCTGCTCGCCACCGGCGCCAAACTGCAACGGTGTATACTGAACTAATGGCTTGGAAGAGATAACGACGGCGCATGCGTGCGTACCGGCATGTCGAACCGTACCCTCCAGCTCCATGGCATCATCCAGTAATGCGCGAGCTCGTTCATCCTTTTTATAAAGTTCTTTCAACTCCGGATCCTTCTCGATAGATTCACGAAGGGGGACGTGTTTACCCTGAACCGGTGGTGGAATTTTCTTAGAAACAGCATCAACCTCCGCGTATGGATAACCAAGCGCACGGCCAACATCACGAACAGCGGCTCTAGAAGCCATCGTTCCAAAGGTGATAATTTGAGCGACATTTTCTCGTCCGTATTTATTGATAACATATTCCAAAACTTCCCCGCGACGATCATCAGCAAAATCGACGTCGATATCAGGCATCGAAATACGTTCCGGATTCAAGAAGCGCTCGAAGATCAACCCATGCTCAAGTGGATCAAGCTGGGTAATGAAAAGTGCGTAGGAGAGGAGAGAGCCCGCGGCGGAGCCGCGGCCCGGACCAACCACGATGCCGCGCTCACGCGCGGCCCGAATAAAATCCCACACGATGAGAAAGTACGCATCAAATCCCATCTGATGCACAATTCCTAGCTCATATTCGAGCTGCGTAATAACCTTTTCTGAAGGTGCGCCATTGTACCTCACCTGCAAGCCCTCATTACATAACTGCCGCAAATACTCATCGGGCGGCACATTATTCGGCGTATCAAAATTCGGCAATAAGTTCTGATGAAGTGGAATCTCGATATTACACATCGCTGCAATCTTCAATGTATTTTTAATCGCCTCCGGCACATGCTTAAACGCCTCCTTCATCTGCTCCGGAGTCTTCAACGCAAAATTCCCAGAAAACTTCATCCTATTCTCATCGTAAATATTTGTTCCGGTCTGAATCGACAAAAGAATGTCATGCGAATGGTGTTCAGACTCTTTCACATAATGTGAATCTCCTGTTGCCACCAAACCCACTCCAAACTTCCTCGAAAGCGCGATCATGCCCTCATTCACAATCGTCTGCTGCTCCAACTCCGGATTATCTTGAATCTCCAAATAATAATGATCCGGTCCTAGCATCTCCTTATAGATCATCACAATCTCCTCCGCCTTCACCGTATCTCCGGACAGAATCGCCCTACTTACCTCACCATTCAGACATCCACTCAATACTATTAAATCCTCTTTATATACACCCAATAATGCATGATCAATACGAGGTTTATAATAAAAACCCTCCAAATTCGCCTTCGTCACGAGCTGCATCAAGTTCTGATATCCTTTATAGCTCGTCGCCAGAACCGTCAAATGGAACGGCTTATTATCAATACCGGCCGACTTATCAAATCGAGTCCTCTGAGCCACATACATCTCGCATCCGATAATAGGCTTAATTCCAGCCTTCTTCGCGGCTTTGTAGAAATCAATCGCCCCATACATAACCCCATGATCCGTAACGGCCAAAGCCGGACAACCCATCTCCTTGGCACGTAAAACCATCGCATCCGGTGACCTGAGTCCATCCAGAAGACTGTAATAGGAATGGGAGTGGAGGTGAACGAATGACATGAAAGCAGTATATGATTGGTGCCTGGGAGAGGACTCGAACCTCCACATCTTGCGATACCAGCTCCTAAGGCTGGCGTGTCTGCCATTTCACCACCCAGGCATTTTGGATAGCCTTTAACTTGTATCACGCTCAACAAGAAACTTAAAGCCAAAAGTACAAATTATCCCACTAACTTGACAAATTTGATAGTGTTGCCTAAGTTAATAACACAAAGAAATATTCTCATCGCCAATGGATGGTCTCAATACTCAGTATAATATAGCCTTGAACGGAGTATTGGACTCTCACACCCTTCCACCAACTGAAGCTGAATAAACAAGAACTTGACAAATAAGATAGTATTGCCTAAAATGAACCCTTAATCCTCTCAAAAGCCGAAAGTAAGAATAGAAGATATGTTTGACACGGAATCCATTACTACATATTGTAAACCCCGCTCAGTAACACCCACCCCTTATGGAAACCACACTAGAAAGCCAAGAAAAAAAGACATCCTCACAGAAAATGAATCTCGAACAGCTCATGCAAGAAATGCTTCTTGTTCTTTCACCGAAGGAAAAGGAGGTTATGGTGAAGCGTTTTAGTCTTGATGATAGCCCACGACTCACGCTTGAGAAGATCGGCCAGAAGTTCGCGGTTACCCGTGAACGTATTCGACAGATTGAGAAGATTGCCCTGACGAAACTTCGCCGAACAGTTCAGAACTCTAAGCTGCAAATGATCAACGAGCTTGCCAGCGCATCAATCAAAAAGTGCGGCGGTATCTGTCTCGAGTCCAAGATTCTTGCAGAGATTCTCAATGCTATCGGATCTGAAAATGTCATCGACGGAAACATCATCCGACTTTCTCTCAATATCAATCCATCACTCGTGAAGTCAGAGAAAAATAATCAGATTCACGCTTTCTGGAGACTTAAGGAGATTCCGATGAAGGACGTACAGCGAATGGTAGAGGTCGGTGTACAGAAGCTCCAGGATGCTGGCGATGTGGTAGCTTTCGAACAGGTTGCTGAACAGATCAAGAACAAGCTTCTCGAAGAAGGACTCAATTATGATGCTGCAGCCATTCTCTCAAGCCTCGAGGTCGACAAGCGTCTTCGCAAGGTCAAGGATGGTTTTGGTTTGAACACATGGAGACATATCAATCCACGAAGTATCCGAGACAAGGCGTATATCGTCCTCAAAAGAATTGGCAACCCACTTCACTTCATCGAAATTGCGAACAAGATTATCGAAAGCGGATTTGACAAGAAAGTCGTAACCGTTCAGGCCGTTCATAACGAGCTTATCCGTTACGAGCAGTTCGTCCTCGTCGGCCGTGGTCTCTACGCACTCAAAGAATGGGGCTACAAGAAAGGAACCGTCTCCGAAATCATCGAAGGTCTTCTCAAAAAGAAGAGCCCACTCTCAAAACAAGACATCATCCTCGGCGTTCTCAAGCAACGTCAGGTCAAGAAAGGCACTATCTCCCTCAACCTCCAGAAGAACCCGGAGTTCGTCCGAGTTGGTAGAGCGGTATATGCTTTGAAGAAGTAGTAATATATCATTCAAGAATCAGATGACACAATCTGCCCCGCAACCAAAACGTCTCGCAGAAGTTACGCTCGACGATATAAGCCGAACCTGTAACGAGCTCAAAACACTAGACGCTCGAAAAGTAGAGGATTTGCAAAACGGTAAACCTGATATGAAACTCACCGACCTAGCGGCGATGTTTGGGTACCGAGTAAAGGAAGTATTGTTAGAGGTAAGGGCGGAACCGGTAGATCCGATTACATTAGGAGATTTTTTTGCGACACCTACGGGACTCAACTTCACTAATGGATATCTATTTAACATTCAGGATAGCTGGAAAGTAGAAGGTATTCGTTACCTCGGAGGAGATAGAGGACGAGATAAATTAGTGGAAATTTTTGGCCCCGCTACCGGATCAGGATATGGAAACGGTGGAAGAATTTTTGTCTTCGAAAGCATGAACGGCCCAACACCAAATCCTGCCCATTATGAAAAACGAAGGAAGTGGTTAGAGTCTTTTATTTATGCATAGGATGGCACCAGCTGAAAAGACCCCAGTTTTCATAAAATTGGCGCACCTTGATTTTTCATCATATGAGTTTTTAATCACACTATCTTGAAATAATGGGCATTTTTAAAGCTAAAAGTTTTCCCGGGAAAAGAAGTGAGCCATACAACATAATATGTTAAGTCAACAAACTTAATATTTTATAATGCCTAACATAAGCCATTATTTTGGTTATGGGAAAACTGGGGTCTTTTTAGACACCAGTACTTCCACTATTCTATCAATAATTGATAATGCTGAAGTATGTGCATGTCAGACTCTTTTGTTTGACTACCATGCGAGATACGGTCAAATTATGATGCTGTTCGGACATAAAGAACATTGCGAAATATTCATAAAATAGAGAGAATAGGGACAACATATTCATGATCAATCACCCATGCCCGACTGCATCTTCTGTAAAATCATCGCGCAAACCATCCCATCACCCCTCATCTACGAAGATGAAAAATGTGTAGCCTTTGCCGATATTCACCCAAAAGACAAAACCCATCTTCTGATTGTTCCACGTGAGCACATTCCAACCGTAGCGGATGCAAATGGCGAGCAAGAGCCACTTCTAGGACATCTTATTACAACAGGAAAAAAGTTAGCACAGATGCTCAACCTCTCGGGGTATAAACTTCAATTCAACGTCGGAAAGGAAGGAGGACAGGAAGTCTTCCATATTCATCTCCACCTCATCGGACATTAATCTAATTCTGGACTTTGATCTCCAAAGAAAAATCCAAACTCGGAGCTGAGTGGGTGATTTGACCGACGGATAATATATCAACTCCGCATGGGCCGTAATGTTCAAGATTGTCTAAATTTATTCCACCTGATGCCTCATAGAGTACCTGCTCGGACTCATATCCATTCTCACGAATAGCCGCGATAGATTCACGTATTTGGGAAGGCTTCATATTGTCGAACATGATCACACCGGGGACGCTCAGCCCGCCGGGTGTATGCAACTTCTGGAAAACTTTCGCCGCCTCCACGGCACGCTCTTTTGTCTCTACCTCAATCTCCAGAAATCTTCCGGGACGATTGGCGCAAACACCAAGCATATAAGAAATATTATGCTGAAGGAGTTCGGAGTGGGTATCTTTGATGAGAACAGCATCAGATAAATCAAGTCGATGGGTTCCACCGCCACCAAGCACCACAGCCCGCTTATCGAGCAGACCCCAGAGTGTCTTGCGAGTTGGAACCAATAAAACATCCGATCCCAGACGTCGGAGATAATCAACATAAGTACGCGTGATGGTAGCCACACCACTCATGCGTTGCAGTAAGTTCAGTAAAACTCTTTCAACCTTCAGAATATCCTGAATAGATCCTCGTAGTCGTAATAAAATATCTCCAGGGACAACAGCATCACCATCCTTTTTCAAAAAATCGGCGGTAATATGCCCCAATCGTGGCTTGAAGGCAGGATCGCTAGCGACAAGAAAATAATGCGCCTCCTGTAAGCCGGCCACCACGCCTGTCGATTTCGAAACAACAAAGGCGTCAATCTCCACAGGATCCGGGAAGAGCGCCTCGGTAGTAATATCGCCATCCTCACCGACATCTTTCGCGTACTCCAAGAAGGTATAACGGAAGATCCACTGCTTGTACAAGGCATCACTCGGATGAAGACGGTTACCTTGATTATGCGTTTTTTGAGCCAGTATTGACCTATCCATGTCGTGAGGTTAGAGAGGTAAGTGAGGGGAGAGAAATCGGAACACTCGTAAGAGCAAACATTTTTCGGAAACTTTCACGTGCTCGAATCGCAATAGGTTCAGGAATTTTGATCTCGTACTGTTCATTCACAAGTGCCTCATACACAGAATCCAATGTTGTCTTTTTCATATCATAACAGAGATTGCACACCGACATAAACTTCTTATTCGGCATATCACGAACCATTCGCTGTGCCAGGCCACACTCAGTCAAAACGATAAACTCTGTCTCCGGGCTTTTCTCAGCATAAGAAATCATACCAGAGGTACTTGCTACCTCATCAGCGATCATAAGGACATCTTCAGGGCACTCCGGGTGCGCAATAACCTTTGCATTCGGATTCTCTGCCTTCGCTCGTCTCACTTGATCTGCGGTGATACGGTGATGAATAGGGCAGTATCCCATCCATGGAATAATTTCTTTTTCGGGAACCTGCTTCGCCACAAACGCAGCTAAATTTTTATCCGGAACGAAGAGTATTTGATCATAGGGCAGCGCACGGGTAACCTCCACCGCATTCGATGAGGTGCACACGGCGTCAGACTCGGCCTTCACCTCGGCGGTTGAGTTGATATAGCAGACAACTCCTGCCTTCGGATACTGCGCCCGGAACTCGCGTAGCTGCTCCGCCGTAATCATATCGGATAACGCACAACCAGCATCGTAATCCGGAAGTAAAACTTTCTTAGTTGGAAGGAGGAGCGCCGCACTCTCAGCCATGAAGTGTACCGCAGAAAACACGACAATATCGGCATCGGTTTCCGCCGCCTTCTCACACAGACCTAAAGAGTCGCCAATATAATCGGCAACCTCGTACACCTCCGGCCGCAAATAATTATGAACAAGAACGAGAGCATTCTTCGAGGCTTTCAAAGCACGAATCTTCTCAATGAGCTCGAGTTGATGGGTAGTTAAGGTCGTCACGACCAGATTCTACTATATGGAAAGATTATGCACAAACCGAAGCCATAGGACCTTCAGCTGCTCAAATGCGTAATAGGCAAGCTGTGCAAGAACCTCGCGGAACTCGCGAATCCGTGACAAGAGGGTATTCATCTCAAAATAAGAGGGATTCTTGTGAAGCTGGTGCTCTAACTCTCCGAGTGTCTTTTCTAAATTCTTCTCAAGGTCATGTCGCAAAAAACGCTCAGCTTTTGCAGGATCCTTGGGAAGACGAGCCAAGAGTTCTTCTTTACGTTCCTGAGGTGTTTTGACAACTTTTTGTTGTGCCGCAGCCGCAGTACCACTCTTCTTTTGCTCAGCAGGAAGCGATCCAACCACCTCACGCAAACTGCTTGAAATATCAGCGCTGAGATCCGGAGAAGCATCAGGAGTAGCAACCGGACGGGATCCAGATTCAGGATTTTGACCGGGAGCGATGTTGAATAATGGTTTATTTTCTGCCATGTGACGAAAAGATGATAGAACTGTCCACAAGCTAACTATAAGCTAAAAACTGCACTTTGTCAAATAGTTTGGGTTCCCTATGAAGCTCATGCTATCATTTCGAAGCCAAATCATACAACTAAAAAATATATGAAACCTACAAAGCTAAAGTCAGAGTCAAGGACCCCCTCAATCATCATGAACCACCTCACGGAAGACCAGCTTCCCAAAGCCTATGACGCCTCTAAATTTGAGAATGATATTTATGCCAAATGGGAGAGCTCCGGCGCCTTCAAGGCAAAGGTAAACCCAAAGAAGAAGCCATTCACGGTAATTATGCCACCGCCAAACGCTACAGGTACCCTTCATCTGGGCCATGCAGTGATGCTCGCACTTGAGGACATCATGGTGCGCTACCACCGAATGAAAGGGGACGAGACCCTCTGGCTCCCAGGAACGGACCATGCTGCTATCGCTACTCAGAACCGTGTAGAAAAAAATCTAGCCGCTCGAAACATCACAAGGCACGACCTCGGGAGAGAGAAGTTTTTGAAGGAAGTTGAGGCTTTTGTGGAAACATCCAAAACAACCATCAGAAATCAGGTGAGAAAAATGGGATCAAGCTGTGACTGGAGTCGAGAATCTTATACGCTTGATGCAGGTCCATCGCTCGCCGTACGAACGATTTTTAAAAGTATGTTTGATGATGGATTAATTTATCGAGGCAATAGAACCGTTAACTGGTGTACGCGTTGCCAATCCACGCTCGCAGATGATGAGGTCGACTACAAAGAAGCAAAAGGAAAATTATACGTATTCAAGTATGATAAAAATTTCCCATTTGAAATCGCTACAACTCGACCAGAGACAAAGCTTGGTGACACGGGAGTAGCAGTTCATCCGGACGACAAGAGATTCAAGAAATATCTGAATAAAAAATTTGATGTCGTATTTGCTGGAGGAAAAAAACTCACCATAGAGGTCTTCCCCGACAAGAGCATTGACCCTGCATTTGGAACAGGCGCCGTGGGAATTACCCCTGCGCATAGCCATGTAGACTTCGAGATGTATGAACGACACGCCGGTTCCAAGGCCGTACGAGAAATTAAAAATGTAATTAACGAACAGGGAGTAGTAACGGAATTTGATAACAAAAGCGTGAAAGAAACACGAGAAGAAGTGGTAATGTATTTGGAACTGAACGGACTCATGAAGGAGGTACAGGACATCACACACAATGTCGGTTCATGCTATCGTTGCGGTACGACGGTTGAGATTATCCTCTCTACGCAGTGGTTTATTGATGTTGATAAGAAAATTCCAGGAAGAAACAAAACACTCAAACAGCTCTCTATTGATGCGGTAAAAAAAGGAGGTATCGAAATTCTTCCTGAAAAATTCGAAAAAATATATGCACACTGGATGGGCAATTTACACAACTGGTGTATCTCCAGACAGATATGGTTTGGTCATCAGATTCCCGTATGGTATTGCAAAGATTGCAAAGGTTCTCCTATCGTATCCATCGAAACGCCATCGAAATGTTCGGCATGTAAGAGTAAAAACATCACGCAGGATCCCGACGTGCTCGACACCTGGTTTTCCGCAGGCCTATGGACGTTTTCCACACTCGGCTGGCCGAAGAAAACAAAGGAACTTGAGTACTTCCACCCAACATCGGTTCTCGAAACCGGTTATGATATTTTATTCTTCTGGGTCGCCAGAATGATTCTCATGACAACCTACGCACTCGGCGAGGTACCTTTCAAGACAGTCTACCTCCATGGTCTCATTCGCACTCGATCCGGAGAAAAAATGAGCAAGTCCAAACCGGACTCATGCATCGATCCACTAGATATGATTGAGAAATACGGAGCAGATGCTCTCAGGTTGAGTATGGTTATCGGAGGAGCCCCAGGTAACGATACGAGGCTCTATGAAGAGAAAATCGCCGGATATCGCAACTTTGTTAACAAGATTTGGAATGCATCACGATTCATCCTCCTTAATGTTTCTACCGAGGATCTGAACAAAAAATTCAGCAAAAAAGATGTCACCTCCACAGCAGACAAGTGGATCATGACCCGACTCCAGCTGCTCATAAAAGACTCAACGAAGCATATTGAAAAATACAACTTTTCCGAGGCCGGCACACAAATCTATGACTTCCTCTGGAACGAGATGTGCAACTGGTACATCGAGTTCTCAAAAGGAGAGCATAAGAATCCTGCCGTACTCATCCACGCACTCAAGACAACACTCAAGCTCCTGCATCCATTCGTGCCATACGTCACAGAGGCGATCTGGTCGATGCTGGGAGAGAAGAAGTTCATCATGCTCGAGGCGTGGCCACAGTATGATGCTGGACTCATCTTCAACGCAGAAGCGAAGAAAATTGAACACATCTACACCGCTATTACATCAATCAGAAAAACGAAATCTGAGTACAAGATTGATCCGGTGAAGAAAATCGATGCCACAATATACGGTGGCGCGCTCACCGACCTGATCTGGGAGAAGAAAGAAGCCATCATGCGACTCGGCAACCTCAGCAACCTGGAAATTGCGAAGAAAGGCGAGCCAATTCCGCAGGCGCTGAAAATTCTCGCCGGGCCCATGGAGATCTACCTTCCCCTCCAGAACATGTTCAACCTCGAGCAGGAGCTAGAGAGAATTACCAAGGAGAAGAAGCAGATTTCATCAGAACTCGCCGCCATCAACGGTCGTCTCGGGAACCAAAGCTTCGTCGCGAACGCCCCGAAAGAAGTGGTAGCTCAAGCCAAAGAACAGGCCGCTCAGCTCACCGAACAGCTCGAGAACCTCTCCACGCACGAAAAATCCCTCGAAAAAGCTGCCAAAATGTGATACAATAGCTGGAATCTAGCAGAACCTAGATCTCAACTAAAAAACGCACTCATGGCAGATATTCAGGATGTATTCAATCAGTACACCGCTCAAGCAGGACTTCTCCTCAGTGAAGGGAAGCTCAAAGATGCCTACAACCTCTGTACGAAGGTGCTCGAGGCCGACCCCGAAAACGAGGGCGCTTTAAAGATGAAGGAGAAAATTTCTGATGCGGCGCTGAACTTCAACCAGCAGGCAATCGATGAAAAACTAAAGTCGTTCAAACCTCTATGGGAGGCCGGAGAGTACAATCAACTGATAAAAAATCTCAGCGAGCTCTATCGCTTTGCGCCACATTACGGACCACTGGAAGAGCAGCTCGCCCAGGCGCAGGATCTCTATAGAAAGCAGTTCGCCGCGCAAACCAAAGACGTCCTGGCAATCTATATGCAGGAGCTGGAAAATCTTCTTCAGGAAAAAAAATACGACGAGATGATCAAACTCATGCTCGAGAAAAATCGTGATGCGCTAACGAATCCACAACTCAACGCCATTCACCAGAGTTACCGAGACAAAATTATTACCATAAAAATTGCAGAAAAAAAATCACTCTTCGAAACAGAAAAAAACGAAGACATCGTGAATTTTCTTTACCAGATGCAAAAAATCGACCGTACTAATAAACAGGTAGAAGAACTTCTCAATAAATACAAAAAAAACTTACTCGTATCTCAGGTAAGCAACAAGCAAGAGTTCACCCTCAAGGCGACGGAAAATATGAAGACACTTTATCAGCTCGGAAAGTATGAAAAAGCCGCGCAAGTAGCCGAAGAGATTCTTCATTTTGACCCACTCGATAAAACCGCCAAGGATATGGCAGTACAGGCAAAAGCGAAATACGCCAAACAACTTCAGGAAGAAACAGAAAATCAGATAGCAACAAGCTACCAAGAAATGAAAGGCGAACAAGCATTAAATAAGAATGCTTTTACGTCGCTCTAATTCATCAATATTCAAACTAAGCCTTCGTGGCAAGTCGATACTGTTTACGACCGACACGAGTGAACTTCTCGCCATTTTTGAGTGCGAGGAGAATCGTGATGCGCTTGACCTGACGTCGCTCAAGCACGGCCTTAACAATCTCTTCCTGTTCAAGCTCTTTGTGTTCGAGGAGAACACTCTCGATAACATCGAGAACCGTTCCGGACTGGTATCCCCATTCTTTGAGGGCGTAGATACCTCGGCCAATCAATACAAAATCCCCACATCGGATAAGTTCATTGTGAACCGCCTGGAGATTAACACGCTTAGAATCAAAATGAGTTTCAATGATTCTATTAGCAATATCAACGAAATGAAGTGGCTTGGTATTCTGTCGAAGCGTGAAGAAAATCTTATCTCGGAGAGTTCGTGGGTGAATATGTCTCCAGCTGTAAAGACCATACCCCTCCGGGAGTACCTTTAAATTTTTATCGAGGTGAAGAATGGACTCAATCAACGCAGGAGATACGTGAGCCTTTGTTTGATGAATACCAAAGAGTCGTTTTACAAAAGTGTCCTTAATAGCGACATCGCCGTCCTCGTCAAGAAGTCGAACAGCTCCGCTACAGATTTCGGTAATGAGATCATCCGTCACGAACATCAGTCTAACATATGGATGTAACTTAATAGTGTTTCCGACGACGACATAGGCCGAGTCGAGCTCGAAAGCAAGCGCCAAAGAGTCACGATCTACGGTTCCTGAACCAACAATTTTCTGAATTAATTCATTGAAGAAAAGATCCTGGTGCATAACACCGCCATGCTCCTTCATAACCTCCGTAGCAATAGTAAAGAGGGAGGAAAGTGGCGTAGTAAAAACGTTTCTTCGTAGTTTTTGAAGAGCACTCTTTTCGATTTGTCGAATTCTCTCACGAGTAACCTTGAAATCCTTACCAATTTCTTCGAGCGTGGCACGTTTGGTGTGACCAAGGTTATAGCGTCTCTCAATAACCAGACGTTCTTTTGGCGAAAGAAGGCGCAACAGTTCGGCTACTACATCAGAAACTTTTGAGAAAACTTCCTTCGCGTTTTGTTGAATGGTGTCCATAGGTGAGTGTGGGGTAAGTCATGTACTAACGTTTGAAATTATAGAATAATTTATGAAGGTGTGAAGGAAATGAGATTGTGGAAAAAAAGATTTATGATGTAACACCAACTAACCACTGATAACCTAAACATGGCACGGTTCGAAGCAGCTCTTCCACATGGCATTCTTTCAATTTTCGACGCAATCTGGAAATATGTACATCTATAGTATTTGTAGAGATAGTTGAACTTCTGTCCCAGACACTTTCGAGAAGGTCCGAACGAGTAACAATACGTCCCGGATTGAGAAAGAAGTATCGAACCAACTCAAATTCTTTATTTCTAAGAATAATTTCATGGCTTCCAGTAGCCAAAATTCTCGTATAAATATGTAGTGTCATCAAACCCATTTTTAAAGTATCGCCTTTTCGCTCCTCGCGCCTCTCGCAAATATGTTTTTGAATCATCACACTGAGATAAGGATAAGAAAACGGTCGTGTTACCATCAAATCAACATACTCTGAGTCATTGGTCTCTTCGGGATCCAGGAGAACAATACAACTCGTCGGCTTGAGCAAACGAATGAGTTTGATAATGTTAATATCTACCGGAGACAGAACTCCTTGAAAGAGAAAAACACTCGAAGTGTAGATAACATCATTTTCACGCAAATTGGAGGTGGGGTTTACAACCTCCAGCCGTATGCCTTCACGAAGAAAACCCTCAATAGTAAAAGAAAAATGATTTGATTGCCGAGTAAAAATAACACCGTACATAAAAAATGGATTACGAAGTAAAAGTAGCGCCATGATGATGAAATGAAGAAAGGATAACAAATCTACGTTAACGAATGTCATGGGATAAATGGCATCTCCTGAACAAAAAGTGTGTTTAAAAAATGTGTCATTCAAATCTGACAACAGTTCTCAGATTGTTGACACGCTGATCGGAACATCACAAATAGATCAATGTATATCAGGTGATATCCTTTCGTTCACTTGGTGGTATATCCCTGGGGTGTTTTTGATATGATATCAATTTGATAGCATTTTAGTATCAACTTGCTATGGGTTTGTATATCGTAGGATAGCTTTTCACGCCCCAGCAGGGGTGTCCCTTGGGGGAAAGTAGGGTAAAAGACATGCTAGAAACCGCACCAAAGGATATCAAGTGATATCACTTTCGTCACTCGACAATACCCCTGCCGTCTGTCTATAATAAGCACACTATAAGGAAAGAACTATGAAAGCTATCATTCAACGAGTAAACAGCGCCTCCGTAACCGTCGGCGCCCAAACAATCGGCACTATCCAAAAAGGTCTCCTCGTTTTCCTAGGAATCACGCAAACCGATACTGAAGACGAAGCGAAGTGGATAGTAGAGAAGATCGCGAACCTCCGACTCTTCCCACAAGGAGAACAGGAGTTCGACCTCTCGGTGCTCGATGCAAAATTAGAAATCCTCATCGTATCTCAGTTCACACTCTATGGCTCATGCGACAAGGGGCGACGCCCTGATTTTGCTAACGCCTCACGGCCCGACCACTCAAAACCTCTGTATGAAAAAACAGTAGAACTTCTCAAGGCGACAAATCTCAACATCCAAACAGGAGAGTTCGGCGCACATATGATGGTCTCGCTCGTAAACGACGGCCCTGCTACATTCACACTCGAAAAAAATCATCCTACATCTAACGCATAACAAAACACCCCATGGCTAAACCGGACGCAAACTCCATTATGGAAAAAATTACATCTCTTTGTAAAAGAAGGGGATTCATCTTCCCCGGAAGCGACATCTATGGTGGTCTCGCAAACTCATGGGACTACGGACCACTCGGAGTCGAACTCAAAAACAACATCAAGAAACTCTGGTGGAAAACGTTCGTTCAGGAACGCGATGACGTCGTCGGTCTCGATGCCGCCCTCATCATGAACCCAAAAGTCTGGCAGGCCTCCGGCCACGTCGCCAACTTCAACGATCCACTCGTAGAGGACAAAAAAACAAATGAACGCTACCGTCTCGATCACCTCCTCGAGGAAAAAGGAGTTAATGTGAACGGCATGTCTTTCGACGATATGGTACAGAAGGCAACGGACATAAACCTCAAATCTCCAAAAGGAAACGAGCTCACCCCGCCAAAACAGTTCAACATGATGTTCCAGACACACCTCGGTCCAACAAGCGACGCCGAGAACACGGTCTATCTGCGTCCCGAGACCGCCCAGGGTATGTTCGTCGACTTCAAGACGATCCAAGAAACCAGCCGTCAAAGAATCCCATTCGGTATCGCCCAGATCGGCCACGCCTTCCGCAACGAGATCACTCCTGGAAACTTCATCTTCCGTACCCGCGAGTTCGAGCAGATGGAAATTGAGTTCTTTGTCCATCCAAACGATTGGGAAAAGTGGTTTGAATACTGGCTCGATCAGCAGAAAAACTGGCTCACCGCCATTGGTGCCAAACCAGAAAACCTCGTCTTCCACGAGATCGCCCCCGAAGACCGCGCCCACTACTCCAAACGCTCCGTCGACACCGAATACCAGTTCCCATTTGGTCTCAAAGAGCTCTACGGTATCGCCTACCGTACGGACTTCGATCTCCAGGCCCACTCCAAGGCCTCCAAGCAAGACCTCCAGTACCGCGACCCGCTCACCAATGAAGTATTCATGCCACACTGCATCGAACCTACATGGGGTCTCAACCGCACTCTCTTGGTCGTCCTCTGCTCCGCCTTCGAAGAACTCGACGCCCGATCCGGCGAAGAAGATACCGTTCACGAAAAAGAATACATTCTCCGTCTCCCAAAAAAGCTCGCTCCTATCAAGATGGCCGTCCTCCCATTATCCAAAAAAGAACCCCTCTCAACAATCGGCCACGAAATTGCCAACAAACTCAAAAAGTCCTGGATGTGCCAATACGACGAAACCGGCTCCATCGGCAAGAGATACCGCCGTCAGGATGAGATTGGTACACCATATTGTATTACGATTGATTTCGACACGGTAGAAGACAAAAAGGTCACAGTACGCGATCGCGACACCATGGCCCAGGAAAGAGTAGCTATTGATGAGTTGGTAGAGTGGTTTAATGGGAAGGGACTGACGATATAAATAAGTATATGACCCTAAACATTCTCTCGGCCCTTCGAAACTTCCTTGATTCCCCAATGATCAAGCAGCAAAAACTACTTCGAGACCTTATAGGTGAAGGTCGGGATAGGTGCTGTGAAAAGGTTTGTCGTCGATGTACAAAGATATCAAAAATAAAAATATTACGTGCTGAGATAGATAAAGCCATGAAGACAGTACTGGGAATGTCTAAGCTAGCAGACCTATTACGAGATCGTGGACTATCAATGAAACTCGAGCAGACTCGTGATCTTGGAGAGATTACTCCTCAAGGAATAGTAATTGGGCATTGCGTAAACGACGTAAATGAAGCATTTTCAGTCATATATAATGAAAAGAAGAAGGATGAATCTGCTTTTACAATTATGAAATATTCATTAAACGTATAACGCTATGAAAAAATATTACTTCGTCAATTTCACGCTCGTCATAAATGCTACGCATCAGCATTTTACGCATATGTCCGTGTTTTCAACGGACAAAAACTTCTTTCCGATTCTCGAGGCAAAAAATAAAATAAAAGCAGTATTCGATAAAGATGCCGGACAAGATACGAATATTACTATAAATAACTTCCAGGAAGTCACAAAAGAAAGTTTTGACGAGTTTCACAACGGCACTCCATCGGAGTTTGCCGAATTATAAATGTACATATTTATGGCAACCATTAAACGAAAGTGTGATATCTTAAGCAAAGAAAGGCGTTCAGGCTTCATCAGAGAAATCACAACCTACTTCGAAAAAGAAAGAGGTGAGGAGATTGGCATGCTGGCCGCTGGGGAAATCCTAGATTTTTTCCAGGAGGCTCTCTCGAAGGATATGTATAATAGGGCTATCGAGGATGCCAAAATGACTATTAGGCAGAACGCCGAGAACCTCGAGATTGATATAGATCTTTTGAAGAATAAATAATATATGCTATAATAGCACCGACGAGTCCAGTGAGTTCCCAAAAAAGAGCCACCTAACTGTTTAGGTAGCTCTTTTTCTTCGTCTCCCAGACTGGTGGAGGTTACGGGAGTCGAACCCGTATCACTGGAATGACGAGTCCAGTGAGTGCACCGGCAAACCCCCGGAATCTGGTAATTACAACGCTACACCATGGATCTAACAAAAAGCTGACATAGAACAGCAAAATCATGAATTTTATAGTGGCAAATTCATCAAAATCATACAAAATGAAAAATATTGCCTCAAGGCACGGGAATTGATACACTCTCCTCCTTATTTGAAAAAATATGAGCTTAGGAGAGACACCAGATCAACCAATGAAAGATAGCCTGCTAGATATGCAGCATGCACTCTTTTTGCTTACGCATATTGCCAAACCCTGCGGAGATTCAGATGGAAATAATATAAGGTCTCTCTATATTCGTGAGGCGCGAAGGGCCATAGCATTAATGCAAAATAAAGGAGCAATAGAGTTACTCCAGAATGTGATTAATGATTATCCAACGCTATAAACCATGTCATACGGATCATTACATCTCGATGGACAATTCAAAAGCCTTTCGGATAAGGGTGAGATTGTCACGCCTTCTGATTTCAAAAATACTCAGTACATAAGTGCAGCAAATAGTATTGGAATTCCTGAAACATCTCTTGCGCAGATAAATGCCATTATCGGAAATCTCCTCATGGCAATCCAGGAAGCAAGTTATGTGGATCGAGAGGTCTTGGAGGTAGTCCCGGTAATACCTCGTCATAATCATGCCCGTAACGAAAGGGACGCATATCAAGAAATACCGCTTGCCCGTGCCTCTACACTCTCTACAAATAAACTCATAATTATATTTCGACACAAAATAGGAGGAGCAGTCTGGGATATATTATCCCTGAGATCCGGAATACCAGCAGAAGAAAAAGGCGGGAAAGGAGATGTATTACATCTAGGGAGCGAAACATTAACATTCTCAACCACTCTTCGGCATGATAAGGAAATGAGTCATGCTGACTTACTCAGCGATGAAGCACGAAATTTATTGATGCAATTTAGCCCGGATTATACCGAGACACTGAATGCAATCCTGAAAAATTTGGCGACGAATATTTTACATAGAGGGGATCTCACTTTTGCTTCCTTAAGACGTGATGTCACGAGGCTCAGCGGTGGTGGATTAAGTCACAAGGAAAGAATGGCTACATATTCAACGTTAAATCCAGTTGACCTCATTGCAATGGCCAAAAGAGATTTAGGACATGTTCCATTGGGAATTCAGATGGGATATTCTGATATGGAATGGGAGAGAATGTTTGCTAACCTGAGAGACCCTGCAGCAAAGTCTGCGCTATAAATCTCATAAAAAAATATGGTAGAAACAAAAACGGACGTAGAAAGTGGAGGAATGGCAGAAGTTACCGAGGAGGAACTCGGAAAGATGATTACGATGATTTCCAAATTAAGCAGGAGTCAAGGCATGAAAATTCCTGGAGTCGGATCATTTTCGCGAGATGAGCTCATAAGAAAAATGACAGCACGCGACCCAGCCGTATTCTCATTGATTACCTTATATAGAGAGAAAAAGGCAGAAGTTTTAAAAAATGCAAAAAGAGATCTTCTCGATGTCGTAAAACATGCCCCAATTCAAGATAGGCCGGTTGCAGAGAATATGTTTATTGTTTCAAATCCAAAAAAATATAACGCGAGAGAAATTGCGCAACACATTGAGGCAGACACTCCGGAAGGTATGGCATTTGTACATAAATTTTATGAAGAATCACGCGGCGGAAAAATGCGTGCCGTAAAAAGATATATCAATGCTCAACCCAGCGCAGTAAAAACAGAAATTGCCATCAGATCGCTTGTGGAATGGGGAAGGTCAATGATTGAAGGAGTCCTAAGATTAGGAAAAACTGAACAAAAGAAATTAGAAAAATAACATCATGCTCCACTCTCAATCTCCATCGGACTTCAATCCACGCTTCGAGGTAGTGAGTTGCTTCTTGATACATGATGGAAAAATACTACTGCTCCACCGTCAGGACTCGGACGATTTACAGCCAAATGTTTGGGGATTACCGGCAGGGAAGAGAGAGAAAGGTGAGTCCATTCATGAAGGAATGATTCGCGAAATACAGGAAGAAACAGGGCTAATTATTCCAGGCCAAGACATTACATTTCACGACAGTTTGCACGTTCGTTATCCCGAGTATGATTTTCTGTATCACTCGTTTTCTACATCCTATACGGAAAGACCAGAAATCATTCTAAGGCCAAGCGAGCACAAAGATTATAAATGGGTTACTCCGCAAGAAGCGCTTCAAATGAAGCTGATTACCGATTTGGACGCCTGTATAAAGCACTATTTCAAAATTTCCGAATAAAAGGTACAGTACGCGCATGGAACTGATTGCTACATGCGCCTTTGGACTGGAAAAGCTCGTACAGGATGAGCTCAAGAAGCTGGGCCTGCCTATTCTCAAAACCGAGGATGGAAGGATCACCTTTGAGGGTGACGAGAAGGCAATGATACAAGCCAACCTCTGGCTCCGCTGCGCCGATCGTATTCAGATAAAGATGGGGGAGTTCCAGGCGACAACATTTGATGAGCTATTCGACATGGTAGGAGTACTCCCATGGGAGAAGTATATTGGCAAGAGTGACGCTTTTCCCGTAGACGCCACGAGTGTGAAATCTATACTCCACTCCGAACCGGCCATCCAAAGTATTGTAAAAAAATCAGTAGTAAAGAGACTTCAATTGAAACATAAGAGCGAAATTCTCTCGGAAAATTCAGGGGCCACCTATCAGATCATGGTGAAGTCGAACAAAGATCAGTTCGTCATTACGATCGACTCCTCGGGCGATAGTCTCCATAAACGTGGCTACCGTACCAAGACCAACGAAGCACCAATGAAGGAGACGCTCGCTGCGGCGATGGTGAAGCTCTCGGACTGGACTCCTGATCGCACGTTAGTCGATCCATTTTGCGGAAGCGGAACAATTCTCATCGAGGCGGCACTCATGGCGCAGAATATAGCGCCCGGCCTCAATCGAACATTTGCTTTCGAAAAGTGGCCATGGATAGACCAAAATATGTTTAAGAACATCCATGAAGAGGCTCAAGCGGAGAAAAAATCAGAGGTAAAACTGCGAATCTATGGTTTTGATATCGACGCGGGGATACTTCGAACAGCAGGGGGAAACGCCGGCAATGCAGGTTTCAGAAATATTAACTTCCAGTGCACAGACTTCCACGATATCGACTTTGCCAAGTTTGAAAACACCACCTTCATCTGTAATCCACCGTACGGCGAACGACTGGAAGATAAGCCATCTGTTGAAAAAATGTATCGAGAATTTGGGAAGGAGTTCGCACAATCAAGAAACTGTTCGCTCTTCATCATCACTCCGAGTGAAAACTTCCCCCAGCTCTTTGGCCGACCAGCCGACAAGAATAGAAAATTATTCAATGGAGGAATCAAGTGCTATCTCTACTCATTTCTCTCAAAGTAATGCGAAAAAATATTCTCATAGCGGAAGATAACGACGCCCTCCGAAACGAACTGGCGGTGATGTTACGAAAGAACACGGAGGTTTTTGAAGCTCAAGACAAGGAGCAGGCACTGGAAATCCTCAAAAATGAAAACATCGACGCCGTGCTCACCGACTTGCATATGCCACATCGTGGCGATGGGGAAGCCGTCGCCCAGGCTGCTCTAGAGAAAAATATCAGAGTTGTAGTTCTCAGTACGCTTCCGGAAAGCCTCAACCCGGACATAAAGTTGAAGTGCGCAGGTGTATTCAAAAAAGGATACTGTCACCTAGACGAGGTAATTGGAGCGGTATTAGGTAGATAACGAGCAACTTCTGCGCACGCAGAAACTAATATTATACTATATTTGAATAATATGTGACTTTTTGAAGCTGAAAAAAAACCAAAGAAATCACGTGACAAGCAAGCCACCACCCTTGCCGCCAAAGCTAAAATATGATATAATGAAAAGAAGTAAAAAAGGCTAAAACCAAAACCAACAAATGACGCTTCCAAAAATAAACATCGATACGGCTCTCATTTCTCACTACTGGAACATCGTCTGGAGCTTCACAAAAGCAAATCCAATTGCGATCATAGTAGTAGTTATTGGAGTACCCCTTGCGCTCCACTTTTTATCTTGGTTCCTTCGATACTTGTATATAGGGCATGTAAAAAATGTCTATTTCAAGGTAACACTTCCACGTGAAGACTCGCAGAAGGATAAGGAGAAGGAAGTCCAGAAGGACCTAAAAGAAAAAATAGCCATCATGCAGCAGTGCTACCGCTCGCTCTACGAGCTTCGCGGCCTCAACATCATGAACATGGTACGAAGATTCTTCTTCCACTCTGATATATTCTCCTTTGAAATTATCGTAGAAAAGAAAATAATCAACTTCTATGTCGTAACGGTCGAAAGTTACAGTGCACTAATCGAAAAACAAATTACGTCACTATATCCAAGTGCCGAGATTGAGCCAGTGAGCCCGATTTATATCAAAAAAACCGACACAAATTTCATTAAATGCTTCTACGTTAAGCAAAAGGAAAAATACTGGTTCCCCATCAAAACATTCAAAACAATTGAAAATGACCCGCTCAATGCTATTACGAATATCTTCACCAAGATGGACGAAGATGAAGTGGGGGGCATTCAAATAATCATGAGACCTGCCGCGAAAAAAATTGCAAACAAAGCTTTGAAAGTAAGTGAAGCCATATTTCAGGGAAGACCTGTAGATAGTGAAGGAAATCCAAAGGGATCATCAATACTTGGATTCATCGGAGATTTATTTTCACTAGCCGCAAAAGGAAAGGACGACCAGAAGCAAGAAAAAGGAGAAGACTATTATCAGCGAGGTATGGTACGTATGATCGCGAGCAAAGAAGACACGGCAAAAAGAATGGGTGAAAAGTCCCAGCAATCTAATTTTCACGTAGTCATCAGAATGATCGCATCCTCTTCTACCGAAGAGAAAGCACAGAAAATGATGAGTAGTATGGAGATCGCTATCAACTCCGTTAACGATGAGGGATCAAATGGATTCGACACTCGTAGAGTCATTCCAATTGACTTCATCAATAACATGTATATGTTACGGAACTTTAATAAAAGAATTTTGGAAACAAGAATCTTCGGGTGGGGAGAGAGGGAAAATATTCTCTCGGAAGAAGAGCTCGCAACGGTATACCACTTTCCGGATGGCAAGTATAACTTCACGCCGTCTATCATGTGGCTCTCGTACAAGAAGCTGCCAGTCCCGGCTGATATGGGTATGGAAGGCATGATGCTCGGAAATAACAGTTATCGAGGTGTGATCAAGCCGGTCGTCTTCCTGAAGAAAGATCGCGCTCGTCACCAGTATATCATTGGTAAATCCGGTTCAGGTAAGTCTTCGCTCTTGAGTTATATGATTCGTCAGGATATCAAAAACGGAGAGGGAATCTGTGTCATCGACCCGCATGGAGACTTGATTGAGGATGCTTTAAACTATGTTCCAAAGGAGCGAGTAAAGGATGTAGTCATATTCGATGCCGGTGATACTGACAGACCTATGGGTCTCAATATTCTCGAGGCCAAGACGCCGGAAGAGCAGGACCTCGCCTCGAGCCAGGCGACAGAGATCTTTATCAAGTTATTCGGTGATGAGATCTTTGGACCTCGTATTCAGCACTACTTCCGTAATGCCTGCTTGACGCTCATGGAGGACCCGGACGAGGGTGCAACACTTATCGACGTCCCAAGAATCTTTGTGGATACGGAATTCAGAAATTACAAAATCAGTAAGGCGAAAAACCCGGTTGTTCTCTCATTCTGGAAGCATGAGTATGCCGAAACCGGCGATAGAGAAAAGCAGGAAATGATCCCGTACTTCTCTGCAAAATTCGGTCCGTTTATTACGAACTCCATTATGCGTAATACGATTGGACAGCCAAAGTCCGCCTTTAACTTCCGTGAGTGTATGGACTCCGGGAAAATTCTCCTCGTGAACCTCTCAAAGGGTAAGATCGGTGACCTCAACACGCAGCTTCTCGGTTTGATCATGGTAGCTCGTATTCAGATGGCAGCCATGAGTCGTGCCGATATCCCGGAAGAACAACGACGTGACTTCTACCTCTATGTAGATGAGTTCCAGAACTTTGCCACAGAAAGCTTTGCATCAATTCTATCTGAGGCTCGTAAGTACCATCTCGCGTTGATCATGGCTCATCAGTATATCAGTCAGCTCGTAGTGACCAAAACAGGCTCGAGTAACACGCAAATCCGCGATGCCGTCTTCGGTAACGTTGGTACCATTTGCGCCTTCAAGGTGGGCGCGGAAGATGCTGAATACCTCGCAAAAGAATTTGCCCCAATCGTTACAGAGCAAGATCTCGTGGGTATCTCCAACTATAAAGCCTACGTAAAACTTAATATTAATAATACCACCTCCCGTCCATTCTCTCTCGAAACCATTTGGGATAAGAAGGGTGAGAATAAGAAGATTGGAGCAATCGTTCGTGAGTACGCTCGTATGAAGTACGGCCGTAAACACGACTTCGTTGAGCAAGAAATCATGGCGAGAATCGGTATCGAGGCCGAACCGGAAACACCACCGGAGACAACTGAAGGAGCACTCGCAGCAACACTCGGAGTCGAAGCAACTCCTGCGCCTACAGAGCCTCAAACACCCATCGTGTCCACTCCAGAACCAGCTGCACCGGCAGTACCGACAACTCCAACACAAACACCACAATGAAACACTGGAAATTAAATCTCGCAGTACTCGTTACGGTAATATCAATTGCCACGCTAACGATGCTTGTATCCGGAATTAATATCGTGAAAGACTTAAAACTAAAACAAGCCCAAATCAATGTACTGATAGATGAGATTGGAAATCTGAAGGCAGGAAATATAACCACATCAATACCGCCTGAAAAAAACGAAATGCGACTAATACCTCTATCGCAAGAAATTACGAAAGGGGACGTAGCAACAGAACAGACAAGCCAAACGGTCACAACAAGTTCTCCATCGCTCGTACCTGCATCCGATACCACAGCGTATCTGCTCGTCGGTCAGCATAGTCAGCTCACCGATTCCATCATCATCGCCGTCCTCAACAACAAGAACAAAGAAGTAACCCTCATAAGCATTCCCCGAGATTTCGCCATTGATGGGAGAAAGATTAACGAGTTTTATGAATTCTTCGGTATTCAAAAATTAGCGGAAAAAATTGAGCTAGTTACAAATATTAAACTCGACAAGTTCATTATCGTAGATATGAAGGCATTCACGCAGTTTATCGATGCTATTGGTGGAATTGATATTAATGTCGAAAAAGCCATTCGCGACTATCAGTACCCAAAAAACAAAATCGATTATGAGGTATTTTCTATAAGCGCAGGACCTCATCATTTAGATGGTGCTCTCGCCCTCAAATACGCACGTAGCCGCAAATCTACCTCTGACTATGATCGATCCAGGCGACAACAGGAGGTTATCAGTGCCGTAAAGGATCGACTACAGGCAGGGGATTTCTATAACATCCTCAGCAGCCTTTACGAAAATCTCAACAAGAATATCAAGACAAATGTATCATTTACAGACGCAATGGCCCTAGCCTCACAAACAGCCGATTATACGATCAAAACGAGCCATGTCATCGAAGGATCCGGCTTGGTCTACTCTACCTACAACAAGCAAGGTCAGTGGATTCTCCTGCCAAAAACAGGCAATTACGAGGATATTCAGAAGCAGGTTCAGGCTTGGATCGCCGAATAAAGAGAAACGAAAGCTAAGACTTGCAATTCCAAGTCTCCTCCATTACACTTTCCGCGACCACAATCGTACTCTTGGCAGGGTAGCTCAGTGGTAGAGCAGCGGACTCATAAGCCGTTGGTCGTGGGTTCAACTCCCACTCCTGCCACCACTTTCAACTTCTCCTCCCTCGTTAAGCACTTGAGCGCATACTCTCTTTGATGTGCCTCTCTAAACGTCTTAAAGCTCTCAAAATAAACAAGCGTCACGGGTCGCCGTCCCTTCGTATAGGTCGCCCCGGATTTCAAATTATTATGCTGATACAACCTCCGCACAATGTCGTTTGTGGATCCAACATAAAGGGTCGAATCATTACAACGAAGGATATAAACAAAAAATGACATAGAAAAAAGAAAGATGCTTAGAGTATACACCTTACGGCTAATCAAATAATCATTCTGGTTGCGGGGGGTGGACTCGAACCACCGACCTCAAGGTTATGAGCCTTGCGAGCTACCACTGCTCCACCCCGCGACGCGTGCAAACATTCAAAGCTAGACGAACAACGCCAAGAGTATAGAGCATTTTAAGCGAAAGTCAAAAGCAGAACAAAGCCAAAAGACTAATTGGCCGGTTTCACGGTCTTCAAAGTATGATCCATCTCAAAGAAAAACTTCCACCACTTTTGCGGGTTTGAGAGCGAATAATACTTCGAAATCTGATCGGAATTATCCGGTAAACTACTATCGGCAACAGGAGTTTGCAGTAGGTCGTCAGAAATCACAATAACCTCCTCTCCTTGATTAACGAGATTGAAGTTTTGTTTAGCCATCTTTTCAATAAAAGCATCTGATTTATAATACACCAAATCCTCAGCCGCCTTCCTATTGTCATGAGTGATTTTATCATTCATCGCACGAAAATTATTGATGTGATAATCAATCTGATAATTATTATAAATATGCGTCGTAAGCGCATACAGCAGGTACGAGACGAGCAGGAACTCACCAATGAGTACCATTTTCGTCATTCTCGAAGCATGATGAAACTCGAACTTCATGGCTACATATATAGCATACTTGTCAGGCGCCGACAAACAAAGTAATGTTATGCTCGATGAAAACAGCAAAGAAAAACATATTCGCCATAGGAATTGGAGGAAGCGGCCTCAGCGGCCTTGCCCGTATGCTCTCAGAAATGGGACATCACGTTTCAGGATCCGACTCCTCACCTGATAACGCCAAGAAACAGACACTCAGAAAAATCGGCATAGAAATCTACCCAACTCACGATACATCCCACATCGGTAAAAACATCGATGAGGTGATTTATTCGCAGGCAATTCCACTTACCAATCCAGAGTTAAAAGAAGCCAAACGAAGAAAAATAACATCAATAACCTACCCACAGGCGGTAGGGAAGTATCTCAAGAACAAGACAAAAGTCTGCATTTCGGGTACTCACGGCAAGACAACGACCACGGCGATGGTCGCAAGTATCCTTCTCGCAGCCAAGAAAGACCCAACCGTCATCGTTGGTTCAGAGGTGAAGGAGTTGAATAATCAAAACGAACATCTCGGAACGTCCCACCTCGCCGTAATCGAAACCTGTGAGTACAAGAAATCATTTCTCGATATCCCACCGGATATTCTCATTATTACCAATATTGATTTTGATCACATTGATTACTACAAAACCAAAGCACGTTATGATGCAGCCTTTTTGAAGTATATGAAAATGGTCCCCAAAACAGGAGCTATTATTTATCTCAAGGGAGAAAAAACCGTAGAAAAATTACTGAAAAAAGTAAAACATCCACTCGCCATCCCGGTAGAAATTGAAAAGATCAAAATGCACATTCCCGGTATTCATAATCAAAAAAACGCCTCTCTCGCCCTCGCTGTCGCCAAATATCTCGACGTTGATCCGAAAGTTGCCCTCAAGGCCCTTCTCGAATTCAGCGGCACCAAGCGTCGCCTGGAGTTCATTGGTAAAAGAGGGAAAACAAAAATCTACGACGACTACGGCCACCATCCAACCGAAATCAAAGCAACTCTCGAGGCCATCCGTGAGCTCTATCCAAAAGGAAAAATCCTCACGATCTTCCAGCCCCACCAGTACAGCCGGACCAAGGCCTTTCTGAAGGACTTCGCCACCGCCTTCACTCAAACCGACAAGGTAATTATTCCTAATATTTATGAAGCGCGAGATACCGCAAAGGATAAGGCCTCTATATCGGTAAAAAAACTCGTAGACGCTATAAATGGCAAAAAGGAGGTAAAAGCATCGGATGGTATCTCAATAGAAAAAACCATATCTCTATGCCAAAAAATATCATCACAATTTGATGTAATTATTACTATGGGGGCAGGAAATATAAATCAAGTAGGAGTAACGCTCTCTGAACAAATCGAAATGATATCAAGGGATATACATTAATTCACTTCCTGGCACCTCTTCTATACTACTTTTGAAATAATATCCCACGATATACAAACCCATAGCAACTTGATACTAAATTGCTATCAAATTGATATCATTTCAAAACAACTAAAATAAACTCCAGCCAGGGAAGCGAAAGGATATTACCTGCGCCCCAGCAGGGGTGTCCCTTGGGGGATATACATCTAAATCAAAAGCGACAACGACTATATTCTCTTCACCATCGGTCCATCCGAAGTATCTTCGACTTCAAAACCCTGAGTCTTGAGCTCTTCACGAATCTCATCAGAACGCTTGAAGTTACGATCCTTCCGTACCTGTTCACGTTCATTAATGAGAACCATAACTGATTCTGGAATATCATGCTTTTCTCGAGAGAGAATAGCAAAGACAGCATCAAGTTCATCCATGAAACCAAGAACTTCCAAAACATTTTCCTGAGAAAAAATCTTCCTCTTCAATAAATCCTGGCAGAAATTAATAAAAGAGAACATCACGCCGGTAGCCCCGGGCATATCGAAGTCGTTATCCATAGCAGTGATAAATAGTTCTCGGTACTGATCAAAAAACACGGAAAGGTCGATAGCGTCATCGGCTGGTGTATAATGTCTCAACAAAGCGATAAACTGATCCACACGAGCCAAACCGTTCTTACTCTGCTCTAACATTTCTTCAGAAAAATCAAGAGGGGAGCGATAATGTGTCTGCAAATAAAGGAAACGGATAACACGACCTTCGTACACCTTCAGAACATCTTCAAGCGTAATGAAGTTATGAAGCGACTTCGACATCTTCTCCTTGTTGATATTAACGAAACCGTTATGGAGCCAGTATTGGGCAAACTTCACGCCATATGCCGCCTCGCTTTGGGCGATCTCGCACTCATGATGCGGAAAGGTTAAGTCCAAACCACCACCATGGATATCGATGGGCTGGCCGAGAACACTGCGAACCATTGCTGAGCACTCTATATGCCAGCCTGGTCGACCAGAACCCCATGGACTCGCCCATGCGGGCTCGCCACTCTTCGCCATCTTCCATAATACGAAATCCTGATGATTTCTCTTTTCCATATTTACCTCTTTACGGGCACCAGCCTGTAAATCCTCCATCTGCTGGCCGGATAGTGCCCCATACATCTCGAATTTTGAGACATCAAAATACACTCCATCGGAAATCACATAGGTAAGACCTTTTAACTCCAGCTCGCCAATCAGCTCAATCATCTGCGGCACAAACTCAGTGGCTCGAGGTGAAACATCCGCCGGTAAAACTCTCAACTCACCAAAATCCCTCACATATAACGGAATGATCTCTTCAGCTAGTTCCGGGACACTGATCCCTCTTTCCGCAGCTCGGTTGATCATTTTATCGTCTATATCCGTATAATTACTCACATACGTAACCTTGAATTTTCTATACATCAAATACCTGCGAACCATATCAAACGCTACGGCACTTCTCCCATGGCCCAAATGACCCTTGTCATAGACAGTTGGTCCACAGACATACATGGAAACAGCACCTTCGACCAAGGGCTTAAAAGCAACCTTTTTACGATGATTGGTAGTGTGAATCGAAAGCATGGAACTACAATGACGAGATAAAGGAAGCGGCCACAACACTCAAAATTTGAGAAAGGAAATTGATCAAGACAAAAACATAAATAGCAGAAATATCCATCATACCAATACGATGGGGAAGTTTCTGAACCAAGCGAAATAGCGGCTCAGTCACATCATGGAAAAAACTATAAATCCGATTCTGTTGAATATCATGCATCGGGAACCAGGAAAAGATTACTCTCGCAAAAACAGCAAAGAGCAAAACGTCCAGAAGACGCTGCAGAAAGAACACGAACATAGCGATAATTCCAATAATGGCCATACGAAGAGCATTCTACCAAAATAGCAGAAAGGGGTCTAGAGATAACTCAGACGTAAAATATCGACCTACTTGCGGCGCTTTCGCTTCAAGAAACCACCAAGAGCAACGCTCAATGGCACGAGCCAGAATATTTCAGGTCCAGTATCGCCACGCATCCCAAACGCCGATATGTAACTAGCAACCGGCAAACCATCACCACCGATAGCGCCATCCTCACGAGGAGTGGCTACCGCAAGCGTTCCGGCCTCTCCGATATATCCGCTCTTATCTACGCCCACAACACCGAAATAGTATGGAGTATTATTATTCAAGTTTGGAATATACCAGCTCAAAACATTACCGACGGTATCAACTTTTCCGGTTAAATTATTAGCATCCGTTCCATAAAAAATACGATAATGATCAATTGAGGAAATATTTCCCTCAGGAGCTGACCAGCTCAATGAAATCTTAAACGCTCCCGGTACCGCCTTCAACTGACGAACAGCCTTGATGGCTCCGGCAGTAGTAACTTGCAACTTCGTCGCATAGGTAATCACACTCTCGTTGCTAAGCGCATCCGACAGCGTAAATTTGATATCATAACTACCGTCCTTATCCGGAGAAGCAAAAGCTCCATGATAGGTACCAGCCTTCTCTAAATCTTCGGACAACTCGGAAACGGTGCCATTAATATCCACCAAAGCCTTCTTGAGTTTCTCTTCTGACTGAAGCTCCACCTGAACCGGTAATCCCGGAGTAACATCGAAACTTGGCGTCAAGACAACGGAATCAACCTTTGGAGGTTGGGTATCAATAACGATTTTTACTTTTTCTGAGGTGCCAAGAATCGCACCATTTTGATCCATCGTAGAAACAGAAAGCATATGCTCACCATCTACGAGAGGTTGAGTAACAAAAGAATACTGACCCTGCACATTCGTTACCGCAGATCCAATATTTTCCGTTCCATCAAAAAGTTTTACATCCTTTCCGGCAGGAGCCGTTCCGGTAATATTTTGCGTATTTGCACTATAGGATCCAGGTGAAGGGGTAGTAACCGTAACCTTCGTATCAACAGCGGCAGCAGCACTTCCTCCTTTTACAACTAGAGAAATATGACCGGTTGCCGTCTTTTTCACCGTATCCGTTACATCGATTTCATAGGTTCCTTCCTGTTGAAACTGCATCGCAAGAGGGAAGATATGTTTACCGAGATCTTCTGCCGTAAAAGTATAATCCTTAGGCAAACTAGCAAAAACAGCATTAGCGCCAACCGCCTGGAAGTGAACCGTTCCCAAATATCCAACCGCCAATTTCTGATTAGTATCATAAGCCGTCACTGTGAAATCAACAGGTTGATTCGTCTTGATAGCCGCTGGCATATCCTCAAATTTGAAACTCTCGGCCGGTCCCGCCTCCAACGTATTAGCAGCGACATATTCTCCACCTACTGCTCCGAGAACACTTGCGGAGAGATACGATGACTTCACAGGATCGGCACCTACGTACAAAATATGAACCGGATCACCAATGACCTTCTGCGTACTCATATCATAAACAACATAATCAGACTGACCGGGAACAACAGAAGTAACAGCGAAAGAAACCATGCCATTCTTATCCGTGCGAGTAACTCCCGCCTTCAATGGTTTGATAGAATCAGAAGTACGATTAGAAATCACCGTAACAAAATGATCCACAATGGAGTTCCCCATAAGATCGGTCAATTTCACATTAATCACAGAAAAGTCATACGAACCCGTATGAACCACATCCTTAGAGGCCACCACCCCAGAACGATCCGTTGAGCTAACATCAGCATTCACATCAAACGATCCGGTAGCAACCGTCTCCGAACTTCCTTTAGAAATAAGACTAACACCATATCGACCGGACACTCTCGTATACATATCATCCAGAGTATAGGTGAGATTTCCCTTGCTATCCGCCTTCGCAGTCAATTGGAACGTATTATCCTTTGGACTAATAATAGATATGATAACAGGCTCAAAAGAGCTTAAACCCTCCGCCTGCAACGTAGTCCCATATCCCGCAATCGTACCAGCCACACTCAAAGTAGGATTACTACTCACGGCAGATGCCGAATAAAATCCAACAGCGGCTAGAGCAGCCACCATCGCTAGTACACCGATGTGAACAAAACGAAATGAAGATGATTGAGCTGACATAGATGTGTTCATACGAATTTCATCAAAGAGATATGTTTTTGACTTCCCTGCAGTATACCTCATTTTTCAGCTTTAATCCACTGGTACGATCAAAATAAGCGAGACTTTGAGGGTCTAAGAACCTTTACTTCTACGAAAACAGAGTCAAAACAATACTTTTATCAAAAAACAGGCATTTTTAAAGCTGAAAATTTCCCCGGGGAAATTACTCGGTCAAAATACAAATATAAAATCAGTCAACGCTTATATAATAAACATCCCGTCTCCAAAACTGAAAAATCGATATTTCTCTGCAACGGCCTCACTGTAAGCCTTTCTGATAACATCCATTCCGGCCAACGTAGAAACCAGCATCAGGAGGGTACTTTTCGGCAGATGGAAATTGGTAATCAAGCTATCAATAAATTTGAAGGTATAACCCGGATAAATAAATAAGTTCGTCGAGCCCTCCGTCATAGGATGATCTACATCCTTGAAACAACTCTCAATCGCACGGCACGCCGTGGTTCCCACACCAATAATTCGTTTACCTGCCTTCTTCGCCTCGATAAGCCGACTCAAGACCTCCGGCTCAATAGTATAGTACTCATGATGCATCACGTGATCGGTAATCTTATCCACCATTACCGGAAGGAACGTACCCGCGCCTACGTGCAAGGTCACATACTCCGTCTGCACATGCATCGCAGCAATCTCATCCAATAATCGCTGCGTGAAATGGAAGCCCGCCGTAGGCGCAGCAACACTCCCCGGAACCGACGCGTACACCGTTTGGTATAGATTGGCCCCCTCGGCCGTCTCAATATAAGGAGGAAGGGGAATCGTACCGATATCATCGAGCAGGTCAAAAGTATCGCGCTTCAGCGCATCACTCACCTTCACGATGCGGTGACCATGCTCCGCCTCAGACATGACTCGCACGACCTCAACGGAAGCATTCTCATCAATCGTCACCCTACACCCCTCACGAAAAAGCTTCCCCGGACGCACCATCACCTCCCACTCATTCTCACCGGAAACACGTAAGAAAAATAACTCGCACTCTTTCCCACCAAACGTAAACGTAATACGAGCGGGGATCACCTTCGACTGATTAAAAATCAATACATCATTCGACGTCAAAAATTGAGGCAGATCAGAAAAATGATAATGACCCAATGTTCCGTCAGCTCTATTTAGCACCATCATTCGAGAACTATCCCGAGGTTCCAGAGGCACCTGTGCGATGAGTTCTTTTGGCAGCACATAATCAAAATCGATGAGATTCATGGCGGAATCCTACAGGAAACTCCATTAGCCATCAACCCTCTGAATAGCAATCAGCGTCATATCATCCAACTGAGTCGTTCCAGCTATAAATGAAGCTACATCGGCCATAATCTTATCCAAAGTCGGTACAGGAGCGTACTGCGAGGCATACTTAGTGATTGCCTCGTCAAGTCGCTTCAAGCCAAACTCCTCACCAGCCGTATTTTTACACCTAATTACTCCATCAGTATAAAGAACAATCAGATCCGTATTCTCAAAAGCCAAAGTCTGCTCCTTGATAAGTTTAGAATTGTCCTGAACCATACCGAGAGCAATTCCACCAGAAGGTGTCGCCTCGCATCGTCCGGTCTTCATGCTATAGGTGAGAATATACTCATGACCTGCCCCCACAAAAGTCATAGACTTGAACCCAGGATCCCATTTCAAAAGAGTCATCGTCATAAAAAGCGTCGAATGAATTTTCTGCTTGAGCTGTCTATTAACATGAAACACTATTTCCTGAAGTGATGTAGCAACCTCGCTATAAACCGTGACGAGGGTGTTCACGATCGTCATCAAAATACTGGCAGCCACACTGTCTCCAGCCGCATCGCCGATATATAAATAGGTTACATCTTTTGCAGGAACAAATCCAAAACTATCGCCACCAACTTCTGCAGCTGACTGCGTCTTCATAGCCACGACCAATCCGGGAACCTGTGGTGCAACCAAAGGAAGAATATCTCGTTGTAACCTACTCGCAACCGCCAAGTCACCGGTCATTTTTTTCTCTGCGGCCACGTCGCCGGAAAAACGATTCAGACTTCTCGTAATCTCATTGAAGAAATGCGCCATGATACCCACCTCATCAATTCTATCGGTAAAAAACTTCTTATACTCTCTACCGGTGAGAAGCGCTTGCATCTGCATAATAATGCCCTTCAATGGACGAGAAACACTAAACCAAAATACAAAAGCCAATAAAACAAAAACTGCAATCAATCCATAATAGATAAACTCAAGAGGAACAAATATCAAATGGTAATACTTTCCAAAGACATAAATAATACCGCTCACACCGGCTCCAATTCCTAGGAGTAGGAGAATAATTTTGGCGGTAAAACTTCGTCGAAGGAAATTCATATACATATATTAGGATAGATAAGCCGAAAGTATCAATGGAACCTTTCCGAAAAATTGCGCTTCAGGACGGAATGATGGATCTTGCGAGCGAATGACGACATCAATCTTCAGGATCTCCTCAGTCGCATTCAGGATACCATAAATATTCCGTAACTTTTTTAACTGTTCCAAGTCCAACCGTTCAAGCGAACTATGTTCAATCTTCTGCATGAGCAAATGGAGCTGATGAAGCGCATGCTGCTGCAAATATCGCTCAACAGTATAACGACTCGCAGTAGGAAGGAGATCCATGAAACTCGGGACGAGAGATAAATAACGAGAGGTATCATCCATACTACTCACATCAAGATTGAAAAGAAGATGAGAAAAAGTAGTAACGGATTCATGCTCTCCCAGAGCCACTAATCCAAATGAGACAAAAACCTTTTCCAAAATATCATCCGAATATTCGAGTCTACTCTTGAGATAATCTGCATAAAAGTTATCCGATAATTGGGCCAAAACAAATGCCACAGCAACCCTGGATGAACGCGAATCATCCTTCATTTTTTCTCTCAGCAAATGATGCACATCTTCACGATAACTTTCAAAACGTGAGAGAATTACGGCCGCATGAGCCCAGACTCTCGGATCCAACGAGTAAAGGAAATCTGCAAGTAGAGGAGGGAAAGAAGGATCATTAAATACATCGCACGCCATAATAGTAGTACTCAAGGTGTCACCCTGATCGTTCTGAAGGTGATCCAAGAGGAAGTCCAAGACCTCCTTATCCTTGAATCGAGCCAAGAGAAGGAGCATCAGCAAGCGAATTTTGCGATCAGTTTCGTGAACAGCGCAATGCATCAAATCCTGCACTACCGTACGTCGGGATAAGAGATTAGTATCAAAATATTGAGCATCAAAAAATCGTTGCAACGCGGAAAGACTGGCAAACCTCACCGCGGGATCCGTATGCCTCAGCCCTGAAATAACCTCCGGGAAATGACTAAGCTCACGTGCAAAAATCTCAATCATCTTTACCTTTAAAAGAATAGATTCTTTCGAATCATGATACATAGAATCAAAAAGTGCAGACTTCTGGGCACAATCAGCATGTGACAATACCTCAAGTAAATTTAACTTCAAATCCAGACCAATGCCGGGTTTCTTGAGCTGATGCACGATCAGTCGCACATACTGCTTTTGCAATGTAACGGCGGATAATGCAAAGAATAGTAGTACGATGAATAATCCTGTAAGAACAAAAGTAAGGTACGAACCGTGAGGAACGAGAAAATAAGAAATCACCAAGAATGATGTACCCAGTAGCGCTCCTAGAGGACGTATAATACCATCCATAAAAATACGCGTAAACTGGCTCTCCATCTCATCAAACACGTAGTACGTAGACTGGTAAGAATTACGATAAATCACACCCGACACCTCAGCATTAACCCTAGCAACAATAGCCGTCAGCGCTCCGAAATTCGTGATCATACCCGCTAAACTCAATAGCGAAACAAGGGGATGCAACAAGATACTTCCAATAAGTCCAAGGCTAGAAATAAATCTTCCCGCTAGGAAGAGGTTAGAAATCAACGCAGCGGAAGCGAACACAACCTGCAAAGCACCAAACTCACTTATCAAAACATTTTCTAATCCACCTGATGTCGCAGAGACCAACTCACCATTTCCACCATGCTGCATCGCCACGGAATAGGTAAAAAGATACTCCAACACGACCGAGAAGAACCACTGTGCCAACACTACACCAATTAACGTAACAATGTATGGATGACGAGTAATAATTTTCGTAACATATGACGGCTGAAACTCCTCATGTACACCGCCAATGAGCTGCCTACGGAACAAAGAAAGCCCAGGATTAGATCGTAGAAACGAATGATAATGAAGAAAGAATGGAATCATAAGCGAAAGAACTGCCACTACGATCCACAAAACACGCGTAATCGAAAGATGCGAAGCGTTGAAATAGAGGAAGGATCCCGCCAGTAACATAGCAATAGTGTCACCTGACTCAACAACGGGAAATGTACGAGCACTCTCAAAAGGTGTGAAAAATCTCTCGGTAAATGTCTCGATATTGATCGACAACTGAACCAAAATAAATGATTCTACAAAGAGGAGAATTCCAATCTTAATATTTTCATCAAATACAAGTAGTTGGCTACCAAAGAGAATAGAAACTCCGGCAATCAACGAATAGAGAAAAATATTTTCTAAAGGAAGACGCGTAAAGAGAAAGAAAGACATCACGCTTCCGAGCAATACCAGAAAAGCATGAACCAAAAACAACACCGGCAAAGCAATCTCAGTATGGTACGTACTTGCCACGTGCGCCACGATCAGTGTCCAACTCACCACAAAAACAAAACGATACAATAATCGAATAATCCAGACCATAAACGTTCGACTAGCCTCATGCGGATAGAGACGAATCAATCTATAGAGCCAAGAACGCTCCAGGTGGGTGTTTTGTGTTTGTGTTTTATCCATTAAACCATTATACCATAATAAAGCTAAAAACACAATAAACCCATGTCAAAGAAAGCTATTTTCTCGGCAACTCTGATTCTGGCCGCCTCCTCGCTCCTCAGTAGGGTCCTCGGCGTGGTCCGAGACCACCTCTTCGCCTCACGCTTCGGAGCCCTCCAGGGCGGCGGCATTTTCGACCTCGACGCCTACTACGCAGCTTTCCGCATACCCGATTTGCTCTTCCAGATCCTCATAATCGGCGCCGTCTCCGCCGCCTTCGTCCCCATCTTTTCCGGCTATCTTCATAAAAACCAAAAGGAAAAAGCCTGGAAATTCCTCGACACCACCCTCACCGGCATCGGCCTCCTGATGCTCATAGTTTCCACATTAACTCTCATAGCAGCTCCCTTCCTCATTCCTCTTCTCGTACCCGGCTTCAGTCCAGAGAAAATCAAACTCACCACCCAACTAACGCAAATCATGCTCGTCAGTCCGATATTCTTCGGCCTCAGCAGCATCTTCCAGGGCGTCGAGAACTCCGCAAAGAAGTACGCCTACTTCGCCCTCGCGCCGATTGCTTACAATCTCTCGATCATTATCGGCACCCTCTTCTTCTCACAACAATACGGTGTCTACGCCATCGCCATATCCGTCGCAATTGGCGCTGTCCTCCACGCCGCCACACAACTCCCGGCCATCTATCAGCTCGGCTATCGATATCAACCCAACTTCCACTTCCGATCACCAGACATCAAGCAGTTCATCCTCCTCGCCATCCCACGAATTTTCTCCACGGGAGTCAATCAGTTTAATCTCGTGATTAACACCCTCATCGCCTCAACCTTCGTGACCGGCTCCATCGCCTCATTCAACTTCGCCTACAACATGCAAAGTGTCGTCCTAGGCATCATCGGCATATCCACAGCAATAATAGCCTTTGGCATCTTCGCCCAACAAATGGCAACAGGGGATCACGACGGCATGCGCACCACCCTCTCGGAAAAAATCGAACAGATCATCCTCTTCACTCTTCCCGCCACCCTCGGCCTCATCGTCCTCCGCACCGAAATCGTCACCACACTCCTCGGCGCTGGCCAATTCACCCAGCAAGACATCACCCTCACCGCAAATCTTCTCGCAATCTTCGCCCTGTCTCTCCTCGCCCAAAACCTAATGCCTCTCCTATCCCGCTACTTCTTCGCCCAACAAAACACCCGTACCCCCGTCAAAATATCCATCACTGGTCTCACCGTCGACACCCTCTTGTCCCTCTACCTCGGCATAACTCTCCACTACCAAATCACCGGCGTCGTCACCGCCTTCTCTATCGCCTGCTACGTCCAACTCTTCCTCTACCTTCACCGCATCCGCTCCGACTTCACCACCACCGGTTCAGCAGAATTGTCACTTGGTGGACCCCTCCTCCACCTCAAGAAACAACTTCAAATCATCATCGCCTCTATAATTATGCTCCTCTCCGTCCTCCTCACAAAAGCCACACTCGAAACCATGCTCATTCCAGGTCGCTTACGAAGTATAATTATTTTAGTCGGATGTTCCATTATCGGCTACCTGATCTACTTATTCACGTTGAAGCTCCTCAAATACCCCAAGTATCATCAGCTGTGGAAAATAAGGGGGGATAGGGCGGAGAATTAATATCTAAAATTATTAATGACACATTATTTTCCATTTGTACTTCTATTCATCGGAGGATCGATACTCACGATAGGTGATATTGTTATGAAAAAATGGGTAGTTACCAACAGTACCATTTTATTTACCAATTGTTACCCTATCATTTGTAAGCTGGTTATATTTCAAAGAAACACTCACTCCTTTCAAAATGATTGGAATTTCGTTAGCGATAATTTCTATAATATTTTTAGAACTAGAGTAAAAAAATCTACTAAGCCAAATATTTTTCATATCTAAATTATCCCTGTTGTCAGAAACTGATGACACTTTTTGCATATTTTATATGGTATAGACCATATTTTCTCGCTATGCTTCCGTTATGGATAAAGATCATTCAATTATATTGTTTAATCAAAAGCATGTTCGCCGGCATTGGGATGCGGTGGGAGAACTTTGGTATTTTTCTGTTATCGATGTTATTGAAGTTTTAACAGATTCAACTTCATCGAAACGATATTGGAGCGACCTTAAAATAAAGGTAAAAAGTGAAGGAAGTCAGTTGTACGATAAAATCGTACAACTGAAATTATTGGCTTCAGACGGCAAGAAATATGCGACCGATTGCCTAACAACCGAAAACATATTACGCCTTATCCAGTCAGTCCCTTCTCCGAAGGCGGAACCTCTTAAAGTATGGCTTGCCAGCGTTGGTTATGAGCGAATTGAGGAAATGGAAGATCCTGAGCTCAGTATTGATCGTGCCATGCGAATGTATGAGCAGAAAGGATATCCGAAAGAATGGATTAATCAGCGATTAAAGACTATTGAAGTACGAAAAGATCTGACAGATGAATGGCAGACGAGAGGCATGAAGGAAGGTCTGGAATATGCCATTTTGACAGATGAGATTACCAAGGCGTGGGTAGGCAAAACCGTTCGCGAATACAAGGATTACAAAAATCTCAAAAAGGAAAGTCTTCGGGACAATATGACGAATTTGGAGCTTGTGCTTAATATGCTGGCCGAGGCCACAACAACTGAAATTTCCAAAATTAAAAAGCCAAAAACATTTCCTCAAAATAAATCAGTCGCGAGACAAGGTGGCACAATCGCTGGCAATACGCGGAAAGCTATTGAGAAGGAAACGGGTAATCCGATAATCATCCCGGAAAGAACAATCGGGTGACTTGATACATAATTCCATGAAATTATCCGACAAACAACGGGATAGGCTTTGGGGAGAGAATGGCCCACATTCTCGGGCTCGATTGGTATTTGAGAGTAAAATTTTTGACGATGAGATATCGGAAAATATTCTTCTTATTGAGGTATCCATCAATCCTCTTACGCGAGAAATTATTGAAAAAGCCAAACTTTATTTTAAATATGATCCAGGAGTACAGGAGCTTATTGAAAATTCATATTATCAAGGTGATGACAAGGGATACGTTGCCATGATCTGTTTCGGAGAATGTGACGACGAATTAGTATTGAAAAAAGCCCAAGAATATATGCTGTCTATTCAAAAATCGCTTATTCGCATGCATGAATATGTAATAGATATTCTAGAGAGAATGGAATAGTGAATTTGAAGAAGTTTCCATGAATTTTACATTGCACTAACAGTGTTAGTGCAGTATAATATAATCAACAACATTATATTACCATTATATCATATGACCACCCTCACTATTCGCATAGACGAAACCCTAAAGAAAAAGGCCTTCTATCAGGCAGAAAAAATGGGAATTCCTCTTACGCTCGTACTCAAAAGCGCATTGAAAAACTTCATCGAAGCCAAAAGTTTCACCGTTGGTAAAGCAGAAACAATTGCTGTCACCCCGGCAATCCAAAAGAAAATGGATAAAATCGGAAAATTACTCTCTAGGTAGACACCAATGCAGCTTATCATTACGTTATCGGTTAAGAAGAACGAATTCGAGCCACTAGAGGACAACTTCCCACTCGAAGCGATAAAAATCGCAGCCAAGAAATCACTCGAAGGCCTAGGCGAAAATATCAAAAGTTCGCACAAGATTTCATCAACATCTCTGAGGAAGCTTTATCTGACAAGCAAGGCAGGCGCAGGAAGAGCTATATTTTTGTTAACAATTGGAAATTGCAAATCCGCGCTTGTCATGATTCGAATGAAAAACGACAAACATATTGGCTCCAACATGACCATCAAGAATCCAAAATTCAAAAAAATACTTGATAAGAATATCGATGCAATCATGAAGGATATTGAAAGCGGTAGCTATCAGGAATATATCGTGTAAACCCCCTCCACCCTCATATCCTCTTCAAACCGCTTCCATTCAACGTTTTTCAACTCTTTAACGCTCGAGAAATCAACCGGATTTTCACCCTCAAACCCGGTCAAAGAGTCCTCACCGCCCAGTAACTTCGGGGCGATAAATTGAACATATTTGTCCGCAAGTCCTTCGTTCAAAAAGCTTGTCATCACACTCGAGCCGGCCTCGATCATCAACAAATAAACTCCTCGCGCGAATAAATCTTTCAAAACAGGTAAGAGTTCGATAGAATCTCCCATATTCATCACCTCAATACCTTTCGATTCAAGAGTCTGGATGTGGGTTTTTGGAGCTTGAGAGGTGGTATAAATAATACAGTTCTCGTCACGGAACATCAGGGAGTTGGCAGGGGTAGAGAGTGAGCTGTCGAGTAATATTCGTAAAGGATCACTGCCTTTTACATGTCTGACGCCCAAGTGGGGATTGTCGGTGATGGCGGTGCCGGAGCCGGTCAGGATCGCGTCGACGTTGGCACGTAAGCGGTGGACTTCTTTCGCAGAAGCCTCAGAGGTGATTCCACGTGAGACGCCGTTTGCCGTGGCAATTTTGCCATCGAGCGTTGTCGCCACTTTTAGGATGACATAGGGGAGTTTCTTACTCACCCATTTCAAATAGGGCTGAAGAAGTAATTTTGATTCTTCATTAAGTAATCCTCTCTGGAAGGATATCCCATTTTTTTTAAGTAATTTTTCCCCCTCATGTTTTTTGTCATGTGGATCATCTGTAGCGGAAATAACGTGTTTCACGCCGGCTTGTATAAGCGCCTCCGTACATTTTCCGGTTTTTCCAACGTGGTTGCACGGATCCAGTGTCACATAAACGGTCGCACCTTTAGGATTCGTTTTGCAATTCTTGAGCGCGATCACCTCTGCATGTGCACCTCCACACTTCTGATGATATCCCTGACCAATGATCTTTCCATTTTTTACGATCACACATCCCACCACCGGATTTGGCTGGGTCTTCCCAAAGCCTTTTGCGGCAAGAGAAAGGGCAAGTTCCATATACGCGATATCGGACGTGGTGAATTTCATATTAGAGAAAATAAATTAAAGTTCCGTGAGGGTGTGTCCTAGTTTTTCCTTTTTGGTATGCAGATATTTCGCATTGGTCGCATTGGAGGGGATCTGGATCGGTACGGTGCTAGACACACTCATACCGTGCTCCTCGAGACCGGCAACCTTCCGTGGGTTATTCGTAAGTAATGCCACAGACTTCACACCCAGGTCCTTCAGTATCTGCGCCGCAACACGGTACTCGCGTAAATCGTCAGCAAACCCGAGCATCGCATTCGCCTCGACCGTATCATATCCCTTGTCCTGCAATACGTACGTCTTGAGTTTATTTACCAATCCAATACCACGTCCCTCGTGCCTCAAATACAACACAATGCCCGCCTCGGCCTCACCGACAACCTTCATCGCAGCACTCAACTGATCACCACAATCGCACCGTAGTGAGCCAAAAACATCACCAGTCATGCACTCAGAATGAACTCGTACCAATACATCTTTTTTCCCGGATACATCTCCTTTTACGAGGGCCACATGCTCATGCCAACTGAATATATCCGTGTACACACTCATCTGGAACTCACCATATTTCGTCGGAAGGTGAGCCTCAACTCTTTTCTCAATTAATTTTTCACGCGAACTACGGTACTCAATCAGATCAGCGATAGAAATCATCACCAATCCATGCTTCTCCGCAAACGCATCCAAATCATCTCCTCTAGCCATCTCTCCATTATCCAAAATAATCTCACAAATCACGCCCGCAGGCTGAAAACCAGCCAACTGAGCCAAATCACAAGCAGACTCGGTATGTCCGGGACGAATAAAAACACCTCCATCTTTACTAATAAGAGGGAAGATATGTCCTGGTTTCACAAATGATTCAGAGCTCGCTGTAGGATCCACCATTTTTCGAATAGTATACGCTCGATCAGCAGAGGAGATCCCCGTAGTAATTCCATCAGAAGTATCAACCGACACGGTAAAGTTACATCCCTTCGGCTCTCTCGGCTCACTTACCATCGGCTCAAAACCAAGTTTACGGGCCAAATTTGCAGACAAAGGAGTACAAATTAATCCACTTCCGAACTTCGCCATGAAAGTAATAGCCTCACCGGTAACCATCTCTGCCGCCATAATCAGATCGCCCTCGTTCTCGCGGTGCTCATCGTCTACGACAACCACCATGCGCCCGGCACGAACCTCCTCTATAGCACGATCTATAGTGGCAAAACGACTCATAAAAACAGTTTTAAAAAGCGGAAACTATATGGAGTATCGAGAAAATCGAACAACCTGGATATTCTCACCCATCTTGAGTCCCATATCCGTAAGAAGCTGTCCAACCGTCATATCTGGATTTTTCACAAATGGCTGAGTCATGAGAGCAGCCTCCTCGCGGAACTTCTTCTCCTTTCCTTCCATGATTTTCATCTGGATAGCCTCTGGCTTGCCCTCAGCTGCCAACTGAACCTTCCAAATCTCTCTCTCCTTCTCGAGAAGTTCATTGGAAACTTCCTCAGGCTTGATATACAAAGGATTCGTAGCGGCAATATGCATCGCGATATCATGAACGAACTCTACAAACTCCGTATTTCGAGCTACGAAATCGGTTTCACATCCGATGTGGACCATTACGCCCAAGTGCAAATTTCCATGAACATAGGTAGAGATGATTCCCTGAGAAGCGCTACGATCGCTCCTTTCTACGGCCTTGGTCTCACCTCGCTTGCGAAGTAACTCAATAGCCTTATCGATATTTCCCTCTGCTTCCTCCAAGACTTTTTTACAAGTCATAGTAGAGACACCGGTAAGTTCACGTAACTCTTTAATTAATTCTAAGGTAACTGCCATGGTAATAAAATTAGGGAAATAAATGATTTAATGACGAGGGAAAGCCTCTCCGGTGAGATGTCGGTAGACAGACTCAGCAGGTACGAGAGGGGAGATCGTTCGCAAACCCGGGAAAACAGGCTTCAACCCGTGAAAAGCTCCATTACCAATTTTAATGGAATAAAAGAGCAGTACGAGCCAGAATAGTAAACCAGGCATGAGGAACATCCAGACAAAAACAAGAGACAAGAACCAAATCACAAAGGCGGAGAAACCCTGTTTGATATGATACATGGCGAAATCGCTATGTGGATACCACAACAAGAGCAAGATGCACGGTACTACGGCCGCGAAAGGAACATAGCAAAGTGCCGCGAGTGTTCTGACTTTTTGTTCTCCTGACATAATTAGGCCTTCTTAGGTTTTTTACCGGCAAGAATAGCATCTGCAACGTTCGCGCTGAAGAACTGAAGTGAACGAAGAGCATCATCATTACCAGGAATAACGTAGGTGATACCATCTGGATTACCGTTGGAGTCGACAACTCCGATGACCGGAATCTTCATGCGGTTAGCCTCATTGATGGCTAGTCTATCACGAACAACGTCGACTACGAACAATGCATCCGGAATACGAACCATGTTGCTCACACCTCCCAATGAAGACTCGAGCTTATCGATAATCTTCTTAAAAGAAGAAGCTTCTTTCTTCGTATATTTTTCAAAATTATTGAGTTTGTATTCAGACTTAAGATCCTGAAGGTATCGGATTCTCTTCGAAAGCGTTCCGTAATTAGTAAGTAAACCAGGAATCCACTTGCTTGTAACAAAAGGCATATCGGCTCGTTTTGCCTCATCAGAAACGATCTTGGTAGCCTGAGGTTTAGTTCCAACAAACAATACCACTCGTCCTTCCTCGGATAAACGTTTGAGGAATCCAAGAGCCATCTCAAAATTCTTAGCAGTCTTCTGGAGATCAAATACGTGAACTCCTGACTTTTCACCATAGATATACTTTCTCATTTTCGGATTCCACTTGTAGGTTTTGTGACCAAAGTGAACAGCAGCATCAAAAAGCTCCTGAGCGGAAATAGAGATAGGGGACGGTAACGACTGAGCTGCGGGAACGGGGGTAACTGGAGCCATATTTTCCTTGGGGTTAAACGCTGTGGACCCTTTGACTCCCCTAAAGGCTCCGTAATGGAGAGGAATAGAGAATGAAAGCCGACAACTGGTATATAAAGTGCTTTAGAAGCCAAAGCCACGCTCTAGCAAGAGTGTCCCTTGGGGAGGAAAGCCAACAAAATCTACAGAATATCCTCCTACTTTGCAAGCTTGAAATAGATACCAGGAAATCAGCTTCAAAATTGTAAAGCGCCATTTGACCTAAAGCCAGAAATCTGATATAATAGAACAAATTAAAAACAAATATGGAAAAAGAAAAAACCGCCGATCAACCAATGCGAATTTCGATACTTCTCCCTACAAATGCCTACTTCATCTCCGGCATTCGAGATTTTACGATGACATTCATCAAAAATGCTACCAGTTTTTCAGAGCAGTGGGCCTATCGCTTCCAGTCAATCGTCGACGAGCTCTGCAATAATGCCATTGAACATGGCTCTAACCCCGGCGAGGACATCAAACTAACACTCACCTATACACCCGAAGTATCAATCTCGATATGCATCGAGGATACAGGAACCGGAAACAAAAAAATGACTGCCGACGAGTTACAGAAACTTATTGATGAACGAAGAAAGCCTGGATACGTAAACACAGGAATTAGAGGAAGAGGACTCGCAAACATTATCGTCAACTGGTCCGACGGAGTAACATTCGAAAATCTCTCAGGTGGAGGACTCAAAGTCACCGCCACAAAAAATCTAGACAAGATGCAAGACCAAATTACGCAAGAGCAAGCCAAAACAGTAAGTGCACCCGGACATCTCGTCCTCACGGAATAAATACTATATACAAATCCTAACTCTTTAAAACCCTCACATCATGACAGAAGCAACTATGCTCATCGAAGACGTCGCAAGTACGGACACATCAAAAATTATCAAACAAGTCATCTTTTCGGGACAACTCGACGAGAGCAATATTGATGAAAAGTCCCAGACAATTTATCAACTCATTACGCAATTCCCAAAGGGATTGAATCTCATCTTTGATTTTGAGAAATTGGAATATATGAATAGTAAATCCATCGGCTATCTCACCGACTGGTACGGAAAAGTCACGGAAGGTGGCGGTCATCTCGTCATCACAAAAGCCAAACCAAACATCGTAGACATTCTCAGTGTCATCGGTCTCACACAGCTCATTCCTATGTTTGGCTCACTAGATGAAGCCAAGTTTTCTCTCCTGAATGCCACTCCAGCCCCAGCAACACCAGCGCCATCAGAACCAGTATTATCAACCAATAACACAACCCCAACCATGCCCGTTACTCCAGAAGTTCCAGCATCAGTTCCAGTTTCAGTCGTAGCTGAAGCTCCGGTATCAGCTCCAACACCCGCACCTACTCCGGTTCCAGAGGTTGTTGCACCAGTGGCTCCCGTTGCCCCTGAGGTACCGGTAGTAACTCCGGCTCCTACTCCAGCTCCAGAAGTTGTAGCTCCAGTAGCTGCCCCAGCTGTAGAAGTACCCGTTGTTCTTCCTCCAGTAGAGGTACCTGTCGTGATGCCTGTTGCAGAAGTACCTGTGGTAGTAACGCCAGAGGTAACACCTGCAGCACCAGTTATAAATTTGGCACAATAAACTAAACAAAGAGTATGGCGTTACTTTCTCGACTAAGTCTTTTACCGGGGTATATTTGGAATAAATTTTTCGTGGAATCACCGGAAGCGGTTGCGCAGTGCTTCGTCACAGACTCACAAATTTCAAATGACCTAACGCAATTATTCTCCAAAAACGGTTTTATCGTGATATTCATCACCCTCATTCCTACGCTCATTTGGATGTATTTTCTCTTCTCAGATAGTAAAAAAAGAAAGAGCGTCATATCATCTATTTTCGCCGGGGGAATCTTGACAGTCGTGCCGCTCCTCCTCATGCAAAAACTATTTGCATCATTTCCATGTACGAACTTCCTAGAGATGATCCCGGACAAAATCCCGAGTATCGCCGTAGCCTCCGTGGTAATCACCTTCATTCTCGCCGGTCTCGAAGAAGTCTTCAAACAGTTATTCCTCAGATTTGTAGATGAAAAATATCTCCTCGTAACGACCGTAAATGATTCGGTGAAGTTCGCTATGATCGCCGCACTCGGTTTCTCTTTCATGGAAAATATTTATCCATACTTCTTCAGAGCATTAAGCGGTGGATTAAACAAAGACTTCATCAGTATGTTCTTCATACGTAGTCTCTTCACATCAGCCATGCACATCACCGTATCGGGAATATTTGGCTACCACTATGGTATAAGCAAGTTTGCTATCGACTTCCGAGAGCAGTCAAATTGGGAAGGAAATAAGTTATATTTCGCCAAATTTCTTAACAAATATTTCGGAGTCGCCCAGAGCAAAGCCTACAAAGAACAGAGAATTTTTTACGGACTTCTCATATCAATGGGTATACATGGAGTATTTAACTCTCTCGTAGGATTCGGTCTTGTAGCCCCTGCGCTTATATTAGTTCTCGCCAGTTTTGGGTATCTGATGCTTCTCCTCAAGAGAAAAGCCGGAAACCTTATACTTACGAACGATATTAGCAACGGTCCATCAATCATGGCGAAGAAAGACGAGGATGTTATAACCGAACTCGCAGGCATGTGGTTCAACGAGAAGAGGTACGTGGATGTCATTCACATCTGTGAACGTCTCTTGGAGCACGATCCAAACAATAACGTCATCAAGCTTTTCCGAGAAAAAGCAATCGATCAGCTGGAAGGCAATGATCCTTATAAGCAAGCACTTTCTACCATACTCAGCTCCAATCAAGGAGCTACAGACGCAAGCAAAATCTCTCATTGGATTGAACTACAAAAAAACAAAGGAAAAGGAGTTCCGGAAAATTTTCAAAACACTCCGGAGTTCAAAAAATTCCTAGAAGAAGAACGCGCAAAGAAAGAAAAATCAGAATCCTTCAAACTTGATTTAGGCTGATTGAAAGCCTAAGATGTGAGCAATGACGCTCCAACATCTCAAAGTAGCAATCGTGTGCGACTGGCTGACCGTAAATGGTGGCGCAGAAAAAGTAATACTCGCCATACACCAGCTTTTTCCATCAGCTCCGATATTCACCTCACTGTATAATCCACAGAAAGTGAGAGGTTTTCAAAATGCAAAAGTTCATACCTCATTTCTTCAAAAAATTCCCTTCGCCAAAAACCATCACCAGTTTGTTCTCCCGCTTATGCCTCTTGCATTTGAATCAATGAATCTGGATGAGTTCGATATCGTGATATCCAGCTCCCACAGCTGCGCCAAAGGAATAATTACCAAACCAAAAACGTTGCATATCTGCTACTGTCACACGCCTATGCGCTACGCATGGGACAATCACAATGAGTACATCTCGCAGTACAAGATGAACTTCATAGCAAAAAAACTTGGAAACAGAATGATGCACCACCTCAGAATGTGGGATAGATTAGCCGCGGAAAGAGTAGATGCCTATTGCACCAACTCGCATTTCGTTCAAAAACGCATTCAAAAATACTACCGAAAAACATCCGATGTTATTCATCCACCCGTAAACCTCGACCGATTCGCTATAGAAAAAGGAGAAAAAGACTACTACCTCGCAATAGGAAGACTAACTCCATACAAGAAGTTTGCAACCATCGTCGAAGCCTTTAACATTTTGGAAAAACCTCTCGTCATCGTAGGAACCGGCGTCGAAGAAAAATACTTAAAATCAAAGGCGAAGAAAAATATCATCTTCCTTGGACACGCCGCTGATGCAGATATCCCGACCATATATGCCAATGCCAAAGCGCTCGTCTTCCCTCAGGTAGAAGACTTCGGCATTACACCGCTCGAGAGCATGGCCAGTGGAAGACCCGTAATAGCCTACAAAGAAGGAGGGGCACTCGAAACCATAAAAGAGGGGATCACCGGCATCTTCTTCAAAGAACAGACCGCTGTAGGGATAATTGCAGCCGTCCATGAGTTCGAACGAAATTACAAAGAATTCTCTCCCGACAGAATCAGGGAACACGCCAAGAAATTTTCACTCACATCATTCAACACAAAGTTCCTCGATTACGTTGAGGATATGTGGAGGCAACATCAAAAAAAATCAGCAGATTAGGAAACCCTCTTTCTCGGTTTTGCAAAGAAATCATTCACGAAGATTGATATCATTGTAGCAACCGGAACAGAAAGAATTGCGCCTAGTACGCCGAGGAATCGATGTCCCACCAATAAGGCAAAGAGAATCACAATCGGATTCAGGCCGACAATTTTTTTCATAACAACCGGCAAAAGTACATGACTCTCAAATTGCTGAACCACGATATAAAGAATGGTTACGAGAAGTATACTGAGACCGGATTGATTAAGAACAATCGGGACAGCCATCATCCAGGCAATAACCGGGCCGACAACCGGGACTAATTCCAAGAAACCGGCAATAATGGCCAATACAGCGGCATAATGGATGCCTAGGATCGTAAGTCCAATATAAACGAGAACTCCCATAGAAAGCATCATGATAAGCATACCTCGTACCCAGAAACCAATTTTCTTCTGAACTAAAAGAATCTTCTGATCAAGATAAGCTTCATGCTTCACAGGGATAAAAGCAAAAATAAAAGTATCCACGGCATTTCGCTCAACGACCATAAAGAAAGCGAGAATGAGAACAAGAATCGTGTTAAGGAAGCCATAAGAAACGATTTTGATCACTTCCCAGATATTACCTCCAATAGTGAAGAGCTGATCGGCAACAAGATTAAGAGAGTTCTCTACCTGACCCGCGAGATCGCCAACATTTGCGCTCTTGAGGAACTGCTCAACATACGGCTGAAAACGCGCAGAAATAGGAAGGGAGCTCTTACCCTCTGCAAGATTTTTCAAATAATGACCAAGACTCACGGCCAACTCAGAAACCTGCTGAGCCAGAATAGGAAGCATATAGGAAACGATAAATCCAAGGACAAAAATAGAAACAAGGTAGAGTACAATCACGGAAATGCCCCTGGGGATCCTCCACTTACTATTGAGGCTATCAACAGTAGGCTCAAGGACGGCAGCCAACAAGAAAGCGACGAACAAAATAACAAGAATATCCGCAATAGCAGTTATGAAATAAGCCAGCGTCAAGAGAGCCAAAATAATAAGAGTAGCCTTCGCCACAGAAGGCCCGGAAATGCGAAGTACAAGTTCCTGCGGAGCAGCAGCCTCTCGTGGTGCCTCAACACGCTCAATAGGATGCACAAAATCAGGCTGTTTGCTGGCCTCAGCGACACTATCCCGTAAATTCTTTACGATAACACGTGTCTTTCTAAATAAATCATTTAATTTCACGGCGAGGGTGGTAAAAAATTAAGCAGTGACGAACAATAATATCAAATTAACGATGGTATAAGCCAAAAGACAGAGTACAAGTCCACCCATCGCATAGAGAATAGTTTTTTTACCCTTTTCTTTATCTTCAGTATAACTTCCAACAATCATATGATATCCACCAATAATGATGAAGAGTACCGAAAGAAGACCGGCAAGTAATAATCCAAAATCAATAACTCTCACAAGATAATAAGGAATGAGCCACATATCAATTCGTCCCGTTTTGATTCCACATGAAAGGGCTGTTCCACGAGCGCTGATAGAAAAATCACTAAGTTTGTCCGCAGCGACTATTTTACCCAATGGATCCAAAAATGAAATTTTCTTAGTAGTATCATTTGCATTGATGGTTATATCGCCGGAAACTTCCTTTCGTAATTCTGGCCTCTTGAGGAATCGAATACAATCAATGCTATAGCCGGTAGGTATTCCCGTTGCCGCATCCGAGGGGAGCAAACTCGTCGGTTGCCGAGTAGTATCTTGGACCTGGACAGGCGTTTCTTGGGCTAAAACAAGAGAAGGAATGAAGGTCGCAACCAACATAATTCCGACAAACAAAGCTAAAAGGTTCTTTTTCATAGGTACATCATAACAAAGAGTAGCCAAAATGGCAAAAAAGAGGCAAAATGGCGCGGAACAAGGAAAGCACCTCACATAATGTCATTGTATATGAAGCCAATTATTGCCATCATCGGAAAACCAAACGTGGGAAAATCAACGCTCTTTAATAGAATGGTGGGAAAGAAAGTTGCCATCACCTCCGATATAGCCGGAACAACTCGCGATCGTATTTATCAGACATGCGAAATTGGAAATATGGAGGCGATTCTCGTAGATACGGGTGGACTTCAATATGGTAAAAAAGTAAGTCTCGAGGGAGACGTATATGCACAGACACTTTTGGCAATTCAAGAAGCCAACTTCATCATGTTCATTGTGGACGGATCACTTCCCCCAACCATCGAAGATCAGCACGTTATTAGAACCATTCTCAAAGCAAAAAAGCCATATATCTGTGTCGCCAACAAAACAGACAGGAAGAGCCATGAGATAGAAATAGGGGAGTATTACCGCATGGGCGTGGAGAATATCTGCCCTATATCAGCAAATCACGGCGCAGGTATCGACGAAATGGAGACACTCATCGAGAAAATGCTCAGGAAATTAGGACATAAGAAAGAGGCAAAAGAAAAGGTAAGCAAAGTCGCAAAAGGAACGATTACTATTGCTATTCTCGGACGTCCAAACGTAGGAAAATCATCCCTCCTCAACAAACTCATTGGTCAGGACAAGATGATAGTTTCCGACATCTCAGGTACCACGCGCGATACGGTAGATACCGAGATTGACTGGAACGACCAGAAGTTTCTCCTGAAGGACACTGCCGGTATCCGTAAGAGAGGAAAAATTGGAAGAGAGCTAGAATTCTGGAGCGTACTTCGTGGAATCAAGGCATTGGAAGAATCAGAAATCGCCATCCTCGTCATCGACGCATCAGAGGGTATAGTGAGCCAAGATTCGCACATCGCCGGATATATCAAAGACGAGAAAAAGGGCTTGATCATCCTTCTTAATAAAATTGATAAACTTTCCGCAGAAGCCGCCGAGGAATTAACGCACAAACTTCAGCACAAATTCGAGTTCCTCCCATGGAGCCCGATCATTATGACCTCCGCACTCACTGGAAAAAACATTACGAAAATTTTCGACCTTGCCGTCAAAATTCACAAAGAGCGAAACAAGGACATCGATCAGGGCGAGCTCAAATCAATCATCGCCGAGGCCATCACGCGTCACGCCCCACCTCGAAGTCATGGCCGTACGATTACGATGTACTCCATCGAATACACCCAGAAAGATCCACCTACATTTATTGTCACGGTTTCAAATCCTGAGCTATTCCACTTCTCCTATAAGCGCTACATTGAGCGAATAATCCGTGAACGTTATGGATTCAGCGGTACCGCTATCGACCTCCGATTCTACAAAAAATCAGAAGGCGTCAAGCGCGAAACTCACCACGACCGTATGGAAAAGGGAAAAGCAAAAAAGAACGCTTTGAAAAAAGGTTCCGGGAAGAAAAAGTAGAACGTCCTAGGACGTCGTTCTTTCCTCCCACTCTTTACGATAAATTTCCCGCATATCCTGATCATGAAACTTCAGGCAGTGTTTTTCTAATACCACACCTTGAGGTCTACCCATAGCCACAAATTTCGCACACGCTCGCCCGAGTTGCCAATCCAAAAGGAGTAATTCCACCTTACTCCAAAACTTCATCAAAAAAGAACGACTCAACACAACATCACGAACACGCTCACCGCGAGCCAATATCTCCTCAGAAAAATATCCTCTCATCCACTCATTTGAACTCAAAAGAGAAGGGGATTTCCCGACAGGTTTCAATAACAACAACCAATACGCAAAATATACATCATAGGGTTTCAATAATAATTGAGAAAAATTCACATGATCCTCATCCACAAAAAAACTCAAACACAATCTGCCCTCCACTTTATCACCATGCCGACGAACCCCAAGTAGCTGCGTCAAAATGAGCAACCACGTCCGCACAATAAATAATCTACTTCTCGCAGTTACAATAAGTACATCAATATCACTTCCGGGTCGCGCCTGTGTCATCGCAAGAGTATTGCAAACATAAACACCCTTCAAAAAAGGAGTAAAAGAAAAAATCCACTTCAATCGCTCAACCTTCTTCCAAATCCCATTATGATGCATCTGACTATCAGTTCTCATTTTTGCCAGCTCGCCTCTTCCCTTCAAAAAATAATAAACCCCATCTGTATCAATTGTTGAACACATCGCCAAACCCAACGAAATCTCTTCAAAATTCGCCTGAAAACCCATCAACCTACTACAAATTTCCTCAGCCGTGAGGCAGTAATCCAGCACATCAAAGAACGCAACCGTCTTGTAGATAGCATTTTCAAGCCCATTAGCTGCCACGGTAGAAAGAAATGACTCCATAAATCTATTCTAATGAAATTCCGTCCATGCTACAATCTCAAGCCGAAAGACTAGATTGCAGAGGCAAATACTCAACACCCCCATGAATCAAAAACTCGAAAACACCCTCGCCAAACTTCCCACATCTCCGGGCGTGTACAAGATGAAGGATGTCGAAGGGAAAATCATCTATATCGGAAAGGCGATTAATCTCCGTAATCGAGTACGAAGCTACTTCCAAAAAGCAGCCGATCTCGGCGACAGGAAGGAGTATATGGTGAGCCTGATCGACGACATCGAGTATATCGAGGTTGGCACTGACTTGGAGGCATTCATGCTCGAGACAAACTGGATCAAACAGTTCCGCCCGAAATACAACGTCTTAATGAAGGACGACAAAAACTTCGTATATATAAAAATAGACATTTCCGAGGATTTTCCGCGCGTTACAATTACGAGAAGAAGAGAAAAAGATAAAGCGCTCTACTTCGGTCCAAAAACCGCAGGTCGCAAAGTAAAGCAAACACTTGATATTCTTCGAAAAGTACTTCCATACCGTCACTGCGGACTCAACATCGCCTACAAAGGCTTCCACAACAACGAAAATGAGGTAGAAGTTACAAACAAAGTTCTCAAGTATCCATGCCTATATCATTACATCAAACGCTGCGCCGCACCATGTATCGGTAAGGTAAATCCTCAGGAGTACGGAGGTATTATTGAAAAAGTTATCAACTTCCTCAAGGGAAAACCAGATGAACTCATGAAGCAACTTCAGGACGAAATGATGATGCACGCCGCTAACAAGAAATTCGAAAAAGCCGCAGCCACTCGCGACAAAATCAAACTCATCGAGGAAATGTTCGAGAAGCAGAGAATCAGCGATGCCAACAGAAAAGACTGTGACGTCTTCCACTTCGTTGTTGATAATACCAAAATCTACACCAACCTCTTTCAAATCCGCGAGGGTCGCATCATGGGTCAGGAGAACTTCATATTCACCGGAAATCACGACAAGCAAGAAATCCCATCCACAAGCGAAATTACCGAGGCTATTCTCCGCGATTACTACATCACCAGCGCCAACATACCCGAGGAAATTCTCATTCCGGAAAATATCGAATCGATTCCACTTTTAGAAAAATGGCTCTCGGAAAAGAGAACGAAGAAGGTAAACATCCACTGGCCACAAATAGGCGAAAAAAATAAATTGCTCGAACTCTCTCTAGCCAATGCCAAAAGTTACGCTCATCAACAGAAGGCGAAATGGCTCAAGGAAGAGGTTGTTCCGCGCGAATCTCTCGAGAATCTCGCAAAAGTACTTAACCTCCCAAAACCTCCTAAGCGCATCGAGTGTTACGACATCTCTCATTTCGGCGGCACCTCAACCGTCGCATCCATGGTCGTTATGACAAATGGAACTCCATCAAATTCAGAATACCGACGATTCAAACTCACGACAATTCCACACGGCAAACCCGACGACTACGCATCTATGCGCGAGGTACTCTCCCGTCGTCTCAAATATCTATCCAAGTCAACATTTACCATAGCCAAAGCCACAAAGAAGTACACCGAGGCCATTCAGAAAACACAGAAAAAACCGGCAAAAAACAAGAAACAAGAACCTCTCAACCTCGAAAACTTCACGCTCTTCATAAAAGAAAAATCTCTTGCAGGTTTCATCGAGAAAAAAGACTACTCATCAATCTCCGCAGAAATTACACAGCTCTGGATCGATCCAAAATTCGATATCAAACAACTCTCTCATCAACTACTCTACCGTTTCATTGAGAAAAATAAGACACTAAAAAAATGGTACATACAAGCCACAGATGATCTCATCAACTCCTACGAAGAATTCGGATTCAACGAATTAAAAAATCCACATGAACAAGAAGGATTCATCAAAATTCCACATACCTCTCTTCTCATGATCGAGACGGGAAAACTCATAGAACAACACAAAAAATTCTCCGTAAAACCAGACCTCATCGTCCTCGACGGGGGCAAGGGTCAGCTCAATATCGGCATAGAAGTCCTCAAAAACATGGATCTCCAAATCCCAATCTGCTCACTCGCCAAACAAGAAGAAGAGATCTTCATGCCCCACGAATCAGAGTCGATCAAACTTCCAAAAGATTCGCACGCCCTTCACCTGATGCAACGCATCCGCGACGAGTCCCACCGTTTCGCCGTCTCTTACTCCAACCTCGCCCACAACAAAACTCTCATCTCCTCCGAACTCGACGACCTCCCTGGCATCGGCGAACTCTCCAAGAAAAAACTCCTCAACCACTTCGGCTCCCTCCACGCCATCAAAAACGCCACCATGGACGAACTCGCCCGTGTAGTAGGGAAAAAGTCCGCGATGATTTTGAAACAACAGCTGTAGGGAATAAAAATCATCAGTGTCCATTTTGCTATCTTTTTGCTGTATATTTGGACAATGATGCTAAACCATCACCCCAGCGCAGAATTCCAAATCTTTCCATGCAGATCAACAACCTTTAATCCCACATATTCAAAGCCTTCTTTCGTACGTAAAGCCTCTTGAATAGCGTGAAGTCTTGCACGATATAATTGCCCTAGATCATGAATGGTTGATATATGCTCATATACAGCTTCATTATGACTAAAGTCACCTAAAAAGACAAATTCAAATTCACTGCGCAAAGCTGTAATAATATACTTAATCTCAAATAAAAGCTCCGCATCGGGATGATCGATCATCTCTCCAAACGAAATACGATCATAGAATCGACTCATAATATCCAAACCCTGACGAGCAACGATTTGATACATCCAGTTTTCCTCAAAATTATCCTCAAGTATTTCTATACAAGGAAGCACGTCAATACCCAAAACACTCCCAAAGCCCTTTGCATAAAACTTACCCCTCTCAGCAAGCTCAGCCGCCAAATCTTCTCCTGATCGAGATGTATCAATATTCAAACTCATAATAATTCTCATTGGTGCCGGGGGTGGGACTTGAACCCACACACCCTTGCGAGTACTCGATTTTGAGTCGAGCGCGTCTGCCATTCCGCCACTCCGGCACACCTGAAGCTAGGGAAGTATATCCAAGAACGAAAGAAAAAACAAAACAATCCAAAACGGGGCTTCCCAAAGGGTAAAAAATGAGTTACAATAGGCCGGCTTATAGATCAAACCAGAAAACCCAAACGATATGATTTGCGATGAAGTACAATTACGATGCATAGGAGGAAAAGGAGGAGGTGGACTCGTCAGCTTCCGACGAGAGAAATTCGTACCACGAGGAGGCCCGGATGGTGGCGATGGTGGACGAGGTGGAAGCGTTATTTTTCGTGCCAGAGCAAATATGAGAACGCTCTCAAACCTAGGTCATATCAAGAAATTCAAAGCAGAAAACGGTGGAAGTGGAGGTGATGTTGATTGCCACGGTAGCGACGGAGAAACGCTTTACATTGACGTTCCTACGGGCACGCAAATCCTCACCGAAGACAAGAAGCAGATTCTTGCCGATTTAGTAAACGAAGGAGACACCTATCTCGTCGCAAAAGGAGGACGTGGAGGATATGGCAATAAACACTTCGTCAGTAGCCGATTTCAAGCCCCAAAACTCGCAGAAATCGGAGAAAATGGAGAAGAAATAGAAGTATTTGTTGAGCTTAAATTGATTGCCGATATCGGAATTATCGGACTCCCATCCGCTGGAAAATCCACGCTTATCGCCCGTGTATCCAACGCAAAGCCAAAAATCGCCGCCTACCACTTCACAACCCTCAGTCCAAACCTCGGCGTTGTTTCACTCGAAAGGCTTTTAAAAGAAAAAGACGCCTCATTCGTTTTAGCTGATATTCCAGGACTTATCGAGGGTGCCCACGAGGGAAAAGGCCTTGGTCATGAGTTTCTCAAGCACGTTCAACGTACAAAGATCCTGATCCACATGATCGATGCAAGCGACACGGATATACCAACATCATACAAAGTCATCAACAACGAGCTCAAGAAGTTCGACAAAAACCTCGCAAAGAAACCTCAAATCATCGTTGTAAACAAGCGTGACCTGATCCAAACAGAAGAACAGGAGGACTTCCTCAAGGACATTCAGAAAAAACTTAAACAGAAGAAAGTATTCTTCATCTCTGCCGAAATTAACGACGGTACCGATGAGCTCATGAAGGAAGTTTGGAGAGTACTTAAATTAGAAGAAAAGAAATTGGAGGCAGAAAAGGAGAAGAAAATCGAACCGGAAGCCGCTCACAAAATCTTCCGTCCACATCTTGAAAATACCAAAAACTTCACGATCAAATATGTAAAAAAACTCAACAGACAGAAGTACTACGACGTCGTAGGCAAACGTATCGAGCAGCTCGTAAATATGACGGATATCAATACGCCTCATGGTATGACTCGTATTCGCCACTACCTCAAGAAAATGGGCATCCAGCAGGCACTTACCAAGGAAGGTGCTGTAGAAAATGATATCGTTGTCATCGCAGAAAAGGAGATTCCATTTATCAAGGCCACCACATGGAAAAAAATCAAAAAATAATCATTGTCGGACTCGGTAATGTCGGCAAAGAGTATGAAGGATCCCGCCACAACGCAGGCTTCACGCTCGTAGATGAACTCCAAAAAAACTGGAGCACCTCAGACTGGAAAGAAGAAAAATCCCTCAAGGCCTTTATCTCAAAGGGTGAGTTCAATTCCAAGAATGTCATCCTCGTAAAACCAACCACCTTCATGAACCTTTCAGGTGAAGCAGTTGTTTTGGTGACAAATTATTACAAAATTGAACCGGAAAATCTCTGGGTCTGCTATGACGATCTCGACCTCCCACTCGGCAAAATCCGCCTCCGCAAAGACGGCTCTGCAGGCACACACAACGGCATGAAATCTATCCAAGAGCTCTATCCCTCAAAAACCTTCCCACGTCTCCGCATCGGCATTGAGAGCAGGGGAGAGGAGTTCGGCGTCCCTGAGCAGATGAACACCAGCGACTTCGTCCTCCGCAGATTCACCGACAAGGAAAAGTCAGTTATTGAATTAGGCATTCAAAATGGAGCAAAGGCCATCGAACTAGCCTTAAAGGAAGGAATGGCCTCAGCAATGAATCAGTACAATTAATAGAAAACCTGCCCCAAGAGATAAAATCTCGAAGCTGACTCGAAACAGACCAGCCTCAAAAAAACACTTGCTTTCGTGACAGATATCACGTAATATCCACGCGCTTTAACACACATTATTATGTTTGCAGTTGTAGAAATCGCAGGTCAGCAATTCAAAGTAGAGAAAGGATCAAAGTTCGATGTCCAGAAGCTCGATGCTGAGGAGGGAACAAATGTATCATTCAAGACGGTAATGCTC
>CALRDN010000004.1 GCA_943354965.1 Candidatus Peribacteria bacterium | reverse complement strand
TTCCAAATACGACGAATATTCTTGATGGATATTTTTCCATTTTGAAAGAAAAAGTATCCATCCATCGAGGTGTCACACGACTAAGAAAGATGAAAATAATTGATGCACTGCTCAGCTTTGAGCGGCCACAGAAAAAACACCATTAACTCAAGTCTTCCGTTAATGGAATGCAACTATAGCTTGTATTGCTATCGTGTCAATGTTTTTAAATATGCCATTAGGGCGGGCGCGAGCTCGGGACGAGCGAGCGCAAAGTCGATAGTGGCTTTGATGAGGCCAAGTTTGTCGCCGGTGTCGTAATGACGACCTTCGACTTCGTAACCATAGAGGGATTGTGTTTTTCCGAGTTCGAGGAGGCCATCGATCAGGCGTAGTTCGCTGTCATGACTTGGGCGGGCACGTAGGAGGGCCGGGATGATTTCCGGAGTTAGAATGTACTTACCGATGATGGCGAGGTTGGAAGGGGCATCTGCGGGCTGTGGTTTCTCCACGAGCGTATTGATGAGGTGGAGACGAGCATTCGTAATTGTAGGATCTTCCTTGGTTCCGATAACTCCGTAGAGATGGGTTTTCTCTTTCTCTATTTGTTCAAGAGCGATGACGCAGGATTTTTTTTCATAAAATATATCCAGAAGTTGTTTCGTGGCGGGAGTTTTGTGATTGATGATGTCATCACCGAAGAGAACGACAAACGGATCGTTACCGATGACTTCTTTGGCGCAAAGGATAGCATCGCCATCGCCCTTTGGTTCGGCCTGACGAACATAGATGAATTTTGCGAGTCGGGAGATTTTGCGAATGTCTTTGAGGAGGTTGTGCTTTCCTTTCTCCACGAGGTTGTGTTCGAGCTCCCATGATGAGTCGAAGTGGTCCTCGATGGCGCGTTTGCCACGACCGGTGACGATAATAATTTCTGTAATTCCGGAGTCGACAGCCTCTTCGACGAGGTATTGAATTACAGGCTTATCGACGATAGGGAGCATTTCTTTCGGCTGCGATTTTGTAGCAGGGAGAAACCTGGTTCCAAATCCAGCAGCAGGGAAGACGGCCTTGGTAATTTTTTGAGTTTTTTGAGACATAATATTATTTAATTCGGATGACTTTTGTCTGGAGTTTTTCGGTTCGTGGAATCGTAATCTTGAGAATGCCATTTTTGAATGAGGCGGCTATTTTACTAGCATCGGCGCTGGCTGGCAAGACGATTGAACGGGAGAAGTCTCCCCAGAAGCATTCTTTTGTTAAGTAATCCTTTTCATCCACTTTGATTTCGAGGTGGCGTTTTCCCTTTATGGTTAGCACTTCGTCGGTTACGGAAATGTTCAAATCATCTTCGGATACGCCGGCGACAGGGGAGAGAATAACGATCTCATCGTCGGTCTGATAAATATCGAGAGCGAGCTCACCCTCCTGATCATCGTAATTTCCAATTGGTTGTGATTTTGCCATGAGATTTGAGGTTATTTGGCTGATTTAGCTTTTGGAAAAAATTTCACAAACTCTTCACGTGAGAGGGACTCTTTTTCCAGGAGTTCTTCGGCGATCTTTTTCATGATATCTTTGTTTTTTGTGATCGTATCCTTGGCTCGTTTGTAAGCGACATTGATGTACTCTGTGATGCACTTATCAATCTGAGTAGCTCTTTCTTCGGAGTAGTTTTTGGTATGACCCAGATCGCGACCAATAAATACTTCGTGATTTTTTTCACCATAAATTACCTGACCCATGTCGCTCATACCGTATTCGGTAACCATGCGACGTGCGATACCGGTTGCCTTTTCCAGATCGTTGGATGCGCCAGTAGTGACATCATTGAAGAAGACCTCTTCAGCGCAATAACCTCCGAGAAGTGATGCCATCTCGTCTTCGAATTTTGCCTTGGAGTAGAGGTGCTTGTCCTCATCCGGGACGAACCAGGTGACACCAAGAGCCATGCCACGAGAGATAATAGATACTTTCTGAACCGGGTCGCAGTGTTCGGTCATATGGCCGACGACAGCATGGCCAACTTCGTGGTAGGCAGTGATTTTCTTTTCTTGATCGTTGAGGACGCGAGACTTGCGTTCAGGACCCATGACGACCTTCTCGATGGACTTCTCGAGATCTTCCATGTGAACTTTCTTTCTTGCGTTTCGTGCGGCAAGGATCGCGGCCTCGTTCATGAGGTTTTCTAGATCAGCACCGGAGAATCCTGGAGTATGTTTGGCAATTTTTTCTAAATTAACGTCGTCAGTTAATGGCTTGTTTCGGCCATGAACGGCGAGAATTTTGATTCGATCTTGGAGATCAGGGAGGTCGACAACGACACGTCGGTCGAAGCGGCCCGGGCGTAGCAACGCCGGGTCGAGAATGTCCGGTCGGTTTGTGGCGGCCATGACGATAACGTTCGTATCTTTTTCGAAACCATCCATTTCTGTAAGAATCTGATTCAGCGTCTGCTCTCGTTCGTCATGACCGCCACCCATTCCGGCTCCACGATGTCTTCCTACCGCATCAATTTCATCGATAAAAATAATACATGGTGCATTTCGTGCCGCTTTTTTAAACAAATCTCGTACTCTCGATGCGCCTACACCCACGAACATTTCTACGAACTCCGATCCCGATATAGAGAAGAACGGAACATCCGCCTCACCGGCAACCGCTCGAGCGAGAAGTGTTTTACCCGTTCCAGGCTGACCTACGAGCAGTACTCCTTTTGGGATTTTGGCACCAATCTCCAGATATTTCGCAGGATTTTTCAAGAAGTCCACAATTTCTACGAGTTCCTGTTTCGCTTCTTCAGCTCCTGCAACATCTTCAAATGTTGTTTTGCTTTTTTCTTTATCATAGAGTTTCGCTCGGCTCTTTCCGAATGACATAGCCTGATTATTGCTTCCCTGAGCCTGTTTCATCATATAAGCCAACACTCCGACTATGAGTAAAATTGGGAAGGCACTCATAAAAATATTCAACCAGAAGTCTCCGGAATCGGTTGGGATTACCTCGATGCCGATCTTGGCGATATCTTCCTTGCTCATGCCGGATTTTTCCAAGACATCCATAATAGATGCATCTCCATCCTTGTAGGCATACTCCTTTGTCCCATCAGTACGAGTAATATCCAGACGTGATTTTACGACGTTTATTGATTCGATTTCACCTTTTTTTGCCTCTTCGATGACGGTATTAAGTGCTATTTTTGTCATAGGCGTCTCGGTCTTGCTCCACATGAGAAAACCGGCGCTCACTACGAGGGCGATAATAATTAAATAGAGAAAACTATTTTGTTTCTTTTGTGGTCCCTTTGAGTCATTCATATTTATATCGTTCATAGTTGTGTGTGGAAAAAATAGTACGTACCAAAATCGTGCATAAGTGTACCTTTATTGCCCATCATTCTCAAGAATCTGAATTTCTATTACTGGAAATTCAAAGAGCTTTGGATCCGCTCCTTTATCTATCCGTAGACTTCCTACAGCTACGATATTTCCCTCATGGTCTACAATAATAGGAATATTCTTTCTTTCCTCGCGTCGAATTTTCTTGTCGACAAAAAAGTCTTGTACTTTCTTGCTGCCCTCCATGCCTGCGGGGTGAAACCGATCGCCATCTTTGAAACTTCGGATAAAAAACTCTGAATCGGGATTTTTTAAACTAATATAGACGGTATTTTTTTTCGTCTTTTTTGGAATTTTATTGTGAATGCGCGTGATAATTTTTCCGCCTGGGTAAGAGATACTACCGGGAAGAGGTAACTGTATTTTTTCCTCAGCCAGTAGCGGTTTTTCCGTAGTCTTCTCTTTCTGAAAATGTGCCTTGCCATAGGCAATGCTGAGGCTCAATCTATTTCCAAGAATTTTTTCTGTTCCGGTTTTGTCCTTCTGAATCAAATCGAGGAAGTCTTGAATTTGGTCGTGACTTAGCTGCTCCGTCGATCCATGAAACATTTCATAAATCCACTGAATGACGCTTTTTTGTAGTGCCGGTAGGAGACCTTTGAGGGGCGCAATTGGGCACTCAACCTCGACGGCGTTCATTTGGCAAAACTGTTTCATGAAATCAAACGCGAAGAACGTGAGTGTTTCGTCAATTTCCGTGAAGTAGAAACTTTTTTCATGAAATGAATTTCGGAAGCTTGGATTAATCTTCTCAATTTCAGGAATAATAATATTTCGAATTTTGTTACGTGTGAATTCGCTATCCAGATTTGTTTTATCCACTCGATAGGTCACTTTGTTTTTTGCGCAGTATTCCAGCAACTCATCTTTTGAGAAGTCAAGAAGTGGGCGAAGCATTTCTCGGCTGTACATAGACATTCCAGAGAGACCCTTCACGCTGGCTCCGCGGATTAAATTAAATAGCATGGTCTCTACGTTGTCATCGCGGTGATGTGCCGTCATGACGTATTCGGCTCCGTACTGCTCCTTCAAACGATAAAAGAACGTCTTTCTAATCTGCCTGCCGGCCTCTTCGAGTGAGAGCTTTTGCGCTGTGCTGTATTTTTTCACATTTACCTGTTCGACCTCGAAATGGAGGTTATATTTCTTACAAGTTTTCTGTACGAGCTTTTCATCCAAATCGCTCTCTTTCCCCCGTAGCTCGTGATTTACATGGGCAACGATCAGGTTGAGTGGATAGTTGATAGATATCTTTTTCAATACCGCGAGTAGTACCATCGAGTCTGGACCACCGGAAACTCCTACGATAAGCGTGGTGTTTTCGGGGCAGTAGTGCTTGATAATCTCTTCAACAGTGTTTTCGAGAACGGTAGTGATGGAGGAGTTTTTTTTCATTTTGCTAGCTTTGGATTGGCGTTAATAAGAGCGATGAGTCGATCAACATTGTCATCTTTTGCCGCCTTGTTGGGAATGATTTTGCCACAGGACAGGCATCGATGGGTGATAATGTAGCTTGATTTTCTTCCGAGTGAAACCGTTGCGGGTTCCATGAGACTTTTGCATGTAGCTGCACGGTCGCCGGGAATTTCCAGGTCGACGTGGAGCGAGTAGAGGCAGTTTGGGCAGTGATTTCGTTCTATTCCGGGTCGGAACTCTGTCGTTGTTCCGCAGTGGATGCAGGTAAACGACTCCTTTCTCGAGATCAAATTTTTACTCATAAGCGCGCCTGAGTCTAACCCTTTTTCGCTCTACAGTCTACCTTTATTTCGGATTGCGGTTCTGCTAGGATATGGTGGCATTATGTCAAAAAACTTCTTCATTACGACCTCGATCGCCTATGTGAACTCCGTTCCACATATCGGCTTTGCGATGGAGCTGGTCCAAGCTGACGTTCTGGCTCGTTACCACCGACTAAAAGGGGAAAAAGTCTTCTTCGAGACCGGTACGGACGAACATGGTATCAAAATCTATCGAACGGCCGCCGAACAGGGGATTAGCCCTCAGGAGATGGTCGATGCCAATGCTGCACGATTCCAGGCGTTGACTTCAGCTTTGGATATTAGTCAGGATTATTTCATACGAACCACCAATCCGGATCACAAAAGAGGTGCTCAGAAGCTTTGGAAGAAGATGCTTGCTCAAGGCGATATTTATAAGGGTACCTACGAGGGGTTGTATTGCATTGGCTGTGAGTCCTATGTTCCGGAAAAAGACCTCATTGAGGGAAATTGTGCTATTCACAAGAAAGCTCCTGAATTTCTGAAGGAGGAGAACTACTTCTTCAAACTTTCGAAATATTCTACCAAAATTCGCGAACTTATTCAGTCTGATACGCTGAAAATTGTCCCAGAGGCACGTAAAAATGAAATTTTAAATATTATCGGCGAGGGTCTTCCTGATGTCAGTTTTTCCAGACCTCAGCAGATGCTTCCATGGGGCGTTCCTGTTCCTGATGATGATACTCAGGTGATGTATGTCTGGTGCGATGCGCTTTCGAATTATATTACGGGTATTGGGTATGAGGAGGAAAACGAAACCTTCAAGAGTTTCTGGCCTGCTGATGTTCATTTGATTGGAAAAGATATTCTCCGATTCCATGCCGGAATTTGGATTGGCATGTTACTTTCTGCCGAGCTTGCCGTCCCTAAGCAAATTTATGTACACGGATTTATCACCTCCAATGGCCAAAAAATGAGCAAGTCTATTGGTAACGTCGTTGATCCTTTTGGGTATATTGATGAATTTGGCATTGATCCGGTCCGATATTATTTGTTAAAAGAAATTTCTACTACCGATGATGGCGATTTTTCTCGTGATCGATTTACGGGTGTGTATAGCTCTGATTTGGGAAATAACTTTGGAAATTTAGTCTATCGAGTTTTCTCGATGAATGAGAAATATTTCGAGGGTCGTGTGGTGAAAAAAGTTATGGATGATCCTGTTTCCCTTGTTGGTGCGATAAATTCCCTAAGTGGATTTATAGAAATGTACCATCGTGCCATTGATAAATTTGATCTAAAAGCTGCTTTGGAAATCACCTGGATATTGGTTAACATTGGGAATGAATATGTGGACAGGACGAAGCCTTGGGCACTTGCAAAAGTTGATCAGGAAGAGCTTGCTGCCGTCATGTATCGCCTGCTCGAGCTGGTGAGAATTATCGGAGTTATGCTGGTGCCGTTCTTACCTCGTACTGCTGAAAAACTCCTTGTTCAATTTGGAGAGAGTGGTGCGATTGGTGATTTATCCCGCGCTCTCACATGGGGCGGTCTCATCGAAGGATCCGTCTTGGTAAAGGGTGGAGTGTTATTCCCGAGATTGGAGGAGAAGGTGGTATAGTTTTCCGCGTGCTGGTGCCATTTTTAATCTTCCATTTCACGGATGAATTGTCTGACTCCCTCATCGAAAATATGAGGATCACTTAAGAGTTTTCTTTTTTCCGGAGAAAGATTTTCATCGCTTACGATACTGTTTGCAGTTTTTGTAATGCTTTTATGGCTGCCAGGCGTGTTTTTTTGATTATTTAGTGGGCTTATATTGATTCCTTGATGCAACTTATAAAATTTTATAAGGTAACGAATAAATTCCGATTTATTAGTATATCCCTCGTGCTCCATGAGCATTTGTAACTCCTTTTCTTGTGTCTCGTTTATTTTAATATGAATTATTTTCATCATTGGTGTGAATTATGAAATACATAACCGCGACTTAATCGTCTTCTTTTATTTAGATGGGTGTATACAAAGTATATACAAAATAGTATACAAAGAGTATACAAAACGTATACTGTGTATTTTTCTTGAGGCTTCCCTGCATCGATTTATTTAAGACCTTGCGTGAAGCTACGGTTTTGCTTTAACAGCTTTGGTGTATTCTGCGCATGATGTATAGCCATATGCCTTACACTGCGCTTCTTCGCTGGCAGTTGATTTGACATCTATTTTTGCTTTTTCTGCGTCGGATAAGTTCCCGTAAGCATCACATGACATGTTGTATTTTTGTTGACAGATCGTGTCGGCTCCTTGGTTTATCTGCGTTGGTAGCGCTGCATCCGTTGCGCTTTGCAGTCCTAGGAGCGGCTGAATAGCGACGCGGATTATGACGTAGGCGAACATGACGAGGACGAGGCCGACGAGGGACCAGGTGAGCTCACGTTTGGCGCTTTCTAGCTTGCTGTCTTCGCCCATGGCGAAGGCGTAGTCGGCGCCGGCGCGTGCGAGAAAGAGGACGGCGAGAGGTGCTGCGAAGAAGAGAAGTAAGTTGGCGATGTATTGCAGTACGATGTTTGCGCCCGTTACTGCGCCATCTTGTCCGCCGGCTGCCACTTGTTCCGTGATTGTTTTATTTAATCCTTGAAGAGGAACGTTTTTTGGCATGAGATCGCCGGGAATACCAATAGCAGCCTGTACCGTTACGGCAAGCATAATACTGAGAATGAGTGATGTGAGGATTTTTTTTATCATTGGTATCTATCTATTAGAGAGGTTTAATGAGTGTGATTCCTTTTACGATTGCATATGAGGCGGCAATAATGAGATCACCGACGATGACAAATATAATAATGGTTCTCGCTTTTGTTATGCGGCCTTCTTCTCCTTCTGAAAAGACGAAGTATCCACCCGACACTACGATTCCGACAAAGGTCATTACGACGGCGACTCCCGTGAGGATGTTAATTATGGTAGCGAATACATCGCTGAACGATGACTCCTTTTTGGAGCTAACGGCTGCGGTTAAGTCCTTGAGTTTTTCGGTACCTTTTACGTCTTGAATTTTGAAGATTTGGTTAATTTTGCACGTTGCCTTTTTGGCATCCGATGTTTCTGCCGCACATGGGTCTACTGGGGCTGCTGCGGGTGCTGTTGCTGCGGGTGCCGCTTGAGCTAGCACTACACCTGGTAGCATGAGCAGAAATCCGAGCAATATGGTTGTGAGTATTTTTTTCATTATCCTATTTTAAGTTTGAGTATGATTGAGACGAATGCATAGGAGAACATGGTGATGACGAGTCCAATGAGTCCCCACATAATGATTTTTTTTGCCTTGCCGGTTTGTGTTTCATCGCCAAATGTTGATACATAGAGTACTCCGCCATAGACGAGGGAAACAAATGCCATTGTTCCAGCGAAGCCTATGGAAAACATAGTAACGAATGGAATTATTACCGTTACGCCGTATCCTCCTGTGGTACTTCCTCCTGCGGTTCTATAGAGTGCTTGCTGTTCCTCTGATGGTCCTGACAGCGTTTTTGGTTTTGGCAAAATAGCTTGTCCATAGGCCGCAGTGGCTGATAAAAGCCATATTCCGAGAGTGAGAGCGATAATGATTTTGCTGAGATTTTTCATAAGTTTATTTGGCTGGTGGAGTGGCAGTGGCTGGAGCAATAGCTGCTGGAGCTGGATAGCTCGGAGCATTGAAGAATGTTGGATTAATCATATAGAGAAGTCCTGTTGCGAAGAAGAGAAGGGCAATGCCTCCGATGGATTGAAGAATGCGTTTTTTTCCGGCTGTTATTGCTTCGGATTCGCCCTGGGCCGTGATGATTTGTAGACCACTGACGATCATGATTAGTACGGCGATGACGCCGACAATACCCGCTACCCAGCGGTAAATCAGACTTACATATACGTTAATTACCCCTATGCCTCCTTGGCTGAGGGGCGACATGATTACGGTAACTTCCTGACAGTCGTAGTAATTTCCATTTGATTGTTGGCCGTATCCTTCGAGAATGAGATTCTCTTCAGGACAGTTTTTTATAAGATACTGATCCGTTTTTTGTTGCGTACTTGAGCCTGATCCTTGCAAATTAAGAATTTGCGTAAAACGATAGCATCGTTTGGTTATGGTTAAGTCTGCATTTCTAATAATCCCTGTTTCGCCACCTATGCCTACCTTGTCATAGGCTGCTCTGTCTTCCGGTGAGTCGAGAGGGGTTTCTAATACCGTCGTGATATAATTTAATTTTTCTTCTGCACCTAGACAAAGCCCTGCATTCGCTTCTTTTAGAATCGTAGGGAATAAATCAGTGGCGGCTGCATTTTCCAAAAGTAATTGTTTTTTTTCTTCATTATCGGCCTTTGTAAATGCTCCCTGGGCAAAAGCCATTCCTGGCACGAGAAGTGTCGTGATGGAGAATATGGTCAGAAGTAATGTAGCGAGACGTTTCATGGTTTGAGTTTAAGCGAGTGCGGATTGAATAACGTTGACGATAGCGAATGAAAGGAGGGCCACGAGGATGCCGAGAATCGAGTAGAGCATCATTGTTTTACCCTTGGTAACCCATGCCTCGTCTCCGTGATTGGCGATCATGAATATACCGGCGATCACGAGCGTAAGCATTGCGAGTGAGCCAATAAGCATGATGAGGATATCAATTACTCGCAAAATTGTGCCGACTATTACGCCGTATTGGGCATAATCTTTATTTTGGAAAATTGCCGAACCGGATTTTTGTCCTCCGGAAGTGAGTGTAAGCGCATCGAGATTTAGTTTGAATCCGGTACCTCTGAGGTTTTTTTCTGCAGTAGCTTTTTCTGCGCAATTCTTATATCCTTCACTTTTGCATATGCCATCAAGTTTTAGTAGGTATTTTGCACAGCTCAGTTCCTCTCCAAATCTGTCCTTTGAGGCGCTTTTGCAGGCGTATTCTTCTGTAGCTACTGCATCTGCTGCTGTTTTTGCATCTGCTGCTGCTTTGTCTGTGGCGGCTTTTGCGTTCACTGCATCTGCTTTTGCTATTTCATCGCACGTTAATTCTTTATTTCCATATTCAGCTAATCCTTGCGAGAATTTTTTGCATTCGGCATCTTCTACTGGGGTTGCCGCATAGACATTACTCATTGATAAGAAAAGACATGAGTATGCGCTTAGTATTCCCAGAATGATTATTTTTTTTGTTTTCATATCGTTGTATTACATTTCAAACTCAGGTGGAATATTGGCCTGGGCGTCTTCTTCGGTGATGAGGTCGGCGGAAAGCATGTCGGTGACGGCTTTTTTCATGGTTTGCATGCCCTCACGGAGGCCGGTTTCGATGGCGGAATTGATCTGGTGGGTCTTTTCCTTGCGGATCATGTTGGCGATGGCGTTGTTGACGATCATGATTTCGAGGGCTCCTAGACGGCCTTTTTTGTCCTTTGTTTTGATAAGGTTCTGCCAGATGACGACTTTGAGACTCTCGGCGAGCTGCGCTCGAATCTGGTTCTGTTGTGATGGCGGAAAGGCATCGATAATACGATCGACCGACTTCGCGGCGCCGCTCGTGTGGAGGGTGGCGAGTACGAGATGACCTGTTTCCGCTGCGGTAACGGCGAGAGATATGGTTTCGAGATCACGCATTTCTCCGATCATAATGACGTCGGGATTTTCACGCATGGCACCTTTGAGCGCTTTGGCGAATGTTGCCGTGTGTGTTCCGACCTCGCGCTGCTGAATGACCGATTTTTTATTTTCATGAACGAATTCGATTGGGTCTTCTACGGTTATAATATGCTTTCCATATTTTTCATTAATTTCGTTGAGGATGGCGGCGAGGGTGGTTGTTTTACCCGAGCCAGTTGGTCCCGTTACAATAATAATTCCTTGTCGAATTTGTGCGAATTGCTTGAGCTGCTGCGGTAATGCGAGCTCGTCCAGACTGAAAACCGCTGCTGGAATAAGTCGGAAAACAGCGCTGATGCCTTTTCGCTGAACAAACATATTTACACGGAATCTTCCGATGCCTTCGAGGTCGAGAGAGAAGTCGATATCCAGTGTCTGCTCGAATTTTTTCTTCTGTGTCTCGTTGAGAATTTCCAATAAATAATCCTCAGCCATCGCCTTTGTGAGGACGGCGTGGTCCTCAATGGATATGAGATCACCATTAATTCGTAACACGGGTTTTATACCCGTAGCGATAAATATATCTGATGCCTTGTATTGAATACCGGTTCGGAAGATTTTATCGAGCTTCATAGGTGTTTTTGTTTTTTTATACGCTTCTAGTTATTATATCATATTTCTCTTATTTTTTCAAGGCTGAGGGTGGCACAAAGGCACCAGTTTTTCCAAAATCGGTACATTGACTTTTTATGTTAAGAGACGCGAAATAATCTTATTGTTGAAAAATAGCCATTTTTGAAGCTACTAATTTCGCCGGCGAAATTATTCGCCTAAAGAATATAAATCGAGTATGTCAACTAATATGCTGCTCATGATGGCTTCTAACAGCCATTATTCTCATTTTCCCGCTAGGGTATGAACCAGCATGATTGTTTACTTTCTCTTCACCTTTCCTGTCGTAGCTTCGACAGCATTTTGATCACTGACGACCGGAGTGGTGTCGGTTGGTGCTGGTGTAGTTACCGTAGTATCGGGTGTTGCAGGAGTAGTTGCGTCTGGGGCAGTGGTCGCATCAGGCGTTGTTGTGGCATCTGCTGCTGGCGTCGTGGTTTCCAGAATCTCTGTCTGCGCATCTTGTAAGCTCTCTATTTCATCTGAAATAACATCAGCACTTGAGAGGACGCCTTTATAGAAAATATATCCGGCAACGATAGCGATAATCACTCCTCCGATAGCGATAATGAGTTTCATATTACCCATAAGCATAGTAACCATTGGTGCTTGGCTTACGGCTGCCGTTGAGGTGACCGAATCCATTGGTACTGCTTTTGGCGGCATGACTGATGGCGCTTGCATCGGTGCTTCATTGATTGCTGGCATAGGTGGTGGCATAGGTGCGGAGGCCATGACAGGCATCGGAGCAGGTGCCGGAGTTGGCATAGGTGTTGGCATCGGAGCTGGAGCTGAAGCTGGAGCCATTGCTGGGGTCGGAGCTGGATTTGCAGATGGTGTTGCGGCGATAGGAGTACTACCGGTTTTTACCTCGAGCAATAATTTTTGTGCTTCGGAGTTGGTTGGATCGAAATTCAAAATTTCATTTAATCCTTGAATAGCCTTTTCCTTGTTCCCTTCAGCGATCCATGACTTGATGTGATCGAATGCTTCTTGAATGGTTGTTTTGATAGGTTCTGCCATGGTGTGAATAATTTATAAGTAAAATAAGAAAACGAAATCAACGCTCGTCTCCGCTCGCGCTTTAAAACCTTTCCATATTTAATTCCTGAAGATTCGTATCGTCGCCAGATTTAGGGAGAACATTTTCCAAAGCACCCCAGTCACTTTCTTCATTGGCGGGAATGATGAGGGTAACACGGTCTCCGACCTCTCCTCGGAAATAGGTAACCGATGCGAGAAGAATCTTGTAAGCCTTGCCATTTTGACCGATGACCTTGTACTGACCGTCGTCGTTCGTGAGGATTCCGATGATGTGCTTACGTTCAATAGGCTTAATCTGTTTATAGAGAAAAGCTCCGTCTTCTTTGATGGTTAATTTCAGTACGTCGCCTGGAACCAGCTTGGACTTGCTGGCGTAGTTTGCCGGTACGGGATAGGCTCGCTTGTCCGGACCGATCATACCTTGGCCGTCGAATACGCCCTCGAGGACATTATCCTCGGTCTCTTCGCTCTCGAGTGATGTGGCTTTCTTCACAAGCTTTGAGCGTGGAGATTTGCTTACCGGAGCGTCTCCGGTTAATTCAAAAAGAAGCTGCTTCGCTGCTCGAAGGCTCGTCTCGGCTGATTCAATCATTTCACGTACCTGGGAAAGAGCGTCATTAGACATGTTTATTTTTGTTTACGATGTTAGGTGTATTATAGCATTTTTTAGCCATTTTCTCAAACCCATGCCCTTTACAAAGTTACTATACTGTTTTCTTCCTTCACTTTTTTACGTTTCTCGAGAAGTCGAGTGAGGAGGGCGCGGCGTGTGATACCTACGTTTGAGAAGATTCTGAAGGTGAAGACGACCGTGGCAGCGAGATAGAGGTCGAGACCTAGTTTGTCACCGAGATAGGTAATAACGAGGGCGAGAATAATGTTGAAGAAAAGTCCCGAGATGAAGATCATAGCATCGTACTGATCCTTGGTTACTTCGGCGCGAATGGCTCCAAAAAGCGCATCTAGAATACCCACGAGCACGACGGCCGTGAACTTGGTATAGGCAAATGGAATCGTATAATCAATACCGAGTCCGAGCAAGATGCCGATGAGAATGCCGAGGAGAGCCCAAACCATGAAGTGGTGTTTTAGGGATTGAGATACTTTTGTCTTTCGCCCCTATGATACCCTATTTTTTTCTTTTGAAAATAACTTTTTCGCCGTTTGCTCCGGAGACTCGTAGATCGATGTAGAAAAGTGGTGTTTTGTATATGTCGAGTGTGGTCATCGCTTTTTTGAGTTTGAGGAACTGCTTTTCAAAAGGAATTTGAATATCAAGCCATATTTCGAAGTTTTTTTCTGTTTTGAAATGCAGCTCTCGTGCCTGCGGGAGAAGTTGTAACTCTGTAATTTTCATGCCAAATCGTTCCTCGAAACTTTTTGTCGCGCTGAGCATATAGGTGAGATATTCTTGAGAAATAACCGGAAGTGGTTTTTCTGCTGGTTGTGTTGGCGTCGGAGGTACGATCGGTGCAGGTGGCGTGCTATTTTCGCCGGGTACTTCGACTGACGGAAGCGTCATAGTATCATCAATTTCGGCTGTTGTTATCATCTTGATATAGGGAAGATTTGGGTTTTCCGTATCGTGATATATAACCATTCCTACCGAGTTGATGAGCACTTTTTCTACCGATTTTCCATTTACGATTGATTCGACGTTGGCGGTAATAGGGAACTCGGTGAAACTAATTTTGATAGTGTCCGGGAATATTTTTTGAATGATAATATTACTGATCTCCGGATGAGCTTTTTGGATATCAGTTTTTTTCTCTGCTGGGTCAGTGAATAGGTAATTTTTTCCCTTGAGGGTGTCGAAATAATTTAGAATGTCACTGTTTTCATTTTGAAACTCCTCATATTGAACGTAGATTTTGGTAATTTTGAAATATCCCGAGAACCAGACGAAATAGGAAACCGCTCCTACTATGCCAATGGCAATCATCGCGAGAAGAACTCTTTTTACCGATGTAAGAGAGGGGAGTGAGAGATTTGAGATGAGGCTTTTGCCGCTTGTTCGGGGCGTACGACGCGACGAACGGCTCGTCAAAACGAGGCCTCTACCGTATCGTGCCTGATGACTTGAGCTCTTTTTTGTCCGCGCGCGAAAAAACATACTGAAAGTATAGCCTTAAGGTGTAATGAGGTACAGCCTAGGATGCAATTGTGTGAAACTTTAGACGAGCTTCGCCATCTGCATAGCTTTCTTTGATGCAACGTTTGCGAGAACTGAAGCTTTACGAACCTTGGCTCCTGCCTTGTTCTTCTTTTTTGATACGCTGGATTTTGGACGCTGAGTAGGTCTCAGTACGACTCCGTGGTGGTGATTGACGTGTGCGTTTGACATAGGTGTTTTGAATTAGTGCGGGGTTACTGTAGCCGTGCAATGAGCCTGTTGTCAATGAGTAGATTCTTTTTTGATGTGAATTTTTGCGCGTGCATGTTTTTTATATGAGAATTGATACATTTCTTAGCTTCAAGGCATTATGATAGACTATTCGATGTGATAACCCTACCGCCATCACTTTCGCGTCGTTTCTTCTGGTTTTTGATCGTTCTCGGCTTTGCGATGACTTTTGGAGCCCTGAGAGTCGATCTTCATGACTTCGTGGAGACCCCTATGTATCTGTGGATATTTGTGCCAGTGTGCCCGCTTTATCCTTTTTTGCTTGCTCTTAACTATCTTCTTTTCTTGAAAAGAGGGTATTTTTCCCAATTTCTGCTTTATTTTAGTCTTTTTGGCATTATTGGGTACGGAATCATCGCTCCATTTTTCTATACCTACTATATGTATGAGAACGGTTTTGCGTTGTACGAGTTTGGTAATATCTTTTGGGTTTGGCTTTATGCTTCTCAAGCCTTCCTTCTCTGGAAATATATAAAAAGGATTCCTTGGTGGCAGTTTAGCTTTATTATCCTGTATTTTTTCACAAAGGACTTCCTGGATCGTTTCAGTGTCACCTGGTCTTATGTGAGGTTTGGAGTGCTTTCTTTGAGTATGATGAATATCATATTTGGACTATTGCTCATTGTGCACGTAGGTATTTCCTTAGTGCTTGCTCGCAAAGTCTTTCGTATTGGTGAGAATGTTCGCTAGGTGACAGGCGAAGATAGTCTGGGTAGTATGTTTATACCTATATCCGAATGTATGGCATGGGACTAGTAAAATGGATAATGATAGTGTGATGTATCCGTCCGCTTGGAGACAGCGAATTATCCCATAAATTTGACAATCTTCATAGCCATGCAGTAGGATTTTCATCCAGGCTATTATTTTACCCATACTTTTATGGCATTCGATGGTTTTCCTTCTGCTTATAGTAATGATACGCGTCCTTTTCATGAGCGTCCGGTGGTGCTCGAGAAGCTTCCGAAGTTTAAAGGTATTGATAATCGTAATCCTGGCGATATCGGCGTACAGGGCGCGATGGACTACATGGAGGATCCTAAAAATTATGATGAGTATCGTGGACAAGTTAGGATCAATAAGCAGCTTCAGGATCATTTGAGAAGACAGCTTGAGGTTGGCGATGATGTCACGGTGGATCAGCTTGTTGATATGATTACGTGGAATTTATGGACTACGTGGCGCGATTATCAGAGAATCTTCTTCCATACGGCAGTTGCTGTAGGGGCGACGATGTTCTCCGATACACAGGCGAACAGGGAGGATAACTGGGGCGGTGAAAACTGGCATATTGAACTTCCTCCTTTGGATAAGAATGGTAGACCGTTGAAGGGAGGTAACCCTGGTCGATCGCTTCAGACTATGGGCATTAAACGTGCCGTAGCTACGTGGGGTGGGGTAGGGGCCCATGAGCAGCTTCGCAAGAGGGGACTTCTGGAGTACTAACATAACGACGTATTTGTCGAAGTGTAAATAGAGCATCCTGTAGCCAAACTTAAGCTACAATGCTCTATTTTCTCTTGATTTTTATTTTGTTCGGGGATAACGTTTCTTGCGATAAAAATCGTTATGAACTCTCAACTCGAACATTTTTCGGAAGATCCTTTACCCGCCGCGGCGGTTGAGAGACAGCTACCTATAGTCCCATAAGAATTGATATTCTGTGGCGTTTTTTCGTACGCTACTCGTCGGATGGTTTTATTTCTTTATGTCATTATATGACACCTATTGGAGCCTTACAGATCAGAAACGGATACGCACCTACTCTCAGCTCATCTCAACTCGTTCATCCAACTCCAACTCCCCGAACTTTTCAGGGGTTGTCAGAGTTTTTTCCTTCCAATACGGCTTATTTTTATTCATTTCCATCGGGTCAGGACTCGAGCTTTTTCAATGGGGTTCCGCCGTGGATGGAAGAGTTAGTGGCTGCACGAAGCCTCGTATGTGCTGGTCCGAATGTAAAAGGCGTTGTATTTTCTCCATCAATGGATCCGTTGACATGGGATATCATGACACAGCATTTTGGTGTCGAATTGATAGAGAAGAGCTCGGCTATTCGTCTTTCCAGCGCGGTAACAAATCATATTTCCGGAGAAGAGAGAAACCGTCTTGTGAAGGAGTCCATTGCTTCATCTCTTTCTTCGGGACAGCTTATTCAGGCGCAACCATTCATGGATGAACATCTTCAGCACCTGTATCAGATTCCTCCTAGGGTAACGATTAATCTTAATGATAAATTTAGTAGAGAGCAGTACATTTCAGAAAAATACGTACCGAAGATTTTGGGAACGTATATGAATGGTCAAGAGTTTGCTCAATCCACAGCGAATATTCCATTCCCATCGGTTATCAAAGTCTCTTCTTCCAGTTCCGGAGATGGCGTACGTATCGCCATGGATCAGGCCGAGCTTGAGGCGATCAAGAAGGAATTTTCTAATATCACTACGACGATTATTATTGAGCAGTTTATACGGAGTGCTCATAATTTATGTGTCCAATTCGGTATTCCTGCGGATCCTACTCAGCCAATTCAAATGCTTGGATATAATGAGCAGGTGACGACGGAGCATGGTGGATTTTTGGCTGGAATTGTAGATCCTTCGAAGACAGTTTCCGGTATAGAAAACGTCAACAAGGTTCTCTTGAATGAAATTCTTCCGAAGGTTCGTTCGATGGGTTGGTACGGTGTTGGAGGTATTGATGTTTTGATTGTTGATGAGAATGAGTTCTACTTCATCGATTCGAACTTCCGTATGACGGCGACGTTTACGTTTATTTATTTGCACCAGACGCATCAGGTTTCGCATGCTACTGCTAGTTTTGCCGGATTGTTCCGTGGCTCTTATGATGATTTCTTGAATAAGATTGCCCCACTGGGACGAAAAGGACACAGCGATCAGATCATGAGTGTTATCGCCCTTACACATCGTGACGGACTCTTCCGTTTCAATGCGGGAATTTTGTTTGATACTGCTGCATCATTGAAATTAAATGCCCAGAGACTTTTGGATCTTGGAGTTGAGTCTTCTTCGTTGAGCACGCTCGTCAAAACAGATAGGCTCTAATATAAGTCGCGATGTTAACTAGATTGTAAACGTTGGGGGAATCTCCTTGATGAACGTTTGCGCGAGTGTGAACTTGTAGGCGCCCTGATTTGGGATGACGATGAGGTCACCTGTTTTCACGGTTTTGGCATAAATGTAATATCCCCAGAAGTCTCGCGGAGTGCAGAGGGATCCATAAACGAGTATTTCTTTTTCCTTTGTATCCGGGTGGGTGAGATTCACAATTGGCATATAGAAGTGTTGCCCGAACTCCCAGCCCGTAGCGTTGATACCTATATCCGTAATGACGACCTTGTCCTTCACGTCCATGACGGTTCCGATGATGTAGGTGGAGTTGTTGACGAGTATACGGCCTGGTTCGGTGTAGTAGACGCAGTTAACGAGTTTCTTCAGATGCTTCTCTATGGTTTGGCCGATTTTTTTTGCCATTTCTTCTTGGGACTCAGCTCGGGTGATGAAGTATTTGTCTTTGAACGATGCTTTTTCTCCGTAGTATTCATGGGCGAGTTTCTTGATGTGGCCGCCGGAAAGTGTCCATGGGTAGTGATCGGACCAAGGATAAAATCCCTCGACGTTGTCGGGATAATAGCCACCTCCAATATCGATGAACTTAATTTTTTCTCGTAATTTTTTCGTGAAATCTTTTTCTAAATATGCGGCGAGTTCACGGAGAACTTGCGAGTATTTTTCTGATTTGAGATTGAGGCTTATATGGAAGTGAAGTCCTTCGAGATGAATATAGGGGTATTTTTCTGCCGTGGTCCAAAATTTTTTGAGTTGGTTGAGGGGTATGCCGAATTTCGACCAGGCTCCGTGAACGGAGGAAAAAAAACGTATTCCGGCACGGATATGCGTTTTGGTTTGATTGGTGAGTTTTCCTAGACGATCGAGTTCCTCGAAACTGTCCATATTCACCGTAAGAATATCGGCGTGTTTTAGGGCGAGTTGTAGATCTTGTTCGCTTTTTCCTGGACCGCTGAAGAGGATTTTTTTGGCACCTGCCTCTAGGGCGAGTTTTAGTTCTCGCTCACTTGAGACATCGAGACCGAGCCCATCCTGAACTACTTTTTTGAGAATAAATGGATGATAGTTTGCCTTCACCGCGTAATAGGCCTCGTGGCCGGGAAGGTGTGCGTCAAATCCCTTCATGAAGGCCTGCACATCACTATGGAGATGATTCTCATCAATGAGATAGAGAGGGGACCGGTGGGCTGCAGCATGTTCCATAAGGGCTTTCCTCTGCGAGATTATGTTCTTTGCAATATGAACGAGCGTTCCTTTTGTCCCTCGTGGTTTTTCTTGGAGGAGCTTGAGGACGAGCTTCTGGCTGCGGTCTTTTGTGCTTTTATTCATTGCATACATTTTACTCGGCTTTTGGGGGTATTTCCAGTCCCTGAACTAGCTTTTTCTCTTATAATGATGTATACTATTTTCGTTGTTTTTGCCTATTCCTATTCGTTTTTTAACTTTCATGTCATTACCTAAATATTCACTCTCTCGCTATTTCCCGGAAGGTACGGAGTATTTCTATGGATATCCTGCTGATGAGGATTCTCATTTTTTTAATGGTGTTCCGCCGGAGATAGAGGAGATGGTTTCGGGAAGGCCGATGGTGTGTGCTGGTCCTAATGTGAAGGTGGTATGTTTCACAGCATGTTTGGATAGTGTACCGTTTCGAATTTTGAAAGATGATTTGGATGTGATTCGCGTCGATAGAAAACAGATTATTTTATTGCCAAAAAATATTACGGGAAAAGTGAGAGGTTCCAAGAGAAATAAATTAATTAAAAATGCATTATTTGATTTAGCTGAGCCGCATAAATTGGTTATGGCACAGCCGTATTTGGACCCTCGCGCCAAAGAATTTTTCCAGATTCCGCCACATCGAAGTATTTGGTTGAACGATAAGAGAAATATGAGTTCATATATTCCGAAGGCGTATTTACCTGAGATTTATGAGGAGTTTATGGATGGAGCTTGTTTTCAACAGGTGAATCAGTTGCCACTTCCATGTGTTATCAAGGTAACTTCATCTTCATCCGGTGATGGTGTGAGAATTTGTCACACGCAGGAGGATTTAGATAGGGCAGTTGCTGATTTTGGTCACTTGGAGGGTATGATTCAGGCGAGCGAGTATGTGAAAATTCATCGAAATTTTGCTGTGCAGTTCGGCGTACCGCATGACAATTCAAAAGATATTGAAATTATTAACTGGCACGAGCAGTTGATTGCTCCGAATGGATCATTTTTGGGTGGCATTATTGAAGATTGCTTGGAAGATCCGCTTTTTGAGCCATTAAATAAAGTATTGTTGGAGAAGATTTTGCCTGAGGTACGACGTCGTGGATGGTATGGAGTGGGAGGTTTTGATATCTTGATGACTGAAGACGAACGATTTTATTTTGTGGATCCGAACTTCCGTATGACTGGCATGACGGTTTATGATTTCTTGGCTCGAAATAATATTATCAAAAAATCATTACTCAGTTTTACCGGAGTGTTTCATGGAAGCGAGAAGGAGTTTAGAGAGAAAATCTTGCCCGTGGCACGCCCTGGAGCCGGTCAGCAAATGTATATCACGGTACTAACACACGGCTCAAAAGTATTTAGGTTGAATGCGGCGTTATTGTTCAATGATCGCAAAGAGTTACCTGGAATTGCCGCAGCGTTGATCGCGCGTGGAGTGGAGTCCGCGGTGTTGACCGATGTGGCCGGGGTGGGGGATTTGGTCTAAATTTAACCGATGTTCGGCTGTGTGAGATTTTTTGGATTGAGAACTTCATCCAGCTTGTCTTTTGGCATAAGTTTTTTCTCGAGGATGAGCGCGTGAAGTGATGTTTTTCGCTTCAGTGCTTCGTTGACGAGTTCGGCGACGAGATGATATCCGAGGTAGGGATTGAGGCCGGTGGCTACGCATAGAGATTTTTCTAGGAGTTCTTGGCAGCGTTTTTCATTGGCGATGATTGAGTCGATGCAGAAGGTGCGGAACATCTCGAGTCCGTTGCGGAGGAGTGAGCAGTTTTCCGTGAGTGTTTTGAGAATTAACGGGGTCATCACGTTGAGCTCGAGCTGGCCGTGCATGACGCAGAGTTCGACGGCACGGTCATTGCCCTGAACCTGGAAGGCGATCATCTGGATGCACTCGGGAACAGATGGATTAACTTTTCCCGGCATGATGGATGAACCCGGTTCGACTTCCGGAAGGATAATTTCTCCGATACCGCCAAGTGGTCCCATGTTGAGAAGTTTGAGGTCTTGGGCGATGCGCTGCATCGTGATGGCGCAATTCCTGATGGCGGATGAGACACTCGTGAACACATTCATATTACTTGTCGTCTCGAAGAGATTGGCGGTGGGTTTGAGTGGAAGACCCGTGAGCTTCGCTAAGTGACGTGTAACGAGTTTTTGATACTGCTTGTGAGTATTGATCCCCGTGCCGAGTGCGGTGCCCCCGAGGCCAATTTCATAGAGTAGGGTGGTGGCGTGTTTCAGCTGCGCCAGGTCTTTTTCTACGGCGACGGCGAGCGACTCGAACTCTTGGCCGAGGGTAACTGGTACGGCGTCTTGTAAATGCGTGCGTCCGACCTTGAGAATTTTGGCGAATTTTTTTGCTTTTCTCCTGAGTGCCGCGATGAAGTTTTTCATCTCCTGCTGCAGATCTTCCGACTCCCAAGCGATTGCGATACGTACGGCCGTAGGAATAGCATCGTTGCTCGACTGTGCCATGTTTACATGATTATTCGGATTTACCGGCGTGTACGATCCTTTTACGGACTTCGGATCGAGTATCTCATTGGCTCGGTTGGCGATAATTTCGTTGAGGTTCATGTTGTATGGTGTCCCTGCGCCTGCCTGAAAAATATCGATCATATACTCATGATCAAACTGTCCTCCGATGAACTCCTGCAGGGCGGTAATCATGGCTTTTGCTAATGTAGGGTCGAGTTTTTTAAGTTCGAGATTTGTCTCGGCAGCGGCATATTTTACGCAGGCGATTGCCTTTCTGAAGCTACATGGAGCGGTAATTCCACTTATCTTGAAGTTTTCTAGTGCTCTAGTGGTGAAGGAGCCATAGTAGGCATTCTTGGGCACTTCAATATTGCCGATTGCGTCGTTTTCGGTTCGAGTAGAAGGGTTTTTTGATGACATGTGAATGTATTGGTCAATGAATGGCTCCAGTTTCCCATGCTTTCGAAATGGTGACAAGTAGAGCCTAAAGCTGACTTTTGGCTTGCTTTTCTCTAGATCTCTTGGTAGATTGTTCCAGCTTCAGCGAAGTATTTTAAACGTCAATTTTATGTCAAACGTCTGCTCAATCACAGGAAAGAGGCCATTAGCTGGAAATAACGTCAGTCACTCCATGCGCCACACTAAGCGTAGGTTTTTGCCTAACTTGCTTTGGAAGCGTGTTTGGAACCCATTGAAGAAGCGTTTTGAGAGAATCAAGGTTTCCACTCAGGGCTTGAAGGTTCTCGACAAGCGATCTAAGTAGTATTCACATATAAAATTTAAGAGAGTCTCAATCTATTGAGACTCTTTTTTGTTATGCCGACTTCTGATCCTTTATCGGATACCGTCGTCTGAGAGAGTCTCTTGTTCTGGTGTATATGCCTTCAATGATGCGATAGGTGAACTGCAGAGTAATATGAACTGGAAGTTTGATGATAGGTCCCCATCCAAATACTTGCTGGATGAAGTTTTGTTTTTTTATGCACAGAGGAGTTGTCTTCCGTTCTTGTATGGCTTCTCTCAAGTCATCAGCCGTTTCTCCATCAAAGAGGGAAAAAGTATGACCGAAATTCATTTTTATATGACAATCACTCGAACTTACCTCTGCTTTTTGAAGGAATTTTTCGTTAATGAAGTGAGTCTTTTCGAAGTATTGCGGTTCGATGAGACCAAAGTTTTGAACTTCGATAGCATCCACCATAGCCAATAAATCGGGTCTATTTATGAGGTCGAGATAGCATACCTGATATCGATAGATGTATTCTCCCAGTGCGTCCTCTTCGAACATGAGATGAGGAATAATAGCTAATCCTTCTTGTTCTTTTATCTGTATGAGCGTTTCTTCGAGGGATTGAAATGATGGCACTCGTTTTGTGAGAAAAAGTCCTATCACGTGTCCACCATTGGTATAAATTTCTTCTCCGATAATTATTTCAACGGGGAGATTGTTTTTGATGGCGTAATTGCGTGCCGCTTTTGCCCCTTCGATGGTGTCATGGTCGGTAACAGCCAACACTTTGATATCTTTTTTTACGGCCATTTTTACAGCGTCCTTCGGAGAGATGAAGGAGTCAATAGAGTGCCAGGTGTGGAAGTGGAGATCGGCTTTGGATTGGATCATGGCTTGCTGAAAAAGGCGTTGCTTGCCTAATTCTAGCACTAAACCTATACTGCGAGAAGGTAGTTTTTATCCTCATTATTATGTCATTACTTGAATCCATTGATGTTCCGCTCGGTACGATTGCTCCTGATTTTCAGCTTAAGGGCGTAGATGGAAATGTATATTCATTCGTTGATTTCAAGGAAAGATCTATTTTGGTTATTGTTTTTATGTGTAATCACTGCCCTTATGTGCAAGCTTGTATTGAGAGGCTGATAGCACTACAACGGGATTTTATTGATCGCGGAGTGCGTTTCATTGGCATTAATCCGAATGATGCTTTGGATGTTCCCGAAGATGATTTCGAGGCGATGAAGGTGTTCGCCCGTGAGAGAGACATGAATTTCCCTTATTTACGCGATGAGACACAACAGATAGCGAAAGCATATAAAGCGGTCTGCACTCCGGATGTTTTTGTATACGATGACCAGCGTGCGCTACAGTATCATGGACGCATTGATAATAACTGGAGGGATATTTCGAAGGTAACATCTCAAGATTTACGCGTTGCGCTCGAGGCTATTATTAATCATAAAAAAGTTGATTCAGCTCAACTTCCTTCGATGGGGTGTTCCATCAAATGGAAACAATAATTATATCTGTGTCTCCAGGACCGTTTCTATTTTGTCGGTATCGATAGATCGTAGCATGTCTTTTAGGGATTTGTCATGTTCCAGATCAATTCCTTCTTTCTTGCAAAGCATGCTCACGAGATGAAGTATTTTCGTGATTTCTTGCTCGCTGATGATGTCGATATGTAAGTCTACTTCTTCGCGAAGGTCAGCCACTTTTGAAGCTCGGTTTTGTGAGATTAATACGATAATAGCGAGAAAAATTGCTTGAAGTGATACGGCAGTGGTTAGTAGGCCGAATGGGAATGGGTCGAATACTTTTATTCCGGATACCCACCCGATATTGATCAATATCCATGTAGCGAATAGGAGTATATTGACTGTTAGGAAGCCGATGCTTCCGAAAATTCTCGTCATGGAATCAGCAACTTTTTCCGAAAAACTTCGCTTGGCATCTGCCTTAGCTTTTAGCGCATGGAGGAGATTTTGGCTGTTGCTTCTTTTGTCTATAGGTCGATAGGACTTTTCCATAAAAGGAATGGGTGAGGGATACGGCGTTATTTTACCTTATTATTTACTACGTGCAAAGTGTGCGTGCGCACATTTTTGAGACTCCATATCATTCCGATTGTTCCAGTAATAACCATCAGTATGGAGAAGATTTGACCAAGTGTAATGATGTTCCAAAGATATCCGATTTGGACGTCGGGTTCACGGAAAAATTCTGCGAAGAATCGAAGAAGACCGTATCCTGCAATGAACATCCAGCTCAGGACGCCCGGAGTCTTGATCTTGCTGCGCGCGAAGAAAAGTATGGCGAAAAGCACGATACCTTCCAGGAGAGCCTCGATGAGTTGTGACGGATAGCGGCAGTTGAAAGGATCGGTCGGGAAGCGCATGCAGATTGCGGAATTCGTGATGCGACCATAGAGCTCGGCATTGATGAAATTGCCGATTCGAACGAGAAATATTCCTATGGGAATGATTGGAATAATGGCATCAGTGAGCTGATATAGTTTGATTTTTCTTTTTCTGGCAAAAATAATAAACCCTAAAATAACGCCTAGCATTCCTCCGTGGAACGACATGCCCCCCTCCCATATTTTGAATACGTCGAGTGGGCGATGAAGATAGAGGGGAAGTTGATAGAAGAGAATGTAGCCTAATCGACCTCCTAAGATTACTCCGAGAAGCGACATGAGGAGCAGATCTGCGACGGTATCTTTGTCGGTTGGGATCTTTTTTTCTTTGAAAAAAATGGGGATGAGATAGTAGGCGATTACGAATGTTAAGAGATACATAATGCCGTACCAATGAATTTTCACGGGTCCAAGACTGAGCGCAATGGGAGATATGTTCGGATAGGGGAGCATGAGGTGAGGTGTGAAGATTTACTTCAAAAGTGGATCATGTTTTTTTGCTTCTCTGAAGCCCTTTGCGCGGAGTTTGCAGGCGGGGCACCGACCGCAGGGAGGTGCCTTTCCTTCGTAACATGTATGTGTGAGTTTGAGTAGATCAAAATATCCTAACTCGTCAATCATCTCAACGGTTTGCGCCTTTGTGAGGAACATGAGCGGAGTGTGAATTTTGAGATTGTAATCCATACCTAGGGAAAGTGTTTTCTCTAATAAACGTATCGTTGCGTCACGACAGTCGGGATAGCCTGAATAATCGGTCTGACAGACGCCAGTCACGATGTCCGTAATTCCGTGAGAGTAGGCGTACGCAGCGGCAATCGTGAGAAAAAAAATATTTCTACCCGGAACGAATGTTGTCGGTAGGCCATTTTTACCTTTTTCGATTTTCATCTTGTGTGTAAGGGCGTTTTTCCCCAGTTGAGAAAAAGTATCCGTTTTGAGGATGGTGTGTTTGAGTTTTAGTTTTTTGGCGATGCGTTTTGCGGCTTGTAGCTCTACTTTATGCCGTTGGCCGTAATCAAAACTTACCGTTTCGATTTGATCGAATTTTTCCATGGCCCATGCTAAGCATGTTGTGGAATCCTGACCTCCGGAGTGAAGTACGAGTGCTTTTTTCATCGAATATTTTTCATAATATGAAGTCTTGGGCTGTAGTGAAATTTTTTCTCCCGGCAGAGGGGAATAAGCCACTTAGCACGTGATAGTAGTATATCCCGAGTTGTTCCCTCTGGCATTAAGAAAATTTTTGTGCGGTCGATGTTATTCTGTTCGGTGAAATTTTCTATCTCGATGATATCGTCGGGTGATTGTACGACGAACTTAAAGATGCTGTTATAAACTCGAAGATTGAGCTTGTACCAGCTATTTCCGCTGTTGCTGAGTTTTGGTGAGATATTGAATTGATTAACGGTTCCAGGCGGCAGGGTGCTTGGGATAGTACCATTGGTTTCGACCTCGATGAATCGATGTGGATTCCTTTTTCGAAGTGCGAGGATGAATTCTTGGTGAAGCATTGGCTCACCTCCGGTAACGACGATGTGTTGAATAGGGGATTTCTCTACACGTTGGAACACTTCTTCATGTGTTTTTTTCTCGTAAGTTGTCTCTCCTTCTTTCCACGTATAAGGCGTGTCGCACCAAATACATGCTAAATTGCACATACCGGTACGAATAAAAAACGCCGGAGTTCCGACCCATTTTCCTTCACCCTGAACCGTTTCAAACATCTCAGCGATGAGGATCGTTTTACTTTCGTTTGCTGTTTGGACGGACATAGGATGCTTTTACGATGGTTTTGATGCCGCCACGTGGATTGAAATCTCCGATAATGTCGAGTTTTTTTGGTTTGCAGTAGCGAACGAAGTCTTCCAGCATTTTGTTTACGACATGCTCATGGAAGATACCAAGCTCACGATAGGCGAGAATGTACTCTTTGAATGACTTCAGCTCGATGCAGTCGTTGTGTGGTACGTAAATGAACTGAATAGAGGCGAAGTCCGGAAGTCCGGTTTTTGGGCAGATACAGGTAAACTCCGGTACGGTGAAGTCGATGATATAATCCTTGTCCGGGTATTGGTTTTCCCATGTTTCGATAGTGGGCAGCTTCAGTTCACGAATATGGTCTTGTCGACCTTCGTAGCTGCTTATCTCTTGTTTCTGCTTTGGGTTCGTTTTCTTACTCATTGGAGTTTAAAAAAAGGTGCGGTTTTTAGTCGCACCCTTTGTATCCTTTTTTGGCTTACTTGTCCAGTATATTATTGTATTGGTGTTGTTGCCGGAGTGGTCGCAGGAGCTGGAGTGACTGCTGGGGTTGAAGCTGGAACGGTTGGTTCTGTTACTGGTTTCAATGATTTTAAAACTTTCTTTGCTTTCTTCTTTGCTTCTTTTTTGATTACTTTCTTTATGATCTTTTTTTCGACCTTTTTCATCAATTCCTCCTTCTTCACCTCCTTCTTTGCTTCTTGTGATGCCTTCTTGAGATCCTTTTTCTCCATATTGATTTTCTTCATCTGCTGGCCGTAATTATCCTTCTTCACCTCTTTTTTGGCAGCTTCGCCTGATACTGGTGCTACAGGAACCGTTAAAGGTGTTGTAGGCGTGGTTTCTCCAAATGCCGCGAACGGAAGGGAGATCGTCAATAGAACGGCTGAAGCTATAACGATGAGATGGGAGTTTTTCATACGTGTTTTTTTATAAAAATAGTGTTGCGAGTGTAGTATTTTTTTCTTTTCGTGTAAAGTTACCCTCGATGGCACAAAACCCTAATTATAGTCTCATTCGTAGTAATCCTCAGACGAGAGCGCTTTTTGAGAAGAGATCCCTGATTATACGGAAAATTCGTGAGTTTTTCTGGGAGCGGAATTTCCTCGAGACAGATACTCCAATACTGGTGAACTTACCTGGCATGGAGCCATATTTGGATGTGTTCAAGACGCAGTTTGAGCCTGAGGGTAAAGGGGATTCGAGAGACATGTACCTGATTACCTCGCCTGAGTATGCCATGAAGAAGCTCTTGGTGGCGGGGTTACCGAAGATTTTTCAGATTACGAAGAGTTTCCGTAACAAGGAAACAGGTGGTGTGCTGCATAATCCTGAGTTTGCTATTCTCGAGTGGTATCGAGCAAATGGCAATTATAGGGAGATAATGACGGATACAGAGGAGCTAATCCGATATTTGTGCGAGGGACTTTTTCAGAAAAAGGAGTTTACGTATAAGAATAAAATTATTGATGTTTCCGGTGATTTTGAGCGGTTGAGTGTCGCGGAGGCTTTTGAGAAATATGCGGAAATTTCTTGTGAGGTTTTTGAAAGTGCGGAAGCGTTAGTGCGTGCGGCTCAGGAAAAGGGCTATAAAGCTGAAAATTATGATGATGCATTTTTCCTTATTTTTCTTAATGAAATTGAGGGCAAGTTGGGGACGGGACGTCCAACGATTTTGTATGAGTATCCGGTGAGTATGGCGGCGCTTTCGAAAGTGTGTCCGGATAATCCAAAGTATGCCGAGCGATTTGAGATATACATTTCTGGAATAGAGTTGTGTAATGCGTTTTCAGAGCTTACGGATGCGCAGGAGCAGGGGAGGAGATTGAGGGAGGAGCGAGCGCAGCGAGCGACGATGGGCAAGCCTCTTTACGATGTAGATCAGAGTTTTTTGGATGCTCTTGCCTTAGGAATGCCACAGTCCGGAGGTATCGCCCTAGGGGTGGATCGGTTGATTATGCTGCTTTTGGATCAGGATTCTATAGAAAACATCATCTTTTTCCCGTTTCGAGACTTGTAGAGTTTAATACATGTGGTAGAATGCGCCCGCCTGATTCCAATACTAACTTTTTCTCCTATGCAAACATCAGATTTCAAAAAAGGTGCAGCCGTCAAATACAATGGTGATACATATGTTATCGTTGGATATCAGTTTGTGAATCCAGGAAAAGGAGCGGCTTTCACTCGTGCGAAAATGAAAAGTGTAAAGACGGGTAAGAACGTCGAAGTTACCTTCAAATCAGGTGAAGATGTTCCAGAAGCTAATATGGAGAACAAGCGTTGCCAGTATCTCTACAAGGATGCTACGGAATACACATTCATGGACAATGGCACTTATGACCAGTTCACTATCTCAAATGAGATGATTGGTGATGACTCTGACTTCTTGATCGATGGTACGGAGGTTGTTGTCGTCTTTGTGGATGACAATCCTGCATCAGTTCAACTTCCTACAAAAATGGATTTCAAGGTTATCTCCGCTCCACCGGGTGAAAAAGGCGATACAGCCACTGGAGGTACCAAACCTGTTGTCATCGAGACCGGCGCTACGATCACTGCTCCACTCTTCATCAAAGAAGGCGACTCAATTCGTGTCAATACGGAGACACATGAGTATGTAGAAAGGGCGAAGTAAATCAGCATGTAGTCTGATATCTATGTTCTAAAATTTCCCTTCTTCGAGAAATCGTTGAACGGCTTTTATTACTCTATTGGAATTCATAATGTGTGTATGGGTACTCGGTACGACGAGGAAGTCCTGCATGTTTTTTAGTTTTGCAGATTCTAAAAAGACCCCAGTTTTTCCAACGTCTATATTATGGCTTTTATAAGCCACCAAAAAAATCAGTCGTTTGATATATGCCATTTTCATCGTATGATGTTCAAATTTCCCCGGGGAAATTTTTAGCTTCAAAAATGGCACTTTTTTGACATTAATAGTATTATTAACTCATAAACGGAAAAGTCAATGTGCTGATTTTGAAAAAACTGGTGCCTATTTAGGCTGATTCTATTGACACTTTTTTTGTCGTATTTTCCTGCGATTATACCTAGATTTGAGAGTTCATATTTGGATAAAAAATATCTGATGATAATTCCACCTAATTTTCTTTACCCGTTACTCACTCATGCAGTATCATTTACTTATGACTTCACAGAATAATCCGATCGATCCCGAGACCATCAAGATACCCGCATATAAGCGCAAGAGAAGTTTGGATGCGAAGGCGAGGCATCCTTTGGCGTGGACGGCACTGGATAGGCAGAAGGAGGCTACAGAGAAGGATAAGAGAGGTGTGAGCTCCCATGAAAGGGGATTTGGTACAGAACGTCGTGGGAGGACGGAAGAGGTGGGCTATAGGCGTGTGCCGACATCATCGATGAATATGATTGGGGATATCGGTTCGGCGATTCCTGATGAGTTGAGTAGCGTGAAGTCGACGGCACGTAGTGCGAGGAATGCGAAGAGAGTGATGACTTTTACTCCTCACGATGTACATGCATCGAATTTTCAGCGGATAAGTTTGGAGCAGACTTCGTTGCTTGATACTAGGTTGCCTGAGAGTAGGAGAAGTGTAAGTGACGCCCCGCGAAGATATGTACTTGTTGGTGAGGTTACAATGGTTTTGAATAAAATTAGCGTTACCATTATTAAATTATCACAGGCAATTAAGCTTAATAGTATGCTCTTTTTCGAAGGTGATGGTTGTATGTTTGAGGAGATGATTGTTGAGATGCAGATTGATCGGAAGAATGTAAAAACCGCCAAAAAGGGTATCGAGGTGGGTGTGAAGATGAAGGAACTTCCTCGCAATGGAACGAAAGTTTGGAGAGTTGTGTAATTTACCAGCGTCCTGATCCGCCGCCGCCCGAGAATCCGCCTCCTCCGAAGCCACTAAATCCTCCACCGCTTCCTCCTGATCCTCCTCCGAAGAAGAATCCGCCACCACCTTTTCCTCCGCCAAATATGTCGGGATTTTTTGAGACGGCATAATCTATGAGGAATCCGAGAAGTGCAAAGCTTATTGTTACTCCGATAAGCAACGTAAAGCCAAAGGAGAATATAAGACTCAAGATAAATGCTGTACCTCCGCCGAATACACCGCCCTGCCACCAGGACTTACTTTTGGCTAAATACTGCACAAAACTAAAGGCGAATATGAATACCAGCCATATAATGAAGGATAGATTGTTTTCACTTATTCCGGAAGAGGACCCGCTGCCACCCTTCAGAAGCTCTTCCGTATTAAATTCTTTTTTTGCCGCTGCCATTACTACATCGAGTGTGTCATTAATTCCTTTGAAATAGTTTCCCGCCTTGAATTCCGGAGTAGTGTATTTTGAGAGAATTATTGTCGTGAGAAGATCAGGGAGAACGCCCTCTAGACCTCTTCCAACCTCTATCCTCATTTCACGATCTTGAATCGCGATGACGAAGAGCAATCCATTGTCGATATCTTTCTTTCCAATTTTCCACTGTTCGGCGACATGGATACTGTATTGCTCTATTGTTTCCGGTGCGGTGGTGTTAACGATAAGGAGGGCAATTTCGTTGGAAGTTTCTTGGCGGAATGTATTAATTTTTTCCGTGAGGGCGGCCTGTTCTTCGCCTGTAAGTGTTCCGGTATAATCGCTTACTGTAGCAGGTTTTGGGTATACCGTATCAGATGCTGCAAACACCGGAGTGTTTGGCAGTATCATCAGTATGGTCATGAGTCCCAGTAGAACTCGTGAGCGTAAGTGCCTCATATTGAGAGTGAGTTTGGTATGTTACTTCACCGTTAGGTCGACTTTTGGAACTACTTTTGCTCCGACTTCTGCCTCAAATCTCTGTTTCTGCTCAAAGTTGAATATTCCGGCAACGATATTTCCAGGGAATCGACGTGTGCCGATATTGAGAGATTCAACAGCGGTGTTGTAGCGTTCACGAGCTACAGATACTCGATTTTCCGATGCCTCAAGCTCGATCATCAGTGATTGTACCGCCTCAACTGATCGCAGGTTAGGATAATTCTCCATGATTACGAGAAGTCTGCCGAGGCCTGTCTCTAATTCCTTGGCTGCTGCTTGCTTCTTGCTGATATCGTTTCCTGCTGTGCCATACTGCTTTCGTGCTTCCGCTAACTTTCCAAAAATATCCTGTTCCTGCTTGAGCGTTCCCTGTACGGAGGCGACGAGATTAGGAATCAAATCATAACGTCTCTGGTACTGTGTATCCATATTGGCAAAGCTCGTCTTCACGTTTTCTTCTAATCCTACGAAATTATTATATGAACCCATGAGCCACATGCCAAAAATCAACACTACGGCAACAATACCGATCCAAATTTTTGCGGTGCGAGAGAGATTCATAGAGAAATAGTAAAAATATAAACCGTTTGAATGGTATCATATTACATTAGCTGCGACAACAGTATGCTTCTTTATTTTTTCAGCATGAGCCAGTCCTTGAAGCCTCCTAGATTGAAGGTATTTTTGAAACCTTTTATTTGCATTACATGAGCGATAACGCCTGCCCTACCTCCCGATCGGCAATGAATATATATCGTTGTATCTTTTGGTACGTTTGGAAGTTTCCCCTGAGTGAAGAGCTCGTAATCCATGTGAAGTGCTTTTGGCTCGAATCCATCTTCTTGTCGTTCTTGCTCCGTTCGAACGTCGAGTAGCGTGGCTTTCCCTGACATAATTATGTCGTAGGCAGCTTGAAGTTCCTTTTTCGTCATTTTTTTAATAGGTTATGCCGGTTTCTAGATTTACCTCGCTTGTTTTGAGTTGTTTATTCTTGACGATAATAATCCCCAGGACGACAACCATCCAGAAAGAGGCGATCATCCATGGCCATCTGATATGGTGGTCCATTGCATAGCCGGAGACGGCGGGACCTATCATTTGGGAAAGGGCGACGAGAGAGTGAGAGATGCCGATAATCTTGCCACGTTCGTGTTCCTGAGCGACTCCTGAAAGTTCACCGCTATTCATGCTGATGAGTGTTCCTTCGGTGACTCCTAGGAGGCAAATTGTGAGAAGAAATGGAATCATCGAGAACTGACTGAGTCCGAAAAAGATGAGGATTAAAGCACTTGCGGTGAGGATTTGTACTTTGTGTGGTTTGAAAAATTTGAGCCAGAAGTGCTTCATGAGTACGACCTGATTGAGAGCGATCAGAATTCCTATCCCTGAGAATAGTAGTCCTGAAGATGCCTGCGACATGCCGAACTGTCTGCTGACATAGAGGAAGAAACTTGAATGATAACTTTCGAAGGCGAGTGTGGTGAAGAAGATGAGAAGTATGTAGGTACGATATTTTATATTTGAGATGGCGTACCAGATGCTCTTGAAGGGATTCCACCCTATTTTGAGATCTTTTTTCTTTTCACGGATGCTTTCCGGGAGGAAGAAGATGGCAAGAATACCATTTACTGTTGCAATGCCTGCTGTAACCCAAAATGGAAGCGTTTGAGAAAACTCACTAAGGAGCCCTCCGATGGCCGGACCGGCAATGAAGCCGATGCCTATGCATGTCGAGATCATGGAGAGTTTCATGATTCGGTCCTTGTGATCAGTGGCGATATCGGTGAGATAGCTCTGGGCGACCGATATATTTCCAGCGGTTGCGCCGTCGACGGCACGAGCGAGGAAAATGAGCCAAATACTCTGAGCCATGGCGAACATATACCATCCGATCGCTGTTCCGAAGATACTGAGTATAAGAATTGGCCTACGTCCATATTTGTCGGAGAGAGTGCCGAGAATTGGTCCTGCAATAAATGAAAAAAGGGCGAAGATGGAAGTGAGAAGCCCAAAAGTAAATGTGGAAATTCCGAATTGCTGAACATAGATAGGAAGGACTGGGAGGATAATTCCCAGTCCTATCATATCCGTAAGGATCGTAGCAATGACGATCAGTTGTCGCTTGTCTTTCACGTTATTGAGCGCTTGAAGGGGTTGTTGATTTTCCTTTCTTCATGACAAAGAGAAGGGCGATGAGTGCAATAAGTATTCCGAGAGCGACGTACCAATATTCAATAACGAGTGTGCCGAGGAAGACGATAATAGCGGCGATGACTCCATTGACGAGGAAGACGATGGATTTGAGCGCACCACCAAGTCCCGGGAGAATATCAAGTACGGCGAAGATCGGTCCGATTATCGCCGTGAGACCACCTGCGATGAGGAGCCATGCGAGACCTTTTGTGATCCAGAAGATCATTTTTTCGGTACTCTTCAGGTCGGCGAGGATTTCTGCATCTGTTTTGTTACTGACGATAAATGGCTTTCCAGAGCGAATTACTCCGCTGTTCACCTCACCAATAACAATAAGCGGCTGATCTGCCGTGATGCCCGTGACGATTTGACGAGTTTTGGTAGGCGGATAGGAGTTTACGGATTTTCCAAGGTAGGTTATCTGAGAAACAACCGTTGGGTTTGGATCTACGAAAGGCTTTTCTTCGCTGAAGAATGTTTTTGTGTTTAGCATCGCGCTGCTGGATTGTGGCTCTACCTGAACTTTTGAACCGCCTAGACTAAAGTTTGCCCATTTTGTGCCGCTGGTGGTGTCAGATTTGTCGATCCACTTGTCGACCCATTGCTTACTTTCGATCTGTTGCTGAACGTCCTGGCCGTCTTTTTGGACGGTTTTTGTGGAAACCGTTGTTTCTTCTATTTTTCTGAATTCTTCAATAGTGTCTTTGTAATAGAGAACTTTTTCTGTGCTTTTTGGAGCAGTGAGCGCTGATGATACTACTGGTGTTCCTGCGATTTTGACGAGTCCTGTCTGTGCGGTTGTTATGTTTTCTGCCGGCGTGAGAACGAGTTTCTGAACGATTGCAGAATTTTCCGTCATACCTGCCGTGAAATAAATAATGGCAAAACCGAGAGCGATTGAGGTGAAACCTCCACCAATTCCCTTAATGGAGTTTGTGACTCCACGTCCATACCGTCCGAAGAACCCGGAACTGCCGAGGACTGTTTCTGAAACAACATTATCTGCCATATAAGAATAGAATAAAGAAATAATAAGAATCTTCCTTCCTATTATGAACATTTATTCTTACTTTGTAAACGAAAGCATGAAGTAACTGGTTGTGGGCATGGTCATGTCGCGCATGATGAATCCTGAGTTGTTGTGATAGGGCTGTTTCATGTTTTTTGCTCCGATCTGCTCCATGGTTTTGAGTATGGTGACGAGAGAGGGTGGTGTGTCGAGATAGTCGTTGTTGTTGAGGACGAGGATTTCATTGTAATTTCTCTCCTGAATTAGTTTCCATGTTGTCTCGTCGTTTTTGGCTGCCATTTCTGCGGGAAGATAATGAGAAAAGTCTATTGAGGCAAGAAGAATAGTATCCTTATCTATAAGTGGTGCGATTTTTGCGACAAGATTTTCAATTTGCTGAGGTGTGGTTGTCGGCATGACGGCTATAGGCATGATGGTCGTTTCCGGCAGGTAGTAGCTGATATATGAGGTTAGGTTTCCGATGCCGTGTTCGAGATTCATGCCATTATCGTTGCGCGTGATGTCGAGTTTTTTTTCGGAAGTAGTTGATGGATTCGTGATTTTTTCGTAAAGATTTTTATCGATACGTACCGTGCCAAATGGTGTGTTGTATCCGTATGGACTTGTTATGAAGTTGCTATTCCCCTGAAGGAAATGATTGGGAGAGATGAGGATAATCCGTTTTGGGTTTTGTTTTTGGAGTTGAGAAAAGTATGTGTTGAGTCCATCGCTTGGAATGAGGTGATGGGGAATTATGCCGCCGTAGATTGGGTTGTCGAGCGTGAAGAGATTTTTTTCTTTTATACCTCTATAGAAATCACTTGCCTCGAAAAAAGTTTTTGCGTGATTCGTATTGAATTCCTGTGCATTGGAATCATTTAGCGTGAGTACGAGCGCCATAATACCAACAAGTACCCCCGCAGATGCGAGGGCACTCATTGTTTTTTTCTTGGAAGAAAGATTATTTAACCGTGATAGTAGTTTCATTGGTGGAGTTTACAATGTCCGGTTTTGAGGACATTTGAATTACGGTTGGTTCGGCAGTGAATGTTCCTTTGTTGATGACGCGGACGGGGAAGTGGATTCTTGGTTTATATCCTTTTGATACACAGTATTTGACGGTTTGACCGTTCACCGCGTATGGACGTGATCCGTAATATTCTTTTTGATTTGCCTCTTCGAGCGTCTGCACATTCCATGAAAGTGGTTTGAGATTTGATGGGAGTTGTTCCGTAATGGTGTAGCAGCCTTCTAGCGCATTTTGGCTTAATGATGGCTGAATATCGACGAATACGATATCGCCTGTTGACCAGGAGGTTGTTGGTTTGCCATGGAGTTGGTAGGTGTGAGAAATTTTGATATTACTCTTGTTCGGATCGGATTTGAGTTGAGATTTATTTGCGAGTGTATGATAGAGGAAGGTAGCCGTGAGCGCTCCTTTTGGATTTGCGAATGTCAGAGATTTGAGCATGTCCGTTGAAAGATTCACCGAGAAGGATTCATTATTTTTCAACGTTACATGTTCGTTTTTTCCGTTGAGGGAGTAGTCAAATGTGGCATCCTCTTGACGAATAAATGGAAGTCTCTTCTCGATGATAGACACCTGCTCCAGGCTGGTAAGAATATCATTTCCAGGTTGCTGTGCTATATATGTTGCCAAGTTTTGGAACTCGGAGAGGTTAATGTCTGCGGCGATCACGGCCATGAGAGCTGTATGGGCGAGAATATCATCATTGTCTTTTCCGACTTTGAGACGACTGTAATCGTTTATTTTTTCAAGGTTGTTGGTGACAAGATCTTTGGCGAGGTTTTCTGCTGTTTGCTGGTCGCCGATTGCCATGGCTCCTGCTGCAATGTAGAGCTTCTCTATTGGTGTGAGGTTAGCTTCTTTCGCGAGATTTTGTAGAGTAAGTAATATCGGCTCATTGAGTGCTGCGAGACCGCTGACGGCCATTACGAATCGTTCACGTGTGGCGAGAGGGAATTTCTTTGCCTGCTCTTCGGAGAGAATCTTCATGAAATAAAGTCTGAGATTTTCTTTTGAGATGCCGGTAGTGTCACTTGTTCCGCTTAGTAGTGCTGTTTTTGCGGAGAGTTCCAAGTCGTCGCTGGCGTAGGGGAGTAGACGCATGCCTCCTGATGGCGCTTGGTATATTTCACCGAGCGAGACGCTCGTGCTGAGCTCCGGAACTTCTTCTTTGAAGAAGTTTTTCAAAATTTGAACGGATTTCTCTTCGGCGGCTTGCTGGTCGAGGCGCGCGCCCGATCGGTCTATCATGTTCCAGAGAGTTTCATACGCGCGCGCCTTCTCGGCTTCCTGCACCTTCATTGTTACCTCCGATGTTGATCCAAAAACCTCATTCGGAACTGTTTTGGCTCCTGCGAGATCCATCTTTGACATTTTGATACTACTGAGACGTGATTCAATGACGGTGAACTCTCTGACGATGGCATCTTTCATTTCTGTTCCGTCTTTTCCTTTTGTCGTGGCCGAAATAGTAACTTTGTACTTTCCGATTTTGAGTGTTGGTAGGGGAATATCAGCTCGTCCGAGACCTTTGCCCGTAACGGTTTCTTGCCCAACGGTGAGTCCGGGAATTGCATACGAATAGGTAACTTCATTACCGGATGTTATAGCATCACCATAGCTTGCTACTTGAAGTATTGGCTTATCTGAGACGATAAATTCCGGAGCCATCACCGCATCGATAAAGAAGGGGAGTCCTACCGGAATGGCCTTCATGCTGACTCCGACATTCATGTTGCTATCTACTCCCTGCGCCGTAGCCCTCCATGATGTAATATTATCAGGAAGTTTGAATGAAACTTTTGCGGTGCCTGAGCCGTCTGTTGTTACGGTTCTGAATAATGCTTTATCTTTGAAGTTGCTTCTTACATCATCTCCACCTCCACCACCTTTTTCCGCTCCACCTCCATAAGTCATCGTTACGTGACTGTAGAAGGTAAATTGTCTGGAATACCACGGCATATTGTTGCCATAGATCGATCTTAGTGGATCTACAGTTCCATAATAGAGTTTGTAATAGGCCTCATCGATTAAGTTTATGTTCACATCGCCCGAAACATTTTTCCCATCCTTCTTTGTTTTTACTGTTAATTCTACATTTTCTCCCGGTCGATATCTGGTTTTGTCCGTTTGAATTTCGATATCTAGATCCTTTTGCTTTTGATCAATCATAGCATAGCCAGTTCCTATTTTTGTGTAGGTTGATCCGGTAAACGAGATGACATCTACGGAAAATCCTGGCGAATCGCCATCTCCAAATGTTGTAGAAAAATTTGGATCACTCGAGGCAAAACCTTTTGTCTGTTCCCAATTTGTTTTCAAATAGAGGTAGTTTCCTTTTGGTGCCGGCAATTCCTCTTTTGTTATGCGTAGCTCGACCTTCTCATTAATCGCGAATCCATCTTTTGATTTTGACGGGGTGACGTCCACTGATTCTCCAAAATACATATATCCTGAATAGTCGTAGGAGTATGCCGTAGTTTTTATTATATGCTGCAGTGAATCTTTCGCTTCGATCTCTACTGTCTTAAATTTTCCCTCTTCGTAATCAAATGTATATGCGATTTTTCCATTTTTGTCCGTTGTCAGCGTGGCGACCGTTCCGAGAGTTTTGATAGCATTATACTGATATATCGGGATGACTTTTTTACTTATAAAGTCATAATTTTCTCCTGTTTTGTTTTTCTCATAATGAGTCTCAAAAGGACTGAGTGTGACCGGATAGTTTGGAATTACCTCACCATTCATATCGTCTTTTGTCAGATCAATTTTTCGAACGAGAATATTTAACGTATCTTTTCCGTTTTTTCTGACGGTATCGGTTTCAATTTTTATGTCGGTTGTATAGACGAAAAGCGTTATATCTGAGCTGATTTCCCCTTCTTCATTGGATTCCGGTGTCGCTTGGATGGTTTCATATCGTGGATAATTTGATACCGTTTCGCTTGCGGGTGGAATGAAATCAATAAATGTTTTTCCTTGTCCGTCTGTAGTGAGTATTTTTTCTACGTTCTGGTATCCTCGCATCGTTACGCGAATACGCTTGTTCGCTACGGCTGTTCCATCAAAGAAATGGGCAAAAATATTGATACGGGCTTTTTCTCCCGTGAAGTAATTCTCTCTGGATGAGTCTATATCAATTGCGTAGGCTGGTTTGATATACTGCTCTATTGAGATCCATTTTGTTGCGATGACGATTCCATTTGCCGTTACCTCCATAATGTATGATCCTGTAGGGATATTTTGGAGTTTCCATTCGCCGGTGAATGTACCATTTGCTGTTACCGGTAGCGTTGTATCAAAAAGTTTTGGCTGACCATCTCCATTTGTGAACTCGTAATCGTAGCTCGTAGATCGGAATGTGGCATGGACTTCCGTTACTTTCTCCTCTGGGCGCCTGGATTTTGCTACCCCCCAATACGAGAATGAGTCTGTTTGTTTGTATGTTGGCCTGTCGGTCGAGATGTAACTCCAGAAGTCTTGGGATGTTCTTTTGTCTTCGTAATAATTGTTTACAAAGGCTATGACAGAGTCGTTATTTGAGCTCGTTACTGTGATGGTAGAGATACCGTTTTCTGCCTTATGAAATTCTTCCGGTACCGGAATTATAGCCATTCCTTGGTTATCGGTTGTTGCCGTAGCCCCGCTGGAAAATGTTACCTTTGCATTTTTGGAAGGATTTTTTGTCTTCAAGTCATGAGACCAGACGATAGCGTTGTTTTTGTTTAGCTGTATGTAGCTGCCGATATCCGTAACCTGAACCCAGGCATATCGAGGTTCGTCGATTGCGGGATGCTTGAGGGCTATGAGGTAGAGACCTTTTTGAAGTTTTTCGGGAAAGAGCACTAATGATTGTCCGGAACTTTCTTTTGTTTCTAGATTAAGAACACTTTTCTTCGTGGCAATTTTTGAAATATCTCCGAATTGATATTTGTTGAAGGTTGACCAGTAGTTGGTGCCGAGGAGTTTTTTGTAAGAGTCGATATAGTCTTGAGCTTTTGAAAACTGGAAGATGGTTGCCTCGATTTTATCTCCTGTGTTTAGGCTGTTTCCGAATATGGTCATCACCTGATCATTGACCGTGTCGAACTGCATTTCGTTTGCTGATAGCTCGAATATGCTTGGTTCACGGGCTTCCGATGAGGCTGTTTCGAAGCGTATTACTTTGTCTTCCTGAAGCATGATAGGGGATCCATCAAGCGGGAGTCCTTTTTTGACGGTGACGGTATAGATTGTTTTTGTTTCAAGTTTTTTTGGAACGAAGACGAGAACTTTTTTGTGTTTTTCAAATCGTCCCTCTACTTTTGGCGAGATACTGATGAACTGCTCGAAGTTTTTGAAGTTCTCATGCGTGAAGGTAATTTCAATGCCAGTGTCCAGAGGAACACCTGTTTGTTTCGTATCCGGCAACGTACCGGTTACGCTGAACTCACCCTTTACTTGGAAGGCCCATGAGAGTTTTTGCTCGGTTGTAGGAACACTAAACTGATACACTTTATTCGCTGTAAGTGGCTTGGTTGCGACGAACTCAATCTCGTTCGCTGATTTTTGCGTATAAGTAAGTTCGGTTTGTGGGTTTACTTTTAACACCTCTTTTACATCATCTACGCTAATGCCTTTTGTGCTTGTCAAAATAAATCCGGTATCTTTTTCTATGCCTAATGTATCGGCCTGAATCGCCCTCAGGGAGATATCTTTGGCGCTTAGGGTGGGCACTCTGTGCGTTGGGAAAATAAAATATAACGCAACAGCGGCCAAAGCGGCACCGAGGGTTATACTAGCAATAACTTTCGCGGTAGACTCACGATTTGGTTGGAACATAATAGTATGAAAAAAATTAAGAAGAAGGATTTACTATAATAGTATACTTTTTTTGAATTTCTCCAAGCTATCCCCCAAGGGACTATTCTGCTGAACTGCCCCCCCGATAATTTCTTCTCTCGTTACTGTGAAATTGTGTATTGTCTTGTGGTCATTTCCGCGCTCCATGGTTGTTGCTGTGGTGAACCCTGCATTTTTCACGGCTTTTACGATGTTTTTTGTGTATTTTCCGAATGGATAGGCGAAGTGATGTACGGTTTTTCCAGTGAGACGTTCCAGAACCATTTTGCTTCCAAGAATTTCCTGCATACTTGTTCTTTTGTTGGTTGTTCGCAGGTCGACGTGATTCATCGTATGTGCACCGATCGTTACAAGAGGACTCTTCGAAAGTTCTATTATCTGTGCCGATGTCATGTAATGCGCTTTGTTGAGAAAGTTTGGAACAATATAGGCCGTGGCTTTTACTTGGTATTTTTGTAAAAGGGGATAGGCGTTGGTATAGAAGTCATCATATCCATCATCAAACGTGAGGATGACTGGTTTTTTTGGCATGGTATATTTTCCTTCCCATGATGCACTGAGGTCATCGAGTGTGATGGATTGGTAGCCTTCGTCGCGTAATATTTTTAGTTGTTCTTCGAATACCGTCGGAGTGACGGAAAGTCTGGCTCCGAGTACGTCTTTCGGATTTGTGACGGTGCGGATGTAATGATAGGTGAGGATTGGAACTTGTACGGAGTCTACCGGTTCAGATGCAAAACTTGGCATTACCTGTTCGATCCATGGGGCTTTTGCCTGTGATATAGCGAAGGTTCCCTGAATCAAAATGATGCAAAGAGCATAGAATGTTGCGATAAGGCCGAAGGAGAATATTTTGACTTTCATGTACGTGTATACGCTCTATCTCTTAAGATGTTACAAGTTTTATACAATTTGATAGAGAAATACGCCCTCATGTTTAGCATCTGGCTGCCAATTTGGAAAGGGAAAGGCGTTCGAGATGACTTTTGAACCAGGTTTCATTTCTTTTTGGATTTTTTCTTTGAGGGGTTTCATCATATAAGGAATGCCATACACGGTAATGGCGTCAAAGCTGGATAGATCGGTTTTCCAGAGATTTTTCCAGTGGATGAAGGCTTTGCCTGTTAGGCCGGCGCGGCGAATGTTGCGTCGGGCGAGAAATACCAGAAGGGGATCGTTGTCATACCCATGGGCCTGCGCGCCGCGCCGCGCCATCTCTATTACTACCCTCCCGTCTCCAGAACCTAGGTCAGCGACCTTTTGCCCCGGACCAATGCCTCCCAGTTTCATCATATTTTCTACACTGGCACTTCTCGATGGTACGTATGGAGCTCCCCAAAACATCAAAATAAACCCCACCAGAACGATGATATTAATAATGAGGAGTACGATAAGTCCGATAATCATGGCGCTATTATACCTAACTATGTTTATACTGTAACTAATGAGTTATTTCTCCAGATGTCAACATCGGTGTTTTCGGTTTTTCATGCTTACTATTATCGGTTTATTTGTTGTGAGTTTGTCTATTGCGCTTACTCCTTTAGCGTATGGTGCAGTGATTTCCGCTGGTGCTTCTTCTCTCAGTGTTTCTTCTCTTCCTGTAAATGTAGATGCAAAGAAAGTCCAGTCTACCTGGCTTGGTTGGTACAATGCCGTGCGCCTGAAGGCGAAACTTTCGCCTTATGTTTATAATTCAACCCTTAGTCGTACTGCCACTGCATGGTCGACAACGGCGAAAGAGAGAGGATATCTCAATCATAAACGCGACGGTCAGACGGCGTATTATGATTATACTCTTATAAAGAAATGGTTTGCGTCTCAGGGTGTTGTCTTCACCGGTTCAGGAACGCTCTTCACGGAAAATATCGGCTGGGGACCGTATCGTTGTACGAAAAAAGATTGCACCAGTGAGATGATCGATACGATTCGCTATACGTTTGATGCGTATATGGCCGAGAAGGGGAAGAGTTATCGCCCTCACTACAATAGTATTATTAGCTCTGTGTATACCAAAATTGGTCTCGGCATTGTTGTCGACGAGAAGAAAGGGAAGTTATATCTGACAGTGCATTTTGCGAAGAAGGTGCTTTGATTACGACCTGAATGTGGCGGTAAGAGCTTTAGTTTGCTCACTTCTTCTCTCGATAAATTCTCGTATCACTTCAGAGTCACCATCAACGAATATACTATGAAGAAGTTGTTCAGCGCGTTGACAGTCTTGTTTGTCGATCAGGAAGTGAATGCGATTTTGTTTTCGTCCGTGTACGACGGCGGTGATATTAATACCAAATGCAGAAAAAACACCGGAAATGTTTGCAAGTATTCCGACTCGATCATGCATTTCCTTGCCGACTACCGATATGGAGGCACGGCTTTGGTCTAGTTCAATATCGTCATCATCAACATTATATTGTTCGTCATTTACTTCGATGGTTTTGAGATCTTTTATGACGGCTTGCAGTTTTTCGCGCTCTACATTTCGATCAGATTCGTCTTCTGGAAGGGGAATGCTGAATGTGATGCTCGTGCCTTCCGGGAAAACACCATCGATACTTATGCCATGCTTTGCGAATATGGCGGAAATAGCTGCAATAAAACCTGCCTCATCTGCCATTTCCGGAATATCAATGGTAATAGCATCTACATTCATATTTGTTACGATGGTTTTGAAAGCATGACGGGTTAATAAATTTTTGCCAGAAATGCTTGTTCCCTTATCGTCTCTTAGATTATTAATATCACGTATTTCAAGGGGAATTTTATGTTTGAGTGCCCGTGAAAGTGCGCGGGGATTGATTAATTTACTCCCTGCACCTGCAATCTCGAGTGCTATTTTTACCGATATGTCTTCATGTAAAACAGCTGCACTCTTTTTGCCATCGAGTTTTTTGGGATTGGCAGTGTATACGCCACGTACATCTTTCAAGAATCTTGTTGCTTTGATATTTTCTCCTTCTTCTCGCAATACGATGGCTACATCTACGCCCGTGACATCACTGTATCCACGTCCTTGGTCGATGGAGATACCTCTTGGTGTTCCGCCTACATGACCTCCAAAAATGCGAATAGTTTTATCATCTTTTGTGTCAGTTTCTTTTCCTCTTTCTAATGATTTTCTGATGGCCGCATGAATACCTTTCTCTATTTTTCTGTTTGAAACTTTTCCGCCCTTTTCTGTTGTTTTTTTACATTTTACATCTCCGTAGGTTTGTACATGTTTTCCATTTTGTCGCAAGTAGACGCCTAATAACGTTCTCGACATATCCTCTCCGAAGCCAATGACCTGATCTCGAATTTCATATGAATTTACAACGGGCATGAGCACTTTTGAAATCTGTTTGTGACTTACAAGTGCCTGCCTGAGAACGGCAAACATTGATTCATATGCGGTATAGGCTTCTGTTTTGTATTCACCTTCGAAAGATTTCTCTATGACTGCATCATGTGCTGTTTTTACGGTTTCAAAGGCTTTATTTATGTCGTCTTCGGAATAATCTTTTTCATTAAGATCATCCATTGCTTTGTACAATTTGTTTGTGACTTTCTCAAATGCCGATACAACCAAGACGATTTTTTCTCCACGTTCCTCGAAAATATTTATGGCGTTGAGAACAACATCTAATTGTAGCATATTCTTCCCGCCGATTTTGTTAACCGTAGTATTCATGCGCGTCTATACGTTAAAATCTTGCTACGCTGCTCTGGAGACGAAGTAGGTCCCTACGAAGTACGGAGGCGGTAATATCAAGTCCCGCGCCCGGACCTTGCAGTCGATATGGTTTCGCTTCGGTGTACATATCCGTTACGACTTGGATGAAGTTATCTGTGCCATGCAATCGAGCAAATGGACTTTCGAGCGAAACCGCTTCTGTTCCGACGCGTAGCTCAGGTTTACTATTCCCGCCGGACCATCTGAGCGAGGCGAGATATCGGTAGGTTTGCGCATGGGATTTGAGCGTTGATTTTGCGTTATCGGCATAAGGTTCATCCAGGTTTTTACCGATCCGTTCGAGACAATCCTGCGGATCGGTAATCATGAAATATTCTTGAGGTAAAAATGATGTAATGGCTATATCGTTAAATCCAATAGGAAAGCCTGCTTCCCTGGCAAGAATTGTCAATTTTCTCGCGACGTCGATTCCGTTTAAATCGTCACGAAAATCCGGTTCTGTGTAGCCTCTTTTTTTGGCTTCCATGATGGCATTTGAGAGTTTCATCCCTTTCGACATTTCGTCCGTGATGAATCCAAGCGTTCCGGAGAGCGAGGCGTCGATTCGATGTATTCGATCACCGATAGTATGTCTTTCGCTTAACCATGGAACCGCTCCAAGTCCCGCCATTGCCGTAGCGCTGTACTGATACCTGGTCGGATCTTTGGTGAGTTCTTGGTAGGTATTATAATCATACAATCCAACCGGATTTTTGTTGGCTGTCGCAATTTGTGATTTCGTATTTTTGATGATATTCAGGTGCAGATCGCGCGCTGTTTCTTTTTCTCCCGTCACGTCGATATATACCATATCTTCTCCGTATCCTTTGCCTTCCATTGTTTGAAGCATGTTGCTGTTACCTTCGGGTCCGTGTTTTTCCGCTCCCATAACATCTCCCACGCGCTGTCTCGTCGAGGCGAAATGCTGAAGAAATTCCCGGGAAAATCCACCCGTGTTTATGGCAAAGTTTTGACTGTCGGCTAGGCCAACTACTACTGTTGGATTTTTGTGACGCTGCCATTCCGGGACATCCTGTTGCGCTATCTGCTGTATGATTTCGCGTCCTACATTTCCCGTGGCACCCAGAATAAAAACGTTTTGTCGCACGAGATTTTATAATAATAAGTACGATGAGGGTGCATCGTATCGTGAGCTTGTTTTTCTGTAAAGCGGATAGATTTGCTTATAGAACCTTCCATGTTCCCTTGACATATCTTCCCGCTATTCGCGTGTAGGTGTCGCTCCCGTTATAAAACTAGCAGGCGCAGAAAAGCATATATTGAAATAATTATTTAAATAGTCAGCCAGGCCGCGTGAAGAAGAGGCTTCCACTCGCCGTTAATACGGCGTGCTGCCGTATCACCACCCATACAGTCTCCGTCGGTATAGTAGGCGACATGGATCTCAGGAAGTCCCGGTGGTATAACTTTCATTCCGGTACGATCGGGTATCGCGAATCTTCGGTATGCATATCCAACTTTTTCGCCTTCTTCTACTCCTTCTATTTCAATTTCAAGCTCATAGAGGCCTTTGTCATCCATGGTTTGTTTTGTCACTTTTATCTCTCCATTCTCTTTCACTAGTTTATCCTTCTGCCCAATTTTGATCAAAGCTCCCATCACCGCGTTCACTTCTTCGAGATTTGGTACGTGCTCAGGGCCTTTTTCGAGGGCACCTGCATCAGCTGCATTTGGCTGAATCTGGGCGGCAGGTGCTTCTATTTCTGCTTCATCTCCGCCATTTTGGATCTGTTCTGACATAGAGGAAAGGTGAGTATATATTGTCTATACCATACAGGGGAAAACCCTCTCTAGACAAGGAGTCCGGACTACCTTCCTCTTTTGCCTTATTTGTGCTATAATGGACTACGCCATGGCGATAATTTTCTTCAGCTCATTCATCGCCTGCCCGTGTGCTATGGCTATTGTTGGCTCGTTGTGGATGGCGGTATGATATTTTTGAGCAAACTCTTGCCCTTGTTCGTCCGGCTGAAGTAGTTTTTCTATATCGAGAAGTATTTCTCGGGGAGATTGTTCGATCTTGTTTTTTTCTGAAGGATCAATTATTTCATCGATCATGACAATCAGACCAGAGAGTTTCCGGAGCCAATTGAATGATGGATGGTTCATGAGGATCCCGAGGAAGTTGCCGCTTGATCCCACGCTTCCGTTAATGGATTCATACTGCTTTCGCTCAAATCCTAATAGCTCTTTATGGAGAGCCAGGAGTGTTTGGCTGAAGGTGGCGAGTTCTACCAGTATTTTTTCTGACTGTGCTTTGTCCATTATGAAGTGCATCAAGGATATATATCCATGTTGATTTTAAACTGGCTCCCCGAGTTGGATTCGAACCAACGACCTACCGGTTAACAGCCGGTTGCTCTACCGCTGAGCTATCAGGGACCGCGGAGACAAAATTACTAGCCCGCCAACTATAGCGAACCTGAGGGTGAAATTCAATGTGTATTTACAGCTTCGAGCGAGGATATATCTGATTGAGTGTCTCCATGTGTCTTCACGTGAAGAATTCAAAAATTATATATTTTATATGTCAATGTCCTTCAGCTTTGTGCGCACGCACAGCTTTGGATATGTTGACATGTTTTGAGGATGCTATTAAATTAACTTCCTAACATTATTTTAAACTTTATGAATAATCTTGCTGAAACGAATCCCCATCTTGCCGATCTCAATACGGATATGCTCTATCATTTGGGATTTAATAGTAAAGATAATTTGAAGGAAATGTTTGGCGATGTTCGATATGTTGTTATGCATGGTGCAAATCATCGAGCAGGGGATTTTGCGCATACGCTCAATGACACAATGGCAAAGGATTTTGCGAATGCTGCGGGTGAAAGTATGGGTGCTGATATGAGCGAGGATGAATTGAAGCCACTTGGGTCTACGGATCGTTTTTTCCTTTATAAAGTTGGCGATGTTATTTCTGTTTCCCATGGAATGGGGCAGCCGTCTCACTCGATTTTGCTTCATGAGGTCACGAAGCTTTTGGCGCATGCAGGCGTGAAAAATGTTGAGTATTTCCGATTGGGAACTTCTGGTGGTATTGGAGTTGAGCCGGGAACGATTGTACTTTCTGAAAATGGCGTGGATCCTTCGGGAGAGGCTCAATACAAGCTTCATCGTTTGGGTGAATTAGTGAATGTAGCTCCTACGAATTTCGATCCGGAACTTGTTGGCAAAATTCTCGATGTTCGTGATGATATTTCGGTGGTATTGGGAAATACATCATCCAATAACGATTTTCATTATGAACAGGCGCGAATGGATGGGGCATATTGTGATTTTACGAAAGATGAGCAGCAGGCTTATTTAGCTCGAATGCATGATAAAGGTGTCCGTAATTTTGAAATGGAGGCTGCGGGGTTTGCTTCATTTTGTAATCGGCTTGGTATTCCTGCGGCTTGTATGTGCGTCACCCTTTTAAATCGTTTTGAGGGAGATCAAGTAGATTTAGATCCTGTTACCTATGCGGATTATTGCAGTCGTCCTTGGAAATTAATGATGAACTATTTGAAAATGGCCCATGCTCAGCCAGCGGTAGAAGTGTAATTTTCTACTGCGGCATTAACACGAAAATCTCTCTGCCGACCATGGCGTCTTCGCGGTCGTAGATGAGGGTGTGGCGGTCGAGGCAGTAGCCTTTTGTGAGGGCTTGTTCGGGAGTGAAGCGTTTGAGGATCCAGTTGGGGAGGAGGGGAGTGAACTTGAGGCCGGAGGATTTGATACCTTCGATAATTTGTTCGTTGAAGACGTAATCGGTTGCACCGTTTCGGTGTGTGGCGATCGCGAATACGATGGGTACGTGGAGCTGGGCGAACTTCTGAATGGCTTTTTTATAGAGGTCGCCGAGGTTTTGTTGGACCTGTCTGGTTTCGGCTACGGTTGGCTTTTTCTTGAAGTAGGGGCCGAGGAAGCTCTCGGAGACGACCATGGATGGGTTGTACTGTTTGAGAATTTCTTCAGGGTTCATGCTCGTTACGTCCTGGTGGAATGTTTTGAAGGTATAATGTTGAGTATGTTCGAAATTTTTCTGGATCCATTCGCAGTTTTCTTGGGCGCCGATAACGGTTTCCTGACGAATGTCGGATCCGATGCAGTTGATACGGCAAAGAAGAGACTCCATAAGAATGGTGCCACTGCCGCAGAATGGGTCGTAGAGGAGGCTTGTCGCGACGTCTTTGCACATTCCTTCGCCGAGGCTGATCATGATTTGAGCGAGTTTTGGAGGAAGCATTCCCGCCTGGTTGTCACGGTAGGGCTTGTTGTAGTCGCGTTCGGCATAGAGTCGGAAGTCTTGGGCGGCTACGCTATAGGTACCGTAGAATTTCCCCTCTACCATCGCAAAATTGAACTCTACTCCTTTGCGAATAATATTTTCCGTGAGGGCGACGGCACTCTCGACGTTGGCGTTGGATTTGTTGAGATATCGGCTCATGTATCCTAGCTCTGTCAGGTATTTTTTATATATTTTTAAGAAATCTATCACGAGTTTGTTAGAACGTTCTGGTAGATTGTAGGTGTTCGCGGCAAAGATAACTTTTTTGAGCGCCATGATCCTGGAGTGTACGCCTGCATAGGACTTCTCGATGAGTGTTTCTAGGGCTGGCTCACGGTCGAATTCCTGGAATACCTTCGCAATCTTCATCGTTCCGCCCATGCGTAGTAGCGTCGATTCAATGTTACGAACGCGGGGATCCTCCTCATCCAACTCCACCAATGCCAACTCATCCTCGAAACCCTTTATACATTTTTCACCCCATATTGAAATGATTTCCGCCAATGATATCAGTGGTTTCCTACCTAGAATGAAGAGAAAAGTACTCATGAGTGCGACGGTCGGTCAGATATATGGTATGTCGTGTTTGCTGGCTCTCAGTATACTGGTTGTTTTCCTCGCAGGCTACACGGTTTTCCGCTTTGAAACGTCTTCGGAGGCTCTTTGCCCGATCGTTCCGGCTACGATGTCATCTACGCTGCCCATCTCCACCTAGGCTGATTTTTCTTGATCTCAGCGCTTGCCCTTTCTTCACGTAGCCGCTTCTGTTCGTTTTCCGTATCAATACCCATTTCTCTATTGCAGGCTCTGACGAGTGCCCTCAGGGTTGTAAATTGTGTGAGAACATTTGTATCCTTGATGGGATTTGCTGTATCAACTTTCTTTATCTCATTTTTATTTACGGTTTTACGAAGGGCATCCATCTGATCGGTAAATCGTTCGAAGCCTGCTTTTTCTCCTACTTCTCGATGTATTTTGTGCACAATGTCGCTTCTTTCTTTTGCGATTCTTGATATTTCACTATGGGAAACTTCCATGGCGAGTGCCTTGGAAATCTCACTAATTCGATGCTGTAATTTTTGTATGTGCGGATTGTGCTTGAAGTGACTACTTTTTCCTACGCGCATGAGGATAGTATCGTGCATGAATCTACGTATATCATCTATGGATATCGGTTTCAGATCTGCCGTTCCCGGTATGAAATCATTTGGATCCAGGAAACTCGAGGTATGATCGCGCATGGCGTCACCAATCGCCGTTTCATCATGGGTTTCGGGATGATGATTATGATATCGAATATAATCTTCGATAACTTTATCTATCATTGGACTGAGGATTTTTTCATCATGTGCTACCGGCGTAAGTCCGTGGGCTTCTGATACCGGATGAATGGTGCAGCCGAGGTCCTTGAGAAGATAGGTGAGGAGCGTTGGCTTCCCGTCGGGTTTTATCAGATACTCGCTCGCTACCTCTTCGAGGAAGGGATATTCTGCTGGGCCTTTTGTGTAATCGTTAAAATTCATATATATGTTTCTGGGAGCCGAAATACTGTACAGATTCTTGGATAATTTTGCAATCCTCTAACTGTCGAATTATACCATAAATTACATTATATAACAACTTCCTGCTTTGCATGTAATTGCCACTTGGGAGTGTTGTTTTTTGAAGGGGTATTTGATACAGTGCCGTTACTTGTATTTTTAACTCCAATTTTTTATGAGTATGTCACTGAATCGTGTGCAGTTGATTGGTAATGTTACGAAGGATCCGGATGTGAAGCAGATTCCCGGCGGTACAACCGTTGCGACATTTAGTATCGCTACGAACTACACGTGGAAGGATCAGAGTGGTCAGAAACAGGACAAGGCCGAGTTTCACAACTTGGTAGCATGGAGAAAGTTGGGAGAGATTGTTTCTCAATATGTGAAGAAGGGGAGCAAGGTCTTCGTCGAGGGACGAATCCAGACAAGAGAGTGGGAGGGTCAGGATGGCGCAAAGCGTTACAAGACCGAAATTATTCTCGACAATATGATTATGCTTGATAAGAAAGGCGGCATGAGTGAATCATACTCAGACAGCGGCTCTTCCGAGGAGGCGAGCAGCGATCGAGGACATAGCTCTGTACGGGCTTCCGCTCCTGCAACAGCTGATATCGAGGAGAGTATTAATATTGAAGATTTGCCTTTCTAGCACGCGAGCGCGAATCAGTAGATTTGTCCCTTGGGGGAAGACGAGCGTTGATTGCGATTTTGTTTTACGCACACAAAAAAAGAGCGCCTGATATACAAATATAATAGTATACAGACGCTCTTTTTAGACCAACTTCTATGGATGTTCCCATCTGACGCAAAAATTTTTCATGCGCAGGTGAAGCATACACAGGGTCGGTTCATACATTATGGTCGACGAACCTTCATGTATTCTCCGCTACCGGAGAGTTCCCCTGCCTTCCTTTGGTGTTTTGTTTATAGATGAGGTTCACCTTCATCTCGTTTATTTTTGTTTTTGTATCTCGCATTCAATATTTAGAGCGCGAAGATAAGTTTTTGTTTGGCTACTTTTTTCAGGCATCGTCGTGCCTATGATCGAAAAGTAGGGGAAGAAAGCGAGAATCCTATATTGTTTGTCGCCTTGTTTCCATACTTTTCTCTGAAAAGAAAAGCAGCTGGGGTGGGTATTACGGTATTCTTCAAAGAACGAATAAATCTCAGTATTCTACCATTAATTCGGTATTTTTTCAAGCATTGAGGCGATATTCTTTTCCTGTTTTGCGATTTGAATGAGTTTGTTGTAGACTTGCGGCCATGGAGGTCACAAATATGTCATTACCAGGTAAGCTTTTCCTCGTCGTCGGACCCTCGGGTTCCGGCAAGGGATCAATGATCGCAAAGCTGAAACAGCGCCATCCGCACTATGTTTTCCCGCTTTCCTGTACTACGCGCGATCCACGCCCTGGCGAGAAGCCGGGCGAGGTCTATAACTACATAAGCAAGGACGAGTTTGTAAAGGGTATCGAGGGCGGTGAGTTCCTGGAGTGGGCCGAGGTCCATCAGGACCATTATTACGGCATCCTCAAGGGACCGATCTTCCAGGCTCTCGAGGAGGGGAAGATTATTATCCGAGAGATTGATATTCAGGGATTCAAATCGGTTTCGAAAATCGTTCCTCCGGAAAACTTGGTTGGTGTCTTCATCTACGTTCCGGATCTGAATGAACTCAAGCGACGAATTCTCATGCGAGGAAAACTTCCTGATGAAGAGATCGAGAAGCGGCTTATTAGCGCGCAAAAAGAGATTGATCAGTCCGATATCTGTAAGTACAAAATTGATAGTATCCCCGGCGAGATCGACCGCATGGCGAATGACATGGAGGTTATTATTGCAAAAGAGATTACGTCATAATTTTCATAAAGTGTTGTTTTGTGAATTTGATTAGAGGTATACTTGCTTCTAACCTATTTTCTTAACCCCCATTTTTATGGCACTCGACAACGTCGGTCCTAATTTTTCTTATTTAGAAGGTGGGGTAGTCATTACCCCACCGGAACAGCACACTATTCTAGACGCTTTCATTATTGAGCAGATCAAGAAGCAGGAGGAGGAAAAGCGGAGGGATACGAGACAAAGGATAGGCGTTACCGTTCCCGGACTCTATGATATGCCACCTATGCCATCTCGTCGTCCTGTTTCCGATGATCGAATGACTGATGATGGCGATAGTGATCGAGGCTACTGCGAGATTGATATGTAATTTTAAACCTATCTCTCGCCGTTTCTCAGCTTCACCTTAGCCATTGCCTATTTGCCGTGCCTCTTGTACAATTCACCCTGCTTCGCATCGTGTTCATTTTTTACGTTGGGGATTCGCCAAGCGGTAAGGCACTGCCCTCTGGAGGCAGCATCGGGGGTTCGAATCCCTCATCCCCAGCCAGATAATTCTATGGATCAGAGACGACTTTCGGCTATTAATAAACAGATGTCGCATTGGAGCGCCTTAGGTTTTTTTGGTTTTCTCATTGACCTTGTAGGAGTTGCATATTTTGCTTCAATCGTGAATTTTACTCTCTGTTTTTTAACAGGATTATTGGGGCAATTTTTATTTTTCGCAGCTTTTTATTTTCATGTGAGTTACGTGAAAAAGCTATCACCTGAGATGGTGAATGAACTAAGGATAAAAATCTCTCACTTTCGATATCACCTTGTTTCTTGCTATTTACTGACGACCATCTTTTTTATAGCTGTACTTTTTCGGTTTCCTGCTTAAGGGTACTAGATTCATAAGATACTCATATGCCTCACTCTGAACTCTATACATTGCAGCAGGAAGTGCGTTCGCTTGGGACGAAGGAGAGGGCGAAGAATTCGGTGTGGTTTTTTAAGACGGGAGCGGGGCAGTATGGGGAGGGGGATGTGTTTATTGGCGTGACGGTGCCTTCGTTGAGGAAGGTTGCGCGAGCATATGCGCAGCTGTCGGTTGTGGATATTGAGACATTGTTGCATTCGCCGGAGCATGAGTTTCGGCTTTTGGCTCTCTATATTTTGGTTGGTCAGTTTCAGAAGGCGAAAAGTGATGAGGTGCGCGAAACGATATATGATTTGTATCTCGCCAATACTCAGTGGATTAATAACTGGGATTTGGTTGATTCGAGTGCCGGATATATTGTGGGGGAGTTTCTCAAAAATCGTCCTAAGAAAATACTCACAACGCTTGCTCATTCGAAGTCCTTGTGGGAGCGACGAATAGCCATTATTTCGACGTTTGCTTATATCAAAAATGGAGATGCTACGGATGCGATCGAGATCGCGCGAATACTTTTGCATGATCCTCATGACTTGATACAAAAGGCTGTCGGCTGGATGCTGCGAGAGGTGGGAAAGCGGTGTAGTGAAAAATCTGAACTCCAGTTCCTCGATGAGCATTACAAAACTATGCCGAGAACGATGCTTCGATATGCGATTGAACGGCTTTCTGGGGAGCAGAGGAAGCGTTATATGACGAAAGGTTGATTTTGTGAGTATTGTTTTCAGGGAGTCGTTTGTGAATTTTATAAAAAACAAAGAATGGTAGAAAGGCCATGAGGCGTGTTAAACTAAATTAGTTTTTATTAGTTTATCATTATTGCTATGAGCAAATTTGTCTATTTTTTGATTTTTTTGGCAGTTATGTTGTTGGTTTGGGTCACTTGGAGTTATTTTGTAATTCGCAATGTTGAGCAGTTGAAATATCAGGTTTTGGAACAAAATGAGAATTATGAAGTCAGGCAGTATGAGCCCTCCCTGCTAGCTGAAACTGTTATTGAGGACGTAGGTTATTCAGAAGCTCTTAATGAAGGTTTTCGGCGAATAGCGGGATATATTTTTGGTGGCAATAAGAGCCAGGAGTCTATTGCCATGACGGCACCGGTTACCGAGGAGGGTTCGGAAAAAATTGCTATGACCGTACCGGTGACTGAAGAGAAGCAGTCTGAAAAGTCACGAAAGGTTGCTTTTGTTATGCCGTCGAAGTATTCAATGGATACTTTGCCAATTCCAAATGATGACCGAGTCAAGTTGCGTGAAGTTCCTGCTAGGAAAATGGCAGTTTTGAGTTTTGGATGGTATCCGACTGCTGATAATGTCGAGGCTAAAAAACTGGAACTTGTTGATGCTTTACGTGCGAAGGGGGTTAAATATGTCGGGATGCCTATTTATGCTGGGTACAATCCTCCTTTTAGTTTTCCCTTATTCCTGAAAAATGAAATTATGGTTGAGTTAGCTGAATAAACAAGCTCAGCTAAATTTATACAAAGATTTATCAGGAGAGTATACTTACCGTATATTCCTCTAACCTTTCTTCTATGAACTATTTTAATCCAATGGGATTTCGTGGATTTTTGCCGATGATGGGTTTTTTGCTTTTGTGGAGTTTGTTTTGGAAGGGATTAGCTCTTTGGCACTCTGGAAGAAAAGGTCAGCATTGGTGGTTTGTGGCTCTTCTGGTGATAAATTCTGCCGGAATTCTCGAGATCGTCTATCTCTTCTTGGTACTGAAGCTCAAGGCTGAACAGCTCTTTAAGAAGTAGTATATTGACGCCATTGCTTTGTTATCTTAATTGTGTTATAATATACATAAATAAATAACAAACATATATATGGTTCATCGATCGAAGTCTCATCATGCTAAGGTTAATCCACTCTCCAAGGGCTTGCGGAAAGTGATACTTGGGGGTCTTGCATTTCTCGCCGTTGCTCTTTTTGTCACGGTTGCTGTTGATGTACGGAATGAATCTCGACGGGATAACGAACCGCCTCCATCATTGCAGATAGCTGCCGTGGGTCAGGGGGCTTTTATTGATCCGACGTTTGGTTATATCCAATATCAGGCGAATGATCGTCAGGCTTTTCTCAATAGTCTTCCAAGTCTCAAGGTCAAAAATCCTGTTGCTACCAGTATTCCTGCAGGGACAAATTATCTCTTCACGAACAAGGAGACGACTATGGGGGAGATTTTCCGTGGGATTGATCCTGTGGCTAATCGTTTGATTTTGGCTTATTACTCATCGGGTGAGCTTGGACGCGCTCAGGGTTTTTATACCTTTGCCAAGGGTCCGTTTAGAGATACGTATGAAATCAAAACTAACGATTTGAATTCTTTTGTTATTCCTGCCAATAGGGGTGTGGTCGTCATGACAGAGAGAGATACGGTATCGTATGGTCTCACATCTCCGGTACAGATGACGTCTACTGCACTGAGTGTTGCTGCTAATAGCGCACCAATGGACGCTAAATTGGGCGGTTGGGTTCTTCTCCCTTCTAATACATCGAAGATCTCTGATATGACCGCGTTGTATAAGGATCGAGTGTTATCGGTATGGCATCTCACTACTCGTAATACCTTTGAGAAGGTTGAGAATCTAGAAAGGTTTGCCCTAACGCGATACTTCCTCGTCTGGATCAAGCTTGCTCCTGCTCGTGAGAGTATTGTCGCTACTACGAGACCTATTCCGCAAACTCCGGTGGTGGTAGTTCCGGCTGTTGTCCCGGCTGTAGTTCCAGCCGTAACCCAGACGCATGAGCAGAATCTTGCTACTCTTTCTAAGTATCTGAAATGGGAACGTGTAGCAGGTTCAGAAAAGCAGGATGTGAATAGCGGTGATTTATATGTAAGTTATCGAGTTTTTGTTGATAGCTATAAGACTGTTACTGACAAAAATCTCCGTATTAAGGTTTTGAAGAATCCACATTGGGGAGACAAGGCTTGGCAGATTGTCCATGAGGGTCCATACAATATTCAGGTTATTAATGGCAATGTAACATTTGCTGAAAATGCACTTTCTGCTGGTTCTTCTACATTTGCCGACCAGAAGGATGGCAGTCTTGCTGTGAAGGTTCGTATTCCATTCCCTGGTATTCCACTTCCAAGCGATACAGCTGAATGGGGAAAGGTAGATGTTGATTTTGCCTTTTCTGATGCGTCTAATAAGCCAGTCGTTATCGCAAGTAAGTATGTGACGGAGAAGATTGCTCGTCCAAATCCTATCGTGAGTGCTGGTGATGGAGAGGTTATTTTTACGAATAATGGACCTGGTATCGTTCCTGCTGACTCCTTGAAGAAGATTGTTTTCTACTCAAGCGGTGGAGAAAATGCTACGAGTCTCTATAATATTTTTAAAGATAAGGGTGTCTGGTTGAGTGGTAGCAAGTCTAACTGGTACAACCTCGATGTTGGTTCTAAGAACTGGCTCCTCTATGACAAGGATGCTCATAACTACGATGAAGATACAAAGGGCCATATTGGCTTACCTACGATCTATTCCGTCGCAGTGCCATCAGGAGATCAGGATTGGAAGTTTTAATTAGTTTGCTAAAAAGGCTCAACTTTTTTCTATGAATATTATTACTTTTTTACGTTCATTCAGAGTTGGGCCTTTCGCTATTTTTGATTTTGCCGCGTCATTTTTGGCGGTGTATTTCCTCGCTCCGTATTTGCAAAAGATGGGATTGAAGCTTTCCCGTGTTCAGATGATGTGGTTTGTAGTCCCGGTAAGTATTCTTGTGCATATTCTCGTCGGATCCCAGACGCCTTTGACGAAAATGTTTATCGATCCTAGTGGCGGCTATATCGTGAAAGTGGTGTTTGTCTTGATGGTTTTTATGGGGTTTTGGAGTAAATAGCTCCCTTCTACATCTTCCGAGTATCATAGGCCCAGTGCAGGAGCGCTTGTCGTTGCTTTCTTCGACAGTTGAAGTCTCCGGGATGACAGTTTTTCTTGAGTTGAGCTATGTGCCGCGTCATGGCTCTCCATCTTTTGATTTGTCTTAGATCTTCTTCCGGCATGCGTCTACCCATATAGTAGCGGCAGTACCATTGAAACCAGCCTCTTGGATCGGCAGGATGAATCCAGTCTTTTTTCCGCCAAACCGAAAGTGGCTGCGAGGCGTTTACTCCAAAATAATTCAGTGCAGCATCATGGCGTTGCGGGCAGAGTTTGGCTTTCTTGTACCAACTTTCAGGGAACTCCTTTTTGCAGTCAGTCATATATCGACCACCGAAAACACCTAATTCGAGCATCTCTTTAGGGGTAAGTTCGGGTTTGAAATCTTGATGAAAGTGTTTGCCTACCGGCTCAGTGAGAACGTAGCTGCAATGTTTTTGCATCTTATCATTCACCTTCACTAGCACGTTTATATGTTTAGCTGCCATATGGCGAAGTTGAGAACACTTGCGAAACTTACCCAGAGTAAATAGGGAATGAGCAGTAGTGCAGCCGTTTTTGAGACTTTGTAGAAGACGTTTATGTTGATAATAATCGTAACCCAGAGAAGGGCGATGATGATGAGTGCGGTGAAGGGGGATTGCAGGCCAAAGAAAATAGGAGACCAGATGGCGTTCAAGAAGAGCTGTGCGAAGAAGATATAGAGGGCATTTCGCTTGATGTCGCTATCGGCTTTTTTGGTCCATACTAGGAAGAGCGAGATACCGATGAGGATATAGAGGATGGTCCATGCCGGTCCGAATACCCATGATGGAGGGCTGAAAAATGGCTTGCTGAGCGTGCTATACCAATTCGGGATAGCGGGAGCGGTGAAGAGAGATCCTACGATTCCTACTGACAGACAGCCGAGAATTGAAACGATCGCTTGGATGATTTTTTTAGTCATGTGTTTTGGAGTAATGAGGTGCTCTTACTATCCATGAAAAGAGTATTAAATTCAAGATGATGAATTGTCGCCTAAGTAGTTTATGTAATTGTTCTCACGGGCTTGTTTCGAAATACCTCATAGAAGCCTTTTTCTATCTCCTTTTGTGTTGTGCCGAAATAGTATGTGGCATTTTTATCTTGAGCATTTTCTGCACTTAGCATTGTAAACGTTTCCGGATCAGCATCTTTTATTTGTTCAACGACAACGTCGCTCATATCATACCTATATGATTTCTGTATCATTCCGTAATACACTGATTTTTTGTCCTTAAAGATGATCATGTTATCCGTAGCGCCTATTTCTTCGAATTCGTTGCTATTGAAGCCATTTAGTTCGTAAAAGTTTTTGTCGTCTACCGACCAGAATAGATGATTGTTATTTTCGATAATGCTCCACATGTCCATGTAGGATCTATATTTTCTGAGTATCGTAATTTGATTTTTTATTTTTGGGTTTCGGACGAGATCAAGTCTTCCTCTTTCATTTTTTACATAGTAGAGCGCGTTTTTGTCTATATAAAGCGTCTTGCTGATTTTCTAAAAGGATGCCGCGTCCGAACTAAGAAGTTTCTTTAATCGTATCCGGCTCCATGTTGATCCATCTTTATTTACTTCATATTTCGTAACGAGAATTGATATTTTTCCTTTTTGTGAATAGAAATCGAGCCCAATTTCCGATAGGGATGTTAGTTCTTGTGCGTTTGGACCGATTCTCTTCAGGAGTGCCGTTTTGGCGTTATCGCTTGATGCAAGTCCTATTCCCGGAATGAGGCAAATGGCTATTATGAGGGTGACGTATGATGATATTCTCGTATACATACCTATTTTTTTTTATGTGGTCTAATGGCTTTATAGTCCTAATTTCTTGTAATTTCAATAATTATTCCTGGATCAAGTCATTTTCCCATTTACTTTACCCGGCTTTTGCGGAAGAATTGGCGCATGAGAAAAATAGAAATTATGGCTCCGGTTGGGTCTTTTGAGGCACTTGGTGCTTCTATTGATGCGGGATGTAATAGTATTTATTTCGGAGTGGCGCAGTTGAATATGCGTACGAGGGCGGCTCATAACTTTACGCTGGAGGAGCTGAAAGAGGTAGCGGATCGCTGCAAGGTGGCCGGTATACGGAGTTATATTACCTTGAATGTTTTGCTGTATGAGCATGATATGTCGATGATGCGTACGATTGTGGAGGCCGCGAAAGCGGCCGGTATCAATGCGATTATTGCTCAGGATATTGCGGCGATTCAGTATGCGCGTCAGATCGGTATGCCGGTACAGGCCTCTACGCAACTTTCCATTTCTAATTTTGAGAGTGTGAAATTTTATGCGCAGTTTGCGGATACGATTGTTCTGGCACGTGAGGTGGATATTCCCATGATGAAACGAATTTGTGATGGCATTGAAAAAGAACAAGTTCGTGGTCCTGCGGGTGAGTTGGTTCGTATTGAGGTTTTTGTGCATGGGGCGCTTTGCATTGCGCAGAGCGGACGTTGCCATATGAGCTTGCTGCAGAACAATACTTCCGCTCAGCGTGGCGCCTGCCTCCAGGAGTGTCGTCGTAAGTATCGAATTATTGATGACGAGACCGGGAAGGAGATGGTGGTTGATAACGAGTATGTCTTGAGCCCGAAGGATCTTTGCACCTTGCCATTTCTGGATGCACTCATTGATACTGGCGTGAGTGTGCTGAAAATCGAGGGACGCGGACGTTCTCCGGTATATGTCGCTACGGTTGTGCGAGTCTATCGAGAGGCGGCTGATGCCGTGCTTGCAGGAACATTTACCCCTGAGAAAATTACTTCCTGGATGAAAGAGTTGGAGACGGTTTATAATCGAGGATTCACGGAAGGATACTATTTAGGAAGGAAACTTCCGGAGTGGAGTGGAGACCCGGGAAATCATGCGACTGAGGAGCGGGTGTATGTGGGTAATGTTGTTCATTATTTCGATAAGGCTGGCGTTGCTGAGATAGAAGTTCAGGCGAATGAAATTAATAAGGGTGATAAGTATGCCATTATGGGCAAGGCTACGGGTCTTATTCAGGACCATGTGAAGGAGATGAAGATTGATGATGCTTTCGTAGAGAAATCCGGAAAGGGCGTAACGATAACGATGCCTGTACCACGTGCGGTCCATAGAAATGATAAGTTATATTTACTCCGTAAGCCTATTGCCCGTGTCATCGCTTAAAATTGTTCACGATCGTTCCCGATGTATTGGATGTAACTCCTGCGTCTGTATCGCCCCTCAAACGTGGGTGATGGATGAGAAAGAGGGAAAAGTTTTGCTGAACGATTCTGTTCAAAAAGGTAACCTCTATGTTGCAGATATTTTTGAAGAAGATGAGAAGGCGAATAGAGATGCTGCTGATGTCTGTCCGATGCGAATTATTAAGATTGAGAAGCATGCATAACGCTATGTACTTGCCTTTAGCTGAATTGTATCTGAAATCGATACATTCCCATTCCGCACATGCCCTGGAGCGTAGTGCCTGCTTTTTGTGCCGGTACGTCAATATTGGTTTCGCCTGATGTTGGGAGAAAGCCCTGATATCCGATACTTGGAATTACCACTGAGGATGAGCAGTCAAACGCACCTTTTGTTTTCATTCTAATGATCGTTGGTATTTCCGCTTTGGCATTACTAACTTTCGGGGAGTACCCACCTCTTGCCGTGATGGCTATTATTTGTTTGCCATCTTCCATGGTGACGTTATTTGCTGATTCTCCAGAGGCTTCGTCTTGATAAGAGTTTTCTTGCGCAGCGAGATACATACCTCCGAGAAGGAGTATTGCGAGTAGAGAGAATGTTATTGTTTTCATAGATGTATTGTAGTTCTTTCGAATTAAAAGTTAAAGATAGGGGGAATGATTCCTATCACGGCCAGACTGTTGATGATGTTAAATAGGGCGAAAATAATAACGATGAGTCCTGCTGTTTTGAAGAAAATTCCTGCTTTTGAGCTCTGCTGAATACTAAATGAGCTAAAACTAATGAGACCCAGTACTGGAAGCGTCCCAAGTGCAAATGAGAGCATAGTGAGGGCGCCCGTGAGGAAGTTACCTGTCGAGAGTGTATAGATTTGCATGGACTGTGTAAATCCGCATGGGAGAAAAAATGTAGCGATACCTACGAGAACCGGCGTTAATGTATGATTTATTTCAGAAATTCCCATCGCATGTTTTGAGAGAAATTTTGGCATACCTGGTTGGAATCTTTTTGCCCATGGAAAAACATCGAGGAGGTTAATGCCCAGAATGAGCATCACGATTCCTATAATGATACCAAGGACGAAAGTGGCTGTAACATTGAGTTGAAAGGCTGATCCAATCGATCCGATTACACCACCGAGAATGAAAAATGAAACTATTCGTCCGATGTGGAAGAGGATTTGAGGCCGTATTTTATCTCCTTCCTTTGCGAATGTTGCTGACATGGAGAGGAGTAGACCGCCAACAACAGCCATGCACGTCGATAGTGATGCTACTATTCCCACAACGAATGCGGTGCCATACGATACTTTACTGGTACTGATAAGATTTATGAGTCCAACTTTTTGAAGTATATAAAAGGCTGCCATGAATGCGAGAGCTACTGGAATAGCCGTTTTGAATTCGTTCCATTTTTTGTCCTGATTTTTCTTCTCTACCGAAAGGCTGTATCCGCGTTTTTCTAATACCTTCGTTAATTCTTCCGCAATTGCTTCGGGACTTTTATCGCCGAAATCGCCTGTTACTTCAGCGGTGTGTGCCTTGAGACTTACTGATGAGCGTGTGATATTTGGCAGATCCTGTAGCTCACTTTCAATCATCATGATGCAGGCTTTGCAGTGCATTCCGGTAACGTGGAAGATAAATGTTTTTTGCATAGAGGGGAGTGTCAAAAGTTATGATTTGAGAATATTATAATTTTTTTGCTTTGATGCGGAGGGAGTTTCCTACGACAGAAACACTCGAGAACGCCATTGCCAGGCCGGCAAACACCGGATTGAGAAGAAGTCCGAATACGGGATAAAATACTCCTCCGGCGAGTGGAATTCCAACGACATTATAGAAAAATGCCCAGAAGAGATTTTGTTTAATGCCGCGCATCGTCATTTTCGAGAGGGCGATCGCCTTCACTAATTTTGAGATATCTCCATTGAGTAAGGTGATTCCCGCCGACTCGATAGCTACATCTGTTCCTGTGGCCATAGCGATTCCTACGTCCGCCTGGGCGAGCGCCGGCGCGTCATTTACGCCATCTCCAGCCATTGCGACGACTTTGCCCTGAGCCTGAAGTTCTTTGATCTTGTCGAGTTTTGCTTCTGGCATTACATCAGAAACCACCTCGTCTATTCCTACCTGTTTGGCTATAAATGCTGCGGTGTTTTTGTTGTCTCCTGTGAGCATCGTTATTTGGATACCGAGCTGATGCAGTCGCGCGACCGCCTCGATTGCCTCCGGCTTGATGGCATCGGCGATAAGTATTATTCCAAGAATATTTTCTTTCGTTGCGAGAATGATTGGTGTTTTTCCTTCGAGAGTTTCTTTTTCTATGGAATTTTTATTAAATGAAATTTTAAGATCTTCTATAAGTTTCGTATTTCCCGCATAGTACTGCGTTTTCCCGATGGTGCCTTTGATTCCTTTTCCTTTTATCATTTCAAAATCTTCGACAGGGGAGAGTGATATGTTTTTCTCTTTTGCATGAACGGTGATAGCGTGAGAGATTGGATGTTCTGATTTATTTTCCAGGGATGCGAGTATCGCAATAAGTTCATTATCGCTTTTCTGAGAGCTATTTTGAATGGATGTCAGCTCCGGTTTTCCTTTGGTGATGGTTCCTGTTTTGTCGACGACAACATCGGTGACTTTGTATAATTTTTCGAGTGTGGCTGCGTCTTTGATGAGAATGCCTTCACGGGCTCCTTTTCCAACTCCAACGATAATAGCTGTTGGCGTAGCGAGTCCCAGTGCGCAAGGACAGGCGATCACGAGGATGCCTACGAATGACATGAGACCGAACGAAAGTGCCTGAGAGAAGCCCAAATATGCTGTTCCTACCGTGAGCCATATTCCTAGATCTAGAAATGCGAGGACGAGTACAATTGGCACAAATATACTTGAAATTTTATCAGCAAGTGCCTGAATAGGTGCCTTGCTTCCCTGAGCTTCTTCTACCATTTTAATGATATGCGCGATCATCGTTTCCGATCCTACTTTTGTCGCCTTGAAGGTGAATGATCCGCTGGTATTCATCGTTCCTGCTGCGATAGTGTCTCCAATTGTTTTCTTAACCGGCATCGGCTCGCCCGTGAGCATGGATTCATCAACATATGATGATCCTTCAGTAATAACTCCATCGACAGGGATTTTCCCTGCGGGTTTTACAATGATGAGCTCGCCGTGGACTACCTGCTCTACGGGAATTTCTATTTCTTTTCCGTCACGAATGACGAGAGCCGTTTTTGCCTGCATATTGAGCAATTTTTCAATAGCGTCACCTGTTTTTATTTTTGATCGTGCCTCTAGATATTTTCCAAGTGAGATAAATGCGATAACGACGATTGTCACATCGAAGTACGTATTTTCTACATTAATATAAGGCTTTAGACTTTCTTTAAATGCTCCAACAGCAGCGCTATAGATATAAGCTGCGGATGTACCGATACCGATGAGCGTGTCCATATTTGCCTTCCCGTATCGCATAAATCTATAAAATCCTTGAAGATATGGCTTTCCTACCACGAATAACATGTAGGTCGCCATGAGAGGTAGGAGATGGTGGAAGAATTCACTCCAGAAATTAGACATCATTTCTACTTTTTCGAATGATGCCAGAATATCCCAACCCATGACAAATATGCTGATTATCGTTAGAGGTATGGCGGTTATAACTTGATTCTTCATTGCTGAAAGTTCTGCCAATTTTTCCGCTTTCTGTTGATTTACCCCTGCTCCTCCTGATGATTTTTCCTCTAGGACCAGCGAGTATCCTAATGGTTTGATCTTTTCCGAGAGGGCCTGTGGGCTAATTTTTTCTGCATCAAATGAAACTTTTGCCGCTTCGGTTCCGTAGTTTACTTCTGCAGAAGTTACTCCATCTGTTTTTTGAAAAGTTTTTTCAATAATGCCCGCGCATGAAGCACAGTGCATACCCTTAATCTTGAATGTTTTTGAGGTATTCATTAGTTAGAGAGGTTATAGATTTTGAGCAATTCCTTTATGGCTTTTTCCTTGTTTTCTTTGAGCTGATGGACAGCGCATGTATCCAGGTGACCGGCCAAAAGTTCTCTTTTTACGGATTTGAGCAGGCCTGCGACACTGTCTACTTGCTGAATAATCTCAGGGCAATAGGCGTCCTTCTCCATCATGGCAATTACGGTTTCTAGTGTTCCTCTCGCCTGTTTTACGAGTTTCAAGGATTTTGATTTCTTCGTAGGGGGATGTTTTACCATTAGTATGATATTACAAAATAATTACTACCTCGTACCTAGGGTACAGGTTCATCAATAAAAAGGCAAGTTTAAATTAAATGCATTACTATGTCACAGTTGTACGGATTTTCGTTGTTCTTTGATTTCGCTTTTATGCGCCTTGTCTTTGAGCATTTTTTCTTTGGCACGCTTGGAACGTTTTTGTTTCTGTTTCCGGATCTTGTGAATTTTTTGAGCCAATTCAGAGTGTCTTCCTTTTATTTGTTCTTCAATCTTGAGTATGAGTAGTTTATAGGCGGATACTCTATTTTTGCTCTGCTCTCTATGTTTTTGGCATCGTACGATGGTACCGGTTGGAATGTGCTTCAGCATTACGCAGCTGGCAGTTTTGTTGATTTTTTGACCTCCGGCGCCACTTCCTGTTACAAATTTTTCAACAATATCTTGTTGGTTTATTCCCAGTTCGTGTGCTTTTTGGAGTACTTCCGGTGGTAGATTTAGGGTGAGGTCCATAATAGTTTTGTGTACTATACTGCAACTGATGGATCGGATTCCTCTAAACGTTTTACGTATGCTGTTAGTATTGTTCTGTTTGTTCGGTCGCGAACGGTGAACTCCATGGTATCTATGATCGTTTTTTCGCCAATTTTTGGTAGCCGTTCAAAGACCTCCTGGAGGAGTCCGGAAATGGTAGTGTATGTCTCATCTTCCGGAATGAGAGTATTGAAGTGCCTATTGAAATCGATGATACTGGTATCTCCCTCTACGATATAGCCTCCATCTTTTTCCTTTCTGATGGATTTCTGTTCCATATCAGTTTCATCGGATATCTCACCTACGAGCTCTTCGAGGATATCTTCAATGGTTATAAGGCCATCTACACCTCCATATTCATCGGTCACTACCGCGAGGTGAACTTTCTCTTTTTGGAATTTTCTCAAAAGTGCGCTAATTCTCTCTGTGTTCGTTACATAGAATGGTGTTCGGGATAGTTTTAGTAGATTTACGTCATCTCTCTGGCCTCTTTCAATATACTGCAGAAGATCTTTTCCGTTAAGAATGCCGACGATATTATCGATTGAATCTTTGTACATCGGTATACGTGAGTATCCTGATTCAATGATAAGCTTGATGTTTTCTCCTACCGGAGCATCGATATCAATGGCGAATATCTTGGTACGTGGCATCATTACCTGACCTACGGCGATGTCGGCAAATTCAAATACGTTTTCCATAATTTCATGTTCGTATTTTTTGATTACGCCGGATTCCTGGCTCTCATGCAGCATAATTCGTATTTCATCTTCGGAAAGTTTTCCTTCGGAGAAGCTTGTTTTGTCACCAAATATTTTCAAGATCAGGTTGCTTGAAATGGTGAGAGATTTCGTAATGATAAATGATATTTTGGATAGTGCGTAGATTGGACGTGCGGCGAAGAGCGCAAAGGGTTCTGAAAACTTGATGGCAAGTGATTTTGGAATGAGTTCCCCGAATACAATAGTGAGGTAGGTAATCATAATAACGATGAATGCCAAGCTAAGACCTCCGGCGTTTTGTGAAATGAATGATACCGATGATTTTTCCAATAGCGGCGTGAGTGCTACAGCGATTTTCGTAGCGGCATATGCTGATGCGATAGTACCAACTAGAGTTAAGCCAACCTGGATGGTAGCGAGGAGGTCTTCCGGATTTTTCTTGAAGTTTTCGATAATCATCGCATTGCGATTGCCGTTTTTCACGAGCTGCTTGAGTCGTGTTTTTCGAAGAGAAATGACAGCCATCTCCGTTCCGGAGAAAAATCCATTCAATAGGATGAGGGCTATGATAACGGCTATGTCTGAGGTTATTTCGTTCATACGAGGTTTATTATACCATAAATGAGTATAAATATCTTCATTATTACTGTATTCTTCCTGATAGGCGGGTTAGTACGACACAGATAGCTTATTTTACCTATCTATTAGCTTTATTACAATGATAAGTAGCTTAGGGGAGAAAACCGGTCAAAATCTGCAAATTCGAGGTTTTTCGAGCTATTTTTTGTTTTTTTGTTTCCTAGTTGCACTTTTCCTTTTTTCCCTTCTCCTTAAGCCCTTTTTCTCCATAATTATTTTTTCAGCCGTAGCCGCGACGGCGCTGGCTCCGGTTCATCGTTGGGTTATTAGATTTGTCCCTCGTCCTAACGTTTCTGCCTTGATCTCATGTTTGCTTTTTGTTTTTGCTGTCGTGCTTCCACTTACGGCCCTTGTTCTTATTCTCAAAGAGGAGGTTCTTTCCTTGTATACATCTGTGCAGTATTGGTTCCAGCCGGGTGTTCTGGATGCTGCATTCCAGTGGTCGCCCGGGCACCTTCCTTATGATATGTATCAACGACTTGTCGCAGATATTCCCATGCAGTCTATCAATATTGCCGATCAGTTTATTGGTTTTGTACGTAGCGCTGCCGATTTTTTCGTGAGACAATCTCAGCTTATTCTCCAGGGTTCTCTTCGTTTCATTTTTGGCTTGTTTGTCATGCTTTTCACACTTTTTTATTTTTTTCGCGATGGAGAAGTTATCGTTTCAAAAATCGCTCATTATAGTTTATTGCCTCAATACCAAGAAGATATTCTTTTTAAAAAGATTCGTTCTTTGATGAGTATTGTTTTTTATGGGGTTCTTTTGAGTGCGCTTATGCAGGGGATTATTGGTAGTATTGGTTTTTCCCTTGTTGGCGTGCAGAGACCTTTGCTATTGGGTATATTTGTTGCTTTTCTTTCTCCTATTCCCTATGTAGGTACGGCGTTAGTTTGGGTACCTACGGTAGTATTGCTTTATCTCGCGGGTGATCATGTGCAGGCAATATTCCTTGCCGTTTGGTGCGCTACGGTCATGTCTTCGGTGGATGCTTTTTTGAAACCACTTTTTATTGGACGACAGGCGAATATCCATCCGCTCCTCATGTTCCTAACACTTTTTGGTGGCATGGCGGTGTACGGCCCTTCCGGATTGATACTGGGTCCATTAGTCGCGCTTCTTGTTATTACGTTTTCGGAGATGTATTTGGCCAATAAGGACGCCTTTAGAGAGTGAGGTTTTGCGATTATTCTCTTTAATTCAGCTTTATTTCTGTTATTTTTTGAATTTTGAAAGATTTTGCTTGCTTTTATCCTAAAATCTGGTATTATATATCTGTACATTGAAATACGGAACGAATCTTAGGGCGCAAGCGGTAATAAATAGTTTTTCTTGCCGGCTGTGCCTTAAGCTTCAGATCGCATAAATAAGCCTGGTCATATATTTTCCCAAAAATATATCGCCACTGTAAACTTACCTTAGATGGGTCTAAGTGTTTAAGGAGAAGCTGCAGACAGATTGCATATCGGGATAACCTGATATGTAGAAGATTACTTCAGTAATGAAATAATTTTTACTCTAACCTCTTATCTGCTGCTGAACGTGCTATTTGGAACTTAAGGCTTTTTTTGTGGAAAACTTCTCGGTGAGAAGTTTTTTTGTTTCCATTTTCTTATCTTTACTTCTTCTTCAAAATAGTTCCCAAATCCAACGTATCCGTGATGTTGATTTGTTCAACGAACTCGGACATATGTGAGACGAGGATGATTGCACCTTCAAAGGCATCAATGGCTTTTGCGATGATTGGGAGGTGGCGGAAGTTGATGTGGTTTGTGGGCTCGTCGAGAATGAGGAGTCCTGGTTTTTGAAGTACGAAGCGAGCATAGCAGAGGAGACCTTTTTGACCCTCAGAGAGGAAGCCAACCTTGTTTTTCATTAATTCTGATGTGAGGAGGAAGTGTGCCCCTGCGGAATAAATCTCTTTCGGGTTTGGGTAATCCATCATCTCGGCCAATGAGTCGTAGACGGTTTTGTCGAAGTCGAGTCCCGAGAAGTCTTGTTGATAGTATCCAACTCGGAGCTCGTCGGATATCACGGCTCCTTTTGATTCGCTGAGCGCGAGTTCGCGGAGGAGTGTGCTTTTTCCAATTCCATTCGGTCCCAGAATCTGAAGACGGTTACGGCGCCAGAGTTTGATGTCTGTTTTTTTCTCCTTTCGTTCTCCGTTTTGAATAACACCTACGGAATTAATCGTTGCCATCACGTCTGACCATGGCTCCTGTACGGGAATAATGAACGGTCTAATAGTTTTGTCGTCTTTTTTTACCTCTACTTTGTTCTCCTCGTCTTCTTCTACCTCTTCGCGAAGTTTGCTGGCGAGTTTACGCATCTTTCCACCCTTGTGTGAGAAGAAGTTTACTTTGTCTTTGCGATCCTGGATGTTTTTTTCCAGCTGTGCGTTTTTTCGTTCTTCACGGGCGATCTGCGCAGCGATTTGCTCTACCACGTCGAAGTAATCTCCAACATACTGCTCAACTTTTTTGGTATAAATATCGAGATTCAATACACCTTCCGTGAAGGCGTTCAGGAAGTTTGCATCATGGGAAATGACAATTACGGTTTTTTCATATCCCATGAGAAAGCCTGTCAGATGGTCAATTCCATCCGTGTCGAGATTGTTCGTAGGCTCATCAAGCAGGAGAATATCTGGTTCTTGAATCAACGCATAGGCGAGCAGTAGGCGTGCTAACTGTCCTCCGGAGAAGTCTTTAATTTTTTTATCAAAAGGCGTCGAGAGGTGGACAACCTCGAGTACGTCTTTTACGAGTTTTTCTAATGTATGTTTTTTTTCTGAAAAGGCGGTAGCGAAATACTGAAGAATAGTTAGTTCGAAGAACTTTCTTGGCATCACCTGAAGACCTATAGCAATAGTAGCATTGTTGGTGATGTGAACTTTTCCTCTGTTAGGCTTGAGAGTTTCGACCTCACCTTCATCATTTTTTGTGCCGTCTGCTCCCAGAAGGAGTTTGAAGATCGTACTTTTTCCCGCTCCATTTTGTCCCATGATCGTTATTTTTGAATTTTCTCTTACCGAAAAGCTCGACTCGTCGAGGATTACTTTTTCGTTGTCATATGAGTATGATACTCGGTCAAATCTGATTATTACGTTGCCGTGTTCCATGGGTGTAGCTTTGTAAATTAGGTATCTTTGAAAGGAAAGCCTGCGGAGTATACCACAAATAATGCTTTTTACTACCCTTTTACGACTATTTTTTTCTACGTACACTCAAGTGCGGTCCGTAGATTTGGCAGGTTGTCTTTCATGACACTGATATAATTTTTCCCAGCTGAGATTTCCTCATTGGTTAATCCTTCAAGTGGGTTGAGTGTAAGGGTTTTGGCTCCACTTGATTTCGCTAACGTATTAGCAATTTTTTGACTGACGAGTGTCTCGGTCAAGATATACCGTATGCCTTTTTGTGTAATGATATTTGTAATGTTTGCCATCGTTTTTGGTGAAGGTTCTATGTCAGGGGATAGTCCCGCAATTGGAATTATATTGAGGTGATATCGTTTGGCCAAGTATGCGAATGCTCCATGATTTGTAATAAATGTATCGAATTTGCAGCTTTTGAGAGCACTTTCGAAGGTGAGATGTAGGGCGTCCAACTCCCGTACGAATTTTTCTGTGTTTGCCTTGTAAATATCAGCGTGCGGGGGATCCATCTCAATAATTTTTTTACTTACTTCTTCTACTTCCGTTTTGTAATGTACGGGATCCAGCCATAGGTGCGGGTCATTTGCAATGATGGTGCTTTTGAAGAGGTCGGATATTTGTATCACCTGTGTGTTGTTTTTTTGAAGGTCAGGGATGATTTTATCTTTCCATGGTTCCAGCCCCAGCCCGTTATAGATGACGAGGTTTGCCTCTCTCATGTCGATAATATCTCTTGCCGTTGGTTCATAGTCGTGTGGCTCTGTCCCTCCCGGTACGATGTTTTTGATTGTGGCCAGATCTCCTGTAATTTGATGTGCAATTTCGTAGAGAGGGTAGAAGCTCGTTACTATCTTTAGTGATTGATTCGCATTTGAATTTATTACCTGTTCCTGGCTGCTACAGCCGGCGAGTGTTATAGCCGAGATGAGTGCAATAAGTGATATAGTTTTGTACATATAATTTTTAAACGCAATATAGTTGCGTTTAGGATAGAGAAAATATCATTATTTTGCAAGTCTATTTGTGAAATTTTCCAAATCTTATTTGAATTCTATTCCTCCTTAATTCAGTGGTATGTCCGTGATCTATCCTCTTTTTGGCACGGGTTTGTATATTCTCGTCACCGGCATTTTATTGAAATCTACCGGATCTGAATGAAATCTTCCGAGCGTGCCTGCTGAGGCGCTCGCCATTTGAGCTTGGTGATTTTCTTGCGGTCCAATCCAGCCGATAAAGACGGCACTGTGATTTCCATTTTCATCGACGGCATGCAATGGTTTACCTTTTTTGTTCACCTTATGCTCTTGAACGTAGTGACGTTCCTGATTGTAGAAAATATGATCTCCAGGTTTGATTTGATCTAACATAAACTTGTCGGCGTGTTTATCACCGCAATCCTGTCCTTGATATTGATTTAAGCTGTTGTATACCATTTTTCTTTTTACTCCGGCTTCTTTGTAGATGTGGTCGACCCAATAGAAACAGCAACCCTTTACTCCACCTGGGCGCTTGTCGAATGGCGGTGTTCGGTATCCCGACTTGATAGATGCTACGATGGTTTCTACGACTTTTTTCCCTGTGCCGGTTGATTCGATATTTCCTACTAGGGCAGATATGTCTTCATCTGACATTTTTTTCTGTTTTTGGTAGTGTGGATTTTTTTTCTCTAGCATGGCGAGCCATTCTGCGTCTCCCTTTTCCTGCTCGATGGCATATTGTTTTTCTGCCGCAGCGTGTTGTTCCTCCGGATTATCGCTTTTTGGAGTATTTGATTTTTCTAGGTACTTTTTCATAAAATCCATTTCTACTCCTTTTTCCGGTTCTTTTTCTCCACCGATAATGACGATATCTTCGCTATATATGGCGATATAACCCTCTTGGTCAAAGAAGCCTCTTCCTTTTTTATTCTCTCCTTTCATTCCAATACGTCTCTCGCTTGTGCGTTTGTTGCTTGGATCGTTTTCTGTATAGGCTGTTACTTTTCTGATGGTCGGAGGGAGGAGATCCGCTGCACCAATTTCATTTTCGGCGTAGGGATTTCCGTGGAAGTTTATCTTGAGTTTTTTTCCCGGTTTTGGATTTGTATAATCCGTCCACTGTGCGAGATCTATTTTTTCGTAATTCTTTTTTGCTACCTCATCAGCCCGATCAGTGAAGGAGTACATCAAAATCCCCGGATACTTATTTTCCAGTTCAATAAGTGTCTTGGCGTCGAGATTTCTGATGTCATTCAATGTGTCAATTTGGCTAATGACTTTTTCAACTCCTTTGAGTTTTTTTATCTCCGTTTCGACTTTTGACTTTACCTTCAAATTTTCTACAACGGGGTCTCCGTTCAGATCTTTTCTGGCGAGTTCCTCGTCCATTTCTGCTTCTATTTTTGCTCGCAACTCTTCTTGTTCTTTTTTGGTGTTTACCTCTGTTTTTAATGAATCAGCACCGTGCCTGTCGGTATATTTTTTACGAGCTTTTACCTTGTCGACCCCCTTTTTGAGGGCCTGTAGGTCAAGTATTTCCTGCGCTGTTTTTTTCTCTGGTTTTGCTTCCGGAATAGGTAAATCTGCCATGTGATTTTTAATAGAAAATCTTCTTGTCATTATATCATATTTTTGCTTTAAACACCAGTTCGATAGGGCTATACTTGGGCTATGAGAACGATTGAAGCTAGAAATATGGTATTAGGGTGGTTGTATCGGACTCTTTTGAAGCCGATATTCTTCATATTTGATCCGGAGAGGGTGCATGAGGGAATGATACGATTCGGGACGGTTTTAGGCTCATTTCGCCTGACCAGATTTATTACATCTCTCTTATTTGCTTCGCCGAACGATCCGATGTTGCGCCAAGTATTTATGAATGTTGTTTTTGAGAATCCCATTGGATTGAGTGGGGGATTTGATAAGAATGCGGTTACTACTCGGATTATGCCTGAGGTTGGGTTTGGATTTATGGAGGTAGGGTCGGTGACGGCGCGGGCGTATGAGGGTAATCCTGGCAAGCATTTATGGAGAATGCCCGCCTCGCGCGCTCTGGTCATCAATTACGGCCTAAAGAATATAGGTGCTGAGGCTATCTCGCGGAAGCTGGACCGCCAGATTTTTGATATCCCCGTTTCGATTAATATTGCCAAGACGAACTGCAGGGAGACGAATGATGTGGCAATTGGTATTGCTGATTACGTAGAGACATTCAAGAAGTTCTTGGATATCGCTTCTTTTTTCACTATCAATATCAGTTGTCCGAACGTTACCAGCGGTCAGCCATTTCATGAGCCGGAGAATTTGAATCGATTGTTGATAGCGCTCGATGCTGTACCTACCGAGAAGCCAATTTTTATCAAAATCTCCCCGGATCTTACCCGTGAGCAGCTTGATAAGATTCTTGATATTGCTTCTCAGCACCATGTAGACGGCTTTGTTTGTACTAATTTAAGCAAGAGACGTGACTTGGCGACAATTAATCCGAAAGATTTTGTTCCGGGAGTCGGTGGTATTAGTGGCAAGGTGGTAGAGCCACTTACGGATGAGCAGATAGCCTATGTATATCGCCGTTCGCAGGGTAGATTCCTTATTATTGGCGTAGGGGGTATTTTTTCAGCAGAGGATGCATATCGAAAGATTCGTCTTGGGGCGAATTTACTTGAACTTATCACTGGTATGATCTACCAAGGACCGCAACTTATGAGCGAGATTCAGCTCGGCCTTGTTCAGCTTCTCAAAAAAGATGGTTTTACCCACGTGTCCCAGGCGGTAGGTATTGATACTTGACACATGTATATTTATAGGATAGATTACAAGTCCTTAAAAAAAAGTATTACATGTTCAGAAAAAGAGTCAGTTCAAGTTCAGCAAGCACAGGACGCACATCATTTGGCGGTGCAAGTAGTGGTAGTCGAGCCCCAGGAGGCCGCGCAGGCGGTAGCCGTGGAGGTTTTAGTCGCGGTGGAGGACGTAGCGGAGGTTTTGGTGGACGTTCACCTAGCCGATTCTCTAAAGGCGGTCCACGAATCGATATTAACCGATTTGTTAATAAAGCTAAGCCCGTTGTGGCTGAGGCGGCATATATTTCCAAGAATAAGTTCGCCGACTTCGATATCCATCCTAAGCTTAAGGAGAATATCGTGAAAAAAGGATTTGAGTCTACGACTCCTATTCAGGATCAGGCTATTCCTCATATCTTACAGGGTAAGGACGTCGTAGGTATCGCCAATACGGGCACTGGCAAGACGGCGGCATTTTTGATTCCTCTTATTAATAAGGTTTTTCATAACAAGAACGAACGTGCACTTATCGTCGTTCCTACTCGTGAGCTTGGACAGCAGATTTTGGATGAGTTCCATACGTTTGCTGATCGATCTGGTTTACGTGCAGCACTCTGTATTGGAGGCGCAAGTATGGGACTTCAGAAACGTGATCTTCGATACAATCCGAACTTTGTTATTGGTACGCCTGGTCGTTTGAGAGATTTGATTGAACAACGATGTATCGACCTTTCTCAGTTCCAAAATATTATCTTGGACGAGGCGGATCGTATGGTCGACATGGGCTTTATCGCTGATATCCGATTCTTGATTGGCTTGATGCCGAAAGAGCGTCACTCACTTTTCTTCTCTGCAACGATTTCGAAGGAGATTGAGGTTTTGATCCGAACATTCTTACGAGCTGAACATATCTCTATCTCGGTTAAGTCAGGTGATACAGCCGCAAGTGTTGATCAGGATATTATCCGTGTTCCAAACAAAGAGAAGAAGCTCGAGGTTCTCCATGAGCTTTTGATGAAGCCTGAATTTGGAAAGGTATTGATTTTCGGACGTACCAAGCATGGTGTTGAAAAATTATGTGTCATGCTCGCAAAATTAGGTCACAAGGTTGCATCCATCCATGGAGACAAGCCTCAATCCAAGCGTCAGCAGGCTCTCAATGATTTCAAGGCAGAGAAGATTAAAATTCTCGTTGCTACCGACGTAGCTGCTCGAGGTATCGATATTCCAAATGTTTCACATGTTATCAACTTTGATATTCCTCAGACATATGAAGACTACGTACACCGAATCGGTCGTACCGGTCGTGCAAACAAGACGGGTATTGCTCTCACGTTCGTAGAGTAATTATCGAAAATATCAGAATGAGTCATTGATACTACAAATATCAGTGGCTTATTTTTTTGCTCTTTTTGGCGCGTTTTGGTATCGTACGTTCGTATTTGGTATTTGTATTAAACCCTCATTTTTATGCGCGAAATTCGAATTGATGAGAATAGCTTGAATCGAAATGGTAAAAAAACAGGCAGGCAGATTCGCGACGTAGAGGTTCCGAGTGGAGATATTGGTTTTCAGGTCAGTGAAATCAGCGAAGATGATACGATTGAAGAGGGTATTGTGAGCGCTCCCGCCGAGGACCGTGAGCCGGGGGATTTAGTGAAGGTTCGATTTGATAAGTTTGTTCAATTAGTGGCGACCCATAACTTTGAGGAGGTTTTGAAGAACCATGCAGAGGAAGACATTGTTATGAACTCGAATTTGCTTATGGATTTGGCTTCTGCCCATGAAGATACTGATGATTCCAAAAAACAGTCTATGATGATTGGTGTTGGTGTTTTGATTGGTTTGATTGTGGCACTTGTAATGTTTAAACTTTTTTAGTATGAGTAATAAGAAATCGGTTCCGTATCATCGCATCATGTTGAAACTCTCAGGAGAGGTGCTTGCAGGGCAGCAGCAGTTCGGCATTGATGGAGCGACAATAGAGCATTTATGTAAAAGTATTCAGGAGGTGACGGTTAGTGGTGTGCAGGTGGCACTTGTTGTTGGAGGAGGGAACTTTTGGAGATTTCGTGATCAGAAGGAGCTTGCTCTGGATAGGACTATTTCCGATAGCATGGGAATGATTGCTACGGTCATGAATGCGGTTGCCATGCAGGAAAAACTGAAATCACTCGGAGTGAGTGCAAAGGCTTTTTCCGCCCTGCCTATGCCATCTGTTTTGGATGCCTATACTCCGCAAAAAGCGAGAGAGGCTTTTGCTACCCATGATGTTGTTTTGTGTGCGGGTGGGACGGGAAGTCCATATTTCACTACTGACTCTGCGGCTGCGTTGCGTGCTCTTGAGTTACAGTGCCATGTTTTCTTGAAAGCGACGAAGGTTGATTATGTTTGCGACAAGGATCCGAAAAAGCACGAAGATGCCAAGAAGTTCAAGGATGTTTCGTATCAGCAGGTATTGGAGCTTGGCTTGGAAGTTATGGATCTTACGGCTGTTTCACTTTGCATGGATAACAAGCTTCCTATTATTGTTTTCAATATGCAAAAGGATGAGAACCTTATGAAGGTTGTTCGTGGAGAGCAGGTGGGAACGACTATCTCATAGTATTCATTTTTTGTACCTTTTACCTTTTTACTACTTATTTTTATGACTTCACAGGAAATTATTCATGGCGCTCATGATCTCATGCTCAAGGCAATTTCTCACCTCAAAGATGAATTTTCTCGTTTGCAGGTCGGTAGAGCTAGCCCTGCTCTCGTCGAAGAGGTCCGAGTCGATGCTTATGGCTCTTTGCAGCCATTGAAGAGCGTTGCCAGTGTGTCGGTTCCTGATGCGAAAACGATTCAGATTCAGCCATGGGACAGGGCATTACTCACGGCTATCGAGAAGGGAATTCAAATGGCAAATATCGGACTTATGCCAAATAATGATGGTATTGTCATCCGTATTAATATTCCGCCACTTACCGAGGAGCGACGAAAGGAGTTGGTCAAGGTTGTTGGTCGATATGCTGAAGATGGGAAGATCGCGGTTCGCAATATACGACAAGACGTGAACAACACTCTTAACGCTATGAAGAAAGACAGTGAGATCTCCGAGGATGAATATTTTGGCGCTACAAAGGAGCTCCAGGGATTCGTAGACCACGCCAATAATGAGATAGATAGCATAGCAAAAAAGAAGGAACAAGATATAATGACCGTGTAATATTTCATTTGTAAAGTCCCTCACCCCTCTACCTCACTCCCATGCACATCCTCCTCACTATTATTGTTTTTATTGCGATATTATCCGTCCTCGTGCTCGCGCATGAGTTTGGACATTATTATTTTGCACGGAAGGCCGGTGTGCGAGTCGATGAGTTTGGTTTTGGTCTTCCTCCTCGTTTGTGGAGCAAGAAAATTGGCGAGACACTGTATTCTATCAATTTATTTCCTATTGGTGGATTTGTGAGACTTTTCGGGGAGAGTCCTAGTGAGCCTGGCGCGCTCAAGAATGCGAGAAGTTACGCATCAAAGACGCTACGTCAGCGTTTTTTGATCGTTTCTGCCGGTGTTTGTATTAATATACTTTTAGCGGTATTTCTCTTGTTTGTTGGATTTTTGGTAGGTATCAAGCCACTTTTGATTGATCAGCAGGATATTTTAACGGCTATTCAAGACGGTCAACTTCAGATCAAGACAGGATATATGATCAAGGAGGTTAAATCCGGTAGTTTGGCGGAGAGCGTAGGTATCAAACCAGATGACTTGCTTGTTGAGGTCAATAGCAGGGGAGTGATTACTCAGGAACTTCTCACACAATCGGTTCAGCGTGGAAAGGATCTTGGATTATCGCTGAAACTTCGACGTGGTGATTCATTGATACAATTGAATATTCCAAAACAAAAGTTTGACGATAAGGGCTTGGGAATTGGCTTGTATGAGTCATTCATGGTTCCGAGAATTATTGTTCAGAGCGTCGATCCGCAGAGTGAGGTATCGAAGGCGGGTATCAAATCCGGGGATATACTCCTCGCTATCGATAATATTCCCGTATATTCATCCGATGATTATCAGTCTCTTTTGACCCAGAAGGCAGTGAAGATTACCTATGAGAGACAGTTCAAGCAGTATGAGGTTACTGCTACCTTTCCGCAGCGACGTTCGGTTGTAGTAGGGGATGTTGTTTTTGGAAGCGGAGCTGAAAAATCTGATCTCAAAAAGGGAGATGTGATTTTGCAGGTTGAACATCAGGATGCTGTTTTGCCTGAACAGGCAGTGGATTTATTGAATGTTACGAAGGCTACGGGAAAGCCTGCTCAGTTGCTCTTGGAGCGTGCCGGTAAGACGTTGACGCTCTATTTGAGTCCGGGAGCTGATGGAACTTTTGGAGTGCGTTTGGCCCCAATTATTAATCAAAATCTCGGTATGGTTTTGGAGGCATCGGTGCTTCCTACGACCATGGTAGAGCTCCGTCCGGTTCGATATGGTTTCTTCAAGAGTTTAGGTATGGCATTTACTGAAACCTATCGTTTGGGAAAGGCTACTCTCGGCATGTTTGGAGATCTTGTTGTTGATCTTTTCACTACATTTTCTGTTCCTGATGGTGTTTCCGGCCCTGTCGGTATTGCGCAGATGACCGGAGTATTTCTTACAGAAGGTTTGCTCTCTCTCCTGCGATTTATGGCACTTCTTTCTTTGAGTCTTGGTATCTTGAATCTCTTGCCATTTCCGGGTCTTGATGGTGGTCGACTGTTGTTCATTATTATTGAGGCGGTTCTTGGTAGACCGGTGAATCAGAAGTTTGAACAGGCTGTTCATAGTATCGGTGCTATCTGTCTTATCTTGATAATTTTTGCCGTCACCTTCAAAGATATTGCGAGGTTGTTTTAGGGTGAGTGAAATTTTTTCTTGCATGATTTTTTTTGTCATTTCTGGCTCTCTTGCCAATTGGTTTTAAATGTTATTGCATCACTATTTTGTATCAACATGTAGTGGGTAACATTTTTTATCTTACGAAATAAAGAATTGTGCAAAACTCTTGCTAGGGGGCTTAGTCATCGTTACTATGGTGCGGCACCGTAAAACTTTTCTATGCAGGATTTGAATGAAGTGTGGCGTGGAGTTCTGAAGATTATTGAGCAGACAATGCCTCGAAAGGTTTTTGTGACGTGGTTCCAGCACACAGCGCCTATGTCCTATGAAAACGGCGTTTTTGTTATTGGTTTTCCTAATCCATTTACGAAGGAATGGGTAGAGAAGAGACATACAGGGCAGATATTTGATGCGCTCAAGATGAATTTTCTTGATTTAACTGAGTTGAAGTTTGTGGTTGAGATTGGATTGGCTAATCAGGATGATTTGAGGAAGATTGAATTAAAAGATGAGCCGGCCAAACGGGCACGTCGTGTAAGTGGAGGAAGAGAGGTGAGTTTTGGTGATGGTTTGCGCAGCAAGGCGTTGCAAGAGAAGTACAGGCTGAACTCATTCATCACCGGACCGGCGAATCGTGTTCCCTATGCCGCGGCACAGGCGGTCGCTGCTAATCCTGGTGGCATTTATAATCCCTTTTTTGTCTATGGAAAGGTCGGACTGGGCAAGACGCATCTTCTTCAGGGTACCGGTAACGAGATTCTTCGAAATAATCCTGATGCTGTCGTGGTGTATATCACCTCTGAGCGTTTCGTGAATGAGGTTATCGAGTCAATTCGTACGCGTCATATGAAGGAGTTCAAAGAAAAATATCGCCGCGTAGACTGTCTTATCGTGGATGATATCCAGTTCTTTAGCTCGAAAACTACAAGTCAGGAAGAGTTTTTTCATACGTTTAATGATCTTTTTGATTCTGGTAAGCAGCTTATTATCAGTTCCGATCGCGCTCCGAAAGAGTTGAATGATCTCGACGATAGATTAACGAGTCGATTTGGTATGGGTATGGTTGTGGAAGTTCAGCCGCCAGAGTACGAGACGAGACTCGCCATTTTGCAGGAGAAGTGTATGAATGAGGGGATTATTATTGATGGTGAGGTATTGAGCTGTATTGCCTATCATATCGAAGAGAGCGTGAGAGATTTGGAGGGCGTACTCAAATCGATTATTGCTGCCGTGAAACTTCAGGGACTTGTTCCAACGGTAGGGATGGCTATGGACACTATTAAGCAGCTCCACAAGGCCGTTGATGTTCGGGAGGACTTTGTGAGTAGTGATCATGGCAAACCACTTCATAGTGGCATACCGAGCGCTCCTGTGTCTGTATCTACCCGGAACTTCATCCGTAACGTTGATCATCTCATGACAACGGTGGCCAAGTATTTTAATATCTCTAAACAAGATTTGGTAGGTGAGGATAGGAGAAAGGAAATTTTGCTTCCTCGACAGATCTGCATGTATATCATTCGAAAAGAGATGGATGAGGCGTATGAGAAAATTGGAGCGGACTTCGGTGGGAAAAATCATACGACTGTCTTGCATGCGTGCCACAAAATTGAGAAGATGTTGCAGACTGACCAGCGAATCGTTCGCGATCTCCATGCTATCAAGCAGGAGTTAGGTCTTGTCTAGAATATTTATGATGGTATATCGGCCATACCGTACTGTTTCAGCCCACAGAGTTCATAGAAAACGCTTTGTGGATTACTTCCTTCCGCCTTTTTTGTTTATTGCGCTGGTGGTTATTATTATACTTTCGGTACAACTTTATCAGGCTGCTTTTGTTGAGCACAAGCCATTAGACGTGTTTCTTTATACATTACAGGGAAGGGCCAAACTAACTCCGGCAGGGAGTCCGAATACCGATGATGCTTTGAATGAGATGCGCGTATTCAAAGGCGATGAAATTGTCACTGATGTTTCCGGACGCATTGGACTTACTTTTTTCAAGAGAGAGGTTTTGCGATTTGATGAAAATACTACCGTTCTTTTGCGGGACGTGGTGCAGGATAATTTCAAAGATACGATTGATGTAGCGATGAAGGGAGGCCGTGGATGGATTTTTGCCGAGTCGGCTGCTGATGTTGTTCCTCGTATTATCATGAGCACTTCACATCTTTCTCTTGAGTCGCAGAGTGCTATTTTTGAGGTGGAGGATTTTTCTGCGCAAAAAGGGGATGAAATTATTCGCGTCATCAAAGGCTCAGTGAAGGCTACGATTGTTATTCCAAGCGAGGACGGTCCAAAGGAGGTAGAGACGGTTACTGTTTCGGCTGGGCAACAGTTCACGATGGATAGGGCCGCACTGGCTGCCTACGAAAAATTCCAAAGTCCCGAGGTAATTGCCCCTATCGATCCGATGTTTACGGAAGATGAGTGGTATTTTTGGAATAACGGGTTGGATGAGAAGGGAATTTAACCTACTTTATTTTAGGTAGATTGCCCTGTTTCTATTCTGTCCCGCATTTGTGTCGGCATAGACGGCTTTTCCATCCTTTGGGTCGGTAATATAAAACCAGTGTGAGGTTTTTTGTGGGTTGAGGGCGGCTAGGATTGTTTTGATTCCCGGATTGCTGATTGGGCCTGGTGGAAGTCCTTTTCTGGTATAGGTGTTGTAAGCGGAGTCTTGCTTGAGGTCGTCTTTGGTGAGGGTCTTTTTCTGTAATTCATAGAGAATAGTGGCGTCGATATTGAGGAACCATCCGCTATTAGCTCTTTTCCATATGATTCCGGAGACGATTGGTAGATCGCCTTCGTGTCGTACTTCTTTTTCGAGCATGGAGGCAACGGTTACCATTTCGAAGAGGGATATGTTTTTTTCTGCGAGTAGTTGTGTGACGTTGGTTGGAAGTTTTTTCTGAAAGTTTTTGAGCATGAGATCTATCAGGGTGGCAGAAGAGAAACTTCCCGAGTCGATGCCATAGGTGTCCGGGAAGAGGAACCCTTCTAGTGGAATGTTCGTTCCTGACATTTGCTGCTGCGGAAGAAATGGATACAGTGCATAATTATTGAATTTTTTCACCGTGTCGACGAACTCACCCGACTGGATGAGCTGACGTTCGGCAAGTCGGTCGTCTATTTGCTTGATAGAGAGCCCTTCCGGGATAGTTATCGTATTTTTGATTCCTTTGCCGTCGGCCAATAAGGAGGCGATCGTCTCGATAGACATAGAGGGTGATGCATCAAACTCACCGGCAATAATTTTACCGTCCATATCCTGCGACTCGATATACTTCGTGAAATAAGTACTATTTCCGATTACTCCTTTTTGTTCCAGTGTTTTCCCGACGTCTTTTGCGGAGTCACCTTTTTTTACGATGAATGATATTTTTTTCTCATTTCCGGAATCATATCCGTTTTTTATCGCATGGTTGTATCCTATATAGGAATAAACCATATAGGCAGCAATCAGGACGCCTACAGCTATAAGTAGGGTTGATGTATGCATTTTTCCGGATTTTCTGCGCTGAGATAGGGGAGTGAACGCCATATTTTGAGTTTTTCTATGAGATGTTCAGGGAAGTTTAGTCTTTGGCTTTTTCTTCTGTTTCCGGTCCCTGGCCCATTCCCATCATCGACATTACGCCTTTCATCTTCTCGGCGGCGATCTGCTGGCCCTTCTTGAGGCCCTTATTGAAGGCTTTGAGGATATTCTTTTGGAGAGCGTCTTTGCTCTGCATCGCCTCGTCCGAGATAGTCACATTGATACACTCAAGTTCGGCGTTTACCGTGACGATGACACCATCCTCCTCAGCTTCAATATGAATATTGGAAAGCTCCTTTTTGATGGTTTTGGCCTCTTTTTGGAGCTTATACATGTCTTTTGCCTGTTGGAATACGCCCATGGTAGTTTTTTGGTGAATAAATAGGGGAATTTTGCCTCCTGATTGTACGGAAGCTGGTCGAGAAGGTCAATTGACGGTATGCTCGATTTCTCTTTTTATACTTTCTACTTGATTTTAAGCCCTGTTTTTGGATAGAATGCGCCCGCTTGTTATTTTTTTCCTTTCTTTTATTATTATGGATACACTTGCTCTTGAAGCTCAAACACGAGATATGAAGGTACGCAGCGCTTCGTTACGACGATTGAAGAGAATTCCTGCTGTTATTTATGGACCGGGCCAGGAGCCAATTATGCTCTCTATGGACTACCAGACTTTCCGACGTGCGTATATCGCTGCTGGAGACACTTCTATTATTGATGTAGATGTAGACGGTGGAAAGAAAAAGTTCAAGGTTCTCGTACAGGATGTTCAGTTTCACCCTATCAACGACACTATTGCTCACGTAGACTTCTTGAACCTCCGTATGGACCACAAGATCTCAACTTCAATTCCTGTTGAAGTTACTGGTGTTTCTCTCGCCGTCAAAGATCTCGTTGGTGCTTTGACGCTTATCACTCCATCAATTCGTGTTCGATGTCTTCCTGGAGACCTCGTCAAATCTATCGTTATTGATATTTCTGTATTGAAGACCTTCCATGATGCTATTCACGTAAGCGATTTGAAATTACCTTCTACGATTCAGATTCTTGATGACCTCGACCAGACGGTTGCTAATGTTCTTCCTCCACGTAAGGAAGCTGCTGAGGTTGCTGTTGTTGCTGCCGCTGTTGTCGCTGCTCCAACCGGAGCTCCTGCTGCTACGACAGGTGGTGCAGTTAAGCCTGCCGCTGCCGCCAAGGCTCCTGCTGCCAAGCCTGCTGCGAAAAAGTAGTCATGAAATTAGTTAGAATTTTAAAAGCCACCTGCGTTGTCAGGTGGTTTTTTGTTATGATTCTTTTTTTTCGTACGTACGAAGATCTGAATTCTTGACACCTATGATGTATTCCTCGAGAATGAATGTATATTTTTTTACTATTATGTTATGAAATTTCAGAAATTTTTGCGTCTTGGTATTGTGTTTACTTTCGCTCTATCTCTTGTGATTCCTAGTGTATCTGCGGCAACACCTGCCGATGCGCTTGTAAAAGTTTCAGCTATCGATGCGTCTGGGAATGGCGAACCCGTACCGGTTTTGAATGCTTTTGTGAATATGTATGACATCACGCTCGTCAATAATGAATATACTGGCGTTCTGGTTGCCACTATGCCTACGGGTAATAACAGCGCTACCTTCACGGTGAAATCGGGAGAGGTGGTTGATTTTATGGCATTTGGAAGTATGGATGCTGCTGAAAAGCAGAAGGCATTTGTAAGTAATGGCGTACCCCCATTGAAGAATTTTTCTGCGGACGATGGCATTGCGGGTGTTTGTCATACGAACGGTGTTGATTTCAGCAAAAAACTCGAGGGCGTTTCTGCGACCTGCTTTGCGAATATCCAGGTTGGTATTACGGGTCCACTTCCTGTTGCGACGCCTTCCGTGAAAGGTAAGAATGTGATGTATAAGGTTCAGGTAATAGAGAAGATGAAAGAGCAGTCTAACGATCAAATCGTGCTTCCATACCAGTACGTCAACATGTATGCCATTACGGTTGTAAATAATGAATATATTGGAAAACTCCTCAAGACAGTGAAGACCAGTAAGAAAACCGGCGCTCCATTCAATGTAAAACCTGGCCAGGTTGTTGATTTCAGAGGTTATAGTACAAAGGCTCTTGCGAAAGCTGCAAAGGATTTTGTAAGTAATGGCGTACCTCCTATGAAAAACTTTTCTCCGCTCTATGCTCCCGGACTTTGCCATACGAATGGAGTTGATTTCAGCGTGAAGCTTGATCCTACTTTTGATGCATCTATGTGCGGGAAGAAGGGAGTAGTGGAACTTACACAATAGAACTTCATGAATTACTGGATTTTAAAAAGTGAACCAGCGGCGTATGCATGGGATACCCTGGTGCGCGAGAAGAAGACGCCGTGGAATGGTGTCCGTAATTATCAGGCCCGAAATAATCTCGCCGCGATGAAAATGGGGGATTTGGCGCTTTTTTATCATTCAGGTGCTGAGCGTCGAGTGGTAGGTATTGCGAGGGTGGTGCGCGCGGCCTATCCGGATCATACTCCCGGCTATGCTGACGGTCCGTCCTGGGTGATGGTTGATGTCGAGCCGGTGAAGCCTTTGGTGACTCCGGTTACACTGAGTATCATTAAAGAAGTTCCGGCTCTGGCTCAAACGAAACTCGTCCGTCAGGCCAGGTTGTCCGTGAGTCCGGTGACGAAAAAAGAATTCGAGATTATTCTGAAATTGGGACGAACAAGGGCGTAGAGAGCAGCATGGTCGACCATGCATTTTATTCTAGTTTTAGTTCATATCTAATTGAGCTCTTGGTTCAGGATTTATGTATATTTTTTCTGCCCGGGCAGAAAAAAGATTGACCTACCCACACTCGTCAGTAGGTATATATGACATACATCCTCCATAAAATTGTTGAGAATCTTTGTTATTCACACCATCATGATCATTGTCAGATTCGGCATCGCAAGGTTCCGTGTCGCCAAATGAACATGGCTCACATGGATTTGTATTAGAGTGCCATAGTTCAAAGTGATCAGATAGTCCATCGCCATCCGCATCGCTCGCTTGACTTTGAGGATGTAATGCCGCCTTGCATTTTGGATCTGCGGGAATGGTATCGAGACATGCATAGAATCTTTTTCCATATTCTATTGATATGCAATCCATAGCCTTTTTTTGACAGATATCCTGTAGATATTTTGGAGCATTGTCAAAGAAGGTGTCACAAAATTTTGGTTCGGTCGGACCCCTATTATTTATATTATCCCCACACCATGTTTCACTGTCACGAAGTCCGGCATAACAACCTGCTACATGTTTCATTATAAGCAGGGTCGTCTCGGGAATTTTCGATGATTTGGTGTCAATTTTTTGGCTTTGCGAATCTTGGGAATTTCCAGAATCGGTTGTTGTATCGTTCGATGATGGAATGCCACAGTGACTTTCAGTGAGATTTTCGCTACAAGCCTCACTACTTGTTAGTAATGCGCCTAATAGCGCGAATTTTCCAAGTTGATTCATATTGATAATGTTAAGGTTGTTCATTATACAATGAAAATATAATAAAGCAATAGCATTCTACATACGAAAAACGTACCTCTTTTTGTGGCATGGTGAATCCGGGGTTTTTTGACAAATTTCTAAAAATACTGTATTGTAGTCAAATGAATTCGTGGTTCTCTATTTTCGTTATTTAATTTTATGGTACATCCTGAGGAGCGAGAGACGCAGTTGGAAGGAGAGGTAGATGCTTCCAGGCAGAGCCATGCACAAATGGCGGGTGAGATTAAGGCGCCAAGATCGGAAGTACGAGGAAAAGTTACGGCGCTATTAACTGGCATTACTCTTGGTGCTACCTCGCTTTTTGCTTTGCCACAGGCTGAGGCCAGGGATAGATCTGCCGTGACAAAGCTTTCTGATAGCGAGGTTTTGAGAGGGTCAAAATCAGAAAAACGTGAAGAAAATAACGCCGTTGCTGCGTTGAAGTTTCCTAAGTTTACTACATTGCAGTCGCTTAAAAATGCTATTAACCAGAGGAAGATGGTTTTATTGACGAGTGGACCATATTATATTTTGCATGGTATTGGTGAGTTAGATTCTAAAAATGCTCATTATTATGCATCTCTTCGTCCTCATGCTAAAAAAATGCTCGACGACCTTGCATCAAAATTCCATAAGATATTTGGAACGAAATTGAAAATTACAAGTTTGACCCGCACAGCTGCGTATGTGGATATCCTTCGAAGGATTAATGGTAATGCCTCGAAGACTTCTACCCATATGTATGGTACTACACTTGATATTTCCAAGGCTGGAATGTCAAAAGCTCAGATCGCTTGGATGCGAGCTCATCTTGCAGCCATGGAGAGGTCGGGAAAAATAGTAGCTACTGAGGAGTGGTCACAGCCATGCTTCCATATTGTTGATATCAAGGCGAACGAAAAGTGAAATTTTATATGTAAAAAGAAGGGCTCATGCATTCATGATTACCCTTCTTTTTTTGAAATTGAAAACGGAATCCGAGCTCAGCTGAGCTCTGTTACTTCAACCAATAGCTTGTCGCGATGATCGGAGCGATGATGACGGCGATCGTGTTGATAACTTTGATGAGAGCGTTAAGAGCAGGACCAGCTGTGTCCTTGAAGGGGTCGCCAACGGTGTCGCCAACGACGGCGGCCTTGTGAGCGTCTGAACCTTTGCCTCCGAAGTTTCCATCTTCAACGTATTTCTTCGCATTGTCCCATGCAGCACCACCGGTGGACATGAAGAGTGCCATCAAGAATCCGCTCAATATCACACCTGCGAGCAAGCCTCCAAGAGCCTGAGGACCGAGGATGAATCCAACGACAACAGGGGATAGGACGGCCATTACAGCTGGGAGAACCATTTCTTTGAGGGCTGCTTTTGTAACGATATCGACACAACGGCCATAGAGTGGCTTGCCTGTTCCCTCCATGATTCCTGGGATCTCACGGAACTGCTTTCGAACTTCTTCGACGACGGCGTGAGCTGCTTTTCCAACGGACTTCATGCACATAGCAGAGAAGGCGAATGGAAGGAGTCCACCAATCATAAGTCCGATAAGGACGATGTGATTGCTGATATCAAATGTGACCGTTGTACCTGCTGAGTATTTTGAAAGTTCAGAGGTGAAAGCTTGGAAGAGCACGAGCGCAGCGAGTGCGGCGGATCCAACAGCGTAACCCTTTGTTACGGCCTTTGTGGTGTTTCCGACAGCATCGAGTGCATCAGTGATCTTGCGTACGTCTGGGGGCATCTTCGTCATTTCTGCGATACCACCTGCGTTGTCGGTGATAGGTCCGTATGAGTCTGTAGCGATGACCATACCTGTTGTGGACAACATAGCGACTGCGGCGACGGCGATACCATAGATACCACTCTCAACAGCAGATGAAGTTGAACCGAAATAATATGCGAGATAAATACCAAAAACGATAACGAGTGTTGGCATGATCGTGGACTGAAGACCGACAGCGAGACCGGCGATGAGGTTGGTACCTGCACCTGTTGCTGAAGCCTTTGCAATGCCTTTGACTGGGCCATATTCCTTTGCAGTGTAGTATTCCGTGATGACGTTAATAGCCAACGTGATACCAATACCTACGAGAGCTGCGTAGAAGATTTTGATATCGCCGATCATAATGTCTGTGGCGAAATAAAATCCAATAGCGGAAATAACTCCTGTAACAATCATACCTTTATAAAGAGCGCCCATGATGTTCTGTGAACGACCAAGTCGCACAAACCATGTTCCTACGATTGATGCGAGAACGGCGATACCTCCGAGTACGAGAGGATAAATAATTCCCTTGTCTCCGATTGATCCCGAGAGTGTGGATGCGGCGAGAATCATAGCAGCGATCAATGTGACGGCGTATGTCTCGAAGAGGTCAGCCCCCATACCTGCGCAATCTCCAACATTATCACCTACATTATCAGCAATAACGGCTGGATTTCTTGGATCGTCCTCCGGAATGTTCTTCTCAATTTTTCCTACTAGGTCCGCTCCTACGTCTGCTGCTTTTGTAAAGATACCTCCACCAACACGAGCGAAAAGAGAGATAAGTGATGCACCAAAACCGAATCCAACGAGGATGTTGGTTGTTTCTGCTACAGGAATGTTCAGTACTGATGTGTAGAAGTAATAGAATCCACTTACTCCCAAAAGGGCGAGACCTACGACGGAGAGGCCGGTAACGGCACCACCATTGAATGCCACACTGAGAGCTTCCTTGATTCCTTTTCTGGCTGCTTCAGCGGTTCGGACGTTGGCACGTACCGATACGCTCATACCGATATATCCAGCCAAAGCTGAGAACAGGGCTCCGACGATGAAGCTCACGGCGGTCCAGAGGTTATTATTGTAGCTTCCCTTTGGGATGATGAAGTAGAGAACGACAAAGATAAGAATGCCAAAAAAGCCCATAGTGAGGCTCTGTCGGTTCAAATATGCGGTTGCTCCTTCCTGGATGGAGAGGGCGATGGCCTGCATCTCTTTGTTACCTGAGGGTTGCTTGACTACCCACATAATTAGAAAAACGGCATAAACAAGCGCTAGAACGCTTATGCCGAGAGCGGCGAGTACCTCATTCATAGGAGAAAAGGGTTAAAGATAAGGGATTAATAGTTTTTGCTGGCCTATTGTAAGGCAAAAACGCCTATTATGACTAAAAAAGAGAGTGGCATTTTTGAGCATATTATGGTATAATTCCCTGATATTACCGAATCTGACATGAATTCTTACTAATACCTATGGACTCATCTGAGAAGAAAAATCAGGACGAAGCAGAGATCAAAGCTGATCAACCGGCAAAGGCTGAAAAAATTAGCCCTCCATCCATGCAGCATCAGGAGGACGAGAAGCCTGAAGAGTTTGAGGAGTTTGAAGAGGGCGGATCTTTTATGGAGAATCTTCGTGAGTTATTTCAGTCGACGCATCTTGGTCGTAATATTTTCGGATGTTTTTTTATTCTCCTTGTTGTAGGAGGTATCGTCTTTATGGTTTTCTTCGGAGGATGGGGCAAGATTCGCCCTTATATTCCTTTTCTTTCTCCGAGCGTTACCGCGCCGGCATTTTCTCCGGAGAAAATTCATGTGAATGTTTACGATACTCGCACGGCTTTTCATTTTGGTTTTTACAAAAATAATCCAGGAAAGTTTAACCCTCCTTCGCTCGAAATTGCTTATATATTTGGTGGAATAAAACGTTCTCTCTTTTTTCCAATTCCTCCGCTGCAGTCAGGCATTTCTGCCGCTTATGCCTTGGGCTTCCGAGGCCAGTCACTTCAGAGACTTGAGGTCTATGTACAGAACATTCTTCAGATTCAAAATATCTTGAATACCGACGTAGCTGCCCTGCTCAATGCTCAGCAGAATAGGGGACCTGCGCTTGATAATTTAATTCAGTCTTTTGATAACTTGGTAAAAGTTTCTCAGGAAAATGCCACCCTTGTAGCGAAAGAGATTATCACGATGCGTGATGCGGACAATGTTCTACGCGCGAAGATTGCCGCTCAAGAAAAAGTCTTTACCGCGAGTCTGTCTAAATTTCTCCCACAGGATAGCAGCAAGCAGCTCGATGATTATGTGAAACTTGTCAAAGAGCAATCCGAGATGAAGGCTCAGCTGGGAGCGATGGCAAAGATAGATAAGTATTACCAGGTAGGCGTGACGAAATTATTGGCACGAATTCGTGATATCAAGGCGAATCAGGATGCGCTGCTCAAGGGTGTAAAAGTTTTCGATATCAAAAATTCCGATATCAGAATTATTGAATACGAAGGCCAGCCACCTACTGATCCTGCTATCAACGCTATTGACCGTTCGAAGTCTTCTTCACCGAACTACACACCGCTTGCGCCTCTTAATATGTTTCCGCAGTAATGCCTTACACGTATTTTTTCTGGAGTATTTAATATTCTATTTGAAAATGTAGGAATGAGTATCGCGGTTGTATCGTATAGTGAAATTAATGTATCAACATCACCTTGATTGACTGCTTTCATCCATTGATTAAGAATGTCTAATGGTTTCATATAATAAGTTCTTGTGAATATTTTATTAAATTTTCGGTTAACGTTCGCGACTCATGCGAACTTGTGCGGGTGTATCATATGCTGAAGGCGTACATCCGTGCAAGTTAGGAGATGCTGAACCGCATAGTTGCTGTTAGGTGATGTAAATTTTTACTTAAGGCATTCTCGAATATCGACAAGATATTTATTTGGATTTTTTTTATAAATATAAACATCAATATCTGAGCCGATCTCGGTATTCACTTTTTTATTTTTCAGCATGTAAATTGACATTGGTTTGCTTTTAAAATTTTGCTCTTTTTTCGTGAGTGGATTCATGCCAGTAGCTACGATAGAGAATGCTCTCAATCTATTATGTCCGCTAAATTGGTACCCTATTGTTTTATATATTATTTTGTTTATTTTTAATGTCGTTTTTACCCCAGAGCTCCGTAATTTTTTTATACGCCAGTTAAAAATTTCCAAGTAAAAAAAGGCATAAGCACCGGTTATGATTAAACAGAGGAGAACAGCCGGTAACATCAAATTCCCAATATACCCAAAAATGGACTCGCTCGAAGACATGGAATCAGTCAAAAGCAACCATATGTAAAAAATAAATAAAGCAATCCCGAATGCTAGCTGCAATAAGCCAAATTGTCGTATATTTGTCATAAAAATTTATTTCATCTAAC
>CALRDN010000003.1 GCA_943354965.1 Candidatus Peribacteria bacterium | reverse complement strand
CTTTTTTGTCTCCAAAGATTTACATACGGGACATTTTTTTTATCATAACATTATAAAAAATGGGATATTTTGCTCTTACTATAGAGCAAAAGTAGCTGTTTTAGCCACAGAGATTCCGCTATTAACTCACATTTTTTTTATCATAACATTATAAAAAATGGGATATTTTGCTCTTACTATAGAGCAAAAGTAGCTGTTTTAGCCACAGAGATTCCGCTATTAACTCAAAAAAGACTGGAGCGAACATCGCACATTGTGGTATTCTCATCGGCGCGGAGAGATCAATTAATCTCTTCTCGTAGTTAATATCACTTATAACCAAAAATACTGATGAATGCAAAAAATAGAAATCAGACACTGGGTACCGTAGTCGCTATTCTCGCCATTATCGGCATAACATGGGCAGCGATGGCAGGAGTCGGTCAGCCCGGAATAAAAGAGCAGATCCAGAAAGGTAATCAGATCAAGGAAGGATCAGTAGCGCCCTACTACAAGACAGCGCCACCAACTTCAGGTGCATATTATCCATCTGCGGCAAATTGCAGAATTTACGATACGGAATTACCGGTTCCTCAATTCATACATAATCTGAGAAACGGAAATATTGTACTCTTGTATAAGAGGGCAATCGATTCGACAACATGGGGCAAGATTCGCGCGCTTCAGGATACGCTTGCCAACAATGGTTGGTTCCTAGCCGCGCCATATGAGAATATGACCAAAAAGCTCTCTGTCGTTGCATGGGGCTGGCATCTTGACCTCGACGAGTATGACGAGAAGCAGGTTATGGATTTCTATGACGCGCACAGGGAACAGGGAATGGAACACATTCCGTGTATTGTGGAAAAATCACTCCCGCCAAAGGCACAGATTAATACACCGGGAATACCCTCAGTAACGGCCGTTCCAGTGAAATAGTATAATAAAATACTAACCCATATAACCATTAATAGCATGAAAAATCCCATCAAGGCTTGGCTCCTAAAACTAAATATCTTTGCGAGAATGAGGCATTCGACTACCCGTCCGAAACTCACTCCGAGGGAGTGGCTCAAGAACAATATCAAACGTATTTTAACGGTAGTAGGCGCGATGATTGCTGTAGGCCTAGCAATTTTTAGTATACCAAAAATCGCTGCACAATATGATACATACGTTGATATTCCGCAACACTTTACGGCACAGGAGCGCAATCAGGTGATTACGCGATTAAATGATATTCGTAATTCTCTGGAAAAAGGAAAAAATAATGCAGGTATGTATAATAACATAGGTATTCTCAGGGGTGGAGTGAAGGACTACAGGGGGGCTATTAGGGCATTCAAAACAGCCAAGGCTCGTAATCCGGAAGACGCACGTTTCGACCGTAATATGGGAATTACCTATAAGTATATGGGGGACTATGATAATGCCGAAAAGGCATTTTTGCATGCCATGGCGCAGGAGCCAAAACAACCTGAATTCTGGCTTGAATTAGGAGAGCTCTATACATACTATGAAAATAATCCCGTAAAGGCAAAACTTTTCTACCTTCAGGCTCTCGAGAAGAATAGCGAGAATATTGAAATTCTCAAGTCCTACGCTAACTTTTCTCAGAATATAGACATGGACTTCCATGAAGCTTCCAAATATTGGACAATTCTTTCAGAAAAAGATCCGGTTAACAAAAACGACTATCTCAAGAATGCCGCCGACGCACAATCAAGAATAAAATAAAATAAAATAAATGAGGAATTAGGGTAGGGACATTTAGGTAATATCTTGCTTTCTAAAGCTAGTGTCGTTAAAATCTAACAAAGAACTTTTATCTCCTTACTTCTCACTCATGCTCAAGAAGCTCACGTCTCGACTATGGCTGGCCATTCCAAGTGTGGCTGCCATGATAGTATTTTCATCAGCAGCTTATGCTGCGCAGACAGGTAGTGTATGGCTCGACAGTGCGGCGGCAACATTTACCGTAAATGGTATCGCGTTGACGATTAGTGCTGAATCAAATGCTACGAGCGTTGTTGTTGGCGAAACAACCTTGAATGTGGTGACAGGTGCAACCGATACATTTACCGTCACCTCAGGAGGCAATTATGAAATGTCAACAAATAGCGCCACGGTGAAGCTCTCATGCTTGGGGACAAGCACACGAATCGTTGTACCTGCAAGTACAACAATAACTATTTCTCCATCAGGAAGTACGCCAAACTGTGCCGCAGGTTCATCTGCCGGCTCAGGTGGAGGAAGTTCGGGATCTTCATCCCCGGCTCCATCATCACCTGCAACTCCAGCTACGCCTGCTACCCCGGCGACTCCAGCAGTTCCTGGAGTATCGCCAGCCACCCCGGCAACCCCTGCTACCAAGATTGTCACAGATCTTCCTCCAATCAAAGGAGCCCTCGAGGTTCAGGAAGTTACATTGCCTACAAGTGGAAAAATAGCAGTGAAGACAAATTTGGTGAGTGCGACAGGTGACGTGTCGATTGAACTCGCGAAAAATGTAAAATTAACAGGACTTAAGGCAGGCCAGACACTGCAAGCTCCGGTAAAAACGGATGCAGCTACGGTTGATGCATCAAAGGCAAAATCATTGAAGGGCAAGACCGTTCACGTAGCCTTCGATCTTGATACAGATACGGTTATGGCCAACAGGACGTTGAAAATTCAGTTTGCCCTCAAGACAAGCCTAGAGACAAAAGGCCTAAAAGTATATCTCCTCAACGAGACCACCGGTAAGACAAAGACGGTGCTTGGAAGTATGAACAAAAAGACAGGAGTATTTACGGCTCGCACGAAATACCTTGGTGGATACACACTCGTCTTCACTCATCCCGCAGCAAAAAAATAAGCAGGTTGCGGTAGGATTTTTTGCACTCACATATATTAATTATTTATTACCCCTAACCCCTCTCTCCATGTTTCACTCCAAAAGGAAACTCTTAGTGTCAATCTTGGCACTGACAACAATCTTGGCCTCCACACAGAGCGCCTATGCCGCTCTCACGATCGGCGCAACATCCATCACAACGGATGGTGCATACACGCTTAACGGCGTCGCAGGATCCGTCTACGCCATTGGCGCAGCTACAACGACAGGTACGATTACTATCGGCGGCACAGCTCAGACGGGTGCAATTACTCTCGGATCAAGTACAGGCGTTGGTCAGACGGTAAATATCGGTTCAGGCGCTACGACTGGTTCTGATGTTGTGAATATCGGTACAGGAGCTGCTACAACACTGAAGACAGTTAATGTTGGTACAGTCGGAGCTGTCGTATCAGCATCCACGGTAAATATCTCAAATACTTCGGATGCTACTGGAACCCAGACAGTCTCAATTGGTTCAGCAGCTAAGGGGGCAAACGTATTGACTCTCGAAGGTGGAACAGCAGCAGCCGCTTTACAGATCGGTAACGGGGCAACAGCTCACGGTATTCAGATTGGAAGCAACGCAACTGCCGCTAACGCGGTTAAGTTGGGTGGTGCTCATGCTAGCTCGGTCACCACGATCGAAGGTGGAACAGCTGCTGGTGCTATCTTGATTGGTAACGGGGCAACGGCTCACGGTATCCAGATCGGTAACGGTGCTGCGGTTAATACGGTAATTCTCGGTTCTACAAATACAACATCTACCTTAGCGCTTAATGCAGGCGTAGATGACACTACAGCAGGCATAACGGTCACAGGTGCGGTGAATGGCGCTTCGCCTTTGTCTTTTGAAGGTTTTACGGCAAATGCTTTTGAAACTACATTAGCCGTTACTGATCCTACAGCCGACAGGACAGTTACTGTTCCAAACAGAAGCGGTCGATTTCAGATGGCTTCTACATGTTCGGCTTTGACACCTGGCGTAGCGGTTGCTTTGACAGTTGATTTGTCAAATTGTTATACCGATACCATAACTACCGATAACCAGGATCAGACGATCACGTTCTCGGCCGGAGGCACTGCAGGTGATATGATTACTATTGTATTTCAGACAGATGCAGCTGGAGCAGGTGATGAAGTTATTACTTTTGAAACTGCACTTACGAATTCCGCAGGTACACTAACACTCGCAAATCTTGCCGCTGGACGATACGCAGTCACATTCATGAGTGACGGCACGGTCTGGAATGAGGTCGCAAGAACGGCAGCATTGAGCTAATATTAAGATAGAGACTAGCGTTAGAGCTATTAAAAGCCCCGCTACTATAGCGGGGCTTTTATGTGGGCTGCTCGATTGCCCAATCAAAGAGGAACATCTTAAGCACTGAAGGTGAATGTATGGTGTGTATACAAAATAGTACACAAAGAGTATACAAAACGTATACCGACTATGAATAGTAAGACTACATATGCGGTTATTATCTGCATTTTTAGCACCCAAAATTTTCCATTAAGCCAGAAGTAGCGTAATAATTATCTAAATATAGCTTCAATGTTTAAAAAAAGAGAAATATTCAGTGTCATAAAAAAACATCTCGAGTGGGAAGAGATAACGTTGATTGCCGGAGCGAGGCAGGTAGGGAGGACGACGCTCATGAAGCAGCTGCAGACGGAAATGAAGTAGATTTTATCATAGAAGAAAAGATGGCTTTTGAGGTGAAATATAACGCGAACGCAATCTCTGAGTCGAGATATGAGGCATGGAAAAAGGCATATCCAGATATTCCTTTACGGTACGTAGCCTACATAAAGAAAGAAGGCGGAAGAGCATTGTGGCCATGGGAGGTATAAAATCTAAAAAAGAGGCGGAAATTCAAGGCGACTAGCCTGAACCTCCACCTCTTCTGATTTGTACATATCTCTACTTCTTCTCTCCGGTCTTCGTCGTATTTACACTCAATCCTGCTAACTTCCACTCCCACATATACTCATACGTGAGTTCGAACTGAACATCATTGGAATCATTCAAATAGTGACCCTTCACGGAAACCGTACCATTTGGATTGACCATTGGGTAGCTGGCATCGAGCGTGAAAGAGCTGTCTTTGGCTGGGCTGATGTCGTGATTTTCCTTGCGGAAATCGGCGAGAGACTTCTTGAAGGCTTTGAACTTCACGGTATGGCGAACGGTCTTGGCCATGGCGTTGTACAAACGTATGTAGGATCGATTTTTAATCGTCTTACGGACCAAAGCGAGGTCGGACTTGATAAGCGCGCTCTGGGCGGCATCCTTCGGAAAAAGCTTTAATAGTAATTCGGGACTGAGGGTCTCCGTAATAGAGTCGATTACGTATGAAGAATCTTTCGGGATAAGTGTGAAGGTAACGGCTCTCACGACACCATCGGCTCCGGTAAACTCACCGGTCACTACATCGAATCCTGCCGTCTTCGTCTCGTCTCCGATCCACTTCTTGCTCGTGAAATCGACTAGTCGAGTGGCGGTGAGCATTTTTTTGAACTCTTTCATCGGCATATTTTTCCGGAAACTATCAGTAGTATTTTTATAAGCCTGATCGAAATATCCCACTTTGAGATTTACCAAAAATACCTCCATGTAATTTTGAATTTTTTCAGGTACGGCAATTACCGTAGATGGTGCTTGGGTAGTCGCCGGAGTCACAACGGGATTAACGGCAGGAGTAAGCGTATCCGCGAGTGCGAGCGTAGGAAACGCACACATACTTGCACCGACAACAGTGGAGAGAAGAGAACGTCGATCCATAGAAATAATGTTAAAGAGTAAATGAAAACGCCCCAACAGACTATCATGGAATTCCGACTACCCAAATAAAAAACAATTTACAATTTACGAAACATATTTTCTTAGACACATCGAAGCAAGGCTCCTAGTATGGGGGCAATTATTTCTCATAGAAATACTATATTTCCTAATCCCTCACTCCTTATGTCGCAAAACAAAAGGTTCATGTCTCTCTTCAGAGGCAAAATAGTGGTGTCCATTCTGGCACTCATCAGTCTCATCGGGTCAACCCAGAGTGCGTATGCAGCTCTTACGATTGGATCAACGTCAGTCGCAAGTGATGGTGCAATAACCGTTACTTCCGCAACTGGTAGCAATGCTATCTTCGGAGGTACAAACGGTACCGGTGGCGATGCTACGCTCCGAGCCGCATCCAATACCGCAGGCGCCGGTGGCGCAATAGCTATCACGGCAGGCGCAACGACAAACGCAACAAGCGCGGGTGGTGCAGTAACTGTTACAACAGGTGCAGGTAATACATCCGGTAATGGTGGTGCATTCACCGTCACGACAGGCGCAGGTGGCGCAACAGGTACAGGTGGTGCCGTTTCAATCACATCAGGTGCCGGTGGTTCAACATCCGGTGCATCCGGTGCGGTGACGCTCGCTTCTGGTACTCCAGCAGGCTCAGGCGCCGGTGGCGCAATTAGTCTTACGGGTGTAGCAGGTGGAACAGCAACGGCCGCAGGTTCAAACGGTAGTGCAATCAACATCACGGCTGGCGCAGGTGCTGCAGGAGCAGCAGGTGTAAACGCCGGTGGTGCTGCCGGTGGCATAGCGGTCACAACAGGTGCTGGTGGAAATGCCGGTGGCGCAGCCAATGGTGGTGCCGGTGGCTCTCTCGCTGTAACCTTCGGTGCTGGTGGAACAACCACAACTTCAACAGGCGGTGCCGGTGGTGGTGTCGCATGGACCGCAGGTGCGGGTGGCGCACCATCAGGTGCCGGTACATCTGGGGCCGGTGGCGGATTCTCCCTCACAGGTGGCGCAGCTGGCGTAGGTTCAGCAACAACCGGTGCATCCGGTGGCGCAATCTCTCTCGTCGCAGGTGCGAGCTCGGTAGCGGTCGCAGGTGGTGGAGTGACAATTACTGCTGGTCAAGGTGGCGCTACAGGAGCTGGCGGCGCAGTTGCGATCACATCCGGCGCAGGTGGTGGAACGTCAGGTGTTTCTGGCGCAGTAACCATAAAATCCGGAACATCCGCATCAGCAATAGCAACCGGAATAACAGCCATTGCATCTGGTGATACGACGGGTAATGCCGCATCAGGTGAGGTAACTATAAGAACAGGAAATACAGCAGGTACGACCGCTCCAGGAACCTTGACACTTGGCGCATCTATCGCTCCGACAGGCGCAGCGAATGCCGGTGCAGTTTTCTTACGAACCGCAGCAGGCGGATCAGTGCCAACAGCAGCAGGTCTAAACGGTGGAGCATTGGCCTTAATGACTGGCGGAGGTTCAACTGCTGTATCTGGCGCTGGTGGTGACAGTGGGAATATAACTCTCATGGTTGGTAATGCTGGAAATGCAACAACCTCGGGCACGGGTGGTAATGCTGGCGGCTTTGATGTTTCTGCAGGAAATGGTGGTAACGGTGCAGGTAATGGGAATCCAGGCGGAGGTGGAGGAAACCTTTCACTTACCGCCGGCAATGGCGGTACGGCCGTCGCATCTTCTGGTGGTCCTGGCGGTGGTCTAGTCATGACGCTCGGTACCGGTGGAGGTAATACTACTGGAACTGCTGGCGCAGGAGGCGGCATGAGTGTGACCTTTGGTGCGGGTGGTACAACCACTACTGGCACGGCAGGTGCCGGTGGTGGTGTCGCATGGACCATGGGAGCAAGCGGCGCTCCATCAGGTGCTGGCACGGCAGGTGCCGGTGGTGGATTTAGTATAACGGGTGGCGCATCTGCCGCAGGTTCAGCAGCAACCGGTGCATCGGGTGGCGCAATCTCTCTCGTCGCAGGCGCGAGCACTCTCGCCGTAGCAGGTGGTGGCGTAACACTCACCTCAGGCGTTGGTGGTTCAACCGGTAACGGTGGTGCTGTAACAATTACGGCAGCGAACTCAGGGGCAGGCGCAACCGGTAACGGTGGCGCAGTATCGTTAACATCAGGAACGGCCGGATCAACGAATGGTAGCGGTGGAGCTCTGACGATCACTTCTGGAAATGCAACAGGAATAGGAACAGCCGGAGCAGTCGCAATAACCGCAGGGAATGCAGCAGGTTCAAATGAAGTAACAGACGCAGGTACGGTTACGCTTACAGCGGGAACAGGCGGAACAGGAAATTTCCCAGGCGGTATCTCCTCCCTCGTTGGTGGTGCGGGTGGTACAGGCGGCACAGTGGGTGTTGGTGGAAAAGCAAAATTAACAGGTGGTGCCGGTGGCATTCCCGCAGTTGCAGGCAACGGTGCAGCCGGCGGAACAGCTGATGTAACGGGCGGAGTTGGCGCAATAGATAACGGCGTAAACGTCGGTGGCGCAGGTGGCGCAGCAAATATTACCGGTGGTGTCGGTGGGGTTGGTGATACAGGTGGTGCCGGTGGCGCAGTAAATATTACCGGTGGTGCCGCTGCGGCTACGGATGGCAACGGTGGTGATATCATTCTCACCGGTGGAGCAGGATCTGGTACAGGTTTGGGAGGTATGATTGTGAATCGAAGCCTTGCTACGATTAAACAGGGTGCACCTACCGCAAAAACGGTATCGGCGACACTCACAACTATTGAGGTATTTGCTGGCATTATTACGGTTAATCAGGGTGCAGCAGCTACGTCGGCCCAGCAGTTGCCTACGGCCGCAGCAATGGACCTCGGTTTTACTGCAATGACAACCAATGACGCTATCGATATTTCAGTCATCAACATCTCAACCGTTGATGCGGAGGATGCTTCGGTTACAACAAATACCGGATGGACACTTGTCGGAAATATGGATTTTCCTGCATACAGTGCGGCAGGTAGCTTGAACTCCTCGGGTACGCTTCGTCTTCGCAGGATAGGTTTCCAAACGTGGACAGCGTATCGAATTCGTTAAGTTATTTTTTGAATTTCAAAAGGCCGCCCCGATCGGGGCGGCCTTTTTTTGTTGCCCATTTCCTATTACAGGAGGTAAAATGCATGCACTATGCACCCTCTCGTATCCATCATCATCATCGGCTACAACTCACAGAAATTTCTCAAGACGTGTTTCGATGCGATCTTTGCGCAGACATATTCGAACCTTGAGTTGATATTTATTGATAATAATTCAAGCGATGATTCGGTGGAATGGACGAGACAGGCGTATGCATCTCACATAACAGAGGGGTCGGAAAAGCGAATCACGGTGATAAAAAACGCCGATAATATTGGCTACACCGGCGCGGCGAATCAGGGTATCAGAATAAGTAAGGGCGAGTATGTTGTCATTACCAATCCGGATATTTTGTATACGTCGGAATATTTCGAGAGGGCGATTGCACACATGGAAGACGACGAGAAAATTGCAGCGATTACAGGAAAAATAATTAAATATGATTTCGAAAAAGAGAATGAAACGGGCTCGCACGGTGCGCCGACGAATCTCATCGACACGGTCGGCCTCGCTATATTCCGCAGCAGGCGAGTGATTGATGATGGTCAGGGACTTCCGGATGATGGAAGGTTTGATACAGATGCGAGTAATGGCGGCCCAGCAGGGTTGTCCCTTGGGGGCGGCCATCAGGTATTTGGCATATCCGGAGCGTGTCCAATCTATCGTAGGGTGGCACTAGACGACGTGAAATTGACCGTAGACGCGCCAGACGGTGGGAAGGAGTCCGAATACCTCGATGGAAATTTTTTCATGTATAAGGAAGACGTAGACCTTTCATGGAGGTTGACATTATTGGGATGGAAGTGCTGGTATGATCCGCGGGCGATTGCCTACCACGGTCGTGGAACAGGAGTGAAAAAACGTTTCACGGTCGGACAGATGGTGAAGGAGCGAGATGGGCTTTCTCCATTTCAGAAAACATACTCCTATCGAAATCACCGCTTGATGCAGCTAAAAAACGAACTCTGGGGAAATTTCTGGCACGATTTTTTCTACATCGCCGCACGCGAAATCGGCTCACTCGTATATGTAACATTCCGCGAACCCTACATCTGGAAATCCATCTGGCAGATGATTAAACTTATTCCGTCTACATTGCGTAAGCGTCGTCAAATCATGGCACGTGTAGAGGATCATTGGAGGCATCGCGGAGGAATGTCCGCCGCCGCGAAAGAAATGCAGCAGTGGTTTGTGGAGAAGTCGAAGTACGTGGAATAGGTACACGTCATTGGTGTGTGTAATGATGGCTTTTTTTGAAGCGGTATACGTTTTGTATACTGTTTTGTATATACTTTGTATACATCATCTGAATTGGAAGGATGCGCCCCGAGCGGGTTATTGTTGTTGTTGTTGTTGTTGTGAAATATGGCCTAATAATCTTTTTTCCGGAAAACAGGCGTTTTTGAAGCTAAAAATTTCCACGTGGAAATTTTTGAATATAACAGAAAAAATATAAAAGTCAAAAGAGTTCCATATCTGCATTTGAGCGCATGCCAAGAAATTACTTTCCCAACCCCTCCGCCCTCTTATACGCCGCTCGGATTGCTTCATCGATAATCCCCTCGACATTTTTTTCATCAAAGACATGAATAGCCTGCTCGGTTGAGCCTCCCTTAGGTGCAACTTTCAGTCGCATCTCTGTTGGATCGAAACCCTCATTCATAGCCATCGTACTCGCCCCCTCGAACGTCTGAAGCGTAAGCGCCCGCGCGACCTGTGCATCCAATCCAATTGCAACGCCCGCAGCAATCATTTTTTCCATAAAATACCAAACATACGCGGGTCCACAACCGCTAATCGCTGTCGCCATATCGATTTCATTTTCAGAGCCGACCTCATGGGCACTTCCGATACTCTCGAGAACTTTCCCAACCAATATTTTCAACTCTTCATTTTCTATTTCGGAGTACCAAACCGTAGTGCTCTTACCAATCGAGGCAAGCAAATTCGGCATCGTACGCGCGACATGATCTGACGCGAGCCACTCCTTCAGTGCCGCCAATTTCACGCCGGCAGCAATAGAAATCACCACGCACTTCCCCGGAAGATGTATAGAAATATCACGACAGGTCTGCTCCACATCGGCAGGTTTCACGGCCAAAATAACCACATCGGCATTATCAACCGCCTCGAGATTATGGGATGTGGTGACAATTTCCAACGAATGAAACGCGAGATGTTTTGCTACATTTTTTTCACTTACAATTAATTCAAAATCTCCTCCCGTAAAGTGCCGATGAATCCCTCGTGCAAAAGCCTCTCCCATATTTCCACCGCCAATAATTGCAATTTTCATAGTTGCATTGTAGCGAAACGCGCGGCTCACGCAAAGACTTTATACTAATCCAGCGACGACGCCGAATCTTCCGGTTAATCGATTCTCACGGCGGTACGAATAAAACTCATTGGTGTGGTCAGAGGTACAGATGTTACTGATTTCAATCTGCCCCGCAGGTATACCCGCCTCCATGAGCTGATCCTTTGCTGCAGCCAAGAAGTCGACCTGCTTCTCATTGAAAATATACTTGTGAAACTCGCTCGGAAGTTCATTCGCAGGATCCGTGAAATAATGACAGCACGGCCCAATCGACGGCCCGATACAGGCGATAATATTTTTTGCATCGACATCAAATTCATCGCGCATAGTATCAATAGTTTTTCCAAGAATATTCTGAATACATCCCCTCCAGCCATTGTGCACCATTCCAAGCGTCTTCGTAACCGGATCGAGCAGAATAATTGGCTGACAATCGGCGGTCTGAAGTAGTAACAAAATATCATTTCGGTTCGTGACGAACGCATCCACATCATCAATTTCATGTGGCGGCACCTCGGGAAGCTCCTCACCTTTGGCCAAAACCGCAATATGATCACTATGGGTTTGATTAGCGGAAATTAACGTTCTGCTGGAATTGTCCAAAAAGTTATGCTCAAAAAACAGTTGCATAATCTGTCGGTTCTTCGTCACGCTTACGTCGGGATCGCCAATGCCATAGCGAACATTCAGGGAGGTGAACGGTGCCTCACTGATGCCTCCTGCTCTCGTAAAAACGGCATGCTTCATAACACCCGAGTAGGGTTCAAGCATGGGAAACTGATAGTAGGGAATCTCACTGCTGGCAATTTTTACAAACATGATTTGAGGATTATGGCACGAAGTAATTTTTCACAGCCACGCCCCACTATACAGCAAATCAGGAAAACGTAACATATTTTTGCAAAACAAATGGCAGTTCATTCGCCAGATCGGTAGCGGAAAAAGTATATCCTCGAGTTTTTTTCAAACGATCTCCACATACGCCAAATAAATAAATGGCGCACTGTGCCGCCTCGAAACATGGAACGCCTCGGGCAATTAAACCCACGAGAAAGCCACCCAGCACATCACCACTTCCCCCAACGGTCATTCCGGCATTGCCCGTTTTATTCAGCATGCTGTAGCCCTTGGTAGAGACGACGAGATCGGTAACTCCCTTGAGCAAGATGGAAATTTGCAAATCGAGCGCGAGGTTCTGGCAGTAGCGTAGTTTTTTTTCTTGAAGCATATCTTCATCGCGCTCAATAAAAGCTTTATCAGTAAGTTTTTGGAACTCATTTAAATGCGGCGTAATAATAATGTCCTGATTCAGCGGAAAATCATGGATACGTCGCACGGACATGATTGCAACGGAATCCAAAACAGTAGGAATGGTGAGTTGAGGAATGAGGAGATCGAGTGCCGCTTGAGTCTCAGGAGTCTCTCCCATTCCCGGCCCAATCAATATCGCATCACAGGTTTTTGACAGTGCCAGCACGGCAGGAATCGCCTCGGGTGTAAAATAATTTCCAGGATACGTTCTCACAATAAAATCAGGATACATGGCGCGCGTAATTTGAAAATTACAATCCGGAACCATGAGGTATACTAAATCAGCGCCACTTTTATGCGCCCCCAGAGCCGATAAAATCGGCGCGCCATGATAGTCGATGCTGCCACCAAGAATCATTACTCTCCCGTTGTCGCCCTTGTGCGACGATTCTTTTCGTTGAGGAAAATGCGATACGGCAATCGATTTGGTGATGATGTCGGTCATGAGAGGTTGGTAATATGTAAAATAAGAAAACGGGATGCGTGCCCACTACTGCGGCCGCGTCTGGCCATTACCACGGATCTTCCACTTGTAGGTAGTGAGACCATCGAGGGCGAACGGGCCGCGAACGTGTAATTTTTGCGTTGCGATGCCAATCTCCGCCCCGAGTCCGAACTGAGCGCCATCGGTGAACTGGGTAGAAGCGTTCCAGTACACACAAGCGCTATCCACTCGTGTCAGAAATAATTCAGCATTTTTTTCACTTTCCGTCACGATACACTCCGAGTGATTCAGGCTATGCTCATCAATATGCGCAATGGCATCATCAAGCGACGAAACGACATGGGTCGTAAGCGCATAGTCCAAAAACTCCGTATCAAAATCACCATCGCGATTCACAATAACTTCAGGATGTTTTCTCTCTTCGCTACTTTTTTTCAAACCTTCACTCAACATTGGGAAAAATTTCTCCGCAACGTTCTCATGAACAAGCAAAACATCGAGAGCATTGCATACGCCGACCCTTCGCGTTTTGGCATTTACCGCCAGATCCCTCGCCATATCCAGATTCGCAAACTCATCGATATACATATGCACCACCGACGCACCTGTCTCAATCACCGGAATTCGCGACTCCTGTTTCACCATATCTATAAGCCCTTTTCCTCCGCGAGGAATGACCACATCAATCGCTCCGCGCATCTGTAAAAGTTCACTGGTAACTTCTCGATCCGTCGAATCAATAAATGTCACCGCATGTTCGTCGACACCTTCCATCTGCTCGCCAGCCAGCCGCAGCGCCGTATGAATCGCACTCACAATAGCTCGATTGGTATGAATCGCCTCCGATCCTCCCTTCAAAATCACCGCGTTGCCGCTCTTCAATGCCAAAACAGTCGCATCAATCGTCACATTTGGCCTCGCCTCATAAATCATTAATATCACCCCCAACGGCACCCGCACCCGCTCCAACTTCAATCCATTTGGCCTGCGCGTTTCCTCGATAACTTCTCCTACAAAATCTTTCAATGTCATAATTTGTTCAACTTCTCGTATAGACATCTCCAACCGCCCGTGATCAAATCGCAAACGATCATGATTCTTCGTCGCAAGTTTCAGATCCTCCTCATTCGCCTTCACAATATCATTCGCCGACCGCCGAAGCTCTTCGACGAACATACTCAACAGAATATTTTTCTCATGAGTAGTCAACTGCGCCAATGTCCGTGATGCCTCCTTTGTGGCCAAAACCTCCTCCGCCAGCTTTGAACGTAATGCATCCATGTCAGAAAAATATCAGGAAAAAGTAAGGTAATACTAATGAGAGCGACGTAAAATAGCAAGATAGAGAGGTAGAAGTGCATTTTTGATGGGAAATTTTCGAGGTCATGCAGGATGAAGTGATATCATCTGCGCCTCAGCAGGGGCAGTTCAGCAGAATAGTCCCTTGGGGGATATTCATTGGTGTACTTTTTGGTACCTCTCTTATCCTACTTTTGAAGTAATATCCTACGATATACAAACCCATAGCATTTTGATACTAAATTGCTATCAAATTGATATCCTTTCAAAAGTACCTAGGAAGAGGATACGACGGCCCGCCGAAGTGATATCCTACGATATATGACCCCTTGTCTCAATCCCCAAATTCAGCTAGCATAATCCCCGCGAGCACCGAAACCCATCTCTAACCAATCAACCATATGGACATTACTTGGCACGGACATTCCTGCTTTACGATTAAGGGGAAGAAGGCAACGATCGTCGTTGACCCGTTTAGCGATAAGGGATTTACACCTGAAAAATTAAAAGCAGATATTGTTTTAGTAAGTCTCGTCGGAGCAGAAAAGCTTCTGCCTGTCGCGGGTGAGCCGGTAGTATTCGACCTTCCGGGAGAGTATGAGGTGAAAGAAGTCGCCATGCGGGGTATTCAGGCATGGACACAGCCAAAGAGTGGAGAGGAAAAGAAAGGAGAAAAATCAGCAAAAACGACAATCTTCCTTATGAATTTTGAGGAGCTGAGAATCTGCCACCTTGGTTCGATCGGTCACACCATCCCCGACGAGATGATTGAAAAAATCGGCGACGTAGATATTCTTTTTGTCCCAGCCGGAGGGAATGACACACTCGACGCCAAGAAAGCACACGAGGTTATCGAAGATATTGAGCCACGTATCGTCATCCCAATGAACTTCTTTGCAGAAGGCGAGAAAACATCATACGCCGGCATCGAAAATCTCTTGAAACTTTCCGGCTCAAATCCTGAGCGAAAGGATGTATTCGCAATCGCCAACAAGGCCGCCCTTCCACAGGAAAAGACAGAATACGTAGTACTCAACGTAAAATAGTCCACGAATCCGCACCAAAAGTTCGCATAAACACCCGCGCCCCCGTAGTTCAACGGATAGAATAGTCCCGTCCTAAGGGATAGATGTAGGTTCGATTCCTACCGAGGGCACCATATTTTTCAAAAGAAAACTTTGAGTTTGACATAAAAAAACGATATGTTTAAGATGAAAAGTGAAGAATAAATAAACCGAACTCGCCTTGAGCACTTCAAGATTAAATACCGATCATCTCAGTGCGCTCAAGCTTTCGCCGATGTCGCCGCATGATCCTACGCGCCTACGGGCTCGTCTTGTAGATCCGAGTCAGGTAAATGTTAGAGATAGATTTTTAGATCATCAGGCTATAATGATGACGGTTGGTAGCGTAGTAAGGGGTACGCAAATATCCGTTCACCGAGCAACGAAGGACTGCGATAGTATAGCCGCATTGGAAAAGTTAGAGAGGAGTAGCGATGGAGTGATGGCTCTCAAGGATTTTATGAAAGAGTATTATAGACAAATAAATGGAGGTGATGAATTGGGAGACGAAGAGATACGAGAGAGGGCGGCTATCGACTTCAACACTGACCAAAGATTTGAAGAAATAACTCGATGGGCACTCGAACTTTTTAATGAGATATTTACAAGCGCACATTGGTCAAAATTTTGCATGAGCCATCGAGGTTCATATTCAAGACAATCCTTGGGTGCTGATCCTAATCGATTTTTTGATGGAATAACGAAAATAGATCGGTCCGGACACACCATGGGGGATGCATATTTTTGGCAAAACGTCGGACGAGTTCTGGATAATCTCGCTTGGGAGCTAGAAGATCGAGAAAGGGCACTCGTAAGTCCGCTTTCACGTAAGAACTAAGCTAAAATAAGTCGAAAAATCGACACTACCACTCGCAGCGCACATCCGTCCGCATTCCGCGAGGACGGATATGTTTTTCTAACTCTGCAACCCCCAAACCACAGCCTTAATTCTTCGCACACCATCACTCACCGCCTCTTCTTTGGTGATCTTGAATGACTTGAGAGTTCCCGTGTGTTCGACATGTGGGCCACCGCAGACTTCCTTGGAGTAATCGCCCATGAAATACACTTTCACTTTATTTCCAAGTGATGCGTACTTATCGTCAAAAACGCCGATGGCTCCACGTTTTTTCGCCTCTTCCACATCGAGAATCTCGAAATGAACGGGTAGATCTTTTGCAATAACATCGTTTACCATCTTCTCTACTGTCGCAAGTTGATCCGGTGTCATTTTTTCCGTATGAGAAAAATCAAATCGCATTCGCTCGCGAGTAATATTGCTTCCTTTTTGGTAGACGTGCGTGCCAAGAACGTCCCTGAGCGCTTGATGGACGAGATGGGTTGCCGTGTGAAGCATGGTACATTCTTCAGAATGATCCGCCAGTCCACCCGAGAACTTCTGCTCCGCACCCGCGCGCGATAACTCCTGATGGGCCTTGAAAGCGACATCGAATGAAGGCTCTTCGAGTTGTAACTCATGTTCGCTCAACATTTCCTTGATAAGTTCTTTTGGAAAACCAAAGGTTTCATAAAAATAAAAGGCTCTTTTTCCGGAAAATTGAAACGCGCGCTTATCTAATCGTTCACCAAAAGCGGAAAGTTTTTTCAACTCATCTTCAGAAAAAAGTTCTGAAAGTTTCATGATTTTTTCTCCTTCGGGAATGTCTTTATAAACTCCAACTCCACGAATAATCATCTGCACGTCTTTCATTTTATGGCCGGTGAAAGCGGCAATCGCCGCTACCTCCGTATCGTCCGTATCGAAGATTTGTTTAATAATATTCACCCACTGAAGAAGCGAGAGTAACCAGTTCGGATGTCCAAAAAATGCATGACCAATAAGTGGTTCAACTTGTTTCTGAAATTCTTTTTCGCCCTTGATGAGGGTCTCTCTGAATCTCGTTTCCTCACGGTCGAGCTCTTTGTGAATGCGATCTCGATTGGTGGTGAGCTCCGGATAGGCATCTTTGTAGACATCGATATAGGAGTCGGCGACAAGCGCCGTGAAATTTTCCTGAATTCCCAATTGCGTTCCGCATCTCACGGCACGACGAATGAGTCTCCTGAGAATATATCCCTGATCGGTATTAGAAGGGGAAAGGCTTGCGGGATCGCCGATCATAAAGGTTGCAGCACGAAGGTGGTCGAGGATGACACGGTAGAATTTGGTCTCTTGTTCTGCGGTATTTTGGGCACCGCCTCCATGTTCCGCCGCACTTTCCTTGATAGCATTTTCAATTTGCTCTCTCGCTTTTACGAAAATCTCCGTCTCGTAAATACTGCTTTTTCCCTGAAGAATTCCTGCCACGCGCTCGAGTCCGAGTCCCGTATCCACATTTTGTTGCGCCAGTGGCTCGAACTTCCCCTCAGCTGTTTTTTGATACTGCATAAAAACATCATTCCAGATCTCCACGAATCTTCCGCAGTCACAGTTTGGATGACATTTTGGTCCAAATTTTCCATCATGTTCTAAATCTGGCCTTACCAGATAAAACATCTCGGTATCAGGACCACACGGGCCAGTTTGACCAGCCGGACCCCACCAGTTTTTCTTTTTCTCATAGGCATAAACACGCGGACCATCCGCCTCCTGCGATGGCTCATCTTCGCCAGGAATACCCTCCGTAATAGTCATATTCGCCTTCGCAAATTGCTTTTTCCAGTGATTGATGGACTCTTCGTCCTTCGGCGCGTCCTTATCGCCACGGAAAACAGTCACACAGAGACGTTTAGGGTCGAGTCCAAGTCCGAGATTTTCTTCAGTACCCGTCAGGAAATCATAGCTCATCTCGATTGCCTCTGCCTTGAAATAATCCCCCAGCGACCAGTTGCCCATCATCTCGAAAAAGGTGCAGTGGGAGGCGTCACCGACCTCATCAATATCATCGGTTCGTATGCATTTTTGCGCATCTACCAGCCGTTTGCCACTCGGATGTGGTTCACCCATCAAATATGGAACCAGAGGATGCATTCCCGCCGTAGTGAATAAAACCGTTGGATCATTTTCAGGTATAACAGAGCTGCTCGGAATCTGTGCGTGTTCGAATCGTGTCACGAAAAAGTCAATATATCGCTTGCGGAGCTGGTTGGCGGTCAGGGATTTCATAAGGTTCAAAGTATAGTTTTATAGCCTCATCACTGTAATAGGATTAAGGGGGCATTGCAAGTTGCGGCAAGACGGAGTTGAGGTGACGAAAGTGTCAGAAATATGTCAGAGTTGAGTGGTAACTGTGTCAGAGTTGAGTGGTAGCTGTGTCAGAGTTGAGTGGTAACTGTGTCAGAACCATGTCAGGAAAACGTAAATTGCATCACAGGGGAGAATGTGTTATGTTGGCTTAAATAAGCGACAAAGTATGATTATGTCACTTGAAGAAATCCTCAAATTTGATATAATATACCCAAGCACGGCACCAATGCTGGCACAACTCCGGAAAATTCCCGCATCATCGCACGGGTCGACACGTATTCTATAACGTATCGACTCATGTTTCATAATACCGCGCAACACGACACGACAGACCCCGAGGATCTCACCGCACGGGAGCTTTACGCACAGTGTCAAAAAATTGGCTTACTCGCCCTCAAATCCCGGCGTCAGTTTATTGGCTTGTTGCCGCTCGTTGAGCGTCGTCAGGCCTATCTTGGTCGCGGCCTCTACTCGACCTATGATTTTGCCGCAAAGCTCGGCGGTATCAGTCGAGATATCGTGACGGAGGTGCTGAGACTCGATCGACAGTTGAAAGATTTTTCACTCGTGAGGAAATTATTGTATAGAGGGAGTATAGGATGGTCGAAAATTAGGATGGTTACAGCGTGGCTGACAGTTGAAAATCAGAAAGAATGGATTGAAAAATTGGAGAACATATCAAATCAAGCGCTTGCTCTCTACCTGCGTGATTTTACGGCTCAGCAATATCGCAGATTGCAGGGGTCGATTGTTGATACCGAGAGCGAGTCTATTCAACATAATCAGCCTTTTGGGCAATTGACTCAGCAGAGTTATATGTTGCAATCATCCATTATAGAAAAAAGTGGTAAAAATGAAGCTGAAAGTTTCGGCGCCGAAATTCCAGAATACAATAGGGAAAGTAGTAGTTGTCAAATTCCAGGTCAAATTATTTCAAAGGGTAACGAGCAGCCTACAAATTACTCATCACTCTCAAAATTCGATCAGCTCGCCTACGAACGCGAGACATTTACCTTCTCTCTCAATCGCAAGATCGCCGCAAAAATGCGACTCTTCCGCCAGAAGTTGGAAAAAGATAGAAAAGAGTTAATTACATGGGAAGAGGTGATGGTGGAGTTTTTGCATCATATTGAGAAAAAGGAAGAGCCGGATATACAAAAAACAAATGTACAGAAAATAAATCTACAAAAAAGTAAGACAGAGGAAGAAATGCCCACATCGCGCCATATTCCAGCCTTGGTGCGGAGGATAGTTTTGAGGCAATATGATGGTCTTTGCGCTTTCAACGATTGTGCCGCGCCGGCCGAAATTTTCCATCATACTCGGCGCTTCAGTCTCACGGACCATTTATCTAAAGCTGAAACCCACGACCCAAATTTCATTAAGCCACTCTGTAAGCCGCACGAGCGAATCGTTCATAATACGTTAATAGAGAATGAGGAGGTGGATCCTGTGCATTGGAAGCTGCTTGTATCGCCCAATCGTCAGTCGGAAAAATATGCAGTGGATCAGGTAGTTATTGGGTATCGGAAGCCGAAATAGGTAAAATGGGGTCATCGGAGGAGATCCATTGACGCAAGGAGGGAAAATGGTTAAAATATGCATCCTGAAGCAATGGCGCTTACTGCTGCTACGCCTTGGTACACTTAGATACTTCAACCATGCTCACCCTCGAACAACTTACCGACTTCTGTCAAAAACATGAAATTCCCGCATTTCGCGCGAAGCAGATTGCGCATGCCATATATCAGGAGGGCGTAGAATCATTCGACGATATTACCACGATTCCAAAACCACTAAAAAAACTTCTGTCAGAAAATCTTCAGATTTCCACGGTCACGCCGACGGCACAAGAGATGTCCGGAGACGGTTCAACATTAAAAATTCTTTTCAAGCTTCCGGATGATAATACGATCGAGGGCGTCCTGATGCAATTCAAGGATGGCCGAAGAACAGTCTGTATTTCTTCGGAGGTTGGCTGTCCGTTGAAATGTAAATTCTGCGCATCGGGTACGCTAACATTTAAGCGAAGCCTGACATGGGAAGAGATGGCCGATCAGGTAATATTTTTTTCACGATATTTAAGGAGGCAAAAGGCAGAAGTGAATCATGTCGTTTATATGGGCATCGGAGAGCCATTCAGAAATTATGACAATCTTATGAAATCGCTCAAAGTACTGATGGATCCGGAATATATTGGCCTCGGTGCACGGAAAATAACTGTCTCGACCGCTGGTATGGTAGAAAAAATCAGACAGTTTGCGGATGAGCCGTTCCAAGTAAATCTCGCGCTCTCACTCCATGCACCCACGCAAGAACTTCGTCAGGAGATTATGCCGATTGCGCTTAGGTACAAGCTTGATGACCTCATGGATGCTATCCGATATTACGTGGACAAGACAAAGAGGAGAATTTCTTTTGAGTATGTTATGCTTCGCGGAATTAATGACACGGAAAAATGCGCGAAACAATTGGCAAAACTCGTGAAGGGAATGCTCTGTCATGTAAATTTAATTCCCTATAACGCCACGGATATTCCGGGAATTGAGGGGTCGGAAAAGGCTACGATTAAACGATTCCAAGAGATACTCGAGGAGGCGGGAATACCGGCGACAACGCGCGTGAGCCTGGGACAGGATATTTCGGCGGCCTGTGGCCAGCTCGCGAACAAGGCACAGAAGCCATTTGCTACGAAGAAATAAAATCTGAAAATCCAAGCAAAGTGCGAAAAATAAAGAACGCTCCTCGCATTCTCGCAACCCTGAAAACTTGCCCTAGATTTTGGCGTGTGGGATGATGAAAAAGCGACTACTCGTACCTCATATTTTTTGAACCACATGGGAAAAAAGTCATCTCAGAAGAAATTAAAAAAACTCAGCGCAACCGAGAAAAATACAACGGGGGATATATCTACGAAAAAAAGTACCACAAAAAGTCCCATAAATAATTCCACGGAAAGTCAGGTTGTGGATACGGTACAGACCTCTCTGGGATCCCGACTCTTCGGGTTATCAAAAAAAACATTTGTCGCTGCACTCATGGTTGCGGGACTCATCGTTCTGGCGTTTTTTGCAATATTTATCTGGGGTGAACTCACCAAACCGGCATCTATTGCGAAGTTTATTCCGCAGGATGCGGTTGGATTTGTAGAATTTGATACAAAAATCGAAGGGAATAACTGGCAAAATTATAATAACCTCACGGAAGGAAAAAATTTTCCAACCATCTCGGCGCTCATTGGGGAGGTGAATACGATATTCACAGTCGATATCATGAAAGATGTCTATCCGTGGCTCTCTCGACGGGCGGGTGTTGCACTATTAAGCGATGCAAAGGGCGCAATGTTTCTAGAAGTAACAAACGAAAAACAGGCGCTCGACTTCTTCCGGCAACATCGCCTCACCTCAATTACCGAGGATCTCAAAGAGGAGACTATCGAGGGGGTAAAAACATACCACTACATCGCATCGTCACCGCTGACACTCGCATTTCTCGGGAACTATCTCGTAGTCGCCTCGGACACCAAAGCGATAGCGCAGATAATCAAGGCCACAAAAGAAAAATCGCTATTCGCAAATAGTAATTTTCAAAGAATAAACAATGCCGTTCCGCAGAAAAATCGACTCGGATTTGTATTTATGAGACCGGGGCAACTGACACAGATAATGCAATCACTTCCAAGTATAGTGAGCGGAGTTTTGACACAAAATTTCACGACGGAGGGCGCGAGCATGAAGGCATTAGATGATATGTTCATCATCGAGCATGTGGCTCTTTTTGCTCAAAAAAAATCTTCAAAAAATGAAAAAAAATACAGAGGAAATCTCATCGGCATGTGTAGTGACAAGACGCAGCTGTATATAGGCGGTGAGAATTTCGCTTCCATAAGCGATAAAATCAATGGCATGTTTTCGGATCCATCGGCGAACATGCAGCCGCAGGCAGCATCGACAAATGTACTCACCTCATATCTGGAAGAGGCTATAAGGAGTACATTTGACGGAAATATTTCAGTAAATGATATCAAAACGCTTTTGGCCGGAGAGTATGGATTTGCTATAGATAATGGCCAGATGAAGGCATTTATTGAGCTGACGAATCCTGCCGAGCAAGAAAAAATATTGAAAAAAATGATACAAGGCGTTGAATCGAGTAGGATATTATTTCAGCCAATCGTAGAAAACGACACTATAAAAGGGTCGGCAAAAAACATGAAATCATCCAAAGATGAATACAAGGGCATAGCGATTCAGGCCACAGAGATCGAGGGAGATACAAAGGGGATATATCTGGCTATAGTGGGTGACATAGCCATTATTACGCTCTCGAAAGAAGAAATGCATCGAACAATCGACACGATAAATGGATCGGTGCCAACGCTGAAAAGCACGCAGGCATACGCGAAATACTTTGAGCCACAACTTCAGGCGGCCGATGATATTGTGTATGCGCGTCCTCGTGATCTAACGAATACACTTCCGGATGTACTGAAGTTTCTCGGTAACATAAGTGAAATATCACTCTCTACGAATAGTTTTGAGAATGCCGTGAAGACTATTATTTTCTTTTCACCCTGACCATCGTGCGAATGCGTAATATAGTACGAGATATAGTAGCAAAGAAAAAGTCGCTGCCAAAAGCCATAAGCAGCGATGCTGATGTGAATGTTGAGGGAAAAAAATCAGAAAAAAAATCCCCATTTGTTCTCGATCTGTCACGGGAAAATGTTATACGCGCCGATATCCGTACTTCTGATGTACGCACCTCGGATGAGTATCAGGCCGGTGGAAAACAGGGGGGAATATTCGTTGTTCAGAAACGTGCGAGTACAGTGACGTCGATTATTATTCAGCTGAGTGCCATTGCGCTTTTTGGGGCGATAATTTTATTTGGAATATATGCAGCACGTGGATATGCCGCAGGAGGAAAGCTTTTTTCACAGATTACGCAGTCGGCAAAAAGTGGATATGGGCAGATTATTCAAGGGGGAAAGAACGTAAAAGATAATGATGTGGCGACAGCGCAGAATATGTTTGAGCAAGCATATAATACCTTCCAACAGGCGCAGTCACAGATTTGGTTTATCAAGTCCGATCCGATTTTATCGAAGTATACTTCTGTACTGGAATCAGGAAGCCTCCTCGCCGAGTCCGGAAAAGATATGACGGAAATGCTCGAGCGGCTCAAGAAAATTCCAGAACTTTTTGCGAAAACTATGAGCCATGTTAACGAGTCTGCAAGCAACGAATCGCCCATATTGATCGAGCTCAAAAAAACAAATGAAGTCGTGGCAAAAGTGCATGCAAACATTAAACGTGCACAGGAGAATATGGATGATCTCATAAGCGTCTCGCCGAAGCAGTACATTGCATCACTACAAAAAGGCACAGCGCTTCTGAGGGAGTCCGAAAAAATGCTGAATGATATTTCACTTATGCTTCCGGGGATTATTGAGATATTTGGAAATGGAGGACCGCACCGCACACTCGTACTTTTGCAAAATAATGACGAGGTCAGACCTACCGGTGGATTTATTGGAAGTTTCTTGAATCTCGAGATGCAAAAAGGCTACGTAACCTCGCTGAAGTTAGAGGATGTTTACGATATGGATGGGCAGTTCAAGGAGGTAATCCAGCCACCTGAGGAGATCAAGGCACTTACGAATAGATGGTTCTTCCGTGATTCCAACTACTCTCCGGACTTCCGTATATCAGGCGAAAAGGCGATCTGGTTTTATGGAAAAGAAAGAGGAGAGAAGGCCGATACCGTCATCGCCGTCAATCAAGATCTTCTCGGAAAGATACTCGAGATTACCGGTCCGATAGAGCTCCCGCAGCTTGGTGCGCCTATGACAGCTGAGAACTACCGCGAGGTACTGACGTACATGGTGGAGACGAAGCGTTCGGGTGCGGATGATCCGAAGAAAATTCTCAAAGATATGCTTCCGGCCGTCCAAAAGAGGCTGTTCCAATCAAATAACATGTCAGGATTACAAGATATAATTCTCGAAGGAGTTATTCAGAAAAATATACTGGGCTTTTCGAAAAATACCCTTACGCAAAACTTTTTTGAGATACTTGGAGCGGACGGAGTGGTAAAAAATAATGTGAATAATGAGAAAGAAGCTGCTGCAATACCAAGTGAGGATTATCTCAATATCATAACAACCTCAACCGGAGGCAATAAGAGCGATGCCTATATGACGCAGGAAATTTCCCACGATACGGTGATAGAAAAGGGAGGAGAAGTATATGACCAATTGACACTGCGACGTACGCACACCTGGAGCGGGGCAACCGAGAAGAAGTGGCGCTCACTCCTCAAGCCCTTTAATTTTGTCGATTTTCCCGAGCACTTTCTCTCTATATTTGGAAAAGGCGCAAACATCGTGGTCATTCGCGCCTACCTCCCCAATGGCTCGGAGATTCTTCCCGACGCACCATCGGATACCGCACTCGCTATCCACCATGACCCGGACATGAATCGCGATTACGTTACCTTTACCATGTCCACGAATCCGGGCCAAACCTCCGTTACAAAAATTCGCTATAAACTGCCATTTAAGCTCAGTAACATTCTGACAAACACATACGCCCTCAATGTGCAGAAACAGCCTGGCGCGAGGCCTTCACAGCTCACCAAACGCATCTTCTTCAACGACTTCATGCCCCTCGTCGAAACCTATCCGTCTGATTTTATAAAAGAACCAAGCAGCACTTCAATTCCTGGAGGCGATCTCATGATCACCAAACGCCTCACCCGCGATCAACGCTTCGCCCTCCTCTTCGCCCGCGAATCGCTGATGAAGCGTAAATAAAAAACCGGATGCAATCTTTATAATTACACCCGGCTTATCTATTTCTCAACAACTCTTTAGAGAGTTATATCAATTTACTTCGCGTTAACCTGTGCGATGAAGTCTCCCTTGACTGATGCGTATCCATCATCGATATTAACAGTTCCGCAAGCGTAGGTCTTGCTAACAACCTTGAGGTCAACCGTAGCCTTGTCCCCGATGAATCCAAAGAGGGATTCTTTCGTGCTAAGTCCGAGGTCTGAAACCTTGCTGTTGTCCGTAGCCTTCTGCGTGAAGAGTCCAACGTTAACCGGCGTCTTGTCTTTATTGGTTAAACCAAAAGAAACCTTGAACTTACCATCTCCAAGTCCTGAATACATATTGTCAGATGTGAAAGCAAAATCACCAAAAGCGAGTTGAGCCGTCTCTGGATTAGCCTTGTATACTACGAGAAGTCCGGTTGTTGCATCGAATGTCGTTTCTGGAGTTGAGCTGGTCTTCACCGTGAGAGATGTCTTTGAAGGACATCCTGCAGGAACGTCAGCGAGAACGGGAGCTGTAGAGACAGCAGGAGCTGCCGTGACAGTTTTGTCGTCAGCAGCAGGGCTGCTACAAGCGGAAAGAGATACGGCTGCGAGAAGCAGAGGAACAAAAAGTTTTTTGTTCATAAAGGAATGAAGAATAAGAAATAATGATGACGCGGAAAGTGTACAAGAACTGAAACGTCCTTACAATTACTCTCTCTTGACGGCATAGGCGTGTGACTTTGGCTTGTTATGCTAAACGTCTTTTTCGTTGCATATAATGGAGCCGCCCATGGGATTTGAACCCACGACCCTCGGTTTACGATACCGATGCTCTACCACTGAGCTAGGGCGGCACTCCTCGGCCCGCGAACACGCGGGACACTCAAAGCCAGCCGAGTATAGCGCAAAACCGCCCGTTGCAAAAGATGAAAACAAAGCAGGGCAATGACCTACAGTGCCCTCAGCTGAAAATGGCAACTATCCGCTCCGCGTCCCCGCGCTACAGCGCTTCTCCTGATCTGCTGACGAACCGGTTCCATCACTGGAGCTAATAGGAGACTAAGGAGCTGCCTTCCGAGACTCTTCCGTGTGAACTGCGGCGAGGTGAGTCGTGATGGCTGATTCAACGAATGCAAAAGAAATAAGAGGCTCATAGTGAAAATGAGTTAAGAAATATTTTTTTCTAAAATGGAGGGCCTAACTACGCTACAGATTTTTATCGCTTATACAGCCGTATCAATCCCGTCACCACCCCCTGAATTTCAAGGTCATGTTTTGCATGTATGGGTGGATATTTCGGATTTTCCGCCTTGAGATATGGCCCCTTCGAGTCTTTCATAAATCGTTTCACGGTGTTTCCATTGTCGACGAGTGCGACCACGATATCATTTACTTTTGGCTCGAGTGAGCTGCAAACCACAACAAGATCGCCCTCATGTATTCCGGCATTAATCATACTGTCGCCTGTTACGCGTAACAAAAACGAACTCTTTAATTTATAAATTAAATCTTCTCCAACGGTATACCAATCAGAGATATATTCTTCACTCATAACCGGTCCACCCGCAGGAACAAATCCTAATAACGGTAATCGATTTTCGCTCGGCGTATCGAGTCGCTGTTTCACACTCCCCAGCATCTCAATACTGCGAGATCCATCGCGTCGGGAGATATACCCTTTTTCTTCAAGCCCGGTAAGGTGCTTCAGGATGCTATTATCCGAGCTCACGCCCAAAGCTTCCCGCAACTCACGCAATGTAGGTGACGTCCCGTGTTCGAGCTGGTAGTCTCGAATAATTTCGAGAACCATCTCTTGTTTTTCAGTGAGTATTTCCATAGAAGAAGGTGAAGGTACTTCTACTATAGGTGAGCGTTCACTCACCGTCAAGAGAATAATTATATTTCGATACGATTTGGCTTGGTAGTGAGGATTTGGGTCATTTCTATTTCGGATCGAGGCCTCACATCAGGATTCGGATCGCCGCAAAGAAAGATAAAATCAAGAACTTGTTTCAGTTCATGGCGACAATCGGCAGTAAGTGCAGCAAGAGCGGACTCAGTTTGAGTCCGAGCATTCGCAACGAATACAAAATTGAATGATCTCGCGATCAGAGTAGCCTTTGGATTTTTCTTTGCGACGCCATACATGATTTTATTATCCAATGAATGTACGTAGCGAGGACTACTCAGGAGATTTACGGCTGTCATAGCCAAAGAAAAAGCATCAGTGGCTCTGTGATACCCTCCACGGACAACCTCTGGAGGCATAAAATAAGGAGTTCCAAAAAGTCTATCAGTCATAAAACCGGTCCGTCGCATCGTATCCGGATCGATGATTTTTGTTTTCCAATCCGACGACGTGCGCAGAGCTTTTACATCAACAATAATATTAGCGGGCTTGATATCAGCGTGAACAACTCCATTCTCCATCATCGCGCCAATATGAGGAATAACGCTTAAGAGAAGGCTTCTAATTTCCTTGATATACAGGCCATCATTATAATCCGCGAGAGTTCCGACATCTACGCCATGGGCAAATTCCGTAACCTGATGATCAGGATTACACGCGAAATAATCCGGAAATCCCGCACGGAGAAGAGGTCCTCGAACTTCATTCCATACTGCGAATGCATCACGGGCAATCGTTGGAAGTGTGGGAACGGTAGTATTAAAATATTTTACAGCGATATCTCTGAGTGGTGTTCCTTTTGGGGGAGTATATAGCCCAACTGGACTGAATCCGCCATGAAATGTAGAGGCGAGAGAGTAGTCATTGCCATCAAAAACAATAGAAGAGGGAGGTGGATTCGATATAGCACTAGGGGTTGATAATCGGGGAGGCATATGGGTTTTCCTTACGTCTTACGTATAATACATGGCAAAAAAGTATAGAGGGAATTGAGAAAAAAGGCGAGCGTAAAAGCAGCTTCAAATGATGCAATATGAAGCCGAACACTCAAAAAATTACTCCCCCCAAGTAAACTCCTCGTACCCCTGCGGACTCCTCCCAAGGCAAAATAACTGATGCGCATGGAGGGCGCGTTCGTAATCCAAAACAGCCCTATCAAGCCGCAACTCCCACGTATCGAGATATTTCACGAATGAGATAAATGCTGGATCGTTTTTGATTTCTTCTCGTACCTGCAGCTCCTCCAATACACGAATCAAAACCTCACTCAGTGCTTTTTCAGCGACATATTTTTCGCGTGAAGGAAGTGTAAAACCAGAAGTAGCATCACGTGCGACAATGAGTTCTTTCAAAAGCGACTCATGGGTGTGAGGTATTCTTTTTCTCACGAGTTCAATCAAAAGTGGTATCTTGTCCGCCCTTGCGAGAAACGCCTCATATACAGCGAGCCAGTAACGTTCAACATGAAATAGGAATTCCAACATACTGAAATCTTACTCCCTCTCTTAATCGTCTTCCAGAGGTTTTTCCTGTGTATCGGCGACGTTTTGTTGTTTGGCCTTATTAATAAGCCTTAAATGAAATTCAGGATTAGGAATGGATGATAGCTCAATACATGTCGGGCTGGTTCCAAGTGTGATTTTGAGATCACCAAAATTAAACATATTTTCCAGGAAACCACTCTGATATTTATGAACATCGCGCATGGTGGAGAGGTCGACGGACTCTTTTTCATTCACGAAATACAGCGATCGCGTAATCGCAAGAACACGTTGGTCAGTGATAATAATAACCGTGAGATAATGCTTAATCAGTACGAGGAAAAAACGATGAACATAGTAGGTAAGGATCGTGCCGACAACGAGCATGAGAAGATGAAGAAGCCCGGGCGTGAAAACATCAGAGATTGCCTGGAAGTAGAGCGCAAACAGGACGATCAGGACAAGAATAAAAATAAAAAGAGCGAACTCGTGGAATAGTGAAGTCCAGTGCTTGCGACAGAACGCGAGAACCTCCTCTTCGTGCGCCTGCCCCCGAAAATGTCGGTCTTTATTTGAAGTGATAATGTGCTCAGCCTGATCCATGAAAGTGGTAATTTAGGCGGTAATAAACCAAAGAAAGATGCTTAACGATACAGTGCTAATCGCATACAGGTATATATACATTCTCACACCAACAAATCCAAAAAGGAGCGTGTAATTATTTTCCTCAAGGGTAAGAAATTTGAGCACTCCACGGAGTTTAACAAGTGAGATGATTAGAAAAATGAGAGATATCCCATTAAGGGCGGAAATATAAAGGAATGTAGGTGTAAACGTAATGGTCATAGAATGATTCGTTTAAATGCGCGAAGATGAGTATGGGCGCTGCGATTCCAGGAGAAGCGTTTGGAGTAATCTTTTGTTGTGGGGTGAGTCTGGGAACGTATCAGCGTATCCCAGCCCTTTTCGAGTGAATTCTCATCTTCGGTTTGTACATAGACAGCATCGTCTCCCGCAATTTCATGGTGAATATCTGTGTCCGAAATCAGGAGAGGAAGATGTGATATCATGGCTTGTGCGAGAGGAATATTGAAGCCTTCTTGGGAAGAAAAATGGACAAAACCGCAACTTGACTGGTAGAGCGCGGCGAGATCTATGTCGCTCAAGAATCCAGTCTTTATTACTACGGTACGGGAGTTCTCAGTGTCCGTCAACGCACCATCAAAGTCCGCATAGAGAGAGTCTTCGTGAGACTTCCCACCGACGAGAACGAGAGGAGGGCATTCATGATTTTGACAATATTTGCGGTACGACTCGACCATCAATTTCACATTTTTTCTCGCATCATATCCGCCAACATAGAGGAGGAATTTTCCATTCTGCAAACCAAATCTTCCCAAAACATCGCTCATAACATCCTGCGATACAAGTTTGTGAAATATTTCTGACACGCCATTTTCTATAACGGTAATTTTTTCTTCAGGAATTCCACAGAGCCACATAATATTTTTTGCCGAAGTTCGCGACACGGTAATGATATGGTCTGCCTGACTAGTCGCCACACGACTCATTCGATGTGCAAGCCGTGAAAACAGCCCACGTTGATATTTTCTCGAGGTCCACGGAATCGTATCATGCACGGTCACAATTGTTTTGTCCGCCGCCTTCTTGAACCACCTAACGCACGGATACGGCAGCCAAACAAGATTCACCTTCTGTTCATGAAAAAAACCTGACACCTGAATCTGCTCCCACCAATGCTTAGATACACTTTTTCCAAGCCATTCTTTTTCCGGAATAACTACCGCGGGTAAATCAATCCCCTCGAGTCGCATCTGTTCAACACATTGTTCATTTGGAACGGCGATCACGAAATCGAGATGATGAACTTCATCTTGCCTCTCTCGCTTCATTTTCGAAAACTCACGCAACAGCTGAATCGTATACTGCCCTATGCCCGTATACGGATGCTGCAAGAACCGTCCATTAATGCCAATCTTCATGATGCTAGTATACACTATTGGTATCGAATTTGACTTTGTATGAAACTCTGACATATTCTGAAATTTCCACGTGGAAATTTTCAGCTTCAAAAAGGCCTATTTTAGCGGAATAAGATTACTGAAAAATACAAAAATATAAAGTCAACATGCAGGAAATTTTATCACATCGACATAATGAGCTCCGCCATCTGCCCGGCAGCTCTTTTGAATCGAACTCCAAACGGTTTCAATCTATCGGAAAGCCCATCACGTTGTTTTTCGTGTTTGGCCAGATCGGTCATTAGATTCATAAATTTTTTTTCAGAAACGGGTTCGCGCAATACCTCGACCGCGCCAGCCTCACCCAAGATTCCAGCGTTCACAATTTGGTCACCACGACTCTGTTCGGTTCCAAGAGGAATAAGTACACACGGTTTTGCTAAGACACATAGTTCGGCAATCGCACCGGCTCCAGCACGGCTTACGACAATATCGCAGGCGGCATAGACATCAAAAAGTTCATCGTGGAGATAGGGGAAGGAGCGGTAACCGCTTTTACGACGCATGAGATTTTTCACAAAAGAATCATCCACCCCCCTGCCCGTCAAATGAACGACATTATATTGCCCGATAAGCGCATCTAAGCTTTTCCATACGAGCGTATTGATACTTTTTGCACCGGAACTTCCTCCCATAATGAGAAGTATCGGTTTGAGATCATCAAAATGTAAAAATGATAAACCCTTGGAGCGAACACCTCGCACCACCTCGCGTCGCACGGGCATGCCGGTCCATAGAATTTTTTTTGCCCCCGAGGGACAACCCTGCTGGGCCGCAGCATCGTGATTGGAAAAATACTTCATCGTCTCAACCCAGCTGACGCAAATAACTTTTGCGAAGCGTGCACACATGCGGTTGGCTAATCCTGGCTCTACATCGGCCTCGTGGAGGATGATGGGAATTTTGAGGGTCCATGCAGCTAATACCACGGGGAAGCTCACAAAACCGCCTTTACTCATCACGACATCGGCACGAAATTTCCGCAAAATTCGAAACGCATCAACACATCCTTTTATTACACGAAATGGATCCACAATATTTTCAAGAGAAAGATATCTTCGTAACTTACCGGTAGCAATAGAGGTAAAATCCACACCATACCGACGGCATAATTCTTTTTCAGGTCCATGATGGGATCCAATATACAAAATATGCAGACCCTGATGGTCCGATTTTTTTCCTCCATTGTGTCGCTCTTTCAATTCCTCAATAACGGCGATATTGGGCAGGACGTGCCCCGCTGTCCCGCCTCCTGTGAAAATTACCCGCATGTGTACCGGATGAAGATGAATAAGTAGATATGTTTAATAGTACGCCAATACCGATCAAGGTGGCAATAAGCGATGATCCTCCGTAGCTAATAAAGGGCAGCGTGATGCCCGTAGTGGGAAATAATCCGGTATTCACACCGATATTTATAAACGCCTGGATAGTGATCCATGAAGTAATGCCGACAGCAGTCAGCTGCGCGAAGCCATTAGGAGCGCCCTCGGCAATCGCAAATCCGCGGAAGGCGATGAGTCCATAGAGGAGAACAATCAGTGCCGTCCGAAGGAAACCAAGCTCCTCGGCACTAGCAGCAAAGATGAAATCCTCGGACGCCTCAGGAAGCCAATAGGACTTCTGTACACCTTGAGCCAGACCTTTTCCAAAAAATCCTCCACTACCTACGGCAATCGCCGCCTGCTCGGTTTGCCAGCAGTAATCTTCGCGACACTCGGCTGCGGGAGTAACAAATGCAGTGAAGCGCTGGCGCACATGAGTAACCGACATGATTACAAACAGAGAGGCTATAAATACGGCGAGGAAGCCGATAGCGAGATGACGAATACGCGCACCGGCGGCAAAATAAATAGCCACAGCGGTTGCCGAAATGACAAACGCGCTGCCCAAATCGGGCTGAGCCAAAATCGGCAGCAGCATACCTCCGGTAATGAAACAAAATGGGAGAAATCCATAATGAAAGGTTGTAGTTTCTGCGTGTCGCCGCTCAAACCAAACGGAAAAGTAAAAAATAAAGGCAATCTTCGCAAACTCAGTGGGCTGCAACGAGGTGTTGAAAATAGTCAGCCAGCTTTTTGCAAAGGTATTATTTTTCGATCCGAGAATGAGCACAACGATCAAGCCCGCAATGGCTATTCCAAAAATATATACCGCAAACTTCTCCCAAATACGAAAGTTTATTTTGGCAACAACAAACATCGCGCTAATACCAATAAACATACGAACGAGATGGCGCTTGAAGAGGAGATAACAGTCCACGGCGGCATTATCGCAGCTAGGATAGAGCACGCCCGGCGCCGAAAGCTGAATAGATTTCGGCACACCAATACTGGTAATCATAATAAGCCCAATCACGAGCAAAATTCCCGTATAAATGAGCAGCTGCGTGTCGACCTTGTGTTTCGTATCCATGTGACTGGTATGGTACAATGCGCTTCGATTACCTTCAAGCTGATTCCGCAACTCTCTCTATGAAGTATTTCAAAAAACATCATCTTCTCTTTACAGTTATCCTCATTGGCACGCTGGCTCTCGATCAGCTGACAAAAGTTTGGGTCACCAATGCAACCAACCTCCCAATACAAATTATCGGAAATTTCTTCCGAATCATTCGCACGGAAAACACCGGCATCGCCTTTAGCATTCCCATTCCGCAAATAATACTCATTCCTCTCATTATTCTCATTATCATTTTAGGTCTGAACTCTCTCCGAAAAGAAATACAATTTGAACATCCTATTGCGCTCACCTCTATCGCCATAATTCTCGCCGGCGCCCTCGGTAACCTCCTCGATCGCCTCCGCCTCGGCCACGTTATCGATTTTATAGCCGTAGGAAAGTTTCCCGTGTTCAATGTGGCGGATACAGCTATTACATGTGGAATTGCACTTTTATTTCTGAAGTGGAAAAATCTGAAAATGAGGTAAAAAGCTTCACCGACATACTTCTTCTGTTTGTTAATTTTTGAATGCTTGGCAACTCCTGAGCGCCCGGTACTTCATGGTGCTAGCCCCCAAGGGACACCCCTGCTGGGGCGCAATTCGTGAGCAATTCAATATGCAGTAAAAGAGAGCATTGCTGTATAGTGCATTTAATAGATATTAAATTTATTTCTCATGAAATCCTCCATAGTACAGAATAGTTCAAACACATTTTACAAAAGGGAATCTTTTAGGGTAATGATATTTCTTCTTATTACATTGGTACTTAATGGCTTAGTGATTAGGGGCATTATTTCAGGATGGGTGGATGATTTATTCTATTTTGGAGTCTGGAGCTTGGGCGCGATAATATCTCTTTTTATATGGAGAGTATTTCAGATACCCTGGTTTGAAAAAAAGCAAAATTTGTTTACCGTAGCGACAATTAGTATATTATTAGTGATAGCATTAGTGGCCTCTGATCTCGAATATGGTAACGTGTATTTTGGAGATGATGCGTTTGAGATATTCATTGCCGGCATCTCTTTGGGAAGCTTGATAGCCACGATAGCCTCATGGAAGGGAAAAGATATGACCGATAACGGAAAAATGTGGCAAACGGCAAAGTATATTTTTATCATAATCTCAGTGTTGCTAAATCTAATCCTTGGAGGATTGATGATTCTTATGAATAGCTATTACTATGATTACGCAGCCATTAATGATGCACTAAATGTTAGAATCCCAAGACTATGCACCATGGAGAATCTTACTCCTAGGAAATATATACCGCTTTGTCATTTCGAAGAGGTGATGGGCCTAATCGATACACGCGAGAATTTGGATGCATACAAGGCAACGATCCAGTCAAAGAAGAGAATAAATTAGATTTTATTTAGACATAATAAAACCCCCACATCTTGCGATGCGGGGGCTTGAAAGTTTGCCTATCAGTCAAGAAAAGTTTTTATGTTTATATTTGACTGAGGAACTTTATTTTTGTTTTTGTCTGAGCTTATATGGCCTGGACATTTATTTTATAGTCACCGCCTTGTGACTCTCTGTTTGCGCCAGACACGTTCTCTAATATAGGTGAGATCGGTATGACCAGAAATGTATCGAGGTAGCCAACCCGTGAGGGAAGGCCAAGCCTAAGCAAGGACAGATAGAGGAATAAAAAATGGAGGGGAGACAAGTGATCCTTTCGGATTGCTTGGTAGCTTTTCTAGGGCTTTGTAATATTTTTTATTTTTTTGAATTTGTTTTGGTTTTTATTAACAGCATTTCGCTATAGATCTCACTAGGATTTTTGAGTGAAAAATTGTTAATGCCAAAGTTTATTCCCCTGTCTGTCATTGCAACGCCGTGAAGCGTTCGTGGTAGACAACTGTTTGCGCCGATCTGTCAATGAACTACTCGTTGTGTTCATTGCAATATAGGCGAAGGGAAATGAAACGTCAAATTTCTAGCATCGACGTAAATTGATAAAGACGTTTGCCTTAAAAAGCAGCTTTAAAAAGTCGGTATTGCTCCTCCCACTGGCCTTCAAAAAGATGATTTCCAGTAACGATATCCCATCCCGCACGCTCCGCCTCGCGCAAGAAACGAGTCGTTTGCGGATGATAGATGGATTCAATGGCGATCCCATTGCCATGATCCTCCCAGAAAGTAATAGGAAGCGGAGAAATATCCCCACTCATTCCCACCGAAGTCGCCTGAAAAATAATATCATAGGGATCGAGGCCATTACTAATCTGGTCCGCGCCGCCGACAAATTCTGCTCCGAATATTTCCGCAACCACTTGCCCTTTTTCGGCGGTACGATTAACGAGAAATACATGCGAGCCCGCCTTTCGGAATGCATACGCTGCCGCCCGAGCGATGCCGCCCGCGCCAAGTAATACGATTTTTTTCCATTTCAACGTCGTAATTTTTTTGCGGTTCTGTTCGAGTGCCACCCTCATCGCGCGCTCCACTCCGCACCAGTCCGTATTGTATCCGATCAATTTTCTCCCTTCTCGCACGATCGTATTAATCGCGCCAATCTCCCGCGCCACCGGATCCACCTCATCAACCAGCGCCATGCACATCTCCTTGAAAGGGTGGGAAACAGCCAGCCCATCATAGGCACCATCGCGCATAGCTTCGAGGAAGGTACCGAGGTCCTTGCCACTGGCATCCAATTCTATCGGCTCAAACGTCGCATCGATCGAATCAGCTTCAAAAGCCTCGGTATAGACTCGAGGTGAGATACTGTGTTCAACAGGATTCGCAATAATACCGAAGTGCTTCATGGGAACAGGGATAAGAGGAAAAAGTGACAAGAAAACACGGCTAGTGTAGCATCGGACCGAAGAAATATGGAAATAATTCCCATCAAAACACAGAAGATTAAGCCCGAAGATGACCTCATTGAGGTGCTGTCTCGCGGTTTACGCGCGGCAAAAATTTCACTTCAGAGTGGTGATATTATCGCCATCGTTTCGAAAATCGTCGCCCTGACGGAAGGCGGCCTCGTTGATATACGAGGGAAAAAAGAGACTTCAAAAAAAGGCCGATATGGGGCTTACAAAGATAGTACTGCACTCATAAACTATATCAAAAGTGAAGCCGACCTCATGCTGGAAGATGAGATGTTTTTGACGATAAAAAATAATATATTCACACCAAGTGCCGGCGTCGACACCTCGAACGTGCCGGAAGGATATGCCATTGGCTGGCCAAAAGATGCCTATGCCTCTGCGGAAATATTGAGAAAAAAAATCGCATCCGACCATAAGTTTTTTAAACTTGGCGTATTGATTTTTGATTCTTTTATTATTCCATTACGAAATGGCGTTACGGGAATTGCATTGGGCTATAGCGGTTTTCAGGGTGCAGAGGATTACCGAGGGAAGAAAGATCTTTTCGGAAATACACTTCGAGTGACGCAGAAAAATATCGCAGACGGGCTCAGTGCGGCCGCTACAGTCGTCACGGGTGAGGGTCGCGAATCAATTCCATTTGTAATTATCCGCGGGGCACCGGTAAAATTTACTAAACGTACGTCACGCACAGAGATGACATGTAAGCCAAAAGACTGTCTCTATCGCGTATTGTATCCGAAAAAAAGTCTCTAAATGTCAGAAAAATGTTAGACCCGCATGATATGGTTGGTCTGTTTTGACGTGCGATGAGTGTTTTTCGAGCAAGTGATATCACCTGATATCCATTTATCAACTTAGGAGGTACTCGAATACACTACTTTTGAAAAGCTATCCTACGATATACAAAGCCATAGCAACTTGATACTAAATTGCTATCAAATTGATATCATATCAAAAGTAATCCAGAGAACACCTCGTCGACGAACGAAAGGATATCACCTGATATACATGTAAAAAAAATACATCATACAACATTACTATTATTTTATAATCTCATTTTTTATGCCAAATCTCTTCATGCGAATCAGTCCGCAATTGGATGAGGAAATCAAAGAGCTCATGGGGATTGAGGGTTACATGAGTCGTGCGGAGTTTGTTCGATTTCTTATAAAATTTTATAAGTATCACGCGGAAAAGCGTTCAACGCCGATACAGGACGAAAATGACATAAAACGTGGACAAAAGGCGAAATGGCTTAGAGAGGGGAATGGAGATTGGTAGGGAATGAAAATAAGGAGATTTTTGGGCTACTTCAAGTCCTTGCACGGGCGGAAAAACCTGCTAAACTGGGAGCCACAAACTAACAACTCTATGCCAACAACCTACTCGGTTTTCGACATAGCCGGCCCCATTATGGTCGGTCCAAGCAGTTCTCATACCGCGGGAGCGGTGAAGATAGGACAGTTGGCACGCGCGATATATGATTCGACCCCTGAAAAGGTCGTTTTTCAGTTGCATGGTAGCTTTGGAACCGTCACAAAAGGGCATGCCACAGACAGAGCACTTTTGGCGGGAATTATGAAGTTCAAGACAAGTGATCCTCGTATAAAAGACGCCTTTAAGGAGGCGAAAAAGAGACATATTGAGTACGAATTTCAGGTAGTCGACCTCGGCCCGAAGTTTCACCCAAATACGGTGAGGGTTATTTTGCAAAAGGGTGACAAGACGATGAGCATTACGGGCTCATCTATCGGGGGAGGGAACGTGATGATCTGCCAGGTGAATAATTTTGATGTGGATATTCGCGCTATGGCAGGAAAGTATAAGTCCATTATCGTCTCCCACGAGTCGTCCAATAGGTCACTCGAAGAACTAACGGCATATCTTATCAAAAAAGGACATCATATTGCCAATGTGCAGACCTCGAAAATCAACAGTCATGCGATGAGTATTGTGAATATTGTTAAGAAACATTTGACGCTTAATGAGGTGCTGGCACTTGAGCAAATTCCAGGCATTGAGTTTGTAAGGTCACTGACAAAGTTAGCGCATTAATTTTTTACACTTCTAAAAAAACATTACATGTCGTACATGTTCAAAAACGCGGATCAACTCCTGAAGCTCTGTAAAAAGTTAAAAAAACCATTATCGGAAATAGTGATTCGATATGAAATGGAGGTAGCGGATTCCAGTCGCAAGGAGGTAATGGATAAGATGAGAAAAGTAGTGGCGGTGATGAAGGAGGCGATAAATGGTGGCATCTATGAGCCAAAGAAATCACTGAGCGGCATGTCCGGTGGAGGCGCGGGAAAGTTGATGAAATATTTTCAGAAGAAAAAAGGAAGGACCTATTTGAATGAACTTGCGATTCGAGCGATGACGTATGCTATTGCTACAGGAGAGACAAACGCTTGCATGGGTCGTATCGCGGCTTTCCCAACGGCTGGTGGATCGGGAGTAATTCCAGGAGTAATTATGGCGATCAAGGAAATTGATAAACTTTCAGAGGACAAGGTATTGCGCGGATTATTCACCGCGGCAGGTATCGGAATTATTATCGCAGAAAACGCAACGTTATCGGCCGCAGCCGCAGGTTGTCAGGCGGAGGTGGGAGCGGCGAATGCATGCGCCGCAGCAGCGGCGGTAGAGATGCGTGGCGGCAAACCGGAACAAGCAATGACCGCAGCGGCAATGGCCATGAAATCAGCCCTAGGACTCGCATGCGATCCGCTTGGTGGTCTCGTCGAGGTTCCATGTATCAAACGCAACGCATTGGGCACACAACACGCGCTCGGTGCTGCCGACCTCGCGCTCTCCGGCATCGTCTCCTACATTCCCTTCGATGAGGTCGTCGAGGCCATGTGGAACATCGGAAAACTCATGTCACCCAAGATCAGAGAAACAGCATTAGGCGGCCTCGCCGTCACGCCTACCGGCATGCGCATCCGCGCCAAGCTCGGCCTCCCTGCACTGAAAAAATCGCATCTCCTTGAGTAAACCAATGAAGTCTATGTCCGAAACCCCCTTCCGCATCGTCGTCCTCGCCTCGACCAATGGTACCGACCTCCAGGCCATTATCGACGAAATGAAGGCTGGTAAAATGCCAGGCATCGAACTTGACGGCGTTATTTCTAATAAGAAGAACTGTTACGCCCTCCAGCGGGCCAAAGAACAGGGCTACAAAACGATATATATCAGCCAGAACGATCCGATAACGCATGCTCCACGTACGCGCGACCAGTTTGATGCTCAGCTATTTTCAACGATCGCAACGCTCAATCCCGACCTCGTCGTCCTTGTCGGCTATATGCGCATTCTCACGCCAGAATTCATTGATCAACTCAACGTAAAAAATATTCAAATTATCAACATTCATCCGGCCCTGATTCCGAAATTTTCCGGTCCATCTTTCTTCGGAAAATCCGTCCATGAGGCCGTCCTTGCCGCTCATGAGAAAGAAACCGGCATGACTATCCATCGCGTCACCGCCGACGTAGACGCTGGCGAAATTCTCCTGCAAAAATCCGTTCCCATCGACCCAACGGACACTCCCGATACTCTCAAGCAAAAGGTCCAGACCCTCGAAAAGCAGTACTATCCCGAGGTTATTCGCCAGCTTGCCAAAGCTAAGGAAGCATAAGAACATAAAGCGAATAATTGACAATAGCAACGAAGGCGGATAGAATCCAGCCTTCATTATTTTCATATATATGCCAGTACCAGAAGTACCAAAAGGAGAGACCAGCGAAGGTATCATTGAAGGCGCCATTATTTACGAGGCAGCTCATCTCTTTCAACCTCGAAAATCAGGAGGGAAATCACTATCTTCAACGGGAGACGAAAGCGGTACACCTCCAATCAAGCCCGAAGAATACCCAAACTTAGCGAAGAATCCCGGACTCATGAACCGTATTTGCAGAGCGTACGCTGGACATGTGATGCAAATTCGAAGCGGAGTGCGCGTGAACACGACGATAGTATTACGTCACGATGACCCTATGTCACTTCGTGCCGAGGTGAGGCAGTGCATTAATGATCTGGATAGAAGCGAGGGGGGATTAATTTTCAGCAGGGGCATAGTAATTGAGGGCGGTACGGCAAGTCGTAATAGTAATGATCAAAAGGAAATAGATTCAGGCATAGATTCAGTAGAGTTGCAAGGAATTGTCACGCGATTGGAGCGAGAGATGGACGTAGATGCTGCGGTCGGCGAAGATGAGGCAACATATAGTATTCGCAGATCTGATGAAAACCGCGTAGTTACACGCAAAGTGATGCAACGGGTAAACGATGCACAGGGATCGTCATTATCAACATATTTAGACCAATTACGTATTTCCAAAGGAGAAGAGAAGATAATTCCGCAATACATCGCCGACAAGCTAGGTATCGTCGTCACTCGACCGAAAAAATAAAGGTCAAAATCTCTACCTCCACTTCCAAAAATACTTGGTAGCGCTTTGCACGTGCAGCCAGAATACACGCTTCATTAACATGCTGAAGAAATTTCCACCACTGAGTCTTTTGTGATAGTGCTCTACTTTTGCCTCAGGGTAATACACAACCTTATATCCCGCTTTTCTCACCTCTTTGCACAAATCAAAATCCTCCATAAACAAAAAATACCGCTCATCAAAACCTCCGACTTCATCGAAAATTCTCCGTGGCAACATCATCGCCGCGCCGGTAATTAATTCAACTTCCTGCGTGCGGTCATGTTGAAAATCTGCCATCAAATATTTTTTCACTCTTCCGCGGAACCATGGCAAATAACGCAAAAATGTTCGCTTCACCGCCAAATCCAAAAAGCTCATATCTCTTCGGCACGACTCCTGAATCGTCCCGTCACTATAGACTAATTGTGGCCCGAGTATGCCGATATCGCGATGCTTTTCCAAATAATCCACCATTTTTTGAAGCGTGTCTGGCTTGACGGCCGTGTCGGGATTGAGAATAAAGACAAAGTCTCCACTTGAGTTTTTCACACCTAAATTGTTTCCTCCAGCAAATCCAATATTTTCATCAGACTTCACTAATTTCAATCTTCCTTCCTTTGCGGCCTGCTCCAAAAAGCCAATACTGATCGGATCCTCAGAGGCATTGTCCACATACACAATTTCATAATCAAAATTGGATACACTCTTCTCTAGCGCCTCCACCTGCAACTTTGGAAAGTACTTATGATTAAAATTGACGGTGATGATGGATATTTTCATACGTCAATACGTTAGCATATTCAGGACTAACCCTTCAATCTTCGCATCATAAGTTCGCGGGCCGATGGATCCACTTTTGCGGTGTTATCTTTCATGGTCAACTCCCATTTTCCATAGACGAACTTCGCATCTGGAACATCTTTTGCAACAGAAATCCCTCCCCCAATGAAACAGTTATTTCCAATTTTCACTCCCGGCATCAGGCTGACATTAATACCTATTCGTACATTTTCTCCAATGATGGCACCTAGTTTATTGCTGCCACAAGCCACTTTTTCCTCTCCAATCACAACCGATATCGAGCCTTCATCCAATCGTAAATTTCCCGTAACCGATCCCGAGCCAAAAGAACTTCCGGAGCCGATGATGCTGTCCCCAATGTAATTTGTATGGGTCCATACTCGATCAGAGAGATAGCTCCTAGCGATTTCCGTCGAATATCCGGCAACTGACCCCTCTCCGAGATGAGAGTCGCGTACGAGGGCGTTATTGGCCACTATTGAGTTCTTCCCGATATAGGCCGGTCCCTGAATAACGGCGTGATCAAAAACCTTCACTCCATCTTCGATAATGACATCTCCACGAATCACCGCTGACCTCGCAACAGACGCTTTTTTTGAAATTTTCTGAATATCTTTTTTTGTTTCTTTTGTCCTTCCAATAAGCATCTCAAATAATTTTTTCCAAACGAGTATCAAGTGCCAAGGGTATTTAACTGGCTGCCAGAAGCCGATATATGGCAGTGCCACAAATTTCTCTCCAGTCTGAATTAATGAATCCAACGCCACTTCATACCGATCATCGCGACTTGTCTTCACTTTTTTCAAAGCCGCAAAAAGTTTCTTCGGCTGCATATGTACATGAAACACAATATTCACCAAATCGCTCGGTTCTTTCCCGGCACCCGGTTTCTCTACGATACCCGTAATAGCACCGTTTTTTACCTTCAAATAACCACCAGGAAAATATTCTGTTACTCTCTTGGCGACCAAAAATCCTGCAACGTTTTTATCGCCTTTCAGCGCCTTCTTCAGCACCTCAAAAATAGAATCTTCCACGATATCATTTGAGCTCACGACCAAAAACGCCTCATCACCAATCCATTTTTCCGCCGACAATACCGCTCCGGCCATACCATCTTCCAATTTTTTCTGCTCAAGAATGGCAAAAGGTTTTTTCAATGCTGAAGCCATTTCCTTCAATTCATTCAAATTATGCCTCCCTCCAATCACCGCCACATCCGTAAATCCGGCGCGCGCCAACTGCTCCACTTGCCACTGCAATAAAGGCTTTCCGCAGAACTTCAAGAAATTCTTATCCGGAAGTGGATCCATTCGTTTGCTTTGCCCTGCCGCGAGAATAATAACTTTAGGAAATTTCATAAGAAATTAGCTTACAAGTTTATCTAACCTACTCGTATTAATCGCGCTCCTCAGCTCAATACCAATACGCTCGCCATAGCTCAACGAGTCACCAAAGAGATACGAACTATACGGTGTGGACTTGGTACCAGGGGATCCGGGAATACGCATACTGACATCAAAAATCACAAATTCTTCCTTTCCATTTTCAGCAACAACAGCACCCTGAAGGGCAAAAGGACCTATCATTCCCGGTGGAACTTCCTTCGCCATAATCTTCACAAACTTTTCTCCGATCTCATAGGCTTTTTCCACGAGAGACTCTTTCATCGTGACGGCATAGTGTCCGGTCTCGATCATTTTTGGCTGCTGGAGTTTCAAGACTTCTAATTGCTGATCAGCAGGAAGCCGCAAGAATCCATCCAAATTCGTCTGTCGTCGTGTATCGGTTCCCATCAACTCCAATCGTCCATTCGTTCCAACAAGTGGCGAGTAGAAGAAGTTTAAATTCACATGTGCACCCAAAACATATTCTTCGATAGTAGCCTTTTCAAAAGCCTCCATTGTAATTTTGTCTTCCTTGACCATCTTTTTCGCCGTTTCCAAGCACTGCTCCGGAGTAGAAGCCAAGAAAAATGCCCGCTCATATCCACGAGTCGCCTCGTTTACCTTCACGATGGCTAATCGATCAATTTCTTTGTAAGATCCGAAAATCTTTGGGATCCTGATTCCAGCCTCTTTTAGAAGCCAATATTGATTCTTTGGCTGATCCCGCTCTTCAAGTTTGACCGCCGCGCGATTGCCATAAATAGGAACAAGAAACTCCTTTTCAATTTTCTCGAAATCGCAGTACACCCAGAAATATCTATTATGAACGAAAATAACATTCATCTTCCGAAGTCGCTCCTGGAGCTCAGGATTCGTAATATCAGAAAACTTATCAACGACGATCACCTCATCTACACATCCCACCTGGAAATCTCCTTCCTTATCATCACTATCTCCACATCCACCCCCTTCATCACCGCAACCTCCTCCACAGCAGCCGCTTTCTTCTTTTTTCTCTATTTTTTTATCCTCCCAAAATGACCGAACTTTGTAATACTCTGTATAGGTTTTTTCACGTCCTTTTTGGGCAATGACGAGCGTTTTGAAGCCAAATTTCTTCACACCCTGACAAACATCGAGAGCGCTATGTCCACCAAGAACGCCAATAGTGATTTTCCTCGGATCATATTTCGCCACGAGTTCCTGAATATGTTTTTGAGTAATTTTTGAAGCCATGGGATGAAAATGTAATAATCTTGTGGGCGCAGTATAGCAGGAAGCTCGAAAATCGGCTACAAAACAGGCTCAAGAGCGTGCAACATCTCAGCTTCAGAATTGACAAAAATCAAGAGAAGTGGTAGAATAAAAAGAGATATTTATAAAAATATATGCGAGAACCAACCGAGAGGCTCATCGAGCATTACAAACAACATGGCTATCCCCAGGATATAGCAGGCCCGCTCGACGAGGGCGATATTCGCAGTGATATTAGAACATTTGTTCATAATCGAATCGCCAAACTCACAGAGGTCGATCCGTTCTATCTCGACGATCCTAGGAAAACAGAGCTGCAGATAGTGGGGAGTATGGCGAATCGGTTAGGTATGCAATCAAAAACCCCGCTTGAGGATATACCACCTACGGAAGGAGAATCAGATTTCTTCAAGGACATAAAGGAGAATCCATTGCCGGAAAAATTAGAAGAACTAGAGAAATATCTGGCACGATATAATCTTCCAAAAAAAGAAGCTCTTTCTCCGAAAATAAGAATGCGAATAATGAGAGTAATTATGTCTCATTACACGAGTGATGCGGAAACTTTTTTCAAAGCACTTACCTCACCAATCGTGCAAAAATATCTCTCAGGAGATGAATATAAATTCATGGAAAAACATATAGGCATAGAAATGCGAGGGCAACTTTCCGCTCTCCTAAGGGCAAATATGAACAAAGCAACGCTGCCACAAGAAGTAGGAATGATGCTTATGCAGGACGCTATTCAGGTGCAGGATGAGAAATCGGTGATGATGTTTTTCGATATATATCCAAATGTCGATACGGTAAATAGCATACTCAACGTTCCCGGAGAAAAAAGAAATATATTCATCGTAAAAATAGTGAGCCAACTGATCCCGCGGCTTTCTCCAGAGGAAAACAGTAACGTAAATTGGAAGTTAGTATTTGAAAAAATCACAGAACCGAGTGTGTATTTTGCGAAACTTGCAAACCGCATACCTGTAGATCTAGGAGTTGCCGACGCCTGGGCCGCCATCATAGATGCAACTATCGCGCAGAAAAATGAAGAATATATACAGGCAATTCTCAGTATAGCTCCTGCGTATGGTCTGCCAAGCGCAGCTTTTACGAAACTTATGAGAGCCGCGCATGTTGAATAAAATAAAAAATGGATAAAAATACTAATCAATCAGGCTCTGAATTAGGAATGGAACAAGTTCAGGTTACGAATGTAAATGCCCCACGGACGAGGGGATCTGTAAGGGCAAAAATCGCTGCAACGGCTTTTGGGATTTCTGCTGCGGTTGCGAGTCTCCTAGGCGGCGAATCAACTGCAGAGGCGAAGCATCCACGGCATCATCCTCGCACGCACCTGCACGCACCTTTACACCCGGTTCACCACAAAGAAAAAGCTCCACGCGCACCAAAACATAACTATCAGCGATTTTCTCACGGTGGCGCGAGACTCGAAATTATCGAGGGGTCAGAGCGTGCGGGCCTAGAGGGAACTCCGGAAATTGCAAATAAATTTAATCCGCTCAAAGGCAGCGATATGCCAAAAATCCAGGCACAGTGTGAATTTTATGATGTATGGCACGCGGGGATTCCTCTGGTGAGAATTCGCCTGGAAGATCTTGAGAAAAATGTCTCACCACATTTCAAGGTAAAAGATTTTGTCCGAATTGATCCCAATTGGTTGCATGTCGTGAAGCCTGGAATGTATCAAAAACATAATGGTGAATATTATCGAACCATCGCACGGGTAGATCCGAAAATTATTGATACGATTGAAGAGATTGTAGTATTGATGGAAAAAGATGCGAATAAGAAGCGAAAAAAGGGCAGTCCAAGAATAAGGATTAACCTCCATGTAGATGAGGCTTACCGGCCATATGGAGAAAACGCACGTACGTATGTATGGAAGAATGAACACAGAAAACCGGGAACACCAGAAGAGAGTCATCCGAAAAGTCGACACATATCCGGACGTGGCGTGGATATTGATTTAATTCCAGGAATTGAGGAAGCGGCTGATCGGGTATTAACAAGACGTGGAACGGGCGGACTTGGAACTCACGGAGCGAGCATTGTCCACGTAGATTGCCGACCTGAAAAATATGAAAAGCCATGGCATTATAATAAGAAAAAAAAAGAAAGCGATTCCAGTTCTACAAAACCACATGAAAAACCCATTGTCGCGCCAAAGGTATTATTAAAAATAAAAAATCCTCTCGTAATTGATACTCCTCAGTCAAGGAAGAAGCTTGAGGGATATTCGAGCATAGAACAGCTCATTGCGGATAAGATAGTCTCAAGACACGCAGCTGAAGGGTATTTTTATTATGGACGCTCTGATGAAAAACTTTGGGCAAAAAAGATGAGTTTGATAGGTAGAAAAGTAGCTGCTCGGGAACTACCCGTAGAAAAATTTGAGCATCAAAAAACACAGTTCTTAAAAAAGCATCCGGGGAAAAAACTCCCTGCGAGACTTGCGGCAAATCTCAACAGAGCAAGAGCTTCGCTGGAGCATTTTATGACTCAGTATACGGCTTCAGAAAGCGCAAAAAAGAATGCATTGAAAGAAAAAAGTCCAAACTATGCGAAGGCTGACTATAGAGAGATGATAGAAAAATCACTTGATACGTGGGTGCCAAAACTTAGAAATACCGATTTCAAGCCATTTATTCCATATCTCAACAATCCGGATCTTTATCATGCCCTGCATGTACAAGAGATTATTCCTGCGAACTACAGGGATAATAAAAATAAAAAAGTAAAATTGGCTGAGTCGGCCCGTGTTCAGCTCTATCGTCTATTGACGTATTATAAAGATCCTACAAAGATACCGGCAGTCAATGATTCTGTGGCTAGTTTTGGCATCGGACAGACGACATTAGATACCTATGATGGATTAAAAAAACTGGATATAGCCGGTGCTCTGAGGCTTCCTGAGTTTGAAGACTGTACAACCTTCGACTGTCAAATGCGTCGTGATATTGCGAATACGGCAAATAATCTTAATCGTTTTGATCAGCATGTTTTTTCAAAGCATCCACATGTGAAGCAGCTTCTCGAGGCGGCCTCATCACATGAGCAAGGGTTATTTCTCGCTGCTATGATAGGGGCAATGCATAACGGCGGCCCAAATATTATGCGTACCGCAGAGGTCAGACTTGGAAAAAAACTCGATATCGTCAAAACGCTCGAGCAAGCCGGGAACCTCCTTCTGCAGAACGTTAGCAAGCCATCAGCGCGTCACTACGGAAATCATGTCCGAGGAATATACGAGAGCCTTACGGTATCGCAGTCAGACGAAATACAAAGTCCGGAAGGAATACCTAGACCTAGGACCGAGACGAAAGCCGAGCCGGAAGTAAAACCGGAATTCGAGAAAAAAATACCTCGAAAGAAAGTTTTAGAAAAGATGAAAGACGAGGTGTCCAGGAGAGTGCGAAAGCTATTGAGAAAAATTCAAACGAAGGCGTTTTAGGAGCATCTATTATCCCAAGATTTCCTTCAATCTATCCATCTCAATCGCCTCTCTAATTTCCCTGGCTACGCGTCGTCCGGTCGACATCGGAACATCGTATCGTAGTGCCGTATACGGTGAGCCGTCCACATACGGATTTGTACCCGCCACGATACGAGCGGAGATTTCAAAGACAAAAAGTTTCAATTGAGGATCTACGATTGCCTCCAGACAGAACGGTCCAAACAAGCCGGCAGGTCCCACGCCCTCCAAACCACGTGATTTTTCTACAACATTCCTACCCATAGTAAAGAAATCCGGAAGCATGCTCTCACGAACCACGATCGGCATATTGCCTACAATCGTGTAGCTGGTGCGAATATTGGCATCGAGCTGATCTTTGGCCGAGATGCGTCCGATCGAATCGGCATTTGATTCATACCGTTTATCGAAACTCATAATTTCGAGTTCATCATGGATAGGTGAATAGAAATAATGTGTGTACACCGGTACTCCAACAATATACTCCTGAATCACATAATCTTTTTCCTCGGGATATTCCCGTATTCGATCATAAAATTCATCCGGCGTATTGGCTACAAAATATCCCATACCACCCTTCGCCCCATGAAACTTCACGATCGCCGGTCGATCAATTTCCTCCGGTGTATTAAAAATTCTAGGTACTCGCAAGCCACTATCTACGAGCCATTCTTTTGATTTCATGCGGTCAGATTCCCACTGCAAAATTCCTCGCGTGCCATAGTGCATCATCGTAATATCTTTCACTTTTTCGGCACCGATATAACTCACAAAACTTCCATGAGGGATCAAAATAGCATTTCGTTTTTTTAATTCATCCTCAATGGTAAAGAAGTCAGCGAATTTATTAATCTCAATAATTTCATCGGCTACCCTGTAGCTCGTATACGGCTCACTTCGGCCTTTTTCACAAATAGCAATCGTGCGGAACCCCTCATCCTTTGCCCCCTTCAGAATCTGAAGAGCAGAATGACTGCCAAGCGTCGCGATAGTGTAATTTGAGATAGGGGTCATAGGTGATTTTAAGTATTATATGGAAATTATAGCTATATGTAAAGCTAATTTGTAATTTCATCAAAGCTGTGGTATACTAATAAAAAATAAAAATATACAAATGTCCGATCCGAATAAACATCTAGGTAGGCAGCCCGAGGAAGGAGCGAATACACTTCCCGGAAGTTTTATCGGACTTTACGCCGAGCTGATGAAGAAAGGATGGCACCAGAGTCCCGATGTAAGTGGCGAACAGAATAAAGGAGCTGGCAGAAGGAATAAAACAGTGGAGGTGCAGCGCATGATACTTGAAAAAGAATGCACCAATAATACAGCGATAAAAAAAATTCAGATAATTATGATGCTTAGGGATGGAAAAGTGGAATGCAAAATGTTTACAGAGCCATTCATCCCACATTTCTTCAAGGTATCAAGAAAAGACATGAATCACCTCAGTTTTCTTCTCCAGGAAATAGATGATTATTACGAGTTATTGAATCCAACAAAAAAAATAGGAGATATCCAGGCGGATGTGAGGGGAAATATGGAAAAGACACAAGAAATAGTCCGTGGTGAGGATGGTGTATTTCGAGCTAAAAAATAACGTATCAATTCTAATATAAAAGTCATGCCTGGGAAAACAACACATGGAAAAGAACACCTCTCGAGTGCGCCTCACATCCGTCTTCGCCTTCTTCGTTCTAAAACTTAGTGCCTGAAGAATCGGTATCCCGTCGTCACCATGCTGATGCCAAGTTCATCGGATTTTTTGAAAACCTCATCGTCACGAATTGATCCACCCGGCTGAATAATCGCCGTCACGCCATATTTGGCCGCCTGTTCTACCGCATCAGAAAAAGGAAAGAAAGCATCGGAAGCCATCACACTTCCCGGAATTTTTTCTCCTCCTTTCGATGCGCCGATGAAAACACTGTCTACGCGAGACATCTGACCCGCGCCGATGCCGGTTGCCACTTCGACAACAGTCGAAGGGATCCCGTCCCCGTTTTTTCTCTCTAATATTTTCGCGAACACCACCGCATTCGAATGCACATGCTTCACGACAACATTGGCGAAGAGCATTGCCCGGATTTCCTCAGCGCTCGGCGCTTTTTTCGTAACTACTTTCAGGTCGCCTTCATTGACAATATACGTATCTTTCGTCTGAACGAGGATGCCCCCAGCAACTTTTTTGATATCACGACTCTGGAGATCTTTTACTAATGGTCCTGTAGCCAGCAACCGTAAATCTTTTTTCTTATCTAATTTCTCCAACGCTTCTTTGGCAAAAGATGGCGCAATAATAATTTCCAAAAACCATTTTTTCTCAAGAACGAAATCAGCAACAGCCGATGTGCACTCGCGATTAAGGGCTAATACTCCACCAAAAGCAGACATCGTATCCACTTCAAACGCGGCAACCAAGGCCTCCTCGATCAATCCGGCCGTCGCAACGCCGCACGGATTATTATGCTTAATAATCGCCGCCGCCGGCCGTTCAAATTCCTTCACCAGTTCCAATGCACTATCACCATCAACAATATTATTGAATGACAACTGCTTACCATGAAGCGTCTGCGCATTCGTAATATTGGAATCATGATTTTCCGGATTGCGGAAAAACACCGCTTTCTGATGCGGATTTTCTCCATATCGTAGCGACATCACTTTTTCATAATGCAGGTCTAATAATTCCGGCTCGCCTAACTGCTTTCGGAAATAATGGTCGATCGCCTCGTCATATTGAAATGTTTTGGTAAACGCTTTTCGTGCTAATTTTTTTCGTAACGCAAGTGTCGTCTCGCCACCTGCCGAAATATCAGCAAGAACCTCCTCGTAATCCGAAGGATCCACCACCACCGTCACGCTCTTGAAATTTTTCGCCGCGCTACGAATCATCGACGGCCCACCAATATCAATATTTTCAATCGCCTCATCCTCAGCCACATCCTCTTTCGCGACCGTCTTCTCAAACGGATACAAATTCACCACGACCATATCAATCGGCTCAATGCCCTGCTCACCTAAAATCCGCATATGTTCAGGATTATCCCTCACCGCGAGCAAACCCCCATGAACCTTTGGATGCAACGTTTTCACCCGTCCATCCAAAATCTCCGGAAAACCGGTCACATCACTTACGTCCGTCACCTCTAAACCAGCTTCACGCAAAGCTCGTGCCGTCCCTCCCGTAGATAAAATTTGCACCCCACCTGGAATTTTAGCGGAAGCTAAATTCTTCGCAAATTCAACGACTCCTGTCTTGTCCGAAACACTGATTAAAGCTCGCATATCAGGCTGGTTAGGGGCTTCTAACGGCATCTCAACGGTCAAACCTGGCGGAGTATAGAGGGAATGCACAATCCTGTCCACTTCTTTCCATTTAGAGATTATGTATATAGTAGATAAACGACAAAATACAAAGCTAAATACTTCTCTGCATATTGACATATACAAATATTAGGTAGAAAATGCAGTCCTAAAAATATGATCTCTATCACATGAAACCATCAAGCAGCCCATCGTCATCAGTCTCGCACCTTGCAACAGTCGCCACACTTATCGCTACAAGTTTTATGACAGATGGTTGCGGGAGAAATCCTCGTGTTCCCGGATCATATGCTGCATCAGAGGTAGATGAGCCTGTAGCGACGCCAGTCATAACCCCGTCACCGAATGCCGATAGTACTGCGTCTGACGAGCAAGCTGCGACCGTAACATCGGTGGAAAAGTCGGCAATACTCATGGTGACACATCTCATGATAGAAAATCGAGAACTGAGAATGCAAATTGCGATGTACGAAGGTGGCATACCGGCGATTGCAGCTGAGCTTAGTACTGTTATTCTTCAAAAGAATGAAGTGAACCGTGCCCTCCAGGAATGCCTGAAGAAGAAAGGCTCAGCTGGCGAAAAAACAGAAAATACGCTTGATGGGAAAGAAAAAGTCCGTTTTCAGGCTAGCAATCCGTTCATTAAATAAACGCAGAGAAAATAGCCTTTTTGAAAATCCTCACCCAACCACCACCATATTATCCCGGTGCATAATTTCATCCTCCACAAACGTCGGAAGTAATGTTATGAGTTCTTCGGTTTTGCGACCCTTCATCTGATCAACATCTCGTGAGCCGTAGTTAATCTGGCCAAAGGCAACCAGTTCATCGTATTTGTCATGAATGGCGACCACATCACCGCGCTCGAAGTTTCCATAGACCTCTCTGATGCCCACGGCGAGGAGCGAGCCGCCCTTAGAAAGGGCGCGAGCGCATCCATCATCGACCACTACATAAATAGTATCCTTCGCCTTAGAACGCATCCACATCAATCGTCCGCCACATCGATCATCGCCACCGCTCCCGATCACCGTCCCTCGAAACGCTTTTCCCATAACAGCATCCGTTAGAATATTTTGAATATTCCCGCTTGCGATAACCGTAGAAATGCCCGAATGAAGCGCATATTCCGCCGACTCAATTTTGGTAATCATACCACCAAGAGATTTTTTCGAAATTGTGGTCGAGGCATAGGATTTAATTTCATCGGTCACATCATCAATTTGAGTGAGCAATTTCGCATTCGGATTCGCATGAGGATTAGCGGTAAAGAGTCCATCTACATCGGTAAGTAAGACCATCGCATCCACACAGAGCATCGAACTTACTTTCGCCGCCAAAGGATCATTGCCTCCAAATTTGAAACCGACATACGTCACCACATCATTTTCATTTACAATCGGTACGACACCCATTTGCATGAGGAGGTCCAGCGTATTTCGCATCGTGAGAAAACTTTCTCTGTTTTGAAAATCATGATCAGTCAATAACGCCTGACCTACGGAAATGTTGTATTTCGCAAAAAGTTCTCGGTATTTATCCATCAGTACAATTTGCCCCACCGCCGAAAGCGCCTGCCGATAGGGAATGGTCTTGGATTCTTTTTTCAATGTCACTTCGCTTCTTCCCGCCGCTACTGCTCCGGATGTTACGATAAGCACCTGAATGCCTTGTTTTTGCAGGGTAGCAACCTGATCCACAAAACTCTCCAAAAACGCATCATTCAGCGTATTATCATCCTTCGTGAGGAGCGCGCTTCCCACCTTCACAACGATTTTTTTGATAGGTTTTTTACGAATGAGTTTAGCTTGAATATCAGTCATGTGCACGCAGTATAACATAAAAATAACCTCCGTTATCGAGCAAATAATTCACAAGAGTATTTCATCAATATTACTACGAAAGTCAACGCAACTTCACATGAATTTCATGTAAAAAATAAATCTTCATGATAGGATCGCAGTATACTGAATGGTGTAATGATAACAGATCGAATTGAGTGCCCTACTGCAGAGGAAACGCTCATGCACTCAAGCCAATTAGATACATTTGTTAGAGATCAACTTCCGGTTATTTTGGATAGAGCATACCACGGCGGTACTCAGATTTTTGCTATCGATGGACGACCTGGAATTGGAAAAACAACAATGGCAAAATTCATACTCGCTCATTTTAAGCGGCTGGGAATTGATGTTGAAATGGTTTCAACGGACGACGACGTGAAGCCACGCGATGAACGTGCAGGGTTATCAATTATTGATTATCATCCGGGAAGAATTGCGAAAAGAGCGGCTCGCAGGAGGCTATATGATGGAGAACAACCTTCAGAATTTGATGAGCTGAATTACAGAACAGCAAGCGGAAAAATAGATACTCCGAGACATTATAGAATTCCTGGTCAGGGAGGAATACTTATTATCGAAGGATTCCGTTCCATCGAACACGCACTCAGGATAGGAGGACGCGATGGGGGCGATTTACAGAAAATATTACCGATATACCTGGATGCTCCTTCGTATGTTGTGAATGGCCGACGATTTGCGCGGGATGTAGTAAAGAAGGGCTTATCTAAGAGCGAAGTCCAACGTCGTATTGATACGCAAGAAGGCGTGCTCAAGGCCTATGGGGATGACACGGTGCATGATCTTACAGTCGGCACGGCAAGTATAGTGCGTGAAATAACGCATATCGTTTTCGAGAATTAATAATGATCGAAAAAGAGAATTCTACTGTAATTTCTCCCGTAGTCCTTGTGTCCACGCGTTGCGGATTTGCTCTAATGAAAGGCTCAGACCGCCTTCTCCCTTGAGGACAAAATGTTGTTCGGGTGAAGTGCTACCAATTTCAATAGGTGTCACTCCACGCGCAGTGCACGTCTTCATGAACGCCTCGCGACTAGCAGACTCCACCTCCACCACAAATCCACCTGTCTCACTGAACAAACTCTTATCCAGACGCAACCCTGACGCGCCTGTGATCTTTCCTGAATCAATCTCTATGCCGATCTTCCCATCATGGAATCCGCCAATACACATCTGCGCAGCGGCGACTAAGACTCCACCAATGCCAATTGCCTTCGCCGATTTTATCAATCCAGAAGCAACGCAATCAGTCATCGCAAAAATCTCATGCTCCACCACCGCAAAATCCGGCCGCGGGACATTCGCCCCCGTTGCGGCACCAGCCGCAATTGCTCCCGTTCCCATAATTCTATAATACTCCCCACCACCACACTCATCTTTTCGCTCGCCGATCATATACAACACATTTCCAGCACCTTTTAATTTCATGGTCACGGCCTCTCTCGCATCATCAATTTTTCCAAAACAGGCGAGAATAGCTGATGGGGGAATCGCACCACTTGCTCCTTCATTATACAAACTCACATTTCCGGAGACGACGGGAGTAGCGAACTCAGGATGATTTTTCAAATGAACGCCCTCGAGCGCTTCTTTGATACCGCGAATACCGTCGACCAACTGCGCCATCTGATCAGGTTTTTCAGGATTTCCATAATTCAAACAATCCGTAAGAGCCTGAGGGTAGGCGCCCACTGCTGCGCACGCACGCATCGAACCCACGACCGCATTCGCGCCCTGCCAATACGCATCGATGTCTCCGTACCACGGATTTCCGGCCACACTAGAAGCTAAACCGACATACTTTCCCTCTCCCAACTCCTCATGATCCAAAAACGGCACCATCACACTTGCATCCGCTTCGCCGGTTTCGATAGTCACAAAGCCCTGAACCTGCTTATCGTATTTTTCATAAATCGCTTTTCGGGAGGCAATATTTTCACTCGATAACATCTTTAATAGCACCTCATCCAACCGAACGGGCATCTCAAAAGCGGGTTCCAAAAGCTTTTTCTCGGCCGTCTTGAACGGTCTATCATACAAAAATCCCTCCGTAATATGTTCCGCCTTTGCATCGCACATCACCTCTCCTTCATATTTCAAAATGTAGTTTCCCCGCGTCACATGGCCAATTTTCGAGGCTCGCGCATTTTCACAAACCATCGGCAAGTTCCACTTCACATTGTAATGATTCAAAATGAAATCCGTAATTTCCGGATCGCACGCCCACATAAATCTCTCCTGCGTCTCGCTACAAGCAATAACGGCAGCTGGAATTCCAGGATAGGCGACATGTATTTGTTCTAATTCTACCTCTGCACCAAAACCTTTCTTCGCAATTAATTCCACGGTCGAGCAGATATTTCCACCCGCGCCCAAGTCTTTAAACGCAACCCGACCTAACCATCCTCTTTCTTTTAACTCACGAAACAGATCGTACGTTGAAACCAAAATATGCCTTTTGAGAAACGGATTCGGTTCCTGAACCGCACTTTTTTTACTTTCAATTTCTTCCTCACTTCCCGCGCCGAAACTTGCCGAAGCAAACGACGCTCCACCCATACCACTTCGATCCGTTGGCTTACCTACGGCTACAAACTCATATCCCTTGTCTGCGGCCTCATCGGGAACATAGGAGTGAATGACTTCCGACTCCAATACGGTTCCAATCGCCACCACATTTACTAAACAGTTTTCATTATAGCCGCCATGAAATGCCACATCACCTCCGACATTCGGCACACCAATAGGATTTCCATATCCACTCACTCCGCTCACCACGCCTCCCGCAATCCACTTCGATTGATTTCGACTAATATCTCCAAATCGCAAACTATCCATCGTTCCAATGACGCGTCCACCCATACAGGCAATATCGCGAACGATTCCTCCCACGCCCGTTGATGCACCTTCAAAAGGCACAATCTGCGAGGGGTGATTATGACTCTCATGAGCCACGACCACGCCATAACGCTCCATAGATCCATCCGGCCGAGCCAGTTCTGTTAAGCTAAAAACACCTGAATCCTCTCCCACCGGTACGATCACATTTGGCGCACTCACCGGAAAACCACGCAAATGCTTACGGCTCGACTTGTACGAGCAGTGCTCCGATCCCTGAATTCCCCAGACAATTGCCTCGGTCAGCGTCGGGTCACGCCCAAGAAGCTCCGGAATATGGCGAGCCTCTGCGATACTTAGACCGATTTTATGCTTTTGCAGGACCCCTACGAGTTCCTCATCAGTTACTCCGGAAAATGGAAGAATATCCTGCATACGCCCGCACTATAGCAGACGGCAACGACCCGAATCAACGCAAACCTCCTCAAGGCCTAAGTTCTTCTCGGAAAGAAAACCATGAAGGGACTGTAGAAGTGGCACGCGATATGCATTCATGAACTTTCCGCTCCTTTCTCTCCTAGTACTTTTGAAAAGCTATCCTACGATATACAAACCCATAGCAACTTGATACTAAATTGCTATCAAATTGATATCCTTTCGAAAGTGGCATGGCAGGGGGGGGGAGGTCTCCTGATTTTTCGACAGTAAGCCGACTTGGAAGAAAATTTGAGACAGCATACTATGGCATCAAAAAACCGCCCCATATCGAGGCGGTTTATTTTTTGAATCTAGAATCAAAACAAGTATCCTCTAAGAGAAAATTATTTCGTGAAAGGAATCAATGCCATGAATCGTGCTCGCTTTACAGCAAGAGCGATTCGTTTCTGACCCTGAACTGGAAGTCCGGAGTAGTAACGTGGAACGATTCGTCCCCACTGGGAAACGAACTTACGGACGAGCCAGATATTCTTGTAATCAGCGAACGTCTGGATCTGGTCGGTGAATCTATTTTTGCGGTGTTGGTATGTTGCCATAAAAGGGTTGAATTAAAGGTGAGTAGAAAAAGTAATATAAATTAGAAGGAGCTGTCCTGAGATATCGCCTCGCCTAGATTGAGATTTAACTCATCAAGAGGTGGTTCATCGGAGGAGATTCCTAGAGAAGATCCGGATGAACGAGATGGGGATGAAGATGTATGGTCCATTTGCTGGTCCATATCTTCGCCATTTTCCCAGCCACCCTCGCTGGCCTGAGGGGTGCTGCTACCATCGCGTCGCTTTTCAAGCATAATAATATCCTGAATAACGACCTCGGTACGATAGCGCTTTCCCTCGCCGGATGGATCATCCCAACTACGAGTTTTGAGGTAGCCTTCGACGTAAACGAGATTACCCTTGCGGATATATTGTTCACAAATCTCAGCAAGCTTCGCCCAAGCAACAACTTCGTGGAACTCCGTTGAATCATGTTTCTGATTATCTCGTGTGGTCCACTGGCGATTCGTGGCGATGCCAAAAGTCGCAACAGGCTGGCCACTTTGAGTGGTCTTCATGACAGGATCCCGAGTCAGATTTCCGATAATGATAACTTTATTTATGCTTCTCATAGTTTAAGCAATGGATGTGTAAAAATTAAAGTGAAATATCCGGATTATCGAGAATAGCCTTGAGCTGCTCATCAACTTTGCTAAGGTCTGCCTTTGGAACACTAGCAAGTGCGTCCCTTGGGGGCGCGATCTTAGGGGCTGGAACAGGAGCTTCTTCTTTTTCAACTTTTGCCTCAGCCTTTGGGGCTACGTTTGCAGCGCTGGCTGGTACCTCTGAAGGTTTTTCAGCTCGAGCTGGACGTGGTGCAACAGGACGTGGGCTATTTCTTCGCTCCATAGCCTCGTTGTCTTTTGCTTTTTTCTCCTCAGACTCCTTCAATCGGAGTGCCTCGGCTTCTTCTTCGTAGGCCATGATACCCTTGAAGATATAATTCTTTGGGCAAGTAACGATCATATGTCGTACGACACCCATTTCAATACGGATGAGCTTTTCGAGCTCCTGAACCGCATCAATTGCAAAGGAAAAATGAAACGTAGCATAGGTGCCACGGTCAAATTTACCAATACGGTAAGCCAAATTACGCACGGGTGTGATTTCTTCATTAAGTACCTTGCCGCCGTGCTGGGACAAAGCCTCTCGCAAATCCTGAACCTTGGTATTCAAGTCGGCCTCGGTGAGGTCCGGTGGAAGAATAACCATAAGTTCGTATTCACGAACATCTTCGGAAACAGAGGATTGAACCTCTTTTTGAGAAACTGCCATCTTTCTTTGGGTTAAAAATATAGGCTTAAGCTTTTTTCATATTGCAGAGAAAAGCAGAAAGTGCGCAAAAGGTAGCAAATTGATGCCAAATAATCAAGAAGAACGTGATAGATATAGTCTCATTATTTGACAAATAAAAATTAAGATTCAAAGTAAACATTTTTCAGACCGCTCCAAAATAGGTAAACCACAGCATTAATTAACAATTGTCAATGAAAAGGAGGTTAGAAAAGTAGCACTAGATGTCGGGTATGCATACGAAAGAAAAAGGCTTAGGGACGGGGACAAAGCTCGCTTCGCTCGCGGTGTTGACATATTCAAATATAACCTTTTCCGATAAAGTCAATGGTGCCCCCCTAGACGAAATAGGCCTCCTCCCTATACAGTTACCTTGTAAGTACGCACCTTGGCATCTGCATCGTGCAATATAAAGACTAACCCCAAACAGCTTGTCTGTTACGTCAGTCGTCACATCAAAGGTAGCAGTAGCCGCTCGTCTTCGACGCCATGAAAGGGTGTTCGGAAAGAATAGTGTGTTCGCCCATGCCCTCAAAAAATCGCATAGTGCAGTTATGACGGCAGGCAGCAAGGTAGCTGCTTACTCCGGCTTGAAGCTGACAGCGCACGTTATTCGTGACCTCAAGGCAAGGCATGAAGCAAGAGTTGTCGCACCTACAGCCACTACGCTCTATAAGAGACTTGCCGTACTTACAGTGGGAATTATGAGTGTTACCGCAGTCTTGGGTAGCACATTCGATGTATCGTATGCCCAATATGGAGATGAGTACCTCAGCCAGATTAGTCAGGAGGGAACGCTCGTTGCCGATCAGGATGGATATTTCACAAAGGCAAATCCGCAGACTACACATGCACAGCGATCATTTAAGGACGTAGCACAGTACACGGTAGATACGGGAGATAATCTCTCCGTGATAGCAAGCAGATACAATATAAAAGCAGAGACACTGGTCTGGGAGAACGGTCTGACGATGACAAGCGTTTTGAGAATTGGACAGAAACTGAATATTCCACCAAGTGATGGCATTAGTCATCGTGTGACATCAGGTCAGAGCGTAGAGAAAATCGCCTCCTTATACAAAGTTGACTCACAGAAAATCGTTGCCATGAATAATTTGCAGAGTGGAGTTATTACGCAGGGACAAGTCATATTTGTTCCTGACGCCAAGCCACTTCCAACAGTACAGCCTGCAAGAACGATCGCCCGCGCAACTGGACGTGATGCTCCGGCAAGAAACGTAGAGAGAACAAATCTTTCAGAATCATCATCATCTCCAAGTGTGGGTAAGTTTATGATCTCTCCTACATTGGGTATACTCACGCAGGGATTCAAATCAGGTCACTATGCGTATGATATTGCCAACAGATCCCAGCCACCAATTTGGGCAGCAGCAGGCGGTACGGTCGTTACGGCTACGATGGGAGTATGGGCCGGAGGCTATGGCAATCACGTAGTGGTTGATCATGGAAACGGAGTTAAAACGCTTTATGCCCATATGGCGTATACGAACGTAAAGGTTGGCGACAAGGTCACGCAAGGACAGGTAGTTGGTCGCATGGGAAACAGCGGAAGAGTTCGCGGAGCAACCGGAATCCATCTTCATTTTGAGGTTATCGATCATGGTGTGAAGAAGAGTCCAAGTAAGTATTATTGATGAAAAAACTGGCGTCAGTGCGTAGCAGGACGTTATGGCTTTTGCTGATTCTTTGGCACGCCCCTCGCAACCTGCTCATAAGCATTATCGAGCTTTATCAGCACACGCTCTCGCCGGACCACGGTCCCCTGAAGAGGTTTTTTCCCTATGGGTATTGTAAATTTGAGCCAACCTGCTCGCAGTACATGAAGGAGAGATTGAGGGCAGACGGCGCGATAATGGGCTTTTTGAAGGGTGGATGGCAGATCCTACGATGCAATCCATGGAATCAGGGGAATAGACTGCAATAGGCCCAAATAAAGTGGTGATGAGTGCTTTTAAATTTACATATATATAATATATTTTATAAGCGACTAATTTCGCCGGCGAATATTTCAGCTTTGAATATGATATGTTTCGGGGAAAAATTGCGTAATACAATATAAGAATGAAAAATCAATGAAAAGTCTCAAGCGAGGAGCTCAGGACTCTATGACTCAGCCTTGTTCGAAATACAAAAAAGTGATATAATGGAAAGAATCAAATAAAGCCGCAGTAAGCTACTGCCTGTGAGGAAATAAAGCAAAAACAAAAAAACACCATGTTCAAGAAAATAAAGGAGAAATTTCAGAACAGAAAAAATAAACGCCAAGGAACTAATGGCGAGAATGGTGAAATGAATAATCCTTCGCGTTTTAATCAGGCGGTGTTCACATGGACCGCGCCCTTGAAGCACAAAGCGCAAAAAGGAAAGGTATGGATGATTATGGCCTCAATCGTTGTGGCCGCACTGTTATTTTATGGGGCATATACGGCAAACTGGTTCTTCCTCGTGGCGATTATGGTGGCGGCGATAGTGTACGCTCTCGACCATGCGGAACCTACGAAGGAGATTGAAATTAAAATTTCTGATTATGGAATTAAAATCGCAGAGCACGGAATTCCGTTTAGTAATATTAAGAGCTTTTGGATTATTCATTACGGGCCGTTTTTCTCAAAACTTTACCTCCGAACATACCAACACCTGATGCCGGAAATTGGCATAGAGCTGATGGATCAAGACCCTGCGGAGATGAGAGAGTTCCTCACTCGACACATTGTGGAGTGGGAGGGAAAACAGGAAGGTTTCATGGATATGTTTACACGTATGTTACGGTTATAATTTTTTGTAACGCCATAGTATGTCATCAACACCAGAGTCATTACCAACATCCCCATCGACACCAGAAGTAGTTCCGCCAGCTAAACTAGCTGGGCCGGAGTACTATGCGGGTGATTTGAAAGTAAGCCCAAAAAGTGAGGCGCTTCTGCAGTGGGAAAAGGACACGGTCGCACCAAGAAGAAAGGCAAAGATGGAGGAAATTGATAGATTGTTGGACTACCATCTTGCCGATAAGGAATATGTTGATGCTTATGACAATCAGAAAGCAAAGGCACTGGATGCGATGAAGTCATATATCAGATATGCTTATGCAGTATGCATGGCGGAGGCGCATAAATCAGATGTGAACTCAGAGGGAAGGGCGCTATGGAATGCGAGATTTTTCAAGCAAACGAATGATGAAGTGAATGAATATATTTCCATGATAACCGCCTTTCTCATCGAAGCGGCACGGAAAAGTGAAGGTAAAGAAAAGGGAAAAATTAATCTAAATGATTTATTCGATCTTGCCGACCGAGGGAGGGATATTTACGTACAGATTGCAGAAAATCCAGAATACGGCAAACTGCTTCGCAAAATTAACACGGTACCACACGTACCACTCGACGATAAAGACTACGATTTTATTATTACTAAATTTCCGAAACGTGATGCTGGCGAGATGAGTGTAAATGATACGATGAAACTTCTCGAGGCGTCAGGGGCCATTACGATTTTGTATGCCATGAATCCTGAGCAACGAATGGAATTTGCAAAACATATTATTGAAAACAAACCCCCATCCAGAGATCCATCTGAGGTTGTCGGTCTTATCACCTCACTCGGAAGTTCGGGTTTTCTGAAGGCTATCCACCTCGAAGAGCTCTATCCCGTAATGAGGGCAAAGGGAATTATAGATAACAAAAAGCAGGAAAAAATGGAATCGACTATCAAGATTGGTCAGGCAAAGGCCGATATGATTAGAAAAAATATCGATGTAGGTATTCGTGCGGATATGGATAAAAATCAAGCCATTAAATTCACGGAGCCACGGTATATTGGTGGCGCCGCATTGGTAGCATGGAGAAGCGCAAATATGGCACTTTCGCTGGTTGCCTACCGAAATGATTTATCGGAATATCTCAAGAGTCCATGGATGCTCGTTGATATCGCCGGTATCGTCACCGGTAGTGCCTTGATGGGAAATCCAACTGTTCTCGAATGGATCAAGAAAAATGGAGGGAAATCACTTGAGGATCAAGCGATAGCGATGGCTATGTGCGAGATGATTATCAACAAGCCACGCATTACCGATAAATATTTCACGAGAGCGCAGAAAGATATTCCAGGAGGAAAGAAAGAGACAGGAATGGTTGAGTTATTGACACTTATTCGAAGAGAGAAGACGGATAAGAAGCAGCCAATGAATGTAAAAATTGAAGAAATGTTAACGTTCGCCGAAGGCAAAGACAGTAAAACAAAAAATCACGAAGTGATAAGAGGAGTAAGTCCCGAGCTAATCGCGCTACTGCAAGAGGCAAAATCAAAGAGCGGGGTTGGAGAAGAGGGCAGCGAATTTATACAGTATGCGAACGTTATATTGGCCTCTAGAACAATGCAGAATACCGACATATTGAAACAGCATGTAGCGGAAATGAAACGTCTCCACGGTATAAAATAATTATTTGTATTTTCTGAGAAAATGCTCACCTATATGGCAACACCAATGAACATTCAGGCTAATAAGGAAAATCTCGCCGCACGGACGATGATGCTAGGTGCCATACAATCTATCGGTCAAGTGCAGGTGGCGCAAGCAAGCGTAATGAAAAATCGGGAAGAGCAAACGGCCAGTGACAATGCCGTGAAAAAAGCAGAGGGAGAAGGGATGGAGAAGGCTCAAGCCCAGCAAGATGAACAGGAACAATTTGCTGAGAGGGAAAAAGCAAAGAAGAAAAGAACATTTAATCTACCGGCCGTACCACGAAAAGAATCAAATTTTGTTCGCAATGCGCTCATCATAGGAGGAGCATCATCGGCCACCATAGTAGGGGGCGCCACTATGTTTCCTCTCTTCTTCGGAAACGCATAACCGACAAAAAACACAAAAACCAATGAAAAACATACATACTCACATCCTCCGAAACATAGCCCTCAGCCTCCTCATCGTGGTAACTCTCGCCAGTTTCACGAACGTATTTTCCGCCAACATAACCTATGCACAGGCCGCAGCGGCACCAGCAGAAGAAAAGCCAAAAACAGCAGAAGAGATAAAGGCGGAAAAGGATGCCGCTGAAGCGAAGGCTGCAAAGGATAAGCAGAAGGCTGCCGTAGATGAAGCAGGTAAAGAACTTACGGCGACAAAAAATGCGGCGGCGGAAAAAAGAGATCCATTGATACTCGCAGCGGAGAAAGTCCGTGATGCAGAAATTGCGGCCGCAACGGATGAGGCAGCAAAAACTGCCGCAGAGGCAAAATTCAAGGCAGCGAGTAATGCCGCGATAGCGGAATATGATGCAACAGTAACGGCCGCGACAACCAAATTTAATACAGTCGTAGCGGCAGCCAGTCCAGCTACCGCCCCCGGATCAACCATAGGTGGTCAGTCGGTCGGATCGGTGCTTCCGAATAATGATATCATTGTGATGCTCTCGAAGGTTCTTTCGATTATTTTGAGCATGATATCGCAGCTTCTCTGGCCGTTACTGATGTTTGCCGGAGGCTTGATGAAGAGCGACTTCCTCTATACAGGAGCCATTGATTTGAAATTGAGTGAGATGTGGATTCAGGTGAGAAATCTCGTAAATATCGCCTATGTATTACTCTTACTCGCCGTCGCACTTTATAATGTAGTAGGACTTGGCGAAACCGTTTCCATGCTCGAACTCAAAAAAGCACTTCCAAAGATTATTATTGGATTAGTATTGGTAAACTTCTCCTACGCCGGCGTAAAAGTAGTCTTGGATGTAATAAATGTAGGTACGACATTCGCCTTTTCTATTGGTCAAACCGATGCCCGTCTCACCCAGGCGACCTTGCTGGAAATTCAAAAAGCGCAGGGGCCGATTTGTGACACCATCGGAGGCGGCGGAGATTTAGCGGTAAATCTCGCAACAGATGCGAAGAATAATGCATTAAAACTATGCGAGAGTGACAAGAAAACTGAAGCTACGTGTAAAGAAAATACGAATAAATATTATTCCTCCAAAGGTTCTTCCTCTAGTTCGGCCATGTGTGTTCCGGACAAAAACGGAAAACTGGTGATTAATGACAAAGTACAGCGCTATCTCAAGAGTTGGAATGTGGATAGTTCATTGATGATTATTGCGATCAAGTTTATGAATATTCAAGACTTGCCAAAGGTTTCGGCTGCAGCGGCAAAAGGCGGTATAGCGGCGCTCACGATCAACATGCTTTTCTCGTTGGTCATGTTCTTGATCTACGCCGTCAGTTTCGTCGTGCTCGTTGTAGTACTCTTCACGCGCGCGGCCGTATTGTGGATGATTATTATTTTCTCACCGGTAATTGTCCTCAATGCGACATTTCCTATTCCAGGGGTGGGAGGAAATTCAAGCAAGATTGTGAAAACACTCATCGCACCGATGCTTATCGGATTCGTCCTTTCTATTGGATTTATTTTATTGGCGACGATGCAGAATATTAATTACAACGGCCAGGGCACACTGACGAGCGGAGCTCCGACCTCGAGTATCGATACCTTCCAGGATCTCCTCGTGGCAATCGGAAGTGTTGTATTCCTCTGGTACGGCATCAAAACCGCCACAAGCGATACGATCAGCGACAAAATCACCGGTCCTATTCTCGAAGGAGCTCAGACTGCCGGCACATGGCTCGCCAAGGCTCCATTCAAGTACACTCCTCTCTTCCAGGTTGTCACCCCACACGCCGGCCATCACGATCTCCAAAAGATGGGAAAAATTGGAGTGGATCTCATTCCAGGACTTATGCATGAAATATTGCAGGAAAAAGATAACAAGAGAATGCAGAATGCGCGAGATCTTCTGGGAATCGGACATGGAGCGCAACCACTTAGCGAGGCCACCTCTCCAGATGCTTTGAAGAGTCTTTTGGGGGAAAGGAAAAATGATGCGAGTTACTACCTTGCCAACCAAAAGGAGCTTATTGATGCGGTTAAAAAGATTGGTCATGATCGCCCAGACTATTTAAACCCAGGTAACCCGAATTACAAACCAGAATTTCATGAGCTTCATAAGGAGGCAGTGGCCGGTAAGCTTACACTCCCAAAAATTCAAAGATTTATGCCTCCGCCAGCAGCTCCAGCACCTGCCACACCTCAAACGCCAGCACAGCAAATAAATACAACTATGAAAGCGGACGCAGTTGTTGTTCAGGTAATTAAAGCCATGAATTCTACAACTCCTCCTACTCCGGCTGCGACAGCGGCGGCCATTCAGAAGCATAATGCCGCTCTTGTCGGTAGCGGTATGGCAAATCCAGCCGATAGAGGAATTGAGATTGCAAAACTTTATTCAGAGGAAAGCGTTAGTAAGGCAAGCAGGACAGCAGCGATGACTGCCGCAACGATTGCAGCTCTTACAGGCCCACCTCCGAAAATGTCAGCAGCTGACGCAGCAGCCCTAGTTGCAGCCATTAATGCCGCTCCATAATCCTATAAACCCCTAAGCTCCCCCAGCCTCACCTCAACACAAAAAACTTGCAATACATGAAAAATATAGTAAAATACAATCAAAGACAGGACAGAGGTAGCAGGATGAATAACCCCCTACGCTTATGAATAACTGGTATATCCAAAACCAGCTCCTGAAGTGCTCCAGCGCCGAGAACATATTGTTCACGGGTAGGAGGGCCTTTTTTGTACCGGCAGCAAGTTCGTCTTCGGGAAAGGGATCCGGTAGCGGAAGTTCAAGTGAGGAGGAGGAAAAGAAGAAGCCGGCTACTCCGCTCGATGCGATGACGGATAGTATGGGGAACAAAATTATGGGTTCGCTCAACTCGACGAGCGCCGATGATCTCATGAAAAATCTCAACAAGATGATGAGCGACGGGAAGTTGAGTACGGGAAATTATGAAAAAGCAAAAAGATTGGCAAGTAGTAGTATGTTTATGGATCGCACGCTTGCATTGCGCCTTACACAAGGTTCAATTACGGCATATAGATTTAATAAACTCTACGAGTGCTCTCATGAACCGAAGGGAGATGGCAATGAGCCGTTATTTCGCAGAGATCTCGCCGAGCATGAACTTACCGGAAGAATTTCTCCATCAGATTTCGATCTCGCGCTCAGCGCCCTCGACAGCAATAGCGATAAGCACAAAAATGCAGCCAAGGCATTTATTCGCGATCCGAAGTCCGCAAAAGACTTCAAGAATTTCATGAAAGAGAATCCTCTGAGTGAGAAGAAAGCACTTCAGGACGTATCAGGAATAAGCGCTTTTGACAGCGAAGAAGATCGTTTTCGTAAGAGCCTAACCGAGTTTGTAGGCGTAGAGGCGCAGGATTATTTGAGTGCAAAGATTGATTCTCCGGAAGATGCCGAGAAAGTTCGCGCTATGATTAAGGAGTTTGGCGATGCCAGCAAATCACATCTTGATTCATGGGGTGAATTAACAAGGAGAACAAAAGATTCCATCGCAAAAGGTGATCCAAAAATAGAAAAAGCGATCGACATCATGTTGAGCGAATGTTTCGGCGATGCTATCCGTAAATCAGAAAAAAGAATTGATAAAGACGACATGAAGCGAGGAATGGCCGAGGCAAGGGATAAGACCGGAGTGGATCTTTCAAAATTAATTCCAAGCGATACGCTGAAGCACATTGAAGAACGACTTTGTTTCCTGCAGGACATTCAGGCAAAAATTGCCAAAAATTATGACGCCATCACGATCAAGGAACTCGCCCCGCGCATGGAAGAGACGATGAAGCGTGTTCGTCTGAAACAAGATATCGCGAACTGCAGTAAGCAATCTGGAATCAATCTCAAACCTGGCACGAAAATTCAATACAAGATGGAGGTGCTGCGCGATGATAATATCATCGAGCACAAATGGGTCACTACAGAGGTCCAGGGAGTATATCTCGACAAACCAACAGATGAAACACTTGATTGGAACGGAGAGAAAATAGAAATAGACAATCTACCATTGGTTGTTGTAACAGGCGCAGGGCGTGAAACATTCGGCCGTTTCAAGAAATGGGTAACAGATACGCAGGCACACCAAGTTATTGATAACAAAGAAGAGCTCGATCGTGAGATCCAGTTCGACGCGATGAAGCTCCCTCTCCGAGAAGGAATGGAGCTGGAATATGAGATAAAAAAGAATGAGAAGAATGAGATAAACTTTGCAAAAATTGCAAAAATACACGCAGATGGTTTTGTAGAGCTCGATAGAGAAGTGAACGTCGTATATCCGGGAAGTGGAACGGTTGCCGGACAAATACTTACGCGACCTATTGCAAAAAAGAAGCTCACTTATGGAGAGTTTTCCCAATGGATCAAGCGATTCCAGGTGGTACCTCATCTGAAGAGTGGCGTAGAAGCAGAAAATGCCTACAATAATTGGAAGGCCGTTCATGGCAATCCCGGCGCCGCTCCGGTAAGTTTTCAAAAAGGGGGGCAGTTGGCATATGGCCCGTTGGAGCAGAAAAATTTCCTCACCGTAAAAGAAGTGACCAAGGATGATGACGTCGAGATGACGCGCATTAGTAGGGCATCATATAGACCGGCAGAACTCCTCCGGCACGCGATGAACGCTAACTGGCGATCAAATGATCCACTTGTAGTGGCTACAGCTGCTACGGCCATGATTCCAGAGGGCAAGCGTATTGAGGCGCGAGAAAAATATACAAAAAAACTTGAGGATGAGTTGGATGAGATTGCCGACATGCAAGAGCTTGAAGAGCAGAATCATGCACTCCATGATGCCCATGCAAAGGAAGACCACGGCGCCCATGCAGGACCAGCATTAACTCCAGAGGAGGCCCAGCAAAAAACATGGATGGATGAGGAAGCAGCGAGGCAAAAGGCAAATGTCACTATACCGCATGAGGGAACAATCGCCCATATATGGAACGAGACACAGTTTCTTAGTGCGCAGGATGTTGGTCAGCTCGGCAAGCACATCTGGGAATATTGGACGCGTACGTGGGAACGTAGAATGAAGAATAGATTTTCGAAATTTGGTTCACACCTACCATTCATCGGTACGGAAATGTTACGTATCAAGGAAGATACCGAGCACGAGGAAGTCGGAAAGTTTGAACACGCCATGGCGCATATGGGTGACTTTGAAATTCGTGGACTTTTGAATGGGAGCTCTAATCAGGATCAGATCAAGGCCTGTATTCAAGTTCTCACGGAGAAAGGTATGATGCGATGGGATGATGTGCGCACATGGAAGGCGATTAATCGCATACCGGCGCTATCAAATGATAAGAAAATTCCTATTCCAAATGATGGTAACGCCTATGCAATTGTGGGGATGAGTCCTTCTGGTATTCCAAAAAAAGGTATGGATTATCTGAAGGATGCATTTGAAAATATATGGGGAGACGATAATTTGTACGACTCATGGAAAGCAAAAAATAAGGGCGCCTACAAGTCCGGTTTGGATAAGTATAAGAGCGACGCCGCAGCGCTTGAAAATGATCCGAACGGCCTAACCGGTGGAATGAGGACGTTATTGAGCGAGCATATGAAGGGAAATCAGGTAGATCCGCAGAAATATGAGGAGTTTATTCGTTATGCGATCGAAGAAGGAAAATCGAGCGCTGAAAACAGGCTCTACTATATCGTCATGGGAGTGGCCACAAATCTCCTTACACTGGATCGTGTTGCTGATATTAATGGCCTGTGTAACAAGCAACCATGGCTAGACTTTTTCACGCAGGCAAAGGATGAGGATAAGCCTTTGACGTTAACGACGATGCAGAGTCAGGTTCCGCCGCATTATAATCGAACATTTACGGTGAGCGATTTCCAGGTAATGGCGAACTTTTTTGATAAGGATTCAGACCCAAGTAAGAAGAAATATAGTCCGGGAAAGAATGTACATGAGTTCTTCTGGAAAAAAATTATGCCCCATCATACAACACAGACGAGAACCCTGAAGGCATCGCGAGCAGCCGAGGGTATAGATCATGATGATGCTCACTTTTTCATGCCGTGTCTTGATTATCGGCAGGTGAGAAATATGTGTGGATCATCGGCAGGTGACAAGAAGTACTTCTCACCACCGGGATATCTCAACGTGTTCCCGGGATTCAGCGAATGGTCACGGACCCTTGCTGCAACCAAAAACAGAAATCTCCTCGAAAAGGCCATTCTCTCGTACGTGAATTTTGATGGAATTATTACAGGACGTTTTCTGAAAAGTGATACAAAAAAGCAGGTAATTTCGGATAACGTTTTGGACAATGATGGATCGGTAGTAGATCCGTTGACTCCATCAAAATTTCATATAGATCAGATGAGGAATATGATTTTGAAGATTGGAGCGAAGGCAGAGAAAGGGGATGAGTGGAAGATATTATTCGAAAAAGTAGACAAAGCATCCGCGGATGTGGGCGGAGGGAGACAGAAACAGATTGAAAATTTCATCGAGGAGTTCGGTCCGGAGCTTAATAGTGCGATAAATTATATTGGAGAGGAGGCGCTATTTAAGATCGTAAACGATTGTAATCTAAAAGGATACAGCGGAAACCCAGACCCAGCCCTGGTAGCCAGAGCAAAAGCAAAAGCGGCTGCACAGGCAGAAGCAGGAGCAGGAGGAGAATAGTATCAAGCCAAGAAGTGCACTACAACCCCAACGCGATCTTGCCAGCCGAGATTTCGGCGATTTCGCGGGTGATACCGGCCTGACGGACCTGGTTCAAGTGTAGGGTGAGGTCTGACATCATTTCAGTGGCATTATCCGTGGCGGCACGCATCGCAACCATTCGAGCGGAGTGTTCGGACGCAGTCGTCTCTAAGACGGCCTGGAAGAGCTGCATTTGGGTCAGCTGGGGAAGGAGTTCTTCCAAGATGACATCAGCCGAAGGTTCGAAGAGATATTCTTCGCCCTCTTCTTTGATATTCTGATTGATGTGTTTGAAGAGATTGAGTTCTGCGCCCATCTCGATGAGTGTTTCCGTACTGAAAGGAAGCAATTGAAAAGCGGTAGGTTTCTGGAAGAGAGCAGAGAGGAAGTGCTGATATACGAGTACCACGCGGTCGTATCGTTTTTCTAAATATGAATCCAATGCAATTTTTCCAACAGGAAGGGTAGACTGGAGAGATGGTCGGTTCGTCATACCCGTGAATGAGGCGACGACATTTCGGCCCGTGCGAGCCAAAAACTCACCAACACGTTTTCCAACAGCCATATAATCAATTTCAATTCCAGGAATCTCCTGTTTCAATTCTTTCTCATGTTCAACTACTTTTTTGAATAACAAGGCATTGAAACTTCCGCAGAGTCCACGATCCGATGAGTAGGCAACGACGAGCACACGCTTCGTCGAATTGCGAACCTCAAGTAATGGATGAAGGTCGGGATGAGTTTTGTCAGCAAGATGTGAGAGCACCATCAAGGCGGTTGAAGCATAGGCACGCATACCGAGGGCATGGTTGACCGCACGTTTCATTTTTGCGGCAGAGACGAGCTCCATGGCTCGCGTGATCTGCTTGGTTGCCTTGATTGATTTGATCTTTCTGCGTATTTCTCGACTTCCTGCCATGGTTTTATTTGTTTAGAAATTCATTCTTATAGCCAGTAATAATCTCCTTCAATTTTACCTCATTTTCCGGAGTGATCTCCGGCTTGGCGGCGAACTGATCCATGAAGACCTTCTGAGCGGTAGACAAGTGGTAGAAAAAGCCCTTCATAAAAGCCTTAACCTGTGTTGTCTCTAGCTCGTTCAAGTGGCCATTGATGGCGGCATAGATAATCGTAATCTGTTGTTCGACAGGAGTTGGCTCATACTGATCTTGTTTCAAAATCTCAGTCAAACGAGCTCCCAAATCAAGTTGTCGCTTCGTCGCCGCATCGAGATCAGAACCAAACTGCGCGAACGCAGCAAGTTCACGATACTGGGCAAGTTCCAAACGTAATTTACCAGCAACCTTCTTCATACCCTTTACCTGAGCGGCAGATCCTACACGTGAAACCGAGAGACCGACGTTAATAGCGGGACGAATACCCTTGAAGAAGAGATCCGGTTCCAAATAAATCTGACCATCCGTAATGGAGATAACATTCGTAGGAATATACGCAGATACATCACCTGCCTGAGTTTCAATAACCGGGAGGGCAGTAAGCGATCCACCACCATTTTCTTCATTCAAACAAACCGCACGTTCCAATAAGCGGGAGTGGAGGTAAAAAATATCTCCAGGGTAAGCCTCACGACCAGGTGGACGCTTGAGGAGCAATGACATCTGTCGATAAGCCCATGCATGCTTGGAAAGGTCATCGTAAACCGCCAACACATCTTTTCCCTGATCAACGAAATATTCTCCAATAGCACAACCGGAGTACGGAGCGAGAAATTGGAATGCGGCAGGATGTGATGCACCGGCAACCACAACGATGGTATAGGCCATAGAGCCGTGGCGCTCGAGCTCAGCAACGATCTTCGCGATCTTGGACTCCTTCTGGCCGATCGCTACATAAATACAAATCACACCTTTTCCTTTTTGATTCAAAATCGTATCAATCGCAATAGCGGTTTTTCCCGTCTGACGATCGCCGATAATCAGCTCACGCTGACCACGACCAATCGGAATCATACCATCGATGGCACGAATACCGGTCTGGAGTGGAACACCGACAGACTTACGAGTAATAACACCAGGAGCAACTTTTTCCACAGGATATTGTTTTGTACTTACGATAGCTCCTTTGCCATCTAATGGCTCACCCAAAGCGTTTACAACACGTCCAATCATTCCTTCGCCAACAGGAACGGAGAGAATTCGTCCGGTAGATTTTACCGTATCGCCTTCTTTGACCTGCTTGGAATCACCCAAGATAACGCATCCTACGGTATCTTCTTCCAAGTTAAGGGCCCAGCCGTATACACCGTTTGGGAACTCAAGAACCTCAGAAGACTTCACGTCCTTAAGTCCGCTCAATCGAGCGATACCATCACCAACCTCGAGAACCGTACCAGTGTGTTCAACGGTAGAGGTAGATCGAAAGTCCTGAATGTGCCTTTTGAGGGCGTCTAGTACGGAGTCTTGCATAGAGTCGTTGAGTAAATGGTTGTAAAAGTTTTTTGTGAATGAATGTGCGTAGAATACGGTCTGAACTTAGAGTGTCTGAAATTGTCGGGATAGTGCTGCGAGTTTTCCGGAAACAGAGGCATCATAACGCGCGTCATCAACTTGCAGAATAATTCCACCCTTGATAGTTGGATCGACCTTCATATGAAGTTGAACCTTCTTTCCAAGAGCTTTTTCGAGACTCGCGATGAGTTTTTCTTTTTCATTGCCATCCTCGCTCGCGACCGTTACCGTCACCTCGACGATACCGTGCTTTTCATTCCACAGCTTCTTTGCCTGGCGCATGATAGAGCCAAAAAGCTTCTCTTGTCGGTTCTCTCGTAACAGCGCCCAGAATGACTCACCAAAACGGTCAGCGGCAGCAGGTGCCTTTGAGACGACATTGACGAGGACTTCAGCGTACTGTTTGGCGGTAAGTTTCATGAAAAGTTTCTGAGGAAAAATTATTTCTGTCCAAACTGCTCGGTAGCCTGTGTGGCAAGTCGCTTCTGATCTTCAGGAGTGAACTCACGCTCGATGATCTTCTCGGCGGCCCTCACGACCAATCTTCCAAGTTCTTCACCAGCCTCCTTGAGCATCTTCTCCTTCTCGCGAGCGATCTGGAGTTTGCTCTGATCAAAGATAGCTTGAGCCTCACGACGTGCGCTTTCAGTAATGCTGTTTTTGGCTTCTTCAGCACTTGTTGCAGCAGCTTCGATCATAGCAAGAGATTGAGATTTAGTTTTTTCAATCATCTCACTACGAGCCTTCTCGATATCTCTGAGGGTCTCATCGGCAGCCTTTGAGTCGCTGACCGACTTAGCAATCATGTTTTTACGCTGCTCCAGCTTTTCGAGAACAGGACCGTATACAAACTTCTTAAGAATAAAAAGCAAAAGAAGGAAGTTTACGAGCTGCGCAACGAGCATGCCGAGGTTAATGCCTAACTTTGAGATGAGTTCCATGAGGAAAAATAATTATAAAGAAAACGGGATATGACACTTTCCCCGGAGGGACAGGTCTGCTGACCCGCGTGTCTGTTACACAAACTTGATGATAAGAGCAACAACGAGAGCGTAAATAGCGATAGCTTCAGCAAAAGCGATTGCGAGAATCATAGCTGTCTGAACTTTTGGAGCTGCTTCTGGATTTCGTCCGATAGCGTCGAGACCATGTGCACCAATCTTGCCGATTGAGTAGGCTGGAATTGCTGAACCAACGGCGATTACGAGCGCTACGAAAAGATTTTTATCCATAAATTGGGTGTATTAAATAATAAATTTATGATGCGATAACAGCATGTTTTACGTCTGAGGTATGCGCAACCTCGTCGTGGTCACCGTGACCAGTCGATCCCATTTTGAAGAAGACCAACGTAAGAAGTGAGAACACCAATCCTTGAATGAGACCGACGAAAAGTTCGAGGCCGTAGAAAGGAATTGATGCGAGATAGGGTGCCAAGAAGCCGATAACCGCGAGAAGCACCTCACCCGCGAATATATTTCCGTAAAGACGGAAACTAAAGGAGATAATCTTAGAGAATTCAGAAATAAGTTCGAGTAATCCAACGGCAAATCCAATCGGATCCCTAAGGGGGTTTACAAAGAACTTACCCCAGTATCCACCAAATTTGAGATTCATCATACCATATACCTGAGTCATGAAGACCGAGATAAAGGCGATGGCAAGCGTCATATTCACGTCAGAGAATGTTGATCGGAAGAGAGGAACCAGAATTTCATGTCCGTTATGCATTTCCCAGATACCAATCGGTCCAACGCCAGGGAAGATACCGAACCAGTTTGAGACGACGATGAAGAAAAAGATCGTGGCGCAAACACCGAAGAACTGTTTTGTCTGTTTTGTATCCTGAGTTACCGAGTGGAAAAAGTCATATAATCCCTCGATAATCATTTCCACGAGATTCTGAAAACCATTAGGAACGGCATTCTCCACGTATTTTCGTGAAAATCTCCATGCAACAATGCACAGGAATAATACCGAAATCCAGGACATCAATAAGGTATTTCGAATTTCAAAACCTCCAACATGTCCAACCGTCTCAGAGTAGATAGTTGGTGGGAAAAACGTGCTCGTTTCCACACCGGCAGCAGTCGGTGCTGTACCCGTTCCTTCTCCCGTTCCCGTTTGTACTACTATTTCTTGTGACATCTTACAATGAGTTAATTTCTTGAGTTATGACTTTGATCTTTCGGTAGGCGGCTATTGAGGTGACAGTGAAGGCGATGATGATTCCGATGAAGAGAAATAATGGTGATGTTCCGAATTTTTTATCTGCATAAGCTCCTCCTGCTCCCAGTACAACGATGGGTATGACGACGATGTATCCAAGCTCCCATGCTACGTCGAGCGCTAACCACATTGCTGACTTTTCTCTTTTTGTCTCTTTTTTATCCATACTATTTATGATGAGGATCTGCCGGTTATATCTTGTACTCGTGTGTGATGTTTTCGGAGAGCATGGAGTCGAGCGCTTTCTTTGGCCACAATTGCCATTGCTTGAATGTACTCTTCATCACTTTCTTTCTTGAGCTCAGCGAGTTTCTTGGCATCTGCGAGGGCTTTTTCAACTTGTTCCATGACCATCTCGTCGGCTCTCTCAGCACTTGCTGATAGTACCGTGATTCCCATAGAGTCGACTTTTACAACTCCGTGGCTTACTGATACATAATGCGTTTCCTCAGCGGTCTTGAGCTGGATGACGCCATGAGTAAGCGCTGTGATAAGGGGAATATGATGTGGTAAAACCGTGATCTCTCCATCAACCGTAGGCATAGTTGCCGATTCGACATCCTGTTGGAAGACGATTTTTTCCGGTGTGACGAGATAAAAAGGAATTTTCATGAGATTTTTTAGAAGAAAAATTTTTCTAAATAATTATACTTTCAAAACATCATCGATACCACCCTTCATATAGAAGGCGTTCTCGTTCTTGTCATCATGCTTACCATCCAAAATTTCCTGGAATCCTCGAATCGTTTCCTTCAAAGGAACATACTGACCTGGGTGACCGGTAAAGGCCTCAGCAACGAAGAACGGCTGTGAAAGGAACTTCTGAACCTTACGTGCACGAGATACGGTCTGCTTATCTTCTTCACTCAATTCTTCCATACCCAAGATATTAATAATATCCTGAAGGTCCTTATATCGCTGTAATACGCGCTGAACGCCAAGAGCAACAGCATAATGTTCATCACCAACGATCTTTGGATCCAAAAGATTAGAAGAAGAATCGAGAGGATCAACAGCCGGATAAATACCAAGCTCAGCAAGTTGACGAGTTAATACAACGGTAGAATCCAAGTGTGAGAATGTCGTAGCAGGAGCCGGATCAGTAAGATCATCAGCTGGTACGTAAACCGCCTGAACGGAAGTAATAGAACCCTTATCAGTAGAAGTAATACGTTCCTGAAGTTCACCCATCTCATTTGCGAGAGTTGGCTGGTAACCTACAGCGGACGGAATACGTCCGAGAAGAGCTGAAAGCTCCGATCCCGCCTGCGAGAAACGGAAGACGTTATCCACGAAGAACAACACATCCTGATGCTCCTCATCACGGAAATACTCAGCGATCGTAACTCCTGTAAGGGCTACACGGAGACGAACTCCAGGTGGCTCATTCATTTGTCCGAACACTAAACAGGTCTTGTCCAAAACTCCGGAATCCTTCATCTCATGATAAAGATCATTTCCCTCACGTGTACGTTCTCCAACACCGGCGAATACGGAATAGCCTCCGTGCGCAGTAGCAATATTATGAATCAACTCCGTAACGATAACCGTCTTTCCTACTCCGGCTCCACCGAAGAGACCAACTTTTCCTCCCTTCATGAAGGGGCAGATAAGATCGATAACTTTAATTCCTGTCTCAAAAATTTCTGTCTTCGTAGACTGATCGACGAACTTAGGAGAAGGTCGGTGAATAGAATATGTTTTTTTGGTTCCAACTTCTTTCTTGACGCCATCGATAGGCTCTCCAAGGACGTTTACCATTCTTCCAAGCATCTCTTTTCCTACTGGTACGTGAATAGTCTGACCAGTTCTCTTGACTGATGTACCGCGCTGAAGACCATCGGTGATTCCCATTGCGACCGCTCGGACGTTGCCCGAACCGATATGCGATTGAACTTCTAATGTTACCTTTTTCGAGTCGATCATCAACTCAAGTGCCTCATAGATACCGGGAAGATCACCGTCAAAATGACAGTCAACAACCGGACCGATGACCTGAATAACACGACCGAATGTAGTGGAGTCAGCGAGAGTTGCGTTAGACATGAAGGTAGAGAAATGAAATATACGTAATTAGTTCCGAAAGATAGTAGAAATGTTGCAAGAAAAAAGCAAGGGTAAAATTTGAACTTTCTTGAGGGCTAATAATCACTCAAAGCCGATTTGCCACAAAAACATAAAATATGGTATAATTGAGCCATGTCCAGTAGTCCCGATATTCCAAGACCGATGACCAATGACGATGGAAATGCCCATGCCGACGATTGGGCTAGCACGACGGGCACATATGATTCAGCGGGAAATTTATTGAATAGTGTTGTTCCCGAGGCGGAAATGGAGCAGGAGACAGAGGAGCCAAAAGCTCATGTGAAAGTAAAGGATCGGGAAATGAGACCTTATGATGCTTTGATGCTCGATGACGTGAAAAAGGATAAAATTCACCAAGGGCTTACGACGAACGTAAAACGCCGAGCCGGAGATGTGCGAGCCTCTCTAAAAGGAATTATGAACGATCTAGTGGATGAAGTGATTCGTGATCATCATTTACTTCCTGGCGAGTTTTTGGAACTTCTTGGGAGAAGTGATCCGGATGATACTACAAATTCGAGTAAACTCGTAAGAGATCTTCTTGAAAGTTTTTTTCAAGGGTTGCAAGAAAGAAGAGACAACAGAATGCAGACCGGAGCAACGACAGAACTTCCTTTTCGCGCAGGAGTAATTCAAAGTCAAATTGACGCACTTAAGCATGAATTCAGTGAATTTATTTTAGTATACGGAACAGAAAAGGAAGAGAGGAAGGTGTTTGAAGTCATAGAGAGGCTACAAGAGAAATATTCGGACATGAATGTGATTGATATCATGAAGGGTGATCAAGATATTATGACGGATCTCACGGAGAGAATTGTGAAGGAGACTGTAGATATTAGTACTTCTAAATTCGAAGAAGCGTTCAAGAAAAACCGAACAATATTAGATTTTCTTTTTGCTCGAGTGTTAGGCGAACAGGGAGAAAAGATTTTAACATTGGAAGGACCACGCAAACAATTAATTGAATATCTCGAAAAAATCGGATTCAGATTGGAAAATCTCGATAGGCTTTTATTCACGCAGTCGATTTTCAAGGCGCGCGAAGCGCGTCAGAAAGTGCGAAGGAAGAAACGAGTAGAGGTGCAAGAGGCTACGGGAGAAGCGGGATATGGTGTTACAAATGGAAATAGTTTTCACTCTTGGTTTGCTCGCCATTTTATCAAGGATATTCGCGACCAAAGAGTCCCAAAGTTCAGAATGGATATAGCTGAGACGACGGTGGTAAGTATGAATACCATGGCCCGTATTATCGTTCCGAAAGCTGAAATGAGGGAACCGATCCACATGTTAGTTGAAGAAGCAAAAATGGGAGAAAGTAGACTTTTATGGAGGTTAGAATTAGAAAATATGACGGTAAGTGAAGCGAGGGCGATGATAGAAAGAGAAATTAATGAGGGTAAAAAAACCATAGATAAAATTAAAAGAGAGGCACTTCATTTTGTCCCGGATTCGGTACCAGAGAAGCAGATGGCGGTATTTATTCCCGCAATTGAAAATGAGAGAAACATCAAAAATCTCATGGTATGGTGCGATAATCCTTCGCTATTCCTGGAGGATAATGATGAAGCTGGTCAGTGGATTACGGATACCTATCAGCTCAGGGAATATGCTTCAAGCGAGGAGGATTTACATGGAATGATTGAGCGAATCGTAGGGTATGAGGCACGGACTATGCTTGAGTTTTGGTACAAATCACACGATATGTTGCCAGGTGGGGATACGTCAAGGTTTATAGAAACGACAAAGGCATTTGACGAGAGATTTCGTGAGAGATTTGGAATTGTTCCGGAGGAAATAAAACCTGTGAAATTCAGGTGGAGAATTCTACAGGAAGTGGATGAATCGGGCGCACCGGTTTTGAGCGACTTTATGAAAGCAAGAGTTCCGGAATACAGGTACGAGCAAGTTCAGGAAGGAGAGCATGATAGTGGCGAGGGAAAGCCATTAAAAGAGATTGATGGTAGATTCTATGAAGAAAAAAAGATAGAAGAAGTAACGCTCTACGAAGTGACGCTTCATCATCAGGACGAGCCGTTAACGCTCTATTTCTTTAGTCCTAGTTTTGAAGAAAATGGAATACTATGGAACTCTAAGTCATTGCAATCAAGACTTATATCGCAGTTACGACAGGGCGAAAGAGAAATAACAGATGGAACACGTACATGCGTGGCGGTAAACGGAAATATTCGCAAGCAGATGCGCAGAGCAAAGGATTTTGTATTTAATGAAATCGGTGGAACAACCGTAAAGGTGGAGGATCCGAGTAGCGGGCGTCTCAAGAAGAAAGAAAGGCCATCGGTAACGGCGATTCTATCAGCGCATCATCGCGCCGGACAGCGAGGATCCAGACATCACATTCGAGCCAAGGACGGCAAGATGATCACCGAAACAGTGGAGGTACAACTCTATACCATCGAAAACCTCTGCATCGGATGGTTAAGCCAAGAAACCGTCATGTCGCATGATGTGTATGACGCCGATCGATCACTCGGACTCTTCCGCGATGTACTTTTCCCGGGATTAATTTTCCCCGCAATGCGAGAGTTCAATAGCGAGATTCCGAAGTATAAGCCACATTGAGATTGGAAATCGAAGTGATATCACCTGCGCCCCAGCAGGCGGCTCAGCAGAGTTGTCCCTAAGGGGGGGGGTGTCCCTTGGGGGATATTCATTAATGGGGTTCCGGGGGCATCTTCTGCCTCACTTTTGAAAAGCTATCATACGATATACAAACCCATAGCAACTTGATACTAAATTGCTATCAAATTGATATCATATCAAAACAAGCATTTAGAGGAGATATCCTGTGAGTTAAATACATTTTTAAAAGTGAGCTTTTATGGCTTACGCTCGCAGCAGTACAAGTAACGCATTCAGCTCCATCGTCTCCTGTTTTTTCGTAGCATAATCGCGCACGGCAACGGTTTTATCGGCTGTTTCTTTTTCGCCAATAACGACCATGTATGGCACTCGAGTATGCTCGGCATTTCGGATTTTTTTACCCAACGTCTCCGCCGCAGTATCGATTTCCACTCGGCACCCCTCCGCTCGCAATTTCTCAAAAACCTCGGTGGCATAGGGTAGAAACTGATCACTCACCGGCAGAATGCGTACCTGAATCGGCGCGAGCCATGCGGGAAATGCTCCGGCGAAATGCTCAATAATAATTCCCATAAATCGCTCGAGCGAGCCGAAAATCGCAACATGCAATACGGCCGGCCGCTGTCGCTTCCCGTCTTCCCCGGTATACTCCAGATCAAAATTTTCCGGCTGAGTGAAGTCGAGCTGAACGGTAGTGAGCTGCCATTCTCGTCCCAACGCATCCTCTACCATGATATCGATTTTAGGTCCGTAGAAAGCCGCTTCTCCCTCACCGATGAAGTATTCTGCACCCCATCGTTGTACGCCCTCTACGAGATTTTTCTCGGCAAGCTGCCATAACGCATCATCACCAAAATATTTCTCCGGCTTTTTCGGATCGCGGATACTGACACGAGCACGGAAGTTTTTGAAATCAAATTTTTCATAGACCACGCGAGTCAAACCCAAGATCATATCAATTTCAGAACCGATCTGATCATGTCGCACGAAGTGGTGCGTATCATCCTGCGTGACAGCGCGTACTCGGAATAATCCGTTTACCTCACCGCTTTTTTCATTTCGATATACCGTCGTATTCTCCGCATAACGAAGCGGTAATTCACGGTATGAGTGTGCTTCTGCTTTGAATAATTCAAAGTGATGCGGACAGTTCATCGCCTTCATCACGAGAGCATCTCCGCCTTCTTCCGTCTCCATAATCGGCATCATGGCATCATACTTTCCCAAATGTCCGCTCGTGACATACAACGCATCTTTCGCGATGTGTGGAATGCAAACAAATGAGTATCCACGTTTTTCTTTTTCCTTCGTAATGAAATCTTCTAATAGTTTTTTCAAACGAGCGCCCTTTGGAAGAAACAACGGCAAACCCGCACCAACAAGCGGACTAAATGCAAATAATCCTAACTGTTTTCCAAGAATTTTATGATCACGTTTCTTCGCCTCTTCAATTCGTGCGAGGTATTCTTTCAACTCCGCCTCTGTCTCGAAGCAGACACCATAAATACGCTGCATCGATGGATTTTCGCTGTCTCCCTTCCAGTACGCGCTGGCAATACTTGTGAGTTGAAACGCTCCGACTTTTCCGGTCGTTTCCGTGTGATTTCCACGGCATAAATCTACAAATCGTACCTCACCTTTCTGATCCACATTTTCATAAAAGCTTACGCCCGTCTCTCCTTTTGCCGCGAGATCCTCTACGAGCTCAATTTTGAATGGCTGGACACCGGAGGTGTCGGATCCCGTTCCCGTTTTCACTCCCATTCCTCCATTTTTCAAAAATTCTTTCGCCTCCACGATCGTTTTTTCTTGTCGTACAAACGTCTGCCCCTGCTTTCCAATATGCTCCATCTTCTTCTGGAGATCTTTCATATCCTCCGGAGTTAACGTCCTTGGAAGCTGAAAGTCATAATAAAAGCCATTTTCAATCACCGGTCCAACTCCCAATTTTGCATCAGGAAAAATCTGCAATACCGCCTGGGCGAGCATATGCGCGCATGAGTGTCTCATGCCATAAATTGGGTCTGTTTCTGCTGGTTTTGATGATCGTGGAGGCATGAAAATAGTATTAAAACATAGGAGCCCACACATTCTAGCTGCTTTCCATCACAATGCAAACCTTGATCAAAATATGTTACACTCGCGGCAATGAAACTTAACTCTCTCCATCTCGAAAATTTTCGCAACTACGCGAGGCTCGATTTTGCTTTCCCTGATGAGCCAATCGTCATATTGAGTGGAGAAAACGCGCAAGGAAAAACAAATTTTCTGGAGGCGATGTACCTGATGGCGATCACAAAGTCGTTCCGACTAGGAGATCGTGAATTTTTGAAGCAGTTTGATAAAGATTTTTTCCGAATCGAAGCGAAGGGGGTCTCGGGAGATCAGTCTCAGACTGATAAAACAGACACGCCTATTCATTTGGAGATGTGCGAGATCACCACACCGCAGCATCAGCGTGTTCTCAAAAAAAACGGTACCAAAATCTCTGCCCCCAAGTTTCTTGGACACATAAAAACCGTCCTCTTCCGCCCTGAGGACCTTCATATTCTCACCGGAGAGCCCGCTCTTCGCCGAAAATATATCAATACCATTCTCATCCAAACCGTTCCGGGATATATGAGACAGCTTCAGACCTACCAGAAGCTTTTATCCCAACGCAACGCTCTTCTGCTTCAGATAAAGCTGGGAACTGCCTCTATCTCAGCCCTCGACATATGGGATCCGCCACTCGCCGAAGCTGGAGCAGCTTTGTTGACTAGTCGACTTGAACTTATTGATTTTCTCCGAAAACAGCTTTGCGAACAGGTAGGAGAGGCACTCTATCAGATCGACTACGTAAGCTTTCTCCAAAATTCAGCTTCAACTCAGCTTCAAAATGAGATTCAATCTCTTCTCCTTCATGCCCTTACGCAGAATCGTTCCCGGGATACTCGCTCCACCCATACCTCCGTAGGCCCGCACCGCGACGATATAAAGCTGAAAATTCGTGGATACCCTCTCGAACTCATCGCCTCTCGCGGCGAGCTTCGATCAGCGCTCATGGGACTCAAGGAGGCCGAGATTGCTTGGTTTGCCTACAAAACCGGCGAAACTCCGATCATTCTCCTCGACGATATCTTCTCCGAGCTCGACTCCGATCGTAAAAATGACATTTTTGAGATGCTCCCGCCTAATACCCAGATCATTATGACCGTCGCACAGGGCAACCCACTTCCAACCTCTCCAAAGCTGCGCTCAGCTTCAACGGTTAGGAAAGTTCACGAGGGGCAAATAATGGATTAATAACGGTCGGCGCCCTTCTTATTATGCGGTTTTTGATATGCTAGCATCTCCTTAGCAATTCCTTAGCATTTGTACCCCATAGAGCTAGCAATTCGCGAGCATTTCAATATATGGCATAGAGGAGGCTGCCTTTTTGCAGTATCAGCTTTGCCTTGGCTTTAGGGGCTTTTCATGGTATAATCAAAAGAATGAACCGAACCCAAACACCGCAGATATGAACTCCCAAATCATACAAATTATAGGATCGATTCTCCTGGCAGGAATTCCTGCAGCAGTGTGGGGGTATATTTTTTACGTAAAAAATCCCTACAGAAGAAGTGTAATCTTCTATGCATTCTTCCTCGGTGCGACAGCAGTCTTTCCGATTCTTTTTTATAAATATCTCTGGCAGTTTTTCCCATGGATTAACGCCTTTCGCTATACGCAGCCATTTACGGCGAATATGATTGGACCATTAGGATTTGTGAGTATTCCGCTCAGCGTCATTCTCACATTTGCTATCGTTGGTGTCATAGAAGAGTTTATGAAACATATTGCCGTTCGTGCGATGGGCACGAGTGAATTTCATGATATTGATGATGTAATTGAGCTATCGATTCTCTGCGCTCTCGGATTTTCTTTCACGGAAAATATTATGTACTTTCATAACATTTGGGTGCATCAGGGGCCGCAAAACCTCATGTTGCCGTTTATCTTCCGTTCGATTTTTTCCACCTTCGTGCACGTCCTCTTCTCGGGAATGATGGGCTACTATTATGGTATTTCCTATTTCTCCACACCAATCCTTCGTCAACAAAAAACAATCATTTGGCCAAAGATGATGGAGAAGATTTTTGGAATCGATGATGAAAAGATTTTTGCCGTACAGAACCTCGTGCAAGGCTTCCTCATCGCCGCAACGCTCCACGCTATTTTCAACGTCTTCCTCGAAATGGAGTGGACCTTCCTCCTCGTGCCATTCCTCATTATTGGCTATATTTATCTGACCTACCTCTTCGAAAAAAAGGAAAATAGTAAGAAATTTGGCTACCTTACGACACATGATAGTGCGCCAGCTTCCAATCTCATCGGAGAGACCGTTGATGCGATTATAGGATAAGGGGACTCTATAGACTTGAATCTTGTATAAATCCGTGCTACGCTGCACGGTACCATGACAAATGACAAAATTATTGTAAAGGGAGCCCGAATTCACAATTTAAAGAATGTGAGCGTGGAAATCCCGAGGAATCAGCTTACGGTAATGACGGGTCTTTCAGGCTCGGGAAAAAGTTCCCTCGCCTTTGATACGATTTACGCTGAGGGCCAGAGACGATATGTAGAGTCACTTTCGACCTATGCGCGTCAGTTTCTCCAGCTCATGGAGAAGCCGGATGTAGACTCAATCGAGGGTTTAAGCCCGGCTATTTCTATTGATCAGAAGACCGCACCGCGTAATCCGCGCTCTACCGTCGGAACCGTGACAGAAATTTATGATTATTTGCGACTACTTTTTGCGAAAATCGGTCATCCTCACTGTCCGGAGTGTGGAAAAACTATTTCCAGACAATCAACATCTCAGATTGTTGAGATCGTGGCGGCTATGCCGGAGGGAAAGAAGATTTTGATTCTCTCGCCAGCCGTGAGAGACAGAAAAGGACGTCATGAAAAAGCGATTGAGAAAATTAAAAAAGATGGATTTGTCCGCGTAAGAGTAGACGGCGAAGTAGTAAACGTCCTCGAAATTCCTGAGCTTGATGAGACAAAGAAGCATTCAATTGATGTCGTAGTTGATCGTCTCGTAATCAAAAACTTCGGTAGAACCGTAGAAAAACTTTCAACAGGTGAGGAAATTGAAGTTCCAAACTCAGATCGATCCCGTCTCGCCGATTCCGTCGAGATCGCCCTCAAGCACGGCGAGGGTATAATGATCATTCAAGATAATGACACCAAGAAAGAAGAAGTATTTTCAGAGCGTTTCGCCTGCGCAGATTGTAATATTTCTATTCCTGAAATTTCTCCACGATTTTTCTCTTTCAACTCACCGCATGGAGCTTGTCCTACCTGTCATGGACTTGGAACGAAATTGGAGATCGATCCGACACTCGTACTTCCAAGCAAAGATTTAACGCTCGCAGAGGGTGCTATCATGCCATGGTCGGCCACTACGTCGCACTTGACATGGTATAATCGTATTCTCGAGGCGGTAGCAAAGACCTACAAATTCTCCATGAATACTTCCGTGAAGAATCTTTCAAAAGAGGCGATGGATATAGTGTTTTATGGAACAGGAGACAAAAAATATACGATAAATATAGGCGCGAGTAGGCCAACAGAGGGCGATGACGACGAAACCCCGGCGCTAACTCCTGGCTTCCGCGGAGAATATACAACAACATTCGAAGGAGTTATTCCAAATCTCGAACGTAGATATTTAGAAACGGACTCAGATTATGTGAGAAAGAAGATTGAGACCTTTATGCGAATTCTCGACTGTCCTATGTGTCATGGGAAACGGCTTCGCCCTGAGGTTCTTGCGGTGAAGGTTGGAGATATGTCGATTATCGATGTCACGGAATTTTCCGTCGGTAAGGCCAAAACATTTTTCAACGGACTTGTGCTGAGCGAGAGCGAGAAACATATCGGAAAATTAATTTTCCAGGAGGTGAACTCACGATTACAATTTTTGACCGATGTAGGTCTCTCATATTTAACACTCAATCGTGCCGCTAACACGCTCTCCGGAGGTGAGGCGCAGCGTATTCGTCTCGCTACACAAATCGGTTCACGATTATCAGGTGTGGTTTATGTCTTGGATGAGCCATCTATCGGACTTCATCAAAATGATAATGAAAAATTAATCAAGACACTCGTTCATTTAAAGGAGCTTGGCAACACCGTCATCGTCGTAGAGCATGATAGTGACATGATGCTCCAGGCGGATTATTTATTGGATATTGGACCGGGCGCAGGTAAGCACGGCGGACAGGTTGTGGCACACGGTACGCCACAGGAGGTCATGGATAATCCAAACTCACTTACAGGAAGATACCTTTCAGGGAAAGAGAGTATCAAGATGCCAAAAGTACGAAGAAAGGGGAATGGCAAGCAGTTAGTAATTGTTGGGGCATTTGAGCATAATCTCAAGACGGTTACCGCGAAGTTTCCACTTGGTACACTTATTGGTGTCACGGGTGTATCCGGATCAGGAAAATCGACACTGATTAATGACATCTTGGTGAAAAAAATCTCACAAGAGCTCTACGGAAGTCACGAGCAGCCGGGCCGTCACGAGCGAATCGAGGGTATCGAACATATCGATAAAATTATTAATATTGATCAATCTCCGATTGGTCGTACACCACGAAGTAATCCAGCTACCTATACCGGAGTGTTTACGGACATTCGTGAAATCTTCGCTCAAACAAGCGATTCTCGCATGCGTGGCTACAAGAGCGGTCGCTTCTCGTTCAATGTGAAGGGAGGTCGTTGCGAGGCTTGTGCCGGTGATGGTATTAAGAAAATTGAGATGCACTTCCTTCCAGATGTATACGTACCTTGCGAAGAGTGTAAGGGCCGCCGATATAACAACGAAGCATTGGAAATCCGTTACCGTGGAAAAAACATTGCCGACGTTCTCGATATGACTACGGAAGAGGCACTCGAGTTTTTCCAGGCAGTACCATCAATCAAGACGAAGATGCAAACCCTAGTCGATGTCGGTCTCAACTACCTCCACCTCGGTCAGTCCGCAACCACGCTCTCCGGCGGCGAAGCCCAGCGTATCAAACTCGCGACAGAACTTTCTCGCCGCTCGACCGGCCGTACCCTCTACGTCCTCGACGAACCTACCACCGGTCTCCACTTTGACGACGTCCGACGTCTCCTGGAGGTTCTCCAGCGTCTCGTAGAGAAGGGCAACACCGTCCTCATCATCGAGCACAACCTCGACGTCATCAAATGCTGCGACCACCTCCTCGACATGGGTCCAGAAGGCGGCGACGGCGGTGGCGAACTCGTCGCCCAAGGCACCCCCGAAGACATCATCAAATCCAAGACCTCCCTTACTGGAAAGTGGCTGAAGAAGATTATGTAGTTTTTTAAAATAGTACAGCTATGAGGTTCGTCATTTTGACGTGCCCTACTTTTAAAAGAGATAGAATTAAAAATCATTATAAAAACCGCACAATAGCTGGAGTGACAAGTTATGAAAAAGTTTTGCACAATGGTTGAACAAATTCAATATCATTAGATGTAATTAAATATCATCAGATTGTATTAAATATGGCTAACGATAAACAAATAAGCTCAAACACAAAATATAATAACTTTAATAAGATTTAAACAAATTAAGAAAAGTGTACAAAAACATTGTAAACGATAAATAACTTTGCTAAAGTTGGCACAACAAAGTAAGAGTTTAAATAAATTACATTACATTAAGTTTGATAGGGTTTAGTTAAAGTTCAGGTTTCCCGAGTCGGTAGGTAGGACAACGTAGACTGTAATAAAGTGTAAAAGAATATAAAAAAGTATAGTAGAACAGTCTAAAATGTAAAAAAGTGTAGAGAAGTTGACATATCGTATGGTATGCTAGGAGTCCATGAATGAAAAATTCTACACTCCGAAGCAGGTCGCCGAGATTCTCCAGGTTCATCAATACACCGTATTGAAGTGGATCAGAGAAGGGAAGTTGCGAGCACTCAAATTTGGTCGGGTCTACCGAACAACCGAGAGTGAGATCAACGCCTTCCTCGGACAGACAGCCCATGACTCCGCGATGGATGTAATGCGCGCCTCGTCGGCGGGCCAGGCAGGTACCGTGACACTCAATCAAGTCACCCTACCGATCCCGGCACACTTCCCAAGGTATGCAACGACGGAAGAGAAAGTAGAAGTCACCAGTCCACAGCCACCCGCATATAGCATCCCAAATATTCCCAAAAACTTTTCCGAGACAAGCGACCAGATATACAGCATCAACCTAGAGACGTAGAAAAAGAATCACACAAAAAATCCCCCTCAAAACCCTCACTCACCCTCTCCCCCTCACTCACATGATTCTCAACTGCTATACGTGCGGTAAGTCCGTCTCGAACAAAATCAATCTTTGCCCATATTGCAAAGCTGAGGTAGTCGAGCTCGAGCTGAACCACTCGCCAGTCACTTCCTCACAGGAAGGAAAAAGAAGGACTTTCGCCACATCACTGCTCTCGTTTGTTCTTGGATAGTAGACACGTTAGTGTCAGATCTCGTTTTCGTCTCTCAGACCCCAACTACACCCCCAAACAGTTTAAATTTTGCCCTAGAAAAGCCTCGAATTCCCCCAACATACGTCACCCTCACTGAAAAAGAAGGGCGGCTTATGTTTGTGTGAGTACGTTATGAACCGCTTACTTTCCCCCACACTGTCTCTGTGCAATCAAAGCCGTACAGGCGCGCATATTATCGATCACCGGCTGAATGGTAGCCTGAATAATAGAGTTCATTTTTTGAATTTCAATCTTTACCTCGTCACCAGAGGCATCCGAAGTATATCGAAATAGGCCTTCATAATATGACTTCCTCTTGGCGTCTTCCGCGTCACGAGAGTAGCGATCATGTTCACTCTCTGCTTGATTGAGGAAGACAGAGTAGTCCGGGGGATTTTTTGCGGCACCGGTGCGTACATCGCGAGTGAGATCCTGATACACTCCAGCAAGATTTCGCTCCGGAGTAAGCCCATTCATTTTGATGTCGAGAAGACCACCGAGGAAGCGGCCATTGTGATCCGAGGGGGCATCTAGGAACCCGTTAACTCGATTATTGAGGGATTTGGCAGATTGCTGCGTGGCAGGCTTAATACCGGCCCAGGTAGAGGTGAAGTTGTTCCATTGCTTCGTGAGGGCCGCCCAGTCGGCATCCTTGCAGTTACGATACTGTTCGACTCGCGTAGCATACTTTTGCTGAACGATAGCGAAGAGCGCATCAAATCGGTCGCTGCTAATAGTGCCATCTTTGAGCATAGGACTATCGAGCATATATTGAACAATAGCCGCAGGCGGACGAACTTCCCCTTTAGTACCTTCGGGTGCCGGACGTTCATCGTCGGTATCGATAACGTGGCGGACATATTCCAGTTCAAACTGAAGTTCATGAATTTTGGTGCTGAGCTCGGAGAGGCCACCAGACTGACACTGAAAGATTTTTTGCCTGAGTTGATTTTGGGTGCCTTCGATTGTTTTTTGAATAGCGAAAATATCCTGCTGCTGACAAGAGTTACGGGTGAAAATATCTCCCCAGTTCGAATAGAAATCAGAGAATGACGCACCGTCCTTGATGAATCGACCCCAGTTATCAAAACGAGAATTAATAGGGCAACCCTGAATGTTTGGGTAGTTAGAGGGGATAAAAGGATTAGTGCTCGCGCCAAGACTTATCTGAGGAACGAGTACGATTCCCATGAAGCCGATGGCACCAAGGCAAGCAGCAAGCGCTGTGAGCTTGCCGATTCTGCCGATATGAGTACGAGAAATTTTCATGAGAAAAATTAACTATTAATATCTTTTTTATCGCAAATACCTTTTGCGTTTGTGCCGAGACGTACGAAAATATCCTGGAATGATTGAAAGTAGGAGGTCATGAGACGCATTTCCTTGATCACTTGCTGATATGAGGCATTCTTTGCTGCGCCAGTCTGTTCGATGGGTTGCATGGCTTGACTCTCGGCAATTGATTTTCTGTTAGCGGCAATCTGCGCTTGGATTTGGTCGACGACATTGATGGTGCTAGAGTCACCAAGATTCGCAACAGCCTCGTCTTTGATGCGTTCCGGAGGGCTATCTTTTGGATTACCGTAAGGAAGGTAGTTTCGTACATAGGCGTTTATGCGCTTCGTCATATCACCAACGACAAACATTCCATATTTATTTGGTGTAATGATTGGAGTCGGAACCATGATGATATTCATATTCAGGCGATCGGAAAAGTTAATAGCAGACTTGCACTTCGTGGATTCATACATGTTGCCGGTAAGCTTATTTGGAGTGATGTTTTTAGAGAGAAGCTTTTTCATATCCTCATTCATGGCAGCGACAGCACACTGAATACATGACTTAGTAGGGCTGAATGACGTATAGGTGCGTATTTTTTTGTCCAAACTCATGCAGAAGATTTCATGTTCCGCACCGCCGATTTTTGTACGATAGGTATAGAGAAGCGTTCCACCGATTTCGCTACAGAATGAATCACTTGGCGGGGTGAAGACACCACGAGGAATGGCGGTAGTCTGGGCGAGTTCAGGGGGAACTACGGAGGCAACATCGATATTTTCTATGGTGGTTGCGACGGTGGCATTAGAACCACCTCCCGTGTCTCCATACGAAGTCCCCGTGTTTGCTCCGGACGTACCATCTGCTCCGCCATCCTTCGCATACTGATCCAGGGCTTTGTTAAGAGGAGAACCTGATGCGCAGTAGTTTAAATCACCACCACTTGCTGCCGTGCCCTTGAGGATATTATCCAGAGTGAATGACTTGGCGCTGTTATCGGATGAAGGAGTTGTGGATGAAGTATTTCCAGATCCGGATGTAACTCCGCTCGCAGATCCGGATGAGCCGGTTCCCGAAGTGGTAGATGAGTTTGAACCAATCTGTGAGCCAATATTTTTATTGACAGTTAAACCCTTCGAGCCAAACGGCTGTTGATTCAAATATACTTTTGTCTTATCGACAAAGAGAATTTCCTCAATGAGATTAAGGTCATTAATCAGATCAAAACCGGAATCATCCAAGTTTCCATTAGAGAAGATCTCTGTAGGAAGGACGGTGAGCTGAAGCTCATATTTCATTCGTCGTTGACGCAGCATTTCAGCGTAGGATTTCTGAATTTTGTTCACATCGGCGATAGCGCGGTCCTGGGTATAGTTTATTTTTCCACGCATCAATGGTGCGACTGATCCCTGCAATACAGCGCGCGCATCAACGGGGGTGAGACCATAACCGCCTGCAATATCCATCATGGCATCTTGGTCGGGACGCTCAAATATCTGCTGATAAACATAGGTATAGAGATTTTTGGGAGTATCCCCGAATACATCACCAGAGGTAATCTCACCGCTTGGATTATCGATACCTACAGCCCGAAGCATTGTAGAAAAAACGGCGTGGGTGGTAGGTGGAGGATCGAGCACGGGTATATCAGATGCCGCAAATGCAGCGCGTGTCATTCGCACAGCACTACCCATTCCCATATCGCGTTCGACACCCATTGCCGCTCCAATGAGCAGTAGGGTGAGTGTAGTTGATATGAGGAATGAGCGTCTCATGAGGAGGAAGTTTAGGTGCAGTTAGCGGTCGTGACGTCTTGGAATCGTGCAGGATAGGTAGAGACTTTCTTGCGAACATCAGAGAGGTGATCGTAATATTTGATGAGGAGCTTGAGTGTTTTTTGATACTCCAAATGCATCGGATATTGAATGAGGAGTTCGCTATAGGCGCGCAGAACGTTATCGAGGGCGCTGCGAGATGCGGTAAGTTCCTTGTTGATCCAATCCTGGCGAAGGCGGTAGTCGTTTGCAGTATTATCCAGATAATTCTTCCCCTGCTGGATGGCGGCAATATCTTGTAATACCGTACTTTGTTTGAGTTTTAGGGTATTGGAGTATGGGATATACAGTCCATCAATACGGAGAAAGAGGCAGTAGGTACTGAGGTTCATTTTTGCACCTACGGTTGTGCACTCGGCGGGATCTTTTGGCGGCGCAACGAGAGCCTTGTTATCGGCATTGTTTTTGGTAAAGCCGTCCATATAAGCGTTGACGATATTGTTCACCGTCTGGTGGTAGAGAGAGCTCAGACTTTCCATAGAGCTATCGACATTCTCGAGCTGACTCGCAATTTTTGCTAAATCCTTCACGGAGAAAGGGCTATTATCAGCGGCATTCGACGTGAGAGGAAGGAACTGAAGAGCAAGAGAGATAAGTAAGCTCACCAAAACACCAGAAAAAACACCATGACTTAGGGCACTCTTTGGGGAGTGTTTTTTTGTTGTATGGGAATGAGTAGGAGAAAAGAAAGACATAAGAGAGAATCAGTAAAATTACGGAGTCGTGCTACCATCTTTTTTGATACATTTTTGAGTGAAGCCCGGGAGAGCGCTATCGAATGAGGCAAAATAGCCATTGAGTTGGATGAGAAGCTCATTCAATGTGCGCAGTTTTCCATTGATACCGGATAATTTTTCCGTAAGGGCGGTAGATTTTTTGGAAAAGGCGGTCTCCTCGACATAAGACTGAAAGGTCTGCTCGGCAATCAAGATTTGAGCGTTAACATCATTATCACAGAGTGATGATTCGCCGCTGGCCGCTGATTGGTAGACGGAAGTGAGTGCAAATGAATTTCGCGCGGTGATGAGGGTGCTGCGATAGTTCTGAAGACGGTCGAGTCCGGTCTGGAGAAGCGTGGAAGTAGGTGCTGCATTTTTGAAATGATTATTCATGAAATCTACAAATTTCTTTTGTTCTGCGGCAAAGATAGGAGGCATCGCATCTCTACAGCTCTGGTCGGCAGCGCTTATGGGTGTAGATACTATTGCGTCAGGGGCTGATACGGGACTGACCTGAGCGAAAATCATCGGTACACCGGTAGACACGGCGACGAACATGGCGACACCGATCAGTGAACCGAAAATATAGGCACTATAATGACGAACGCGTTGACTCATAGTTATGGCTGTAAGATAGGAAGAATAATAACATTACTTTTTTTGAGAATAGTTGCATGATCCTTTGTAGATAGTATTGCAAAAATTCGATCTCCTGGTAAGAGCTGGCCGGTATTATCTATGACTGAGGCGCATGGGCAGGAGTTGCAAACAGGAAGGAATGCATAGATGCCTGGCGAGAGCTTGGAAGTTTTCTGAGAAAGTGTTTTTTGGAGTTGAGTAAATGCCGCCGATCGCTTGGCGTCTAGTGCTTTTTGTGCGGCGTCCTGCACTGTCTTTTGCTGAAGGGCCATATCTTCCTGGAGCTTTTTTAATTTGGCGTCACGGGAATCTTTGTAGCAGTCGTACGTTTTGAAAACTCGAGCAGCCATGATGGCAAAATCACCTCGTGTCATGCGATAATTTGGAGATTGTGACTCGGAAGGAGTGATGATAAAAGACTCCTTCGTCTTTGCGGAAGAGCTGGCGGTTGGTGCAATAGTATAGGGTGTAAGATTTTGGCCAACCTTCATAAATGGCGCATACCAGGCCTCGCTTGAGCCGATACTTACAGAGTCGAGACGGATGACATTCAACATACGTAGTGCTTCTATGAGAATTTTTACCGACTCAGCGCGTGAGATATAGGCAAGTGGCTTGAATGGGGAAACGCCTGAGGCGTTTTTCTCCCCTGTATATCCCGTAATCAAATTAAGCAAGAATGATTCCTTCACGAACGGATAGAACCAGGATACTGGCTGAGTGAAGGTAATATCAGAGAAGGGGGATGGGGCTTGGTAGGCTGAGGCGCGCGGAACAATACATAATGCCTTGAGCACGATCTTGGTGTATTCCGCGCGCAAGATCGCCTGATCTGGTTTAAACACCTGTTGTCCGTTTTCTTGATATCCCTCAATAATACCATCGCCCTGCAGTGCAGATACAGCACTGTAGAGCTCGGTCCCCTTGGCAATATCGGAAAAGTTTGACGAAGGAGTCAGGGATTCGATAGGAATAGCAGCGACCTGTGCGTCTACGGATGTACTCGCAGGAATAGAGAACTCGGTCGGATCTAGAATAATAGGTTTCGAAGGAATTTTTGTAGCGATAAATATCTCTCCAATAACCTTGGAGTCCAACAAGACTTCAAACGAATAAGGCATATCGGCTACGTCCCTCAGTCGAATGGATACACGCTCGTCAGTAATGAGTATATGCGCGCTAGAGTCGATAAGGGCCAGTCTCGTATCGCCATTGGTATCTCGACGTACGATTTCTGTTCCACCGAAATAAGCCGGATCATCCGCAGGAATACTCTTGAGCAGGACGGAATCACTTTCGTTTCGGTCGGCGACATGAACACCTTTCATAACCCCCACGGTGGTTGGAGTATAGGGGAGCGAGGCAGGATCATTGGTAACATCAGTATTGGCATCCGGCACGGCAAATGAGCTAGCCAGTACCGTTCCGTTTGAATCAACAACTTCTACGGTCGCCAGATAAGCGGGAGCGGCAACGTGAGCACGTAGCGAATATCCGGTCATTAAAATGCGGAACTTTCCAGTCTCGCTTTCGTACTCGGCCACAATTTCATTCTTTATATTGCGAATAACGGTCTTGCCGGAAGTCTGCAATCCACTCACGGAGAAGTTTCCTACGGAGTCAGTTAGATAATCTCCAACAATCTCGGCGTTACCTCCTCTTTCGCGAACAAGAGAGAAAGGAACATCACCCTCGCCGGGACTGATATACCCATAGACACTGCCGTCTTGCGCAGAGGCATGTTTGAGAAAAATATTTGGAACATAGACACGAATGCCAAGTACCTGTTCACTCACATTGCCATGGGCATTTTCTGCAAACACCTTCACATTCACATCGCCATTTTTGAAATAAGGACCAAACGTCAATGATGGTAGCGTAGAACTCACATCGTTATCATTTTCCGGATTACCATCACCATTTGAGTCCTTTGAGAGGTCAGAATCGGCATAATATTTCACAATCTGCGACTTCACATCGACGATGCCAGATAAATTGATAGATAGTGTTTTGCCTAGGGCGACGCTACGGATATCATCTCCCGTGGCACCACCAGCAACTCCGCCGGCACTCTCTCCACCTATTCCACCCTCAAGCGAGGAAAGAGGAGGCGTAGAATCTCCGCAAATTTGTGGCGCGAACAAATGCACAGAGGATGGCGTACCTTTCGCACCCTTTGCCCCAAGCGGAACGATCTGGAAGTAGGTATTCCCATATGGTAACGACAGTGAAATCGATACGGAATTATCATCAGAAATTTCTTCAGTCACAATACTTGCATTATAGGGGATCTGACCACTGGCAACTGGCAATAGGTATTGGCGCCTCTGCAAGCCATTTTCTACACTCCACAAATCAAGTTCATATCCAATACTGTTAACCGAGGCATTCCATGAAAGCGTGATGAGATCACGTTGTGAGTCATCAAAAGAGACTCCATTCACTCCTCCTGCGGCCGGTGAGAGATCTTCCAATGAAGACACCATCGGGCTCGAGGTATCTACTTCATTGTAGGCATCGGTAGTATGTTTTGTCTGATTTTCTTTGAAATAAATATCCCCACCGAAACTATAGAAAACATCGGTATCACCATCATTATCAACGTCAATCTGACTTAAGACCGGATCGCGACCGGTCTCAAGAGTATAGGAGAGAAGTTTTTCCGCATTGCCCGTCGCAGGATTCGAAAGGAATATACCAACAGGCTGAGCGGCACTATCGGCATAATCACTCATCACACCAGCGGCAGTAGGTGCCACACTCGCTCCTGTTCCTATCTCTTCAGCTGCTCCTGTAGCCAACGCAACCATCCTCGATCCAGAAGAATCAGGAATAGTATCACCAGCACTCGCCTGTGCCATATATTTACTGAGCGGGGTAGTAGAGGCGATGATTTCACTCGAAAGATCGGGCATCTCGATCGTTCTATCGGCTAAGTATTGTTGTAATTGATGACCCAGAACACTTGAGGCGTTAACGGTATTGTTGTCTCCATTCGCAAGAGGAAGCTTGGAAATATCAACAGATGCCTGCTCAGCCACGAGATGGATCTGACTTTCATCAGAATTAAAACTGCCCAACTTGCCCTTAGCACCTAGACTATTTATACCCCTCACGAGATCAGTCGTTTCACTATTTACGCTATCGGCAAAACTCTTGAAGGTCTTGTAGATAACGTCAGTCCCCAGCTCAAATTTGAATTTTCCTCGAAGAATAATCTGCTCAACGGCATCATATTTTATAGGTGGATAGGAAACAGTTTTTTCCAGATCAATACTCAATGGCGGAGTCAACGATCGTTGTGTGAGCTGCTCAATCATCGTCTTGAGATTGCTCTTAACGCTATCCTCATCCACAATCACATATCCTTTTTTTACTAAACATACGATCTCGAGGAGATCTTTGATACTCGCAAGAGATTTACTCAGACTTCCGCCTTTGATCTTGTCCAAGCCGGGAATTCTAGGGGCAGGAGGGATGTCAGGAAGTTTGAAGGCAGGAAGTGGTGGAAGATCCGGTAAATTAGGAAGAGAAGGTACGGCAGGAAGGGCTGGTAGTACGGGAATATAAGAATCAAAGGTAGCGCTGAGGTCGATAGTGATCTTGGAAATATTGACACTACTTAATTTGTCTAATCCGCCCAATTCAGCGAGAAGATTGATATCAATGGGGAGTTTGATGGAAGGAAGTATTGGGAGAAGAATCTGTTTTGGAGCAAAGGTGAGATCCGGCCAGACAATTTTGACGCCAGTCTGAACACGAGAGAAGTCCATGATAATGTCAGGCCATTTTGGAAAAGCGATAATCGGCGGTGGAGGAATATTTACAAATGCATTGAGGAGTACAGGGAAAAGCGAGCCTCTCTCTGTCTTGCAGCTATCACAATTCTCAGCGTATTTTTGTGTAATATCTACGACGTATTGCCACTGCCCCAGGGCCTTTTTCACGGACTTGATCATATCCACCCACGCTCCGAGACGTTTCTCTTGTCTGCGGATATATCCACCGAGGAACTGGCTGACAGTGGTGAGATAGTTGATAATCTGACTAATATATTTAGACTCAATATTACGATATTGAAGAAGTTTTTTTGGAAATGCTTTATAGGCATCAAGTGTTTTGAAAATATCATTAATTTTCTTGAAAAGAATATTTCCTTTTACATCAATCAATCCGCAGATATCGATATAGCGTTTATCTTTTGTCTGTTTTTCGCAGCCAAAGAGGGACTTCACGCGGAATATCTCGAGCGTCAAATCATTAAGCCACAAGCCAAGATTCGCCTCGAGTTTCAAAATCTGTCCCTTTGTGAGAGATGGAAGAATGAGGAGAACGGGCTTCGGCTCAATCTGAATCAAGGGGACACTATTGAGCCACGCGAGGAAGGTGGAGTATCCTGCAATTTTGCCGGAAGACATCTGAGGTATCACCGCTCTTCCGGCAGAACCGAGGTCCGGATACATGAGATAGAGATCAGGGAGGTCGGTAAGTTTATCGAGAATTTCTTCAATTTGTCGATCGATCCAGTCCGTGAAAGCAGCAGGGAATCCCGGTATGCGAATATTGCTGGCGACATTCGCTTCAACACCATAACCCTGTAGAAGTTCTTTATTGGTATGGGTATTGGAGGTATCGGTACTTGGAAACTTCTTGCCGCCTCCCGCAATCATCGAGGTAAATCCACTGCCACCACCGGATCCAAACGATGAGGCGTTCTTCAGCACGGTATTCATTTTTTGGGAAATGGCCTTGCAGAGGCCTTTTGGAATAAAGGATATATTCGGAGCAAAGGCGGCACACTTCGCATTCTTGAACGAACCACCCCAACATATGCCAAATCCAACCTGTCCGGTGAGTGTAGGGGAGACGTAGATACGGAATGTCTGGGCCTTATTCGTATATGGGCACGGTGGCCAAATTGGCCAAGGGTAACAACCACCAGCCGCACCAAAAACCGGAATGGCAAAAGGATCATCGCCGACAGATTTTCCATTAACATTAATTGGACCGGGTGCTAAAAAAGCAAAGTTTACAGGTAGGGGTAGACATCCCTCGCCACAGCGCAACTTCTTGATAGTTGATTTCACGGAGCTGACAACGCTACTGGCTTTGTTGATAATGTCATCCGCCGAAGAGCCATCGATATAGTCAGGGATACCATCGTGATTGGCATCTTTATTATTTTCATTCATAAGGAGACTCATACCCTGACCGGCAGCGGTAAGTTCAGATTTGGCTCCAGTGGAGCCCTTTGGAGACAGTGTCGCGGAAAGATCGTCCTTGAGTTTATCCATAGCATCTGATGTTGAGATGCCCGCAGGTACCTCAATTTTTCGATACATCACATGACCGCCCTTCAGGGATGACGAGCCATTAGCGACAAAATAAACCAACATGGCATTGGCACTTCCCTCCGGCTGAGCGAATATATCCGCAAAACTATCATGAGAATCCGAAGCGAAAGTTATATCGCTCGCTACGCTCGCTCCCCCAGCCGCCAGCGCAACACTCGTACCGGCCGAGAGAAGAACCCTCTGTCCAGGAGAGACATTGAATGAGCCAATGAGCTGACCGCTATGCTCAAAAACACCCTTGCCATCATTGTAGAATAGACGGATTTCGCCATTAGTAAGTGATACGAGAAGATCAGGCACACCATCGGCATTCATATCAACAAGCCGCATTACGGCGACACGTCGATCCGGCTCGATAGCAAGCCCGAGATTCTCCCGAGTAAATGATCCTTTGTTATTTCGATAAATATCAACACATGTCTCTTTCGTCGTACAGGATTCTTTTGTAGCGATGACGATATCTTCATCTCCATCCCCATCAATATCAGCAACTCCTGCATCATAGATACCATGCTTTACACGCAGCAGCTCGCCTCTATCGCGGAACGTCTCCGAGCCTCCCGTATACTGGAAATAACGAATTGAACCATCTTCATTGCCCACGAGGAGATCTTTTTTGCCATCATTATTTACATCAAGAGGGAGAAGAACTTTTGCGCCCTGCGTGACTGATCCGATACTTTTTCCCAGATCCATAGAGAAGCCCATCGCCGACGGCGCGTTTGCTCCTGGAAGCCGAACGGTAGGATCACCTAATACGATTCCAATCTCGGAAGGATAGGATTTGTGCGACTCACCGACCGTATTTCCGGCGGCCAGAAGGAGCATGTGTTTATTATCTCCGGCAAAACCAATACCGTTCGTAAAGGAAGCATCCTCGAGCGAAGTTGAAGAAGAGCCAATAGTATCGCTCGCCGTGATATCAGTAGAGAGTGTGCTGACAAGTTTATATCCCATCGGCTCTTCCGAAGAAAAACCGCTATAGGACGGCTCAAAAATATAATCTCCACTGTGAATTTGATTCACTAACCACACGCCGATTGGTAACTGCTGATATGACGCAGGAGGAGCGTTGAGAAGGGCGAGAGAGTTCACGGCATCAAAGGGAATACGGATCGTAGCGATGACACTTGAGTCACTACTCACATCGAGTGAGATAAATTTGTTGGAAGGCGTAGCCGATAACGTCACGGTAATCTTCGGATCGAGAATTTGTACACCGCCGCTGCCAAAGATACGGAGAAGATCTTTTTCAGAGTCGCGAATTACCCCGTTAGTACCAGCGGAACCGGTAGGGGCAAAAGAATAAGCATCCGTTCCCGTAGCCACCATACTGACATAATCAGAAGCCTTTCCATCACGCTTGATAATCAGTTCACCTACGGTATCTTTGCCGACATTCGTCGTAAGCGACATCCGTAGCGGATCACCCTCGCTAGAGGAGAGAACGCGTATCGCAGCCGCAGAATCAAACACAGTCACACCACCATAAGCTCCAATACTGATGAGATTATGGAGAGGTTTTGCATCAGTCGAGAGGGCAGCAGCAGCCTCCATCTTCCCGCTAAACAACATAGTGCCGGCAAGATAATTCTGTTCAGAAACTTTTCCAAAAGGTCCGCCGAGAAACGAAGCATAGAGAACACTTGGATTCAGAGAGGAGATAACTCCATTACCACTCACGCCACTGGTAGTAATTTCATAGGCAGCGCCACTGAGTCCCGGTGAGGACGCGACAATATGAATAGCTCCAGAAACGTCACTTGCCTGAACGGTAACAGCTCCGGCTCCGCGCTGAGCATAGGCTATGAGGGTTTTCGAGAGCGTGCCATTTGCAGATCTAAGATTGCCATATTTTTCCGTTTTTGAGGTTATGCGAATCTGTAGAGGAAGGGAGTTCTCCGTAGCCAGATTGCCGTACTGATCTACTACGTTAAGGACAAGATTAGATCCAGCCGCAAGAGCAAGCGTTTTGGCGCCATTTACAATCTGAATACCGGCAGCCTGTAATGGGAGAATTTCAACAGAAGCCTTGGCAGGAGGAAGTCCTGAGCCATCAACTATTACATGCACATTTCCACTGCGCGTACTTGATTGAAGGGTTACAACGGCCTGACCCTTGGAAAAATGCGTAGGTGTCTGCGAAGAGAAGATTCCAAGTTTCGTGTCATCAATAGAAAAATGAACCGGTCCGGAGAAGGTTGGAATAATAACTCCGCCCGCATCGCGAACGGTTGCCGTAACAACGGCCACGGAAGTTCCATCATCAGCCTTGAGCTGAGAGACATTGCTCGATACGGCGAGATGGAGATCGCTACGGATAGGCAAAGTAAGCGTACGATTCATCGGAGATCCGTCATCTTTCGAGCTCGACGCCGTAATGACGACCTGACCGGACTGCGCCGTTGGCGTGAGAGATATTTTTATGGGCTGACCCATACTTTCGACCTGATATCCTTCACGGCTAGAATCAGAATCGCTTATTCCGGAAACAGATACCGGACCACTGACAGTAATAGTATACGAGGCAAGTTGACCCTCTACTGGATGGCCTGCAGCATCAGAAAGCGAAACGGAGACGGTCTGCGGCAGGGCAGGGAGGACGGTGGGAGCGATGAGTATCGCATTTTCGGCGTTCAACGTGACAGAGTTCGGAACACCTAGTAATGCGTCGCTCGCCACAACCGTATCAGCATCAGTCGCCTCGGAAATACGAAGCGTTACACTGTCGCTCGCTATGCTCGCTCCCGACACAGTGGCTCGCGCCCTCACAACAATAGTCTGTGCTTTTTTCCCGGGAACAATTTGGAAACTCGCATGTCCCTGAGACAAATAGATGCCTCCATCCGGCATATCGCTCTCATCGGGAATTACCTTCGCGCTTTCAGGACTCGAATCCAATCCTGCAACATCCAGTCGAACAAGAGAGGTGTGATCATTCGTCGCGAGTGAACCCTTGGCATCAAATCCAATAACGTCGACAACTACACTATCTCCGCCAATCAGGGGATTCATCTTTGGAAGAGATATCTTCAGAGTTTGCAGAGGGGCTCCAGGAGCCACGAGAGAGTCATAGCCACCAACATGCGTGAGGCTTAATCCCAAAGGCTTAAAAGAATTTTTCAGATTATCGAGCCATTTTTCAATCGCAGGAAACCACTTATCGATATCAACAACATCGGGATCCGAAAAATCGGCAGGCGAGGACGCAGAAGCGGCAGCAGATTTTGTACTGACAGAAACTGATTCGGATGCAGCAGTAACAGGAACGCCGCCACTCGCACTCGTATCTATAGAAACTCCATTTGCCGCCGAGGCCACGATACTCCCCTGACCCTTGACGCTATCTCCGCTCATGATAGCCATATATTCAGGGTCATCTTCCGTGACAAGTCCCTCTCCCGAGAAGTCGGTAGCATAGGATGTCGGCTTCCCATTAGCGACAAAATACATCGCCTCATATCCGAGCGGTGAGTCATCGATATATCCGTCGACAGATGGATTGAGATATTCCAACATGATCCGTGCATGTTTCTGATCCAAACTCAAACCCCTCCAATCCAAGAGCGATTGAATTTTCTTCGCCTCATCCGCTGAAAACATTGCCGTCAGCAAGCCATTACTCTTGGAATCCCCATATTCAGTCAAACTTTTCTCACTCTCTCCAAGTTTCTTCACTAGCTCGCTATAGGTTGATACAGAAAAAACATTCGGATAGATAAACGTTTTTGCCGAACCACTTTTGTCTATGAAGGTTGCATGCCGTGGTTTATCGATAGGAAGAGCCGACGAGAGAACGCCCTTGAACTGTGCGCCGAGTGTCGCAGCGGTAGGCTCTTTGTGATATCCCACGCTGGAAATATCTTTTTCTTTTAAGGAAGAGAATCTCATCCATATATCAGAAGTGCTCTTGCGCAAGCCATCAATCTGCAGGAGTTCATCCACGCATCCCGTGCCCGAAGTGATGCAACTACTTCCTCCATACAATAAATTCAGCACATCCAGTTTTAAACCCGGATGATTTTTTTGCATCGCCTGCAAGTGTGCTCGATATTCCTGCTGCGTCGGAGCTCTGCGGGGTGTGGCATATACAATAGGAGATACAACTTCCAAATATTTTTTCTGAATATTTCCCCAGCGCTCAGCCTCACTTGTCCCAAGTGGTTTATATCCAAATCCAATTTCTGATGGGTCATCTACGCCGAAATCTCCACCCACAAACTCTCCCGTATAAGGTCCCACGTATTTCGATCCCTGGAAGAACTGAGGAAATTTCGCCCTGTACTCCTCTACGCTCAGCGATAAAGGTAGTTTACTAAATAGCACCGACAAGAGGTCATCCTCGCCTGGCAAACTCACGACATTCACCGAACTCCCGGTAAGTTTAGGATTCACCCACAAATCCAACTTTCCATTTCCGTTATAATCAATCCACGCAATCTGATCAACCTTTCCGTTCGCATTGGTATCGGAATAATCACCATTATCATCCTGTACATTCATAATTCCCTGCAGGTCCAAAAACTGCTGAAAAGAAAAATCCTGCGGCGCTCCGAGCACCAATTTCTTCTCAAGTAGCAAAATCTTTGATGGCTCCTGCGTTGGCAAATTAGGAACGGTAAGTCCCGATGGGCCATCACTTCTCGAGTCGCCCAAATATTTTCTTACCTCATCCATGAAGGTGTTGAACTGCTTCTGTCCGCGAAACGACGTACAGCTCAAGCCGCGATCCATATCGCTTAATCCCACAATACTATCAATCGGAGTCGTCCCGGCATGATCAGCAATCGGATAGGTACTTGCCAATGGGAAGCAAAGACGTTTTTCTTTTCCCGCGATGACATTTTTTTCATTCGTGAAATTAATTCCATAGCATCCCGCTACGAGAGAATCAGAATTAGCATCAAGTATTACCGAATTGGCACTCAGTGTTTTTCCGTCACGATACAGCCCAATCTGAACCTTCTGGCCCACGCTTTTCGTCTGCAGAAGCGAGGGAACGGGATGATCTTCATCAATAGTGGCCCCATCGAGATCTAACAAAATATCCCCCTGATTCAGGCTCACCGCCGCAAACTTCGCCGGCAATCCCAACTCTTTATCCGCCTCAACGATCGCTCCGTGCAGGATATTACCCTGACTTAATTTCGACGCCTCACTCGAGCTCAGCGTTCTGGTTGTCACTCCAAGTGTCGGCAGCAGTCCAGGATTTTTCGCATTATCAGATTCACCTGCCGCACCCGTAGCTCCGCTCACATTGATAGTTAGAGGATTCAAAGAACGAATAAAACGAACGATCTGCGAGCTTCCCGCATACGTCGAGCACTGCTGTGCCCGCACGATATCACCGGAAGCAACACCATTTACATACTGTATCCCCGCGATGACAGAGTTATTCGTAAAAACAAATTTACCACCTCCAATCAAATAATCATTCGAAGTAATTTTACCGGACAATGTAGAGGCAATACTCTTCAGTAAACCTATCTTCCCTGGATTTTGATATCGCACCACGCCCTCAATCGTCGTATCACGGTAGAGCGGAAGTGGCTTCTGGACGGCCTCGAGCTCAGTATCAATCTTTGCCTCAATAGCATCATTGGTCTCTCGAATGGTCTGCATCATGTAGGCATCCTTCTTTGCAATGAGTGAAGGCATGCTCTCAACATCATCCTCGCTCCACCTGCCACTGCCCGTCGCAAAATCCGTAATCGAACCCAGTAACGTCCCAAAAAGTTCAGGATAGCTCAAATGATAACTCTGTATCGGCTGTACGGTTTGGATATCAGGGATGTCAGTGATCGGTTCTCCCGTTCCTCCGTCAAACTGTTTTTGCAAGGCAGAGAGCCACTTAGCACTGAATCGACTATACACAATATCTTCCATCTCTTTCAAAAACTGCTGGTATCGCGGAAAGCTCGCACGATTCATATTCTTCGACTCCGCAACCAAATCATTATAAAGAATTTTTTTACCAAACTCAGAGAAATCTTTGTTCCCACTATGGTACAAATGATTTTTATCAAAATATTCCGCCAACATACCCATTCCCTGCAAACCCTTTACCGGCGCATGAATCACTCCATGCCAAATCTCCGCTTTTGGAGCCGCAGGAGCGGATGGGCTTCTTGTATACTTCTGCAAACCAGCATCAAAAACATAACTCGGCTCTACGAAATCCGTATACGGCAAAACACTTATAAACGACTGTGACCCCTTCGTGACCACCGGTAGTGGTACATTCCCCACCAAAACCACGCCACTCAGCTGCGTCGCATTACCGCTGACTTTTTGTCCTCCTAAATATAATTTTTCCAACACCTGCTGCACCTTCAAAACACTCTCCGCTGCACCGGAAACAGGAATAATTATCGTATTTGTCTTCGGCAACGCTGCCTGAACATCCTCCGCATATCGCTTCACGCGATTCTGTAATTTTTCCTTATCGACATCATCATACGACCCCGATAATCCTGCATATTTTTGCGAATCATTCCACACATCCTCACTCACCACAATCGCCACCAAATCATGTGCATCCTTCACATTGGCTCCCATAAGCCCAAAATCACTACCCTTCTCATCCACCCCATACGTCGAAATAGCCTCCGCAAACACCACCGGCACCTGCACCACATTCGCCGCCAGAAAGGCAGCCAAGACGACGGCAACAATGCTGTGCTTGAGCGAGAAATGAGGCATGAAAAGTACGGAGTGAAACTTCTGAAAGAACAACTCGGGCGGCACACGACACGCGCATACCGCCCAGAAAGATTATGAAAGACTAGTACTTCTGAGTGACAGCAAAATAGGGAGTTAACTTCTGATCCGTACCAGTATTCAGAGATGCTGCACAGTCAGGAGTAAGTTTATCGGTATTTCCTGGTCCAACCTCAAGTTTTGTCATAATGGCATAGCATGAGCCTGGATTGTAGAAATAGAAACCACTAGCGCATGCGGCAGTAGGTTTTGGATCGGCATCAAATGCCTGAACAGATTGATCTTTTGGTAGTACACTTCCTTGGAAAAATGGAGCCAGTGCTTTGCCAACATCGGTGTCAGAAGTGATGCATCCCGTAGCAGGATATTTTGACTGATCCAACGCATATGCCTCAACCGCCTGCTGAATACGTGCAATCTGTCCTTTTCTGACACCATCACGAGCCTTCTTCGGCGCATTCAAAAGTGTAGGAGCAAATCCTACTGACAAAATTCCGATGATAACGATGACGATAAGGAGCTCAATGAGCGTGAATCCCTGCCGCCTCTGGAGAAGCTTTTTCATACGTAAATATGTGAGAAAAATAAGTATCTCAAGTGTACAAAAATAACCCCTTTTTTACAAGCTAAACTGGCTTTGGAATATGAATCAGAATATGTTGCAGAAATTATGCAACAAAATATGGAATTTATGCTCAGTAATTGACTATCACATAATAATAATCCTTTGAAGTAGCTCCGCTTATCAACTTAGTAGGATCAGTGCAGAACCCCATGCTAGTATTATTAACATTACTATTGCCAGAGCCGCTTATTTCTAACTTAGCCCCAATTACATAGCATTTTGCTGAATCGTAGTTGGCAAATAAATAACCCTCATTGGAAGGACATGCGGAGTTGGCGGGAGCTGGGTCTTTTGGTATTTGTCCACCTTGAAAATAGGTGGTACCAGCGAAATATGCATTTAGAGTTTTGCATGTTAATCCATTGTTTGTAGTTGGATACACACCCTTCTCTAGCGCTTGCGCCTCAATCGCATCCTTAATGCTCGCTATATTTCCTTTTCTGATGCCATCCCTCGCCTTTTTCGGCGCATTCAAAAGTGTAGGAGCAAATCCTACAGACAAAATACCGATGATTACGATGACGATCAGGAGCTCAATGAGCGTGAAACCTTTTTTGAATATTTTCATGTAGTGAGGAGTTATAAATATATTAGCGAATCAATCCTGAAAGTATTTCTGCACTCTTTTTCAGCTGCCCCTGTTCAGTCTCATTCAGCGGCACAGAAATTATTTTTTCAATACCATTGCGGCTCAATACACACGGAACGCTCAGGGCAACATCGGAAACGCCATAGTAGTCGTGGAGTTTGACGGAGAGAGGAAAAACTTTTCGTGAATCATTAAAAATATTTCGTACAAGTTCGCGGGCGACGGTGGCGATGGAGTAGCAGGTGTAGCCGACGTCATGGATGATACGATAGGCGGCATTTTTTGTATCGTCATAGCACTGGCTAGCGGCCTCTTGAGTGAACTCAGGGAACTCCAAAAGTGGCTTGCCGGAGACATTTGCCGAGCCATATACCGGGAAAGAGCTGTCTCCATGCTCGCCGAGAATATAAGCTTCGATATTTTGTGGATGGATATGAATTTTTTCAGAAATGTTAAAACGGAGACGCGAGGTATCGAGCGTCGTGCCCGTTCCAAATACGCGATTCTCGGGAAATCCGGAAATTCGCAGAGCCTCATAGGTGAGCACATCGACAGGATTTGTTACGATCATCAGGAGTGAATTGGGTGCCGCTGCGGCAATTTTCGGAATCATACTCTCAAAAATAGCACGGTTGGCCTGGATCAAATCCAAACGGGACTCGCCATCCGCCTGTTTCTTCCCCGCCGTGATAATAATTACATCCGAGTCGGCACAAAGCGCATAATCGTCACCTCCGGAGAGCTTGATGTATGACGTGAACGGGAGGGAGTGGCCGAGATCGAGGAGGATGCCTTCAGCTTTTTCTTTGTTCATATCAATAATCGCGAGGTCGGTAACCGCTCCATCGAGAAGCAGTGCATAAGCCATAGTCGCGCCCACATTTCCACAACCGATAATAGAAACTTTGAACTTGTCCGTAAGGGTTTGGTCTGTTTTGTGGGCGGAGAACATAGAATGTGAATGTAAAAATAATGTCATCTGGAGTCTACCCTATTCTTTCGGAATGGGACAAATATTTTGTAATCTATGGTTGCATTGTGGGGCAGGTATACTCCATCATTTTTATTCGCCCTTGTCACGTTAGAATGTGTTGTTTATGTTTATCCTCTGCGGTTAATTTGATATAATCTATGCACAAAACGGTTAAGGAATTAGTCCTATACATTGGAGGTTCTCATGAGAGAAGTTCCAAGGATTATTTCTGGCCGCTTTTTTTATTTATTCATCCCATAAGCCCATGACCGATACAGACCTTTTATCTCGTTTTGAATATTTTGGCAAAAAAGCTCTTGAATACCGCAATAAAGTTATTGGATTACTGCCGGAAGTTTCTAGGCGGGAATTATATGAAAAGCGCGGATGTTCCAGCGTTTATGAGTATGCGAAAAAAGTGGCAGGACTGAGCGAGGAGCAGGTATCTCGGGCCCTGAGTGTTTTTAAAAATTTTACCGATAAGCCGGTATTGAAGAAGTTATTAGAAGAAGGCACGGTAAGTGTAAATAAACTTTCCAGGATTGCATCGATCGCTACAGTCGAGAATCAAGAAACGTTGGCGGAAAAAGTACAAATCATGTCACAATCAGCGATTGAAACATTCGTAAGAGATATACGTCAAGGTGTGAGTGAAGCTGAAATTGTGCGCACGCACAAGCCAGAAAGTAATTTGCTATTTGCGCAAGAGTTGCATCTCGATACTGATGTGAGAGAAAAATTAATAGAACTTGAGAAAAAAGGAATAGATATTAATGAGCTCCTCAGGAAGGCACTAAATGATCGAGAAAAAGAAATCATCCAAGCAAAAGAACAGATTGCAGAATCACTTCCGGAGCATTCTTCCAGGCACATTCCCGCAAGAGTCAAAAACATTCTCAGAAAAGAGTATGGGAATGTATGTTCAATAGGGCATTGCAGGAAGCCATCAAATACCATACATCATACAAGACGGTTTGGAGTAATCCCATCTCATAATCCGAACTTCTTGGCGCCACTTTGCAAAGAACATCACCAAATCGCACATGCAATAGATGTGAAATTCTATGAGATGAGGCGGAGGTAGGTTCATCTTTCGAACGGCTCGAGCAATGCTGCTCAACCCCCGACTACTCACAAAAAAAGACGGTAGAGTTTTTGGCTCTACCGTCTGATGATTTGCAATTCGGCTACTCACTATTCGTCACGCCACGCGTATTACTGCGCCCATGCCAACTTCTGCATCATGAGGACGACGATCTTGGCCATCTGAGCTCGGCTCAACTCGCTATCCGGTCGTGCGGTCTCATCGGCGAATCCGTTGATAATTCCAAGACTCTGAGCATTAGCGAAGTATGGGTAATACCATGAGTTCTCATTGAGGTCGTAGAAAGTGTTTCGGAATCCTGCAGGAACAGTAGCGGTTACCTTCATGACGGGGACTTCCGGCATTTGCGCAATAGCAGCATAGAGAATCTTCAATGACTCTGCGCGATTGGTGATCTTATTAGGTCGGCATGTGCCATCGGTATAGCCTCCAATAATTCCCTTCTCTCGAGCGACGGCAAAGTACTTCGCATACCATTGATTTGTCTGAACATCGACACAAGGACTGTAGGCGACCTTTGTAGGAATCTTATAGTGGAGAGACTCCATGACAATCTTGAGTAACTGACCTCGGGTCAACGAATCATCCGGACCAAATGTTCTTCCCGTGTAGCCCTGAACAAATCCGGCATTCCATAGGACGTTAATATAATTTCGTGCCCAGTGGTAAGCGACATCCTGGAAGAGGGAAGGTCCGAGATTAATAGGGAAGAGGAATCGGTTTGAAGGTGGCGTTGCGGGAACAACAGGCACAGCAGGCACAGCAGGCACAGCAGGCACAGCAGGCACAGCAGGCACAGCAGGCACAGCAGGCACAGCAGGTGCTACCGGATTATAGGTCGTATAATTATTGATAATCGTCGTTCCGCCTCCAGCAGGAACAACAACCGTACCGGCAACAGGTGCAGGAACAACCTTTAACGTAAAGGTAGCGTTCAATGCGGCCTTTTTAGCATCAGTAATACTAAGTCCAAATGCATAGGCATTATCTTTTATAGGAGTTCCGCTTAATACACCCGTCAAAGGATCCAGACTAAGTCCATCAGGAAGTGTCGAACCGGCACCCACGATATATTTGTAAGGAGCCACACCATCCTTCACGACGATTGCCGCACTATATGGAGAGCCAACCGTAGCGCTAGGAAGGGCATTGGCCGTAACTAATCCAACAACCGCATCCAAGATCTTGGCACCAGCGTCATAAACAACGGACTGCCCGTCATTAGTGTAATCATTTGCGTTGAGACCACTGGCATTCATAAATACTTTCAATGTATCACCAGCCTTGATCTCCCAAGGAAGAAGAACTACCTCGTAGGTATATGTAGTTGTTCCAGGCTTCACGGTCTCATTGAACTTTGCCACAAATATTTTTGAATTATTCAAGCGAACCTCGCTGCTAAATTCTGTAGCCGTCCACTTTCCGGCAAGATCAATTGTATACGTAAGAGCCACGTTTCCATCCGTCAACTTCTTCACGCTCAAATTCTTGAGAGTCATGGTTGGGGGAATGACAACGACAGGCGTCACCGGAGTCACGGGAGTCATCGCAGCAGCAGGCATAATAAATGGTTTGGAGAAGGTGAGGAATGTGGAATAATTACTTTTGAAGAACGTTTGAACGCCAAGAGTATAGGTTTGACCAGGCTTTAATGTCGCATTCAATGGAATGCTATTATTCTTGCAAATCCAACCGTATAGTCCTTTCTCGCTCATTGGAACAGAGCAAATAGGTTCTTCGGAGACTTTGGAAAATGGACTATTTCCAGCCCACACTTCGGTACCCTTGTCGTCACGAATGATCCAGTTATATACAAACTGATAGGCATCATTTGAATCCTTCAGGAATGTATTAGCCGCATTTGGCTTAACGGATGAATCGTTCCATCCATAGGCAAAGGTAATCTTGTCACCTGCTTTTGTAGGAAGGGTTACGTTAACATAATCAAGTACTGGTGGTTGAATGGCAGTGCCGGCGAAGGCGGCGGTATCGGAGGCACCAGGAATAATAGCATTGCCAGCAAGATCCGTAATGCCATTTCCTACAGTAAGAACATAGGGCATACCTAAGCCTTGGTCGCCGGTAGTAAGAATAACGGTCGCTCCGGATAGGTCATCAGGGTCGAGAACGACACCTGTTACTTTGATAGATCCAGGGGTACCATCTGCATTCTTATAGTTTGTATTAATAATAGAAAATGCACTTTCTGGAACTGCCGGAAGTTTTACCTTTTCAGAGAAGACAACTTTCACTTGATTTGGAGTAATCGAGGTAGCTGAAACTACCTTTGGGGCTGTGGTATCAGAGGAGGAATCAGCGACGACCTCAACCTTAGCAGCCTTCATGGTGAATGTTTTTGTAGTCACAGGAGCACTTCCAACATCGAGGCCATTTGCATCCCGAAGACCATTATATGCTTTCACGGTAGCTTTGTATGAGTGACCATTTGTAAAGCCCTTCAGTGCAGGGATGTATGCTCTGGTGCAGGTCCAAATAGTATCTACCATACAAGTATTCCGTGCCATCGCCTCAGAGGTGAATGGGTTGCTAGAAGGGAATGCGAGCGTACCAGGATCCTCAAAGAGACCTTTGCTCAGAATAACAGGTGCCTCTCCAGTAATAGTTACATCAGCAATCTCCCAACCAAATCCGAAATAGGACTTAAAGTTATCGGCAAATTTAGAATTTGATTTATTTGCAGCGGAAGTGTCATATCCCCAGTCGATGAAGTGCGGAACGCCCGTCACAGGATCAACTTCGGTGAACATAGCATAGTCGACAGATTTTGCCGGAGTTCCCTTGATAGTGAATTTTCCAGAAGATACGGGCGCGCTAGGAACTAAATTACCAGCAACATCCCGAAGGCCATTGTACGCTTGCACGGTAGCTTTGTATGAGTGACCATCGATATACCCTCTTACATCTGGAACATAAGCCTTATTGCAGGTCCAGATATTGCCATCGAAATTGCTAGGTGCGACCGAGCATGTCGCTCTCGCTGAAGCCTCAGAGGTAAATGGGCTGCTTGTAGATGAAAACATTGTACCAGGATCTCCGAAAACATCTTTCTTGAAAACAACTGGTGCCTCTCCGGTAATAGTTACATCTGTAATCTCCCAACCAAATCCGAAATAGGATTTAAAATTATCAGCAAATTTTGAATTTGATGTATTTGCTGCAGAAGTGTCATATCCCCAGTTAATAGCACCAGGAACACCCGTTACAGGGTCAACTCCATTGAACGTAACGAAATCTGCAGGTTTTGCAGGTGTCGCCTTTACGACGAATGCTTTTGAACTCTTTGGGGCACTTGCGACAGGATTACCATCTACATCCGTCGTGCCATTGTAAACGCTGACAGAAACGACATAAGCATGGCCATCAATAAATCCTTCTACTGCTGGAATATAGCCAATATAGCCGGTCTTGCAGGTCCAGATCTTCTCAGCGAAACCACTTGGATTCATGAGACAGGTCTGTTTTGCTGCTGCCTCAGAAGTAAATGGTGCCATTCCGATCGGAATGAGTGAGCCAACGATTGGGAACGATAGTGGACCCGGATCACCAAAAACATCTTTCTTGAGAATAACTTTTGCCTCTCCGGTAATAGTTACATCTGTAATCTCCCAACCAAATCCGAAATAGGAAGCATCATGATCAGTAAATTTTGAATTAGTATCACCAGCCCTATAGCTTGCATCATTCCATCCATAATCAATGAACTGAGGCACGCCCGTCACAGGGTCAACACCTTTGAATGCAACGGTATCAAGAGGATTTGCAGGGGTGATGGTAGGGACTGGAATTGGCATATATGTTACCGTTCCATATTTAGAAATCTGTCGCGTAGGGTTTGCCGGATCAGTTGTTTTATCAACAACGCCCGTATAGGCCTGAACGCTGAAGGTATAGGTAGCTCCAGGTACAAACTTAGCAACGATATCATCACTCAAGACAACATCCTGACAGGTATACCCATTGAAAAAATTCCCCATATCGGGGTCGTTGAGATTTTTAACACAAGTAGACCCTGGCAAAGGGAAGGCAGTATTATCCGCATCCGCATCGACGATAGTATCACCTGCAGAATTTTTAATAGTCCAATTGAATACTGCGCTCACGGGAACTTTATCACCAGCCCCATCGGTATAGGTGAACTTGGAGACAGAAGCATCTGGAGAATAGCCCCAGCTAAGGATATATTTATTAGCGGCGTTTTTTGTAACCTCGAGGCCTGAAGGGCTAGGAATAGCATCGGACTCAGTTCCGATAAAGCTTCCCTTGAAGAGATTGCCCCTTCCCAAGAAAACTCCCAATGCGACAACGACCACGAGGCCGGTGACGATGAGGGCGATTTTTTTGATGTTAAGCGGTGTATTCATATTGGTTTTTGTTTTAGGGTTTGTAAGTGAGGGTTATTTTTCTATAGTTGGTAGAACTTCTTTCGAGGTTGCGAGTTCTGCCTCACTACCCTGGCTGTCAAAACCAAAGAGCTTTACCTCAACCGTTTTGATTGGTGAGATTGATGGAGGTAAGCCGGATGCGTCATCGATAGCACCGTATGTCTCTGATGGAAACATGGACTGTGGAATTACCGTGTTGTAGGTAACTTTTTCGCCCTTGCGAAGCTCTGTCAAACCCTGGTCATTCCATGGCTTTACAAAGGTTGGTACCTTCACGCGGTTCACAAATCCCTTGAATAAAATATAAAAATCTTTGTTCGTAACAGTATCGCCCGTATTCTCCATAGAATACGTAAGAGCGAGATCTCCACTCTTGAGGAAGGTTGCATCGGTCACGGAAACCTTGAGGCCACTAGCCGCTGTTCCACCGATAAACGAACCCATCAATCCGCCGCCATTCGTTGCGACAAAAGCAATAATCACGACCGCCACAACAGCGCCGAGAATAATAAAGAGGGTTTTTTTTGAACCAGTATTTGGTTCGGAGAACGGAATCTGCTGCTCCATAGGTATTTGTTTTTAAGGTATATTTTTATTTCCTTAAAAACATTATACATGATTTTTGTACTTAATGCAAGCACGACAAAAGCAGAAACTCCGGAATGATGAAGGTAAAATTAGCCACCGGCCACGTTCGACATATCCATAATCGGAAGCATGACGGCGGCGACCATGCCACCTACCACCAAGCCGATCATAATGAGCAAAATAGGCTCAAAAGCCTTGGTCAAACCCTGAATCATGGCATCAACCTCATCGTCATAGAGGGCGGCAACCTTCTCGGCCACGACATCCAAATGCGCAGTCTGTTCACCAATTTCAATCATATTGATCAAAACAACCGGGAAGAGACTTGGATCATTCAAAGACTCAGCAAGGGGAATACCCTGCTCGACATCCTGTGAAGCCAGAATCAAACGCTGTCGATACACATCATTACCGATAGCATCAGCGATAATATGGAGCGACTGCACCACCTGCACGCCACTTTCCAGCAAATCACTGAGGAGGCGAGCGAAGCGAGCCAGCAAGCTCTTACGAATTAATGGACCGAACATAGGAATTTTCAGAAGCATACCATCCCACTGATAACGTCCCATTACCGTTTTTCTCCAGGCGCTTATGGACAAGATGAGACCGACTACGACAACACCAATGAACATCCAGTAATTCTGGAAAAATTCACTCATAGTAATCAAGATCTTCGTTGCGAATGGAAGCTCTTTGCCGGACTGTGTGAAAAACTCCGTCATCTTGGGAACGACGACGACCATCATCACAAACACAACGACGATCAAAAGCGTGACAATAACGAGAGGATAAATCAACGCACCTTTTACCTTGGCACCGATAGAGGCGTTTTTCTCAAGTCTATCAGCTAAACCGGTAAGCACTTGATTCAGCTGACCTGTCGCCTCACCCGACTTCGTCATACCAATTTGAGAGTCATCAAACACGTCCTTATACATACTCATCGCATCAGACAAACTTTTTCCCTGCTCAATTTTTTGAGAAATTTCAGAAATTATGCGCGCTAATTTCGGACTCTGCGCAGACTGTGCCGAGAGCGTTTCGAGAGATTTAATCAATGGAACACCGGCATTAATCATCACTGCCAATAATCGGAAAAAACTTGCCAAATCCTTCACGGTAACCTGAGAATGGGCGACGAGCCAGTCATTAATACGATAAAAAAAGTCGAGAATCGGATTACCGGTTAGTTTTCCATAACGAAGTTGCTCCTGTTCGATGAGCTTCTTCACCATAGATACCTCAGCAATATCGAGAGTAATAGGAGTGATACCGGAGTCATCGGAACCAGATTCGCTACCAAGCAAATTTATGGCTCCCTTCAGGGCATTTTCCGAATTTTCTCCAACAGTATTAGACATATTCTTCAACCTTACGGGCTACGGCGTACACTTCTTCTAATGAGGTAATGCCTTTTAAACATTTTACTAAACCATCTTGTTCCAACGTGATCATTCCCAATTTAATGGCTGCTTTTTCAATCTGAACGGAAGGAGCTTTATCGAGAATCAAGCGTCGAATTTCATTATTCATACGCAACACTTCATAAATCGCCATACGTCCGAAGTATCCGATATTGTTGCACTGGTCGCATCCCTTAGCGACAAAAAACGCTTTACCCGCGAGTAACGCCTTATCTAATCCAGGAAATTTTGCCTCAACACCACCAGCAAGAGCCTTATCAATTTGCGCAGCGAGGAGAGGTTCGACAGGCACGGTAGCCGGCTGTTTACACGACTGGCACAACTTACGCACGAGACGTTGAGCGATAATTACCTCCACCGTCGAGGCGACGAGAAACTCCGGAACATCCATATTTTCAATACGAGTTAGGGTCTCAACCGCGCTATTAGTATGAATCGTTGATAATACCAAATGACCCGTCAATGAAGCCTCAATCGCAATATCAACCGTTTCATGATCACGAATTTCTCCGACCATGATAATATCGGGATCCTGACGAAGTGCGGCGCGCATACCCATCGCAAAATCATACTGAATATCATGATGTACCTGACTCTGACTCAATCCATCCATTTGAATTTCAACTGGATCTTCAATCGTCAAAATATTTACATCTTCAGTATTAATCTTATTCAAACATGTATACAGCGTTGTCGTTTTTCCAGAACCTGTAGGACCAGAAGTAAGGATAATTCCGTTTGGACTCTCGAGTCCCTCCATGAGGTATTTGAAATTATTTCCATCTAAACCGATTTCCGTAACATCAGGAATTTTTCGTGATTTATCTTGGATACGCATAACGATCTTTTCACCATTTACGGTAGGAAAAGTAGAAACACGAAGATCCATTTCGCGGTTATCTTTTGAGGTTACCTGACATCTACCATCCTGCGGAATACGCTGCTCATCAATTTTCAAGTTAGACATAATCTTCACTCGAGAAACAACAGCCGGATGAATGTTTGGTGGATATTCTACGATTTTTTGCAATGATCCATCAATACGATAACGAATACGTATGAGTTTTTCTTCAGGCTCTATATGAATATCAGAGGCACGCATATCAAGTGCCAACGAGATCATCATCAGGGCAAGTTGTGGGATATTTCCCGCAATGATTGCCTCTTTGAGTTGCTGAAATTTAGCATTATCTATCATGATTTATCTTTTTGAAAATATGCCTGAATCTCAGCGCGGAACTGAATTTTATTTTTGTTTGCTCCTGTAGCCCCAGCCTCATCTTCAGCGAAATTCATCTGTACGGATTTCAAATCCAGAAGTCGAAGTTTCTTGGAAAGTGTTCCGGAGTCCTGAACGAAGGAGAGAAACTTATAGAAATTGGCCTCTGAGGCTGTAATATTCATACTAATAGGAAGGACATCATATTTACCACCCTTATCTCTCGTCGGCGTCCCAAACTGCATATCAGTAGCAATAATAGGATTGGTAGTACGATTATTTTCCAAGAAATACGCATCAAAAATCTTCGTTAACTCGGTGTAATTTTCCTGTGAAGGAAACACGAGTGCGAGCTCCTTCAGCATGGATTCGTCTTGAGCCTTATACTCAGTGCGAACCTTGGCATAAGTGTCTCCCTCATCTTTCTTAGACTGAGTCAACGTAACGAGCTCTTTTTCGCTATCGCTTACAATAGTAGCTTTATCGCTATACTCGAGATATTTTTCTATGCCATAAAAGGACACAAGGAGTCCCACGATAACAACGCCGATCAGATAGAGCTTGATGCTCCTGCTGAGATAGTGCTGGCGAATAAATGCCGGCGATCCTAATTGTGTTTGTGGAATGGTGTCCATATATATTTAAGGTTTTGGAGTTATGGCAGGTACGGCGGGTGTAGTATCTCCAAAGAATTGTGCGTCTTGGCCGAGACCGATTATCTTATCGCGGTCATGTATCTCGCCATCTGGCTGAATTCCCAAATCAATTTTGAAGTTTCCCTCGAAGCCATCTTTCTCGGAAAATGTTTTTGAAAAATTCCGCATCTCTACATCTTTGAATCGCGTTGAGCCTTCCAGTTGATCAATAAGTATGGCAAGAATTTTGAAGTTTTGGCCATCGAAGGTCTTTGCATTACCGCTAATAGTGAGGCGTCCGGTAGATCCGTCAAAATCAAATCCGGTATAGAGAATGCCTCCAAGATCTTTATAAAGCTTCGTCTTAAAGTTACTATCGCTCGCCTCGGTCTTGGTATAAATTTCCTTAATGAGAACAGCCCACGGAATGCGCTTATCCTTGATCTGGAAAATAAAGGCGAGACGATTATTATATTTCGAAGAAATTTTAATAATGTGTTCACGCAACTTGTTATGCGGCATTTTTTTGATATCGGTAGAAATAAGTTGCTGGAGCGCAGCGTTGCCAATGAGCTGTAAGAGCTCATCCATATCTCGAATTTCTTGTTTCTTGAGTTCTTTATTTGTTCCCGAGGTGAGACTCTTAAGCTCCTCCGAGGCTATACGCTTTTTCTCAGCAATATTCTCCTGCAAGAGCGTATTGAACTCAGCGGTGGCTAACTTTTTTTCTTCTTCTTTGAGTACTTCCGGATCCATACCGACGGCATTCGGAACCAGGCTCTGTTCGCGGTATACGACCGTAAAGTTTTGTTTAGCGAGAATGCCTCGAGCCAACTCAAATGGCTTCACAAGTTCATTTTTTGCCTTTTCAAGATCGGCGGCTAACGCGTCCTTTTTCGAGTTGTCAGCAGCTCTCCACGCATCATAAACCTGCAAGTATTCATTTGATTTGTAGAAAAACTGATCGAGATATTCTTTTGCCGAACGATAACGATTGTAATTTACATCGGTCATGACACTTCTCAGTGAGTCGCTCGAAATTTTCAATTTGGCGCCAGCATTTTGATTACCAAAAAGAGTGATGTCGGGATTAAGTTGCGTGAAGAAAAGCATATACAAAACAAATCCAAGTGAAATCAATGAGGCAAACAAAACTTTGATAAATGAGAGTTGTTTTTTGAGATGAAATTCACGATCGATGAAGAGGCTGGTATCAATTTTTGGTAGCTCTCCAAGTATGGCTTTTTTCTTTTCAACATTTTTCCCCTCGCTCTGTGCCAATGCCTGTAAAACGAGATCACTATCACTGTTTTTCTGTTTCTGTGATGCGAGATTCTTGAGGAATGTATCTTCTCCCGGCGCTGCAGATTTCGGAGAACCGACACTTCCTGCGGCGATATTTCCACCTAATGCAAATGAACCGGCCTCACCACTTGGCGTCGGAGGTTGAGCATCAGTAAGATGCGGAGTTGAGATGGTAATGTCACCGCCCGAGGCGTCTCCTAGGAAATGAAAGAGCTTTGCCTCAGCATTGAAATCAAACAAATCTGAATTTTCGAAACTAAATAACTTGTGCATTTGTTTTTCTTTTGTTTTTTATATCCAGTCATTGTACCAAATTTTGACTATTATGTAAATAGCTTAGAGGCTAATTGTGGGATAGAGACGTATTAATGAGTAAAAATAGGCAAAGTAAAGCTAAAAAATGACATAATCAAAGAAAGGGTTGTGGTTGCCCCAAAGGACACTTCTGCTGAAGCGTGGACGACCACACTAAAATCAGCTAATCTTCATGCTATGAAGACCCAGAAACGCCCAGCACTTCCCGAGTGGTTCAAGATCCGTCCGCCATCTACGGAATCCTTCGAAAAAATCAAAAAACAGCTTCAAACTACCGGTTTAAAGACGGTTTGCGAGGAGGCACACTGCCCGAACCTCTCCGAATGTTGGAGCGGCGGAACGGCGACATTTATGCTCCTGGGCGAGACCTGTACGCGAGGCTGCCGATTTTGTGCCGTGAAGACTGGCAATCCACATCAAGAGGTTGATCCTCTCGAGCCCTACAAAATTTCCCAATCGATCAAGAAAATGAACATCGATTATATTGTTTTGACGATGGTGGCGCGCGACGATATTCCGGACGGCGGAGCCGCACATATTGCACAATGTATTCGCGCGATTCACAAAGAAAATCCAAAAATTCTCATCGAGATGCTCGCCTCGGATTTGCGAGGAAACGCGGTCGCCCTCAAGGTAATTTTAGAAAGTGGCATCGTCGTATTTGCGCATAACATAGAGACAACTGAAGGGCTCACGAAATTTGTACGAGACGGCCGCGCAGCATATGCGCAATCGCTTCAAGTACTAAAAAATGCAAAAAAAATCGCACAAAATATCTACACAAAATCTTCCATCATGCTTGGACTTGGTGAGACAGAGGAAGAAATAATTCAGACCATGAAAGATCTCCGCGACGTCGGAACGGATATGCTCACGCTTGGTCAATATCTTCCCCCATCGGAGACGCATATTTCCCTAAAAGAATACGTCCATCCCGACCAGTTCAAGAAACTTGAAAAAATCGGTCTCGACCTCGGTTTTATCTATGTAGCTTCCGGCCCTCTGGTGCGAAGCTCATACAAAGCTGGAGAACTCTTTGTGAAAACACTTGTAAAATCCGACAATAGTAAGTAAAGTTACCTTCCGAAAATATAATCTTAAAAATATGAACAAGTTACCACTAGCAGATCTAGGGGAAGATGATGGGCGCGAAACTCGCGGAGGCTGTCACCTACCCTTACCGAAAATCGCGCAAGAAGTTCGGGATACGACAGCTCTCGTTGCGGCAGTTATAGGTGACGAAGATGACGGCAGCAATAATAGTGGCTCTTGGGGTAACGGTGACGCCTGTATAAGAGTAGCGTATGGAGTGTCTTCCGGTCCATGCAAATAAGGCAGCTTATCCTTCACAAAGAATCTTAAATACCGTACGATAACGCTATCAAATGTCCGATATTTTTTCTCAGTTCGACCCTCTCCTAGGTAAGCGCCTCCAGATCATGGATGAAAACGGCGTTATATCCGCCGATCCAGCTGTATCAGCGCTTCGACCACCTGAACTAACAGATGAGCTCATCAAGCAAGCATACGAAAAAATGCTCTTTATGAAAATGGCCGACCAGAAGGCAAATAATCTTCAGCGTACTGGGAGAATGGGAACATATGCCTCAATTCGCGGACAAGAGGCGACACAGATGGGAGCCGGACTGGTGATGAAGCCCGAAGACTGGCTCTTGCCGGCATTTCGTGAGCTCGGAATTATGTGGCTCCATGGTATTCCCATTGAAAATATGTATTCCTACTGGATGGGTAATGAGATGGGAAGTCGTCCTCCGGAAAACGTGAACTGCGTGCCAATATCAATCGTCGTTGGCTCTCAAATGCTCCATGCGGTAGGAGTTGGTCTTGGTATGAAAAAGAAAAAAGAGCAAAAAGTAGCAGTCGCCTTTTTTGGAGATGGTGCGACGAGCGAAGGAGATTTCCATGAGGCTATGAACTGCGCCGGCGTATTCAAACCAAATACGATATTAATTTGTCAAAATAATCAGTGGGCAATTTCTGTTCCGAGAAGTTATCAGACGGCATCAACGACAATCGCGCAGAAGGCAATCGCCTATGGAGTCCCAGGAATCCAGGTTGATGGGAATGATTTGATTGGAATGTATGTAGCCGTAAAAACCGCACGAGAAAGAGCTATTAGAGGCGAGGGCATTACATTGATTGAGGCATATACCTATCGTCTAGGCGACCATACTACCTCTGATGATGCGAAAAAATATCGTGATCCGGAAGAAGTCGAACTATGGAAACCACGAGATCCATTGATACGTTTACAAAAATATTTGGCGTCAAAAAATCTTTGGACTCAAGAGACCGAAGATCAACTCACGGCGAAATATGAAAAAGAAATTGAGGCAATTGTAGAAAAAGCTCAGGCGATAATCTACAATCCATCAGATATGTTTGACTACACATATGCCGTACTTCCACCGCAGCTACAAGCACAGAAAGAAGAACTCCTTCGTAATTTGCCACAAATATAATAGTCATGGAAAATCCAAAACTAAATATCGTCGAAGCAATTAATCTCGCACTCAAGCAGGAAATGGAGCGAGATCCGTCAGTGCTAATTTTTGGTGAGGACGTTGGAAAAGATGGTGGAGTATTTCGCGTTACGGATAAATTACAGGCGCAATTTACGGAGGACAGAGTCTTTGATTCGCCGCTAGGGGAGTCAGGAATCGCTGGTATGGCGATTGGCCTCGCGATGTACGGATTCAAGCCGGTTGTCGAGGTTCAGTTCGATGGATTTTATCATCAGATGCTTGATCAAATGTTGCAGCATGCGGCACGCATGCGCAATCGTTCACGAGGACGCTACACCGTTCCGATGGTAGTGCGCGTTCCAAGTGGAGGCGGAATCAAAGCGCTCGAGCATCACTCCGAATCTATCGAGACATTTGTTGCCCATACTCCAGGTCTAAAAGTGGTATATCCTTCCACGCCATACGATGCGAAAGGTCTTCTCCTCGCGGCAATTCGTGATCCGGATCCGGTAATCTTCATGGAGCCGAAAAGACTCTATAGGGCCATCAAACAAGAAGTTCCCCTCGAAGATTATATCGTACCGATTGGTGTCGCAAACGTTCTCCAGGAAGGTACGGACATTACCGTCATTGCATGGGGAGCAATGGTTCGAGAGGCACAGGCAGCTATGGAAAATCTCAAAACAAATCCGACAACAGCACAGTATTCAGTTGAGCTAATCGATCTGCGTACAATCTCTCCAATCGATCAAGCAACTATTTTCGCCTCCGTCGAAAAAACCGGCCGCCTGGTAATCGTCCAGGAGGCAGTGAAGTCCTTCGGGCCGGGAGCCGAAATCGCCGCCCTGGTAGCCGAAAAACTCCTTTACTCTCTCAAGAGTCCCATCCACCGCGTTGCAGCACCTGACATAACTGTGCCATACTTACAGGCGGAGCAATGGTACCTCCCTAACGCTCAGCAAATTCAAAATGCAATTACGACCGTAATGGCCTCTTAATATAATACATATGCTTGAATTCAAATTTCCAGACGTCGGCGAAGGAATTCACGAAGGAACAATCGTCAAATGGCGCGTGAAAGAAGGCGATGAGGTGAAATCCGACCAAGTCCTGGTAGAAATTGAAACCGACAAGGCCGTCGTAGAAATTCCATCTCCTCGAGCGGGAGTTATTGCCAAGACATTTCATGCAGAAAAAGAAACCATAAAAGTCGGCGACACGCTCGTAGTGATTACTGATAAGGGAGAAGCATATAATCCTACTGCACCGACATCTGCAATTTTACCCGCAACGGCTACAGCCGCAGTTCCTCCTCCAGATAAAGGACCAGGTGTAGTTGGCTCAATCGACGCGTCGAATAGAGAGATTCCAGCAGCCACGCCTTCTGCCCGGGCAGAGATTCCAGCTTTAAATCTATCAATACAACCAAAAATCCTACCAGGAACCCGCAATCTCGCCCTCAAGCTTGGCGTAGATCTATCAACCATAAAGGGCTCCGGCTCAAACGGAATGATCACCGACGCGGACGTTATGGCTATATCGTCAGTCAAGCCGACATCGACCGCACTATCATCAAAAACTTTCCCCGGTCCGGTCACCGTTACGGAATACAGAGGAGTCAGAAAAGCCGTAGGTGATCACGTCTCTGAATCGCACAAACATACCGTTCCTGTTACGCACTTTGATACACTCGATATTACAAATCTTTTCAATAAACGAGAAGCAGAAAAAGCCGCAGCACAGGCTCAAAATATCAAACTCACCTTCCTTGCCTACATTGTGCAGGCCGTCACGCAAACACTCAAAGAATTTCCAATAGTAAATAGTGAACTTAATGAATCTACGGAAGAAATTGTTACCAAAAATTATTATCATATTGGCATAGCGGTCGATACAGAAGAGGGTCTCCTCGTTCCGGTTATCAAAGACGCTGACAAGAAAGATCTCTACGCGATTGCCCAAGAAATTGTCACCCTTGCCGAAAAAGCAAAGTCGAAAAAACTTACGCTCGATGAAATGTCAGGCGGAAGCTTCACGATCACGAACTATGGCTCTGTAGGCGGCGATTTTGCTACTCCAGTCATTAATTATCCGCAGTCTGCCATCCTTGGCCTCGGCAAAATACGCGATACCCTCGCGCTCGACCCTGCAAATCCAACAGCCGCACCGCACCTCATCAAAACCATGGGCCTCTCCCTCACCTTTGACCACCGTCTCATCGACGGCGCCGTCGCCGCCCGATTTATGAATGCGCTAATGTCGAAGCTACAATAATAGGTGGGTATAGCCGAATATCCGCCCCGCAGTAACCCTGGAGATTTCTTATAAGTTCCTTATATATTTCTATATATAAAAAAATAGGAACTGACTCCTCTCTCTCAAAAAGTAATAAAATATAAAAAATATTTCACGCAACATAAACGTAAAGCCGAAAGTATACTCCCCGAGGTACAATACGAAACGTTAGCTTACATAAATCACTACCTAACCCACCCCACTATGCATCCTCAAGATTGGAGAAAATATCTCGCTGAACTTCTCGGTACGTTTTTTCTCATATTCATGGGAGCTGGATCGGTTATTGTTGGCCAGACATTTGGAACATTTGATCTTCTAGGCGTCGCAGTGGCGCATGGACTGGCTATTATGGTAGGTATTTATGCATTTGCACATATTTCCGGAGCTCACTTCAATCCGGCTGTATCAATCGCCATGATGGCCACGAAAAAAATGCGCATCATGGAGGGTGTGTCGTATATTATTTCTCAACTTCTTGGAGCCGCGCTCGCTACGCTCGCGCTCAAACTCATCTTCGTCGACCTCCTCGTCACCGAATACGGCGTTCCATCACTCGTCGGCGGACTCTCTCCTGTCTCAGGAATTATTATTGAGGCTATCCTTACCTTTGTACTTGTACTCGTCATTTTCTCTGTTGCTGTTGATCAAAAAGAAACTCGAAGCAACACCGCAGGAGTCATAATCGGCTCAGTGATCACTATGGACATTCTCGTAGGAGGTCTTCTCACAGGCGCCGCCATGAACCCGGCCCGATGGTTCGGCCCAGCCCTTATCTCAAACATGTGGACCAACTGGTACGTCTACCTCGCCGGCCCTATCCTCGGCGCCCTTCTCGCAGCCGCCCTCTACCAACTCGTCTACCTCAGAAGGAAGTAGATTACCTCATCTCATTCCACTCTTTCGTCCGGTATCTTTCCTGTACGAGCTCTTCTGCGCGCGCAGACTCCTCTGTGGTCCACGTTCCCACCTCAAAAGTCTTCCCACTCGTAAATGCACTCATCAGGGCGCTATAGACCTCCTCGCGAGTCACCTCTGGCCGCACCTGAGCCACGGAAGTCACTCTCTCCTCAACGGCCGCAATCATTTTATCGGCAATTTTTTCTTTCCCAACTTTTAATAAAGAAAACATCTTCTTCACGTCAACGGTCAGCAAAATTGTTCCATGTTGCAAGATTACACCACCTCTTCGCGTCTGCGCATTTCCGGAAATTTTCTTACCCGATGAACTAACGATTACATCATTTATCGGCTTAAACTCGGCATCGATTCCAACTAATTTTAATCCGTTAATAATCCATCCACATATCTCATGATATGATTCAGTAATGCCAAGTCGCACGCCATCCGTACTACAAAAATCTTTCTCCGGAACCATCACGGAATAGGTAATCTCTCCATCGAAATCATGATATACCGCACCGCCGCCCGTACGTCGACGAATGACGTCTACACCGCCCGCAACGCATGCCTCTATATTAATTTCATCATCCAAGCTCTGAAAATATCCAATAGAAACCGCGCTTGGGTTCCATCGGTAAAATCTGATAGTAGCCTTACTCACCCCACTCGCCACACTCTCGCAGCACGCCTCATCCAATGCCATATTCATAAAAGCATCATGCGTCTCCAACTCAATTACGCGCCAAGAAATATCAGAAAGTGCCATAGAAAATTATTTACCGGAAATAGCTGACCGTACTAATTCATCAAGTCCACTGGAAGTATCATCCTTGCCGGCCTCACCGCTCGCAACACCTCCACTTCCCCAGCTATCCTTACCTCCACGAATCGCTTCTACAAGCGTCTCTGCAATATTGCTCGCGCTAAATCCAATCAGCTCAAAACCACGCTCATGAATAAGGTCATTCAGTTTTGATACGAACTCCCTCACGGGTGTCTCATTCGACATACCATTCAGTGCATTTTCCAACTCACTCACGCCCTCCTCCGGATGCATGAAGAAATCTCCGGTCAGAGATACATTACTCAAAACTCCTCCCTCTACATCACACTTCACGCGAAGCAACTTTCCTCCGGCAACTTTTTTGGTAGCTATGTATTCCATAGGCGCATAGTACAGACGTTTTCGGGGCGAGTAAACATTTTTTTTTAGAGATATGATACAATAATGCCATGAAGATTCTCCTCCTCACGGTCATAATAGAATTAGCAGCCATTATCGGCAGAGTAATGTTTGGATCGATGAAGGGATGGCATGCGAGCGCGCAGAAGCTGTTAGACATGAATATACCCAGAATCCACCATGGATATATCGGAATACTGATACTAATTGTCGCACACTTTTTTTACACGTCCAAGACGCTCACAATGATTGGAGCAGCTCTTCTGCTCTCCGACATTTTACACCACTTCGTCGTGCTTCCTCTCTGGATAGGTCGTACAGAATTTCCATAAAAAAAGACCCCAGTTTCCCGGGGTCTTTATTAGTTTCTTAGATAAAGAAACGAAGATTTACTTCATTTCAACCTTAGCACCTGCATCTTCGAGAGTCTTCTTGACTTTCTCGCCTTCTGCACGGTCGATTCCTTCCTTAACTGGCTTTGGAGCACCATCTACGAGGTCCTTAGCTTCCTTAAGTCCGAGACCTGTAAGCTCACGAACAGCCTTGATCACATTGATCTTGCTTGCACCACCATCGAGAAGGGTAACAGTTACTGTTGAAGAAACTTCTTCAGCAGCAGCACCAGCACCACCGGCAGCAGCCATCATCATAGGAGCAGCAGCAGTAACTCCGAACTCTTCTTCCATAGCCTTAACAAGGCCAGCAAGGTCGAGGACTGAGAGCTCTTTGACTGCGTCGAGAACTTTTTTTGCGTTTGAACTGAGTTCCATAAAAATTAAATTAGAGAGAAATAAATAATATATTAAGCTTTTTGTTTCGCGACGGCATCAACCGTACGAACAAACTTGGCAAGGAGACCATGAAGTGAACCATGGAAACCCTGAATTGGTGACTTCATCATGTAGACCAACTTTGCGATGAGCTCCTCCTTTGATGGAAGTGCAGCATATTGCGCAGCCTCGCTACTCGACAAAATCTGACCTTCAAAAAGTCCACCGAGCAACTCGAGTTTCTCATAAGTCTTTTTCAACTTTTTGAGAAGTCGTGCCGGAGCAATAGGATCACCATAAGAAACCGTCATAGCTACAGAGCCCTCCATGACCTCACGGGGAATCTCTTTATAACCATGCTCGCCAGCAGCTTTGCGGATGAGTGTTTTCTTGGCAACCTTATACCCGACATTGTTAGCCCGAAGCTCTTTTCGAATTGCTGAAACAGCAGCTACTGGAAGTCCTCGGAAGTCTGCGAAGAAGAATGATTTTCCATTCGCGAACAATTCCTGAACCTCAGTGAGCATTTCCTGCTTTTTTGCTTTCGATGCAGCCATAGGTAGGGGTTAGGTTAAGAAATAAAAGGGGTAATATACAAAAAAATCTCTGACATGCAGAGACTTACGCTTAACTCTTTATAATGAGGCTATTCATCCGACTATTCGGATTTCAGCTTCGAAAGAGTGTTCTTAATGCCATCTTGGGAGGACTTCTACCCGTTTTCCTATGCTTTTCAGCTTCGGTTGGGATGCCGCCTGTCTCTGATGCGCTGAGATACTACAGGCCGAAGTGGTCTACTGTCAATTCATTTTTTGGAGGATGAACAGGTAGGGATGTCTCAACGTAAAAGACTCTTTGAAGTTGAGTATGGGCGACTTCAACACATTGACCAGAAAGCATTCCCCCCAGGTTAATGCGGCGAACTCCTAGGTCGAGAAGAAGCTCACGGAGGGTATCCCATGGTGTAGAAAACAGGGGTTTTTTGACAAGAGGTGTTGGATTGGATGCCATCGTTGGAATGATATAGGGGAGAAGTTTTGCATGTCGAAATTCTTGAATGAGTGCTGCAATCCGATGACCTTCTTCAAAAACAAGTACGGGCATCTGATCGGGAGCAGAGTGAGAGAGAACGTCATCTCGAAAAGCATTTTCCACGATACTAATTGTGGGATGAATAGTACGCTTATG
>CALRDN010000002.1 GCA_943354965.1 Candidatus Peribacteria bacterium | reverse complement strand
TGAAAAGACAAAAGCAGAGGCTGAAGCAAAGACAAAAGCAGAGGCTGAAGCAAAGACAAAAGCAGAGGCTGAAGCAAAGACAAAAGCAGAGGCTGAAGCAAAGACAAAAGCAGAGGCTGAAGCAAAAACAAAAGCAAAAACTGAAGCAAAGACAAAAGCAGAGGCTGAAGCAAAGACAAAAGCAGAGGCTGAAGCAAAGACAAAAGCAGAGGCTGAAGCCACTAAGCCGCTTGATGCCAATGCATTTCAGAAATATATAGATGGTCTCAAGAGTGAGGATAAGGCAGAGAGTGCGGCGATTTCGGTGATGAAAGATACGCTACGAATGTCTAGAGAGCATGGTGGAACGGACTATCCGATGTATTCCAGTGCGCTGTTTACTTCTCTTAATATTCCTAAAGATGTAAATATATCTATCCAATATAAAGGAAAAAATGGAGTGGACTCTATTATTACATTTGAAAAAAATCGTGGAAAGACCGAAGGACATGCGTTGAAACAGTTTCCAATGAATGCTGAGAATATTGCAAAACTTATTAAAGTCGCATCTGGCAAAGCGGATGCACTTCCTTCCCTCGAAGAAAAGCAAAATACTATTTCCGATCTCGATGAGAGTCTGATGACAGATCCACTTGAGAAAAAGGTTATTATTGAGCTCAAGGCTGCAGCTGCTTTCTCCAAGAACAATCCTAACAAACCGTATGACCTCTCTATCGGCCGTTACCTCTTTGGGAAAAATATATTTGCCTCAACAGTTCCGCTCTTGCTTGACGGAAAGAAAGGAACGCTTACTATTGGTAAAGAAAGAGGAGAGGTGATTGAGGGCGCAGACAAGATTGCGAAAAAACTCATTGAAATTGCAAAGGCAAATGCAGGGGAGGTCGTGAAAGCGGCTCCGGCTGTGGCTCCAGTTGTGGCCGTGACTCCTGCTCCCGAAGTGGCTCCTGCGGTGGCAGAACCTGCAAAAGAGCATACCGAAGCTCCTAGTCCGGAATATCTAGCACTAGAGACTGCCTCCAAGTTACTCCTAGACGCTGCGGCTAAAAATTCCTCTGACGCTCCAGATAAAATTTTCGACTCTCCAGATAAGGAAGAGTGGAAGAAACTTATTATTATTGATCAAAAGTTGGCTGAACTTTCTAAGGGCAAAAATGACTTAAATTATCATCGAGCTCTTGCAAATATTGGTTTTTCTCAAGCCCGCATAGGTGATCTTCCTTCTGCTCTTCAAAATCTTGAAACTGCAAGTAAATATCTCACCGAACACCCTAGTACTGACTCAGCAAAGAAAGTTCAAATTATAAATGCTAAAATTGCTGCCATTAAAGCGTATGAGATAAAAAATAAAAAATAATAAAATTATTACCAACCCCCTCCCATGAATACCAAACTCTTTCTCGCACATCTTTCTCCAAACTATTCGGCGTATGCGCTGAGGCGGTTGGTGTATGTTGATGGTGGGGCGGCGAAGGGTCCAGGGGAGCGTGCTCCGGCGGCGGCTCCCGAGGGAGTTGAGCAGCAAAAGAAAGTTGCGGCCCAGCTGAAGGCGCTCAAGGAAACTATCAATAAGTCTGAAGATAATGTAAAAGCTATTGCTGCGGCTATCGATATGAGTAGTCAAGAGGCAGAGGTGAAGCAGGCGATTCTGCTCTACAGTCTCTCTAAACACGCCAAGGCTCTCCCTGGCGACAAGCAGGAAATTATCGATAAAATCAAGGATGCTATTGCGGCCGATAAACTTCCGATGAAGGATATTATGTTTTATGGTGGCACCGATGGATCTCCGTTTCTTTTGAGAAAAGTTCTCAGAAGAGGAGAAAGTTGGCATACCGGTAAAACTCAGGCATTTGATCAGCTGAAGGGCTTGGGAGATAGATTATTTCCTGCAAGCGCACGAACTTTACGCGATAATAATATTGCCATCATTGATGCTTACATCGATGCCCGTGGACGAACTGCAAAAAATGAAGTCGTAAAAGCTAATCAAGATAAATTTCTTCCCGGTGGAACACTTTTTGATCTCGCCCTTGCTCTACAGCGTGCCAAACATGCACAGGATGTTTTGAGTAATAAAAAAGTACCTTTTGACGCCAGCACTCAGGAAGTCTTCCTCGAACTTGGAAGTATCGAGGATACTGACGAAAACCGCAAATCCGGTTTATGGGCTGTAGGAAAGGTAAAAGAGGAGCCGAAGGTGGAGCCAAAAGTTGAGGAACCGAAGGTGGAGGAGCCAAAGGTAGAGGAGCCAAAACCTGCACCAAAACCTGAACCTGAGAAACTTCCAAGAAATCCAGATGCAGAAAAAACATGGGTTGAGGGAATGGTAGATAGGGACTACAAGATTTTTGTCCAGGCATACCAGAATATGACAGACCGTGTTGATTACTATGGTCCTGGTAAGGAGCAGAATGTGTTTAATCGAAGGCCTATTATGGATATTAAAACTTCAGCTCTTCTGTCTGTGGCTATGGGTTATGGTGTTGAATACGGCAAGGAGCGCGATACGGCAAAACAGATTAACCGATTCAAGGTAAGGGGAGTATATCTGAAAGAAACTGGTATCGATGGTGAGCGCATCTTCTTGCAAGCAATGGAGGAAGATCTTCGAAACTATTATAAAAAAGAAATTGAGAAAAATGGTATTGTTATTAAAACTCCTGATGCAAAAGAATTAGCTGAACGCGATGCCTTTACTAAGGATTTTGAAAAATACTTTGAGGAACGCCTAAAAGAATGGGAGTCAAAGGCCGGTACTGATCTGAAAGGAAAAACTCTCAACAATTCGATGTATGCAGGTTCACTCTTTTCTGTCACTAAAGATCCTCTCTGGTCCACACTTGTCGATGTACGACGTGGCCCGATTGTTGAAGGCAAGCCACAATTTGAATACTATATTCGTGGAACCAAAAAAGATCGTGCAGCTGTCACTGCCTTTATGAAGGATATTGCTCTTCAGCAATATGATACTGATCATAAATTCGTGGTATTAGGCACGCCAAAAGCGGCGGTAGCTCCACCGGCGGTCGCTCCTACGCCAGCCGTAGAGCCACCTGCTCCTGCACCAGCTCCAACCGTAGAACCGACACCTTCTCCTGAGCCTGTACCGACACCAGCCCGTTCGGCCCTGGAAGAACGAATCTAAAGGTTATAGCTTATATTGAAGCCATAAGTTAGTTATGTTATAATGTTTATGCAAGTGTCGATTTTGTCGTTTATATAACAAAAAGGAGGGCAGAAATGCCACTCCTTTTTGTTCGACGATTGCTAGATTGGTGGAGGTGACGGGATTTGAACCCGCCTGGGCAAGTGTCGATTTTGTCTTCCTCGCCAAGAGGCACCCCCAGATCTAACAATATCCACACTATCAAACTATTCTAACAAAACCCTGTCAGGAGCTTGAATAATTGTTGCTATTTTTCTGACACTACTTATCCCCGTAGTCGTTTTCTCATTTTTATAACCCAATACCAGATTGGCTTATATACGAATTCTTTTGCCGGGAGATAGGAGATGATGTTGCCGCCGAATTTTGTTTTGAAGTCGGTGACGCCCGCGAGTGGGTGATGCGCATCTGGGATGCCCGTAATTTGGTCTATATTGGCGATTCCAAGCAGGTCATATGTTTTATAGCCTTTGGACTGGGCATCGAGCATTACGTGCCACTGAAGAAGATATGGAGCCATCAGAGGGCGGTCCGCATAAGAAGATGCGCCGTAATAATACGTAGCCGTATCGGCGAAGTAGGTGGCGATGAGTCCGACTACGGGTTTTTGCTTGTGATAAGCCATAAATAAAGTCGCTGAGTCACCGAGGGCCTCGAGCATGGATTCATAATAGGCGAGATTGTGTGCGAAAAAGTTGTCACGTTTCGCGGTCTGCATGATGAGGTCATAAAACTGCGCGATGGCATCTTTATTTGTGTGCGTATTAATTCGTTCAATGGTGATGCCGTGTTTTTCTGCGAGTTTAATATTGTATCTCCCTTTTGACTTCATCTGTTTCAACATTTCCTCCTGTGTTTTTGTGAGATCTATCGTGAGTGTGGTTTGCGGGAAGTATGAGGCGTGGGCGGGTTTGAAATGTAGTTTTTTTGTGAGGTCGTTATAGGCTTCTACAAGCGGAATATCCGAAGCGATAACCGGCGGATCTATTCGTAGGAAAACAGCGCGATTCGCATCTGCTATTTTTTTTGCCTGTTCGAGAAAGTTTTGGAAAAAGTATTCAAGTTCGGAATGGGAGAGCGCACTGGTGTGCGTAATATCAAAAACCGGACCGCGAGGACACTCGAGCCATGAGAGATTGAAGGGGAGTGAGTGGAGAATGAGTAATCCACCACCAAGTATGTGATTATTTTTCTTGGGATCGGTGACAATACACGTCCAACTCTTCCCTTTACCGGGAATTTGTTTCTGGAAATGCTCCCAAACTGAGGTCTGATAGAGCGAACCGAGTGGTTGCAGTTTCACGAAGTCGTTCCAGAGGTGAAGAGGGAGTGGCTTTGACATATTTTTCTTTACTATCTTTATTTATGCACGTGCATAAGACAGAAATTAATTACCATTTTTGTGAATACCTCTGCCCGGGCAAAAAACATGATTGCATAGTAGCAGATTTGATGGAAATTTGAAAATTACCCCAAAGGCATGTGCGCGCGCACATCTTGAATTACAGCAGAGGGGTGCGTCTCAATGCGCCCCGCTAACGCTCCGACGGCCTACAGCATCTTCCTTCGAATGAATGCAGGAATATCCAGTTCGTTTTCAACGGCCTTCTGAGGAAGATTGGTAGTTTGTGGCTGGTTGATGACGCCCTGCTGACGAACCTGAGCTCGCTCGCGGACCTGATCGAAACCAGTTGCGACCACCGTAATTTTGATCTCGCCTGTGTATGAGTCGTTGATAACCGCACCGAAGATGATGTTTGCATCCGGGTCGGCAGCCTCTGTAATAATACGTGCGGCCTCGTCCACCTCGAACATTGAGAGGTCGTTTCCACCAGTAATATTGAAGAGAATTCCTTTTGCACCCTCGATAGACATTTCAAGAAGTGGGGACTCGATAGCGCCTTTTGCGGCTTCGGTAGCACGATTTTCGCCTGTGCCATATCCAATACCCATCAGAGCGGAACCTGAGTTTTCCATAATAGCGCGTACATCGGCGAAGTCGACGTTGATCATTCCATGAATCGTGATCAAATCAGCGATACCCTGAACGCCCTGTCGGAGAACATCATCTACTACAGAGAATGCCTCGTTAATTGGTGTCTTCTTATCAATAAGCGAAAGAAGTCTGTCGTTTGGAATTGTTATAAGCGTATCCACTTTTCCACGAAGATTTTCGAGACCATCTTCGGCCTGACTTCGTCGTCGGTGTCCTTCGAATGTGAATGGCTTGGTAACCACAGCGACCGTGAGAATTCCCATTTCTTTAGCAAGCTCGGCAATCACCGGAGCAGCACCCGTACCGGTACCACCTCCAAGTCCGCAGGTAACAAATACCATATCGGCACCCTCGATGATTGATCGTAACTCTTCTTTTGACTCTTCGGCAGCCTGTTTTCCAACATCAGGACTACTTCCCGCGCCGAGGCCTCGTGTTGTAGCCTTACCAATGTTGATTTTTGTAGCAGCGTCTGAGTAATACAAAGCCTGTGCATCGGTATTGATTGCGACGAACTCTACTCCCTTCAAGTTGGACTTGATCATGCGATTTACCGCATTGCTTCCACCTCCACCTACTCCGATAACTTTGATATTGGCAATAGGAGTAATCTCCGGAATGATTTCCTGAGACCTACGTGCCTGTGGTTCGTAACCTTTTGAAAAAATATTTCGCAGATTTGCTTTCGAATTTTTTGGATCCTGAGTTGTCATATCTATAGGGTCAACGGGATAAAGTTCGAATGAGGTAATTCCGAGTTTATCGTGAGGAACGGGAGCGGGATCCGACACCGGCGGTGTCTGCTGGCTGCTAATGGGGGAGTGGAGTTAGTAAATAAATCGGGAGAGAATTCGCGCTTATGGCGCTCCAAATTTTTTCTATGCGAAAAAATTACGGAACCAGGCTTCGGAACCATTTCTTTATTCCTGTAGCCGCTTTTTTCAAGTTCAGACTTCGGAACGCCATACCATATGGTCGGGACTCCATGCGTGTTCCCCAGATCAAAAGTCCGATTGCTGTAGCGTATGCAGGATCATCGATCTTGTCTACGATACCGTCGAAATTCTGAGGGAAACCAATCTGAACTGGTAAATTAAGGGTCTCTCGTGCGAGGTCGATAACGCCTGGCATCTTCACACCTGCACCTGTAAGTACTACACCTGCTGGGAGCATTCCATCGCGGTGGATCTTGGCCAACTCGTCTTTTACGAGAAGAAAGATCTCCTGATATCTGGCCTGAATAATTTCTGCCATCGCCTTTTTCGAAACTTTCTGCGTGTCGATTTTGCTCATAAGGGAGAGGTCAATCGTCTCACGCTCGTTCACGTCTTCCGGGATGCATGAACCATACTCAATCTTAATTTTTTCTGAAGTGTCGATGGATGTTCGTAGTCCGATCGCGATGTCGTTCGTAACGTTTTCTGCGCCGACGGGAATAACGGCTGTGTGGAGGGTGACACCCTCTTCGAAGACAGAAACGGAGGTTGATCCGGATCCAATATCTACTACTACGACGCCGAGCTCTTTTTGTCGTTTGTTGAGGACGGCTTCCGGGGCGGCCAAGCAGTTCGGGATGATATCATCGATATCTACACCCGCCTGGAGTACGCACTTCTCTATATTCTTGATGTTTGGAATAAGTCCGGAGATGATGTGCGCCTCTACCTCGAGACGGATACCTGTCATTCCTACTGGATATTTGATGCCTCGCTGTTCGTCGACGGTGAATGTTTTTGGAATAATACGGAGAATTCTGCGGTTGCTAGGAATGTTGACCGCCTGTGCAGCCTCCAATACTCGGTCCACGTCGTCTTCCGTAATTTCATTACTAGCATTGGCTACGGCGATAACACCCTTTGAGTCCATGGACTCAATGTGATTTCCACCGATACCGAGGAAGATATGATTAATAGGTTCTCCTGCCATTCGCTCTGCATCCTCGAGGGAGGCGGCGATGGAGTTGATTGTCTCTTCGACGTCGATAACTGAGCCTTTTCGCAGACCCGTAGAAAGAGCGGTACCAACACCAATAACGTTAAGCACTCCTGACTTGTCATCGAGGGTACCTACGACGGTTCGGATCTTCGAACTACCGATATCTAAGCTAGCGAGTATGCGTGATTTTGCCATGTGGGAGCACTATATTCTATCTCTCTTTCTTTTACAAATTTATTGTACTTTTTTTAGCTTACTTATGGGGCTATGAATACTTTTCTTGTTCTCTTGTTTTGTGATGTTTCTAGGCTGATTTCGCTTGTATTGCGGATGAGAAATGTTATGGTGCGGTATGTAAAATTGATTGACAGATGCACACGTCCTACAGGGTAGTATGTTTACCGTGTTGAATACTTTTTTTGTACAAGGCTATTAAAGCCGGATGTAGAAATATGTTTAGTCAAATATCAACGGTAGCATTCCGTTCGTCTCACCCTTTCTATCATGATCGTATTTGCTCTCGAGTTCGCCGAGTTTGCGCACGAGTGAGCGAAATTCGTAACCATCAAAGAGGCGAGTGATTTCGGAGACGTCGAAGTTGTGCGTGGTACATTCTTCTAATTCGAAATCGATAGGAACTTCGTGGTTGAGGGTGACGAGCTTGCGGCTCATCTCGAGACTGTCTTTTCCTTCTGTCATTTTTTTGGAGATGGCGGGGGAGAGTTCAGAGAGGTGACTCAAGATACCCTCGATCGTTTCATATTTTTGTAATAAATCAGTAGCAATTTTTTCACCAATACCGGGAACGCCGGGAATATTATCGGAAGTATCGCCGCGTAGTGTCTTGTAATCACAAAACTGTTCAGGGGTAATACCAAATTCTTCTTTTACTTTTTCCGGAGTGTATGTCGAGTATTCTTTGAAACCACTCTTGGGCGTAATAACGGAAACGGATTTTGTAATGAGTTGGAATGCGTCGCGGTCACCGGTTGCGATGTAGCAGTGAACATCCTCGTTGCCATTCATGAGGTGCGTGATTGTGGCGATCACATCGTCCGCCTCGAAGCCATCAACCTCAAACTGGGGGATGTTGAAGGCGCGCATAACATCCTTGATCAGAGGCATCTGATCGTAGAGCTCCTGGGGCGCCTTCGTCCGTGTAGCCTTGTATTCCGCATACAAATCATCACGGAAGGTCTTTCCCTTACGGTCATAGGTAATCACGATGTACTTCGGACGCTCCTTGATAAGAAGGTTCATTATCATTGAGCAGAAGCCATAAATCGCGTTTGTCGGCTGGCCGGATGAGGTGGCGAGCATGGGTATAGCGTGGAAGGCGCGGTGAATGATTGCGTTGCCGTCGATGATGAGTAATTTCTCTGCCATAATTTATAAGTGTGTCAATGCTGTAGCCTTCGCAAGAAGCTGTTTTTCTGATATAATACTGAGAACTTCCAAAAACAAAAACAAACAGAGTATGTCAGTAAAACGACTCGATGCCAAGCTCGATCAGAAGAAAATTGCTAAACAACATACAGCAACCTATACAACAGCCCCTGTTCCTTTTTTGAGCGACCTTCCACTCACCGGATTCCGCGCAGAGACTGAGAGTGATCTCGGTTTTTTTGTTGCGATGTATGAGGGGATGACAGCGATGAAAGTTCCAGTAATTTTATTTGTTCATTCCGGGGTCAAGATGCAGCCCGGGCTGGAATTGGTGACTACTGTTCGTGAAGGTGATGCACACTACGATGAGATGTGGCGCGCCTGTGATATGGCATTCTGTCTCTCTGAAGAGGCGGTGGATAATGCTCTCGACGCAATGGTCGTCCCACTCGCTCCAAAAAAAATGCCACGCCTACAAAACTATGATCCTAATCGTGAGAAGGGGAATGCGTTTACGTTTGAAAAAATGAATCCATGGCTCATGTTCGCAGCGATGGTACGTGCATGCGAAACCTATCGCTTTCCATTTGATTGGAAGTGCATCGTGAGGAGTAGAAACTAGGGAACTGGAACGGTGAAAATCATAAGTTTACTACCGTAAACTTGTAGAGCTCGAGTTTCCATACTGGCCGATAGAAACAACGGTATCGATGATATCTCTGAAGTTGATGTATTGAATGACGTTCACGCCGATGAACTTACCGGCGGCGGCGACGATGACGACTGCGAGGATAGTGATGACGAGACCGATGATAGCATAGCGAATCGTTCCTACGGCCGTCTTGATCTTGTCTTCGGAGCCGCCAGAAAGGATGAAAGAAAAACCTCCAACAAAAATAAACACCACCGAGAGGAAACCGGCGATAATAATCGCATAGGCTAAGCCGCGATTAATGATCGTCATGATATCGTAGTTCATGGCTGCGTCGATGATGCTTGGTGAATCTCCCATAGTTTATGTGTACTTTACAGTACTTCTTCCGGCTCGGCAATTTTTAGATTAACGCGCTCATTGGAGCGTGAACCCACCATGCGAAGCAGTACGCGAAGTGACTTGGCGGTTTGTCCGCTCTTTCCAATAATTTTTCCCATGTCTTCTTTGTTTACCAAAAGTGTGATGAGTACGCCCATATCGTCAACGGTTCGTGTAACCACAACATCTTCTGGGTGGTCGACCATCTGCTTAACAATGTATTCAACAAAATCGCGATCGGCTCCCTGAGTAATATCTGCCATGAGGACTGTAGTAAGAGAGTAAAAGGAGTATCAGAAAAAATTACACTAGTACGTTTCCTTATCATTATGCAGCTACTGCTGGGGCGGCCGCTGGGGCTGGAGCTGCTGGTGCCACAACTTCCTTCTTTGACTTGTGAGTCTTGTTTCGTGGAGTCATGTACTTGTCCATGTTCGCAAAACCATTCTTCTTGAGAAGTGTTGCAACAGTATCGGATGGAATAGCACCATTTTTGATCCATTTTTCAATTTTCTCCTTCTCAAGTTCTATTTTCTTCTCTTTTGTAGCTGGAAGGTAGTATCCAACGATATCAAGTGCCTTTCGCTTAGGGCTGGTTTCTTTGTTCTGAACAACAAGACGGAAGCTAGGCTGAGCCTTCTTTCCGATACGGGAGAGTCGAATAACGAGCATGTGATTGATGATAGAAAATAATACGTTTTCAGCTTTGGTTTCTCACGAGGTTTCCGTTCTGACGCGGAAGATGACAAACCCTTGCTTACTTCTGAAAGCAGCCTCATTGTACGAGAAAATGGCAGAAGGTCAAGGGAATTGTAGGGTATTGATGGTGAGCACAAACTATTCTGTCTGCTCCAGATACCCTGTGTCCGTTTTGCTATCTTTTTGCTGTACATTTGGATATACCACATTGCACCTATAAGCACTTGTCTGTATCCACTTTTTTAAATGGCTTATTTATCAGGAAATTTAGCACTTTTCGGCTTCCGATGTTATAAACTAGTGTCTTGTTTGAGCTGCTTTAGTTCTGTTTTAATTTTTTCAATAACGGTTTTTCCGAAGGTGGCGTTTATGTCTTGTATGAGGGATATTTGGCGATTGAGGACTTCGTTCGCCCAGACGGTGTCGGGGACCATGATAGTGAGAGTGGCGTTTTTGAAGTACTTGGCTTCGAGATTTTTCGCGGTGTCTTCGGGAAAGATTTTTGGTTTAAGCTCGGCAAATTTAGCGCAGACAGATGCGGCGGTTACTAGTTCGGTCATGCCATGACGGGCGACGGCTTTTTGGAAGAGATCTTGAAAAGGGGAGAACATGGGAATCCTAGTTTAATTGCGCTTCAGGATGTGATTATAAACCTCCAAGGTTTCGTTGGCCATTTTTTCCCAGGAGAATTCTTTGACGTGCTCGAGGCCGTTGGTGATGAGTTGGTTGCGGACTTGTTCGTTTACCAGAGCGGTGTAGAGCTTTTCGGCGATGTCGGAGGGGTCGCAGGGGTTGAAGAAGAGGGCGGTGGGGTTCTCGGGATTGTCGCCGCAGATTTCCGGGAGGCAGGCTGCTCGGGATACTACCGCCGGCGTACCGCACTGCATGGCTTCGAGAGGGGAGAGGCCGAAGCCTTCGTAGAGAGAGGGGAGACAGTAGGCGCGCGCCGCACTGTATAGATTGATCAAATCCTGCTCAGAGGCCATCCCCGTGAAGATAATGTCCGACTCGTGTTTGGTCTCATGTGCGGCGCGCTTCACCTCCGGATAGAGAGGATCCTGGCGCCCCGTAATCACTAATTGCACCTCTTCGTTATGTTTCGATCGCAATATTTCAAATGCCTTGATGAGACTCACGAGATTCTTGTGACTGCGCCACACTCCCGTATAGAGAATAAATGGCTTGGTAATATCAAACTTTTTTTTCGTTACTTCTAACTCCTCTTCGTCTGTATTCTTCACAAACTCTTCGGTAACACCTTCATAAATGGTATGAATTTTTTGTTCGGGTACCTTGAACATTTTCTGCAAATCTTTTGCGGTGTTTTGGGAGACGGTGATAACTTTCGTGGCGTTGCAAACGCTAGAAGAGAGCGTTAACCTATAGGCGCTGCGATAAAAAGGCGATCGCATTTTGTTACCCGGGAAGAAAGAAAGTGTTAAATCGTGAATCGTAACTACTGATTTTTTTCTATATAAAATCGGCGCATTGAAGTGCGTGAAGTGCATGAGATCTAATTTTTCTTTTAACAGCTTGTAGAAAAAAACCGTCTGCTCACCGAATGAATAATGCGAAGCTCCGGCATTTACTTTCGTAAAGCGCTTATTTGGCGGTATAAATTTTGCAAATTCCGGTTCATTAAAAAAAAGCACGTAATGATTTTTCGTATCAATCCGTGCGAGATGCTGTACTAACTCAAAAACATATCTTCCGATGCCGGTGAACTTCGAGGAGTACATGCGGCAATCAATACCTATGCGAAAACTCTCGGGTGAGGCCATGAGAGGGATTTAATATTTAGAAAAACGGGAACGGGTACAACGCTCGTCTTCGCTCGCTTGTTCGCTTACTTCTCTGCGCCCTTTACTATCTTTGCCTTCTGCAAGGTGTGCTTACGAAGTGTAGGATTGTATCTCATACGAGTAAGATCCTTGAGCTTGTCTTTTTTTGAGGTGAAGGCTCCTGTCTGGAGTCCTGTTTCTGTGCAGTTCCATACTGCCACTACTGTTTTTGCTCTTGCCATATTATTGGGGTTTTATTGATCCAAAGCCTTTTGATCCAGTCAAAAAGCCTTCATACTTTAGGGGAAATCTGCAAAATTGCAAGAGAAAAGAGAGATATGCGGGGGTGGAAGCCATTCGGCTTTGTTTTGACTTAATACCATGTTGCTCTAATTAGGACTTGTCAGCAGGGTGGGTTATCACTATGATAGGTGGGCTTTTATGGAGTCGTAGCTCAGCTGGTTAGAGCGCCACACTGTCACTGTGGAGGTCGCGGGTTCGAGTCCCGTCGATTCCGCCATTATTTCGCCACCGATAGAGGATCAACAACATAGGTTGGTCGTTCTTTGGGGTGCTTGTTAAAAGTACTGATTTGTGATATCATGATGTGATAAAAAACAAATAAATAAACACCTATGGAAACTCTACCTATAACTCCCGCTCCTCTTGCAACCCCTGTAACTCCCATTGCACCTTCTTCTTCTCGTAAGATGATTCTCATTGGTGTCGCGGTATTCGTTGTGCTTGGAGTCGCGGTGTATTCCCAGCTAGGTGGTGGTAGCGGTGTGAAAGGTAGTTTTACTGAAGATACTGCTCCTATTACCGCAGAGGCGGCTCCTGCTCCAATCACTCAAGAAGCGGCTCCTGTAGCCATAATTCCTTCATCTCCAGAAGACGTAGTTCCAGCACCAGTAGTCAAACTTCTTCCTGTCGCTGTCAAAACCATTACCTCTTCTGATGCTTCCGTAAAACCAGGCGAGAGTACTACAATCACTATCAAGGGTAGCAACCTTTCTCCTATGATTCTTGCATCATCCGGTACGGCGATTACATTTACGAATACTACTATTATATTAACCATATCTTCCGGGGCAGATGTTTCCTTCAGCAATCTCTCCGTCTCATCTGATGGCAGCATGGCGACTGTGAAAGCCACCATTGGCGATATGGCCGTTTCCGGATCATACCCTATGAATTATTTTGACATTGCCGTGAGTGATAAACCGCTCGGAACGATGCAAAATGTCCTTACTGTCGCCTATTAGGAAGTAAATCTTTAGCTTTGGCCTGACTTTTATCTTACTTTTTTTATATTGTAGCTTTGTTCAGCTTTCTTTTTTGAGAGCTTTTTAGCTTTGCATTGCCTCTGTTTGTATTGACATATTTTTTCTTTACTGTATGCTTCTTTTCTTGTCCTCGTAATACTCTTTTACCCATCAGCTTTATGAGAACGAAAAAGCAACCAATCAAAGCTAAGATTTCTAAGATAGCTTCAAAGAAACCCTCAAGATCAAGAAAACTCCCCGTAGCCCCTAGGACCGTACTTCGTCGCCGTAAGGTGGCTCCTAAACCCGCTGTGTTCACGGTAACACGTATGCGTATGGGCGCTACCGTTGTTCCTTCTATGGCTATGGGTCACAAGGTCAAAATCGCTCTCGTAGCGGTGGTTGCATTCCTTACTCTCAGTGCAACAGGCGGAGTCAGCGCCTCAACTGATGGCACACTTACAGATGGCCATACTGAACCTGTGCAGACGATCGCCAGCGATGCCCTCTTCACTCCTGCGAGCTACCTCACGAACAACCTCAAAGAGTGGACACCGATGGCGGGGGATAAGTTCGAGGTAAATGTAGAAACAAATATGGGCCGATTGGTTCATGTGAATGGTGAGTCTGTAGAATTCGAGGTCGTTACCGGCGTACGCCGTGTTGTCTCCTATATTGGTTTGCGATATTACGCTGCTACACCTGCGCAAAACTGGATCGTACGTACAACGGAAATTAAGCGAGATCGATGGACGTTTGGTAAAACCGGACGATTTATTCGACTCTTCAAAGTTGCAAATGATGGCACAGAAGAAAGTACATTATACGGAATTCATCCGTTCTTGAATGAGGATTCTATGTTCAAGGTTCCTGGTCGTTATGGCAGCATGGGTTGTATTATCCTTCGTGAATCACTTGAGGACTTGATCGAAAAAACAATCGAGACCAATGGTGGATCTATGAGCGTGAGAACATTCCCGGAGATGCCAAAGACGGTTGCGTAATTATGACAAAATGGCCTTTGCCCACATATCGAACTTTTTCCCTTCGAAATAGCTCTCTATAACTCGCCGTATCGTCATCATTTTGAATGAATTTGATCTCCATACATAGCTGTCAAATTGCTTAAAATCTTCTTCGGAGAAATTTTCCCATCGAAACATATTATTCTTGAAGAGCTGGTGATATAAATGCTTTTCATTACGACAATCCAGCTCGGAGTTTAGATAAAGGTAATCGAATAATGCCTTTGCTTTTGTCGCAATATGATACGTATTTTCTCTGAAAATGACCTCTTCGAATCCAAAATAGATTGATGACTTTACATTGGAATATGCAAAATATCCTGAAAAATTCTTGAAGTTGCTTGTATTTTTCGTGGTGATAGATGTGATGAGCGTTGGCCTGTCGGCTAGATGTAATATATGATGTTTTTCCAAAACATATTCGAGACTAATGTATGAAGGTTTATAGAGTTGCGAGGATATAAATTCTGTAAGTTTGATCTTGTCTGATTCCTGAATATAGCTTTCAGCAGTTATGTAAAAACCATTTTTGAGCTTGAGCATTTTTTTACTCTTTATGGCTCTCTGAATTCTTCCGTTCAATGTAATTACCGAACTGGGCATGAGTGCGTAAAGATCCTTTTTTGAAAAACAAATAGGTAACGTATGATTTCCCAGGAATGTCATTTATATTAGATATGATACATAATACGTATCAATTCTAGAATAAAAAGCATTTCCGAACAACTTCATCGTAAAAATTGAACATCTCCTGAATACTTTATTTACACTTTTTACATAAACCAGAAAGCTCCAGCTGATGCTTCTCGACTTTGAAGCGGTGAAGTTTTTCCATCTGTTTGATAAAGGCGTCTAGGTTTTCTCCCGAGACTTCCTGAACCTTCTTGCACTTCCGACAGATGAAAGAGTGATGGCAATCTTTGTCTTCTTTTTTGACCTCACAGCGAATATATCCCTCTACGCCGTGAACCTTGTGGACGAGCTCGAGCTTCTCCATTACTTGAATAATGCGATATACCGTCACGGTATCCAGGTTGATTTGATGTTTCTGTAGGGCTATTTCCGAGATCTTGTATGGGGAGAGGGATCGGCTTGTCTTGGCCAATACTTCAATAACAGCCATGCGGGGGCCGGTAATTTTGTAACCTTCTTTCTTGAGATTGGCGAGTGCGAATTCGGTGTAGGTAAGCATTTGCTTTTATAGTACCTGAGATGGATTTTTCGTGCTATAATTTGCACATGGAAAATTTGTCATTTGATGGTGTTATCATAGGTAGCGGACCTGGCGGCTGCGAGGCTGCGCGTGTTTTAGCGGCTCACGGAGCCAAGGTTGCGTTGATTGAGTCTTCGCTTGTCGGCGGAGAATGTCTCCATTGGGGATGTATTCCTTCGAAGATTTATCTTCATAGTGCACACCTCTATCAGACCATGCTGAAGACCGGGGATGCCTGTGGGGTAGTCGCCGAGGGAGGCGTGAGATTTGATTTTGCAAAATTAATTGAACGTCGAAAAAAATTAATTGGCATGTTGCATCGTGGATTAGAAACCTCTTTGAAAAGTGCCGGAGTAGAAATAATTATGGGAAAGGGGAGAGTGGTGGGATTGAATAGTGTGAAGGTTACGATGGCTGATGGGAGCGAACAAATGCTCAATTCAAAACATATTGTTCTGGCCACAGGATCTAATGCGCGAGTACCGGATGGTGTAAAAATCGGTGGAAGAATTTTGACAAATAGGGAAGTATTTCAGCTGGAGACGCAACCAAAAACATTATTAATTACTGGCGGAGGAACCATAGGATGTGAGATGGCGAGCTTTTTCTCGAGTATCGGAACGTCTGTTATTTTGGTGGAGATGGGAGAAAAATTATTAGGGAGAGAGGACGCAGAAATTTCTGCGGAATTTTTGAAATTATTAACTCGTGGTGATGTAAAAGTTCACCTCAAGACAAGCGTAGCAAGCATGGAAGATACAGGTTCCGGCGTCAAGATTGTTATGGAGCATGAGGACGGAGTTCGCGAAGAAGTTATGGTCGATTATGCGCTTTCTGCAGCGGGTAGAACACTCAATACTGATGTGTGTGATTATGAAGCATGTGGGGTTACGATTGAAAATGGAAAAATTGTGACGAACGGTTTTATGCAAACTTCGGCAACAAATATTTATGCTATTGGAGATCTGGCAGGAAAGGCTTTGCTGGCGTATACGGCCGAACGTGAGGGTGAAATTGCGGCTTCTCATATGCTGGGTACAAAGTTTAATGGAGCCACGATACAAGAAATGAACTATCAAATTTTCCCGAGTGTTATCTTTACTCTTCCTGAAATCGCAAGCGTGGGATTAACCGAAGAAGCCGCACGCGCAACCGGGAAAAATATCATTGTAAAAAAATCTCCGTTTGCCGCCAATAGTAAGGCTCTTGCGATGGGCGAGCGAGATGGATTTGCAAAAGTCATTGCCGAAAGTGATACCGGCATCATACTTGGTATTCATATTATCGGCCCGGATGCAACGACGACGATTGATAAGGCTACACTTGCGCTTGATTTACATATCACGGCATCGCAAATGCTCAATACTATCGTAGGTCATCCTGTTACGTCAGAAACGCTGAAAGCGGCGCTGAAGATGGTGGTGGGAGAGGGAATTTAAGTCCCTTTATGGATGAGCGGGGGCAGGAAGAGCTGCGGCTGGAGTAGCGGGTGCGGGTGCTGGGGGAGTTGTATGTGCAGGCGCTGGGGTGGTATGTGCTGGGGGTGCCGCTGGCGCTGCGGGTGCGGGAGTTGCATGTGCCGCTGGCGCAGCTTCGTGTGTAGGTAATGTGACCTCTGGCTCTTTGGATTTCGTGAAGAGGCCTTTTATTTCTCTGCCCGTCCACTTGGTACCTTGCCATACTTTTTTGAATGGCCACGCGATGGCACTTCCGACCGCCTTTGTCGCTGTTGGAATATAAAATTTGTCATGTTTCCAATAACTTTTTGCCTTGTGTCCTACCCAGGCGGCGGCATCATATATTTTTCCGCCAGTAGCATATAGCGTTCCAACAACAAGTCGTCCTGCTACATACGGAATTGATACTGGCAATGTAACAATCTTCCAGGCGCCTTTTGCAGCATCCCAAGATACCTTTTTCAAACCGTCACCTTCTAATTTTGGTATTAGTAATTTGTGGGTTGGCTGGGCTGCTGGGGCTGGGGCGGATGCCTTACTATCTTCTTTGGGGTGATCGGCAGGGTGGTCTTCGGGATGATCCGCGGGATGATCAACTGGCGTCTCGGTAGTTTTTTTTGCGGCGGCTGCTGTTTTTTCTTGGGTCTCGCCGACGACACCGGGAGCTGCATGCCCCGCCTCAGGCACATGTGGAACTTCCGCCACTACTGGTGTAGCTGCGGGTGCTGCCTCTGGTGTTGGGTGTGCCGGTGTTGCATGTGCGCTCATGTTGTAATTATATCCTATTCTTTGGATTTAGTCAATGGTTCAGCTTCAATTCATATGTTCAAGAATGCTCTGAACAAAGCTGCCAATGAGGGGGGCGAACTGAATCTGCTTGAGGAGGAAGATGAAGAAGGCGATGAGGAGCGATGCTCCGAGCACGGAGCCGAAGCCCACCATTATCCCATGGAGAAATGAATACCAGAGAAAATGCTTACGATTACGCATGATGGCGAACGGCTGGAGTTTTTCTATGCGCTCGATTGTTGTGCCGAGTTGCTGCATTCTTTTTGCAAGTGCCGTTTCGCTTTTTGCGAGTTCAATTTCTGCGGTGGTTTTTGAAGTGTGAGTTTTCATGAATGTATTGTACGATGGAGTGGTCTGATGTGGCAATCGAATGGTAAAATAGTTTTATGAAAATCTACACAAAACGCGGCGACAAAGGGGATACTGATTTGTTCGGAGGCTTGCGTGTGGGGAAAAATTCTTTGCGCATCGAGGCGATTGGAAGTGTAGATGAAGTGAACTCGTGGATGGGGATGATGTTGGCGAGTGATGAGTTGAGTTTGTTATTGCGAGAAGATTTGATTCAGATTCAAAAAGATTTATTTGTGTTGGGTGCGGACCTGGCGACACCCGGAGTGGTCGCGGTGCGTGGAGCGAGCGATGTCCCTAGGGTAAGCGAAGAAAGCGTGGTGCGACTGGAGGGGATTATTGATCGATTGGAGATGAGTCTCGAGCCAATGACGGCCTTTCTCTTGCCTGGCGGATGCGAAGTTGCTGCCATGATGCATGTTGCGAGAAGCGTGTGCCGACGCGCCGAGATTGTATGTGTTTCTCTTGTAAAGAGCGAAAATGATCTTGTAGAAGCCGGTAAAAACGATCTTTCCGTGAAATATTTAAACCGATTATCGGATGCGCTTTTTGTGATGTCGCGATTTGAAAATCATATCAGGGGAGTGGAGGAGGTGAAGTGGAGGGGGTAAGATTTTATATGCCATTTTTTTCAAATTTGCAAGCCTGTAATCTTGTTTTTGCGGCTTATTTCTGCTATATTTCTGATGTCTGAATCGGACATATTTTTTACTCCACGAGGGAGGTACAAAGAAGTTTTTATTCTTTTACTTTTCTTTTCATGGAGGACATTTCTGATAGTGAGTTATGGAGTCGTATTGTTATGTTTGGTGAGGCGGCACGGAAGTGGAGACAGAGGTTTTTGGGGTTGTTGCCGGAGGTTAATAGGCGCGAATTGTGGCGTGTGCACGGATTTGAGTCGGTGTTTGTATTTGCGTTCAAGGTCGGAGGGGTGAGTGAGAAGCAGGTGAGGAGAGTACTTAATCTTGAGGAGCGTTTCAGAGAAACACCTCAGTTGAGATCGCTACTGGTAGAGGGTCAGGTGAGTTCAAATAAACTTGTGCGCGTTGCCAGTATCGCCACGGTAGAAAATCAAGAGATGTTGGCTGACCAGGTCCAATTACTTTCTCAAAGCGCCGTTGAGACCTTTGTGAGAGATGTGAAAGCTAAAAGTGTGCCCCCAAGGGACGCATCGGCTGATGTGCGCACGCACACTTTGCCATTAGGAAATATCGAGCTCGCACCCGAGCTCGCCGAACGTCTAAATATCCTTAAAGAAAAAGGAATTGATATTGATGAACTTCTGACTGAGCTTTTGGACAGGCGAGAAGAGGAGATTGTGCAGACAAAAACAGACTTGGCCGAAGTTTCCGGGTCGTTGAGTCGATATATTCCTGTTGGGATTAGGAGAATCATCAAAAAAGAATATGGAACAAAATGTGCTATTTCTCATTGCAGTAAGCCGTCCAATGAGATCCACCATACGGCGAGATATTCTATGATACGGAACCATAATCCGAACTTTCTCGCTCCGTTGTGTAGGCAGCATCATGAGATTGCGCATGCGGTTGATGTGAAGACGCAGAAGTTCAAACGATAATTTGCCGCTCGGCCCACTGTGCATGTTCGGCAATCATCTCGTCGTCTGATTGTGATAGTTTTTTTAATTGCGGAAGGAGTTCGGTGAGTTTCAGGTTGCCGGCGACGACGCAGGCGTTGCGGATGAGGCCGCGCCGTTTGGCGCGGGTGAGGGGAGTGCCTGCAAATATTTTTATGAACTCCTCGTCGGTTTCGATGGAGAGAATTTGTCCGAGGGATGTGGTTTGTAGCCCTAGGGGAATATTCTGAAAATCCGTTACTCGCGTTGGTTGCGCGCGGACGTTATGTGGGCAGATGTCCTGACACAAGTCGCAACCGAAGAGCCAGTTGCCGATTTTTGGACGGAGTGCTATGGGAATTGCGCCGCGGTTTTCTATGGTGAGATAGGAGATACATAATCTTGAATCAATTGCCTTGTCTGATTTTATGGCTCCGGTAGGGCAAATATCAATACAACGAGTGCAGCTCCCGCATTGCCCCTTCCACTTCGTTGGCTCGTCGGGAGTGAGTTCTAATGTCGTGATAATTTCTGAAAGAAAAATATAAGAACCATATTCGCGCGTGATGATGCAGGCATTTTTCCCTATGAATCCCATATGTGATTTTGCGGCAAATGCGCGCTCCATGGTCGGACCGAAGTCTACGTATGATTTTTGCGAGGCGGACATTTTTTCTAAAAATGCTGCAAATTTTTTCAGTTTAGAAGTGATAACCTTATGATAATCGCGGCCCATAGCATATTTGGCGATGCGAAATTTTTCCTGGAACTGATAGTCTTTTTTATAATAATTTAATCCGAGGACGATGATTGATCGGGCGCCGGTGAGAATTTCTTCAGGAGTATATCTTTTTTCTGTGTTTTCTTTTAGATATTCCATATCGGCTGCATTGCCTTCCTGTAGCCATTTTTCGTAGAATTCACCAGCGTCTGATAATTTTTCGGCGGAGGTTATTTTCACCACATCAAATCCCAATTCGAGAGCGAAGGCTTTTATCTGCTGCGTATTATTTTTTTCTTCCAGATTCATTATCTGCATGATAGAGTACCCCCCTATGCTTCAACAACTACAAGATATTATCGACCGGGCGCGGCATATTGTCATATTTTCTCATCGTAGTCCAGATGGGGATACGATTGGTGGCAATTTAGCGCTACGATGTGCGCTGGAATCATGGGGGAAGACCGTGACATCTGTCTGTGCCGACCCACTCCCGGACGTATATGATGTATTGGATGGAGTGAGTCTAGATTTTTTCAAACAACACTGGGATAGATCAAATACCGATCTTTATATCAATGTCGATGGAAGTTCCACTACGCAGCTCGTGTATCCCGAAAAGGATGCTTCTATTATTGATGGAACTATTCCCTTTATCTCTATTGATCACCATGTGTCGAACTCATATTTTGGCACGCACAACCTCGTAATTCCAGATGCGTGTTCTACAACGTATATTCTGTATCATCTTTTTTTACAACTTAGGTGGAAAATTACACCGAGGATTGCTACGTATTTGTTGCTTGGAATTTATTATGATACGGGAAGTTTGATGCATGCGAATACTGATGGAGATGTAATGCAGGTCTGCGGGGAGCTGATGAAGCTTGGCGCAGATAGAAAGCAAATAATGGATGTACTCTATCGGCAACGAACACCGGGTCAGTTACATGCATGGGGGAAGATTCTTGAGTCAGTTACGCAAAACGATGATGGTGTCATCATGTCCGGAATAACCTCAAAAGATATAGAGGCCTGTGGGGCAAAAAAAGAAGAAATTGGGGGCGTGGTGGATTATTTAAATAGTGTGGAGGGGGCGAAGTTTGCGATCCTCCTTTCTGAAGACCGTGAAAACGGCATCGTGAAAGGCTCGACCAGAACACGCCGGGATGATGTGAATTTATCTGAGTTCTGTAAAATGTTTGGAGGTGGAGGGCACAAAAAGGCCTCTGGTTTTGGCGTGGCTGGACAACTAAAAAATGGCGAGAGTATCTCATTAATTCGAGAAGATCAAACCCGCTACAAATTTTAATATGAATTTTAAAACAATATGCTATAATCCCGCCATATTGTATCCGCCTAACCTCAAGCGCCATGGCTAAGATATCTGCAGGACTCAATGTTCCCGATTTCACGTTACCGAGTACCGACAACAAGATGATTTCGCCTTTGGACTTCCGGGGTAAGTGGACTATTTTGTATTTTTATCCGAAAGACGATACATCAGGCTGCACGAAAGAAGCCTGCAATTTCCGCGACAGGATGTCAGAATATCGCAAAAGACATGTAGAAATATATGGCATTAGCGCTGATGATATGGAGTCCCACCACAAGTTTGTCGACAAAAACTCCCTTCCTTTCCCACTTCTTTCCGATACGGAGCATGAAGTATTGGAGGATTTTGGCGTTTGGGTAGAAAAAAGCATGTATGGGAAGACCTATATGGGCGTGTCGAGGACGACGGTTTTAGTGGATCCTGACGGGAGAATTGCCAAGATATTTGAGGATGTGAAGCCGGATGAGCACTCTCGGGAAATTTTGTCCTATTTGGATATTGTTATGTCCAACTGGACGGTGTAAATCCCCCTTGCCTACACGGTCGTTTTTCAGTAGATTTGTTTCAACATGAAAGCAGCTACACACCACCACAAACTCAAAAAAGTTTTGGTCCTCGGATCGGGTGCTTTGAAGATTGGTGAAGCTGGAGAGTTCGATTATTCCGGTTCTCAAGCGATTAAAGCCCTCAAAGAAGAGGGGATTTCGACGGTACTGCTCAATCCAAATATCGCTACCATTCAAACAAGTGATGGTATGGCGGACAAAGTCTACTTCTTGCCGGTAAATCCGTATTTTGCGGAACAAATTATTATCAAGGAGAGGCCTGATGGCATTTTGCTCAGCTTTGGAGGTCAGACGGCATTGAATTGTGGAGTCGATCTGTATCGACGCGGTATTTTGAAAAAATATGGCGTAGAGGTTCTAGGTACACCGGTACAGGCCATAGAAATGACAGAGGATAGAGATTTATTTAAAAAAGAAATGGCAAAGGCGGGGTTGAAGTGTGCTAAAAGTGCTGCATGTAATACGCTCGATGAGGCGCGGAAAGCTGCGCAAGAAATTGGATTCCCCTTGATGGTTCGCGCAGCGTTTACGCTTGGCGGAAAGGGAAGTGGATTCGCCTATAATCAAAAAGAGCTCGATGAGATGCTGGAAACAGCTTTTTCCTATAGTCCACAGGTATTAATTGAGGAAAATCTGAAGGGCTGGAAAGAGGTAGAATATGAGGTTGTCCGTGATAAGTTTGATAACTGTATTACGGTTTGTAATATGGAAAATTTCGATCCGCTCGGCATTCATACGGGGGAGAGTATTGTTATTGCGCCTTCACAAACGCTCACGAGTACCGAGTATCATATGCTCCGCAAACTATCGATCAAGGCCATTCGTCATCTGGGTATTATTGGAGAGTGCAACATTCAGTTCGCTCTGGATCCGGTGAGTTTGGATTATTGTACCATTGAGGTGAATGCTCGATTGTCGCGTTCAAGTGCGTTGGCCTCGAAGGCTACCGGCTATCCACTGGCCCACGTAGCGGCAAAACTCGCCCTTGGGTACAGTCTACCTGAATTAAAAAATTCCGTTACGCAGGCGACGACGGCTTGTTTCGAGCCGGCACTTGATTATCTCGCGTTGAAAATTCCACGATGGGATCTGGATAAGTTCCGAATGGTATCACAGGAAATTACTTCTGAGATGAAATCCGTTGGTGAAATTATGGCTCTGGGCCGCAGTTTCGAGGAGGTTGTTCAGAAGGGTTTACGAATGCTCCAAATCGGACTTCAGGGATTAGTTTCTAATGAAAATCTAGGTATCGAAATCAGCGAGAGTGAGTTAGAAAATGATTTGGTTCGTCCAACACCAAAACGAATTCTTGCGGTCGCCCGAGCTCTCCAGAGGGGATGGAGTGTTGAAAAAATTGCAAATTTAACGAAGATTGATGCATGGTTTTTGGAAAAGTTGCACAATATTGTGAAGATGGAAAAAGAGCTGAAGAAAGCGAAAAAAATCGATAAGGAGTTGTTGGTTGGTGCAAAGAAGTTTGGGTTTTCGGATAAACAGATCGGAAGTTCTATTGGTAAGACCGAAATGGAAGTTCGCCTCATGCGCAAGAAGATGAAAGTCATGCCTTCCGTGAAACAAATCGACACACTAGCTGCTGAATACCCTGCAAAAACAAATTATCTCTATGTTTCCTATCATGGAACGACTGATGATGCTGAGTATAAAACAGGCCGTAACAAGAGGAAGAAATATATCGTTCTTGGCGGAGGACCTTATTGTATTGGATCGAGCGTTGAGTTCGACTGGTGCTGTGTAAATGCCGTTAAGACGTTGCAAAGTTTAGGACATGAAACCATCATGATTAACTATAATCCTGAAACGGTTTCGACGGATTATGATATGTGTGACAAGTTATATTTCGATGAACTTTCACTTGAACGCGTGTTGGATATTTATGAAAAAGAAAAAGCTGATGGCGTTTTAGTCTCTATGGGAGGCCAAATTCCGAATAATCTCGTTATGAAGTTGGCGAAAGCCGGAGTGAAAATTCTTGGAACTGAAGCAAAAGATATTGATCGCGCGGAAGATAGAAATAAATTTTCTGCGATGCTCGATACGTTGAATATCGATCAGCCGGAGTGGAAAGAATTAGTAAACGTTTCTGATATAGAAAAATTTGCCGATAAAGTTGGATACCCTGTTTTGGTCCGTCCTTCCTATGTTTTGTCAGGTGCTGCGATGAGTGTCGCGCAAAATGCTGAGTCTCTAAAAGTATTATTGAGTAAGGCGGCGAGAGTGAATCGTGATGCTCCGGTGGTTGTAAGCAAGTTCGAAACCGGCGCGAAAGAGGTTGAGGTTGATGCCGTAGCATACAAGGGAGAAACGCTTATCTATGCCATTTCTGAGCATATTGAAAATGCGGGCGTTCACTCGGGTGATGCATCAATCGTATTGCCTCCACAGAAATTATATTTAGAAACGACACGTCGCGTGAAGATGATTGCAAAAGAAATCGCACGAGGGTTAAATATCACCGGTCCGTTCAATATTCAGTTTTTGGCTAAGAATAACGATGTAAAGGTTATCGAATGTAACCTGCGTGCTAGTAGGAGCTTCCCATTTGCATCAAAAGTAACCGGATATAATTTCATTGATATCGCTACACGTGCGATGCTCGGAGAAAAGAGTGTCCTGAGTTTGCGAGTCAACAAGCCAAGAACTCTAGATCTCGATTATGTTGGAGTAAAAGTTTCACAATTTTCTTTCCCTCGTTTGAAGGGTGCGGATCCTGTACTTGGCGTAGAGATGGCTTCTACTGGCGAGGTAGCGTGTTTCGGCGATGATTTGCATGAGGCATTTTTGAAGGCGATGATCTCTGTAGGATTCTCACTTCCAAAGAAAAACATCTTAGCGAGTATTGGACGCACAGAAGACAAGGCCGACTTTTTGCCTGCGGCAAGGCTCTTTATCAAGATGGGCTATACATTATTTGGAACGGAGGGCACGGCTGCTTTCCTTCGCGACAATGGAATTGAGGTCACAACCCTCTACAAAATTCAGTCAAAAAAATCTCCGAATATTCTCGAAGCTCTCACTTCGCATGGTATTGATCTTGTTATCAATATTCCAAAAAATTACAGTCGCCAGGAGAGCACGGATGGCTACATGATCCGTAGAAAATCAATCGATCTCAATATTCCCCTCATCACCAACACGCAGGTTGCCAAGATTATGGCTGAAGCTCTCTCGAAATATAAACTTGAAGATCTCAAAATTAAAAGTTGGAAGGAATACGGAGAGCGATAAACATCTATGTCACCAACCATTATTTATTTTGGCATAACGAGTCTTTTCGCTGATATAGCGGGTGAGATGTTATTTCCTATTTTACCTCTCTTCTTCGTTATGGAAATAGGGCTTTCTGCTGCGGTTCTTGGAGTTATCGAGGGTCTAGCCGAGGGAAGTTCCAATTTTTTCCAGGTATGGTTCGGATGGATTTCTGATCGAATGAAGAGGAGAAAACCTTTTGTGATTTTGGGCTATGGAACAGCGGCAGTCGGGAAACTTCTGCTCGCCCTTGCCGGTAGCTGGCCGCTCATTCTTGTTGCAAGATTGTTCGACCGTGGAGGGAAGGGGATTCGCACCTCCCCTAGGGATGCGCTTATCGCTGAGTCTATATCATCGGATCGCCAAGGAGTCGCCTTTGGACTACATCGAATGTTGGATAGTACCGGTGCAGTTCTCGGCAATATCATTGCCATCGTTCTCGTAAGTCTCCATATGCCTCTCCGTAATATCGTTTGGCTATCTCTCATTCCTGCCTTCCTCGCTATTCTCTTCATTCTTCCGGTGAAAGAGCCAAAAAATCTACCTACTGATGGCGCGACATCTCTGATGCCTAAAAAAGTCACCATCCCTTCCTGGAAAGATTTTACGAGTGACCGAAAAAAATTCGGTTCGGAATTTTGGCGGTTCGTATGGGTCAGTATCGTCTTCCACATGGGGAAAATCAGCTATGCTTTCCTCCTCTTGCGACTTGCTAATTTCAATGTTCCTACTGAACACATTCCTTTTTATTATCTCGTATTTAATATAGTTCAGGTAATTTTTGGTATCCCGGTCGGGAAATTTTCCGATACATTTGGAAAGGCCGTGCTGGTTTTCGCAAGTTTCCTACTCTTCTCCCTATCGTCTGCCGGTTTTATTATTGGGGGAAGTGGCTTATTTCTGCTCGGGCTTTTTGTTCTTCAGGGAATTTCTTTTTCTCTGATGGAGGTTGGATTCCGCACCTTCTTGGTAGAACTCTCTCCGCATGGATTAAAGGCTACGGGACTGGGTATCTACTTCACGGTCACCGGATTCGCTGTCATGTTCGCGAGCTGGATTGCAGGTATGCTATGGCACTACAATATGGGACAATTTTCATTTATCTATAGCACCTCGATGACCGGAATAGCTGCACTCTTATTCTTCTTCCTCTTTTTCCAAAGGATCAAGGGTGCAATTCTCAGATTGAAACTTCGAATGTAATTAGCCGAGATTTCTACTATCATCGAATCTTTTTTGTGCCTGTGCATCTGCCATGGCCCCTCTTTTTCCTTCATGCTGAGCCACATATTCGGTGACGTATTGCCTGAAGATCTCTACATTTTTTTTATTTGATTTGTAATACATATCAAAAATATCACCCGCCAATGGAATAGCGCCAACCCCTGAGTCAATAATAATCTTCATGAGCATTTTTTTTATCACTGAAAATGGTACTCCGGCGAGATGTGCTTCGGCAACAATATAAAGACTTGCTCCCGCACCTATTGCATCTCCTACGCCAGGCAAAGCGCCTATTATACTCTCTATTGATATACTTCTCACGAATGGAATATGTCCGAGAACCGGAACGTGCCTCACTATTCCCTCATCCAAAACTCGCGCCACAAATTCGGTTCTTCCTAGTGCTGCCTCCAATTTAGCTCTCGTCGCAGCCATTATTTCTACATTCTGCGCCATGCAGATAATTTCATCTGCGTTCTCTCCTGCCTGTTGTTCTATTTCCGGAGTAACAGTTAACGCTGTTCCTGTTTCTGCGGGAGTGCTAGGGGAGTGTGAGGCAGTGGTATCAATAATATCATCTTCTTCTGCGCCGGTTGGGAGTGACATATCGGAATTGATTAATACGTATTATTGTATGCGAATTACGGTTCGGTCATCATCGCCATCAAAATCAAAGGCATCTACTGGCTCATATTTTCCACGACTATTCTTTTTAAGTACCCCCATCTTCGCACCATCTTCAAGCGTTTTGAATGTTACCTTTCCATTAAGTGGAATTTTTGAGAGGTCTACTTTTTTTATCTCTCCACTTTCCTTTTTCGGGGCTTCAGGTGCCTTTGGAGCCTCTGCTGCTTCCTCGGGTGCCTTTGGCGGTTCTGCCGCCTTCTCCGGGGCCTTTGGAGCCTTAGGGGCCTTTGGAGCTGGAGTGGTATCCACTGGGACAGGCTTATTATTCTGATGTACGGCGGCGGCGCCTGCTCCTACCACGGCGAGTGCTGCGAGGGCTCCCGCTATCTTTCCGCGTGTACTTGAAAATATCCCTGGTGCTGATTTTTTTGTTGGCTTGCGACTTGGCGATCTTCCTGCGGCATCTTTCTGTTCTATTCTCCTTAACTCTCCTCTCAGAAATGAAGTAATTTCGTCTGTACTCATCTCTGTATCGCAGGAAAGAATAATTTTATACTTACTCCCTGCATAATCTTCCTTTTTCTGTCCAACCATAAGAAGCAACATATTCGATCTGGATAACATTCCTGTTTCCTCTTCATCCATTCCCTCCACTATAGCTTTCTTTATTTTTTCTATCCCCGGTAGAGATTGGTGGAAGTTTGGAGAGCCGTGATCGTAGTTCAGCTCAAGTCCAGGTATTTGCGTTGCTTCTTTTAATTCAGAAACTGCCATTTCTGCATTTTGCTTAGCGGCATATATTTTTGCAGCTCCGATGAGATATTCAGCAATCTCATTCTCATCTGCTGGTAACCGTAATGGATCAATCTGAATTATCATACTCTCTACCTGGGTATCCCTTGCCCTCCAGCGCGGTACACTTTTCGGTTTTCTTCCAAAAATAGCGCCCAATTTACTTTGCGGGGCGAGCGTCAGTCTATCCATAAATGTAATATGCAACTCACCAATGAGTCTTCTATCTTCTTCTGGTAATTTTCTAACTATATCTTCTACCCTTTCAATACCTCTATTTGCTTCTCCTTCCTTACTCTTGGGCACCATACCATATTGGGCGTTCTCTCGGATACTTTTTATGCGTACATATGGCTCTGATTCATCGTGGCTCTTGTCGTCGATATCAGGATCAGCGGTAAAAATGGGCCTAGAGCCAGAATCCTCTACGCCTATGCCATTTACTATTGTCCTTACCGATCCATCGTCTAAATATTTTATAGTACCATTCATCAGCCTTCCATCATCTGGTGCAAAATCTCCATTTATAATTTTCCATCTCTCGGTTATCGTGCCACTCAATAACATATCACTATCAAATTTTCCTTCTAAAGTAGATCCATGTCTCTCTGTTCGTTTTCCCTCGAGAAGATTACCATCCACAAATAAACCCTCCTCGATGACTCCATCCTGATATACTACTTTTCCGTGGCCGGAAAAGCTGTCGTCTACGCCTGTCCATTCGTTACCACGAGCATCAAGTCTTGGCGTGCTGGCGGCCGGAGTCGGTCTGTCGGCAAATGGATTGGATCTTGATGCTGGAGCCGCAGTAGCTGGAGCTACCGGTATGGGTGGAGGAGTATACTCAAAAAACTGGGGAAATGGCATAAAGCCTGACTGTCTTACTAAACTCTTCTCCTTCATAGCCACAAGCATTGCCTCTGTACGCACTGCGGGAATGTTCAATGCCGTTCGAAGATCGGTTAATGAGGCCCTCGTCGCTTGCTGCGCAACCCACTCTGTTGCTTTTTGAAATAGGGGATCCCGTTCTCCTATCTCGCTTGATGTGTCTAAATTATTTGATGCGCTCATGGGTGAGGCAAAAATCGGAGGCATATTATCAAAAGATTGAAGCGCTTCTGCCGGCTGTGCTTCTCTACCTCTGTCTATTAAATCCTGTAAATTTGCGGGAACCTCCTTCATATGGACTTCGCGCGGAGTGATCAGACTAGTTTGAGGACCGATAATACCATCCTTTTCCATCGCCTCAATAATGCGCGCAGCACGACCATACCCGATACCCAGCCTCCTCTGGAAGAAAGATACTGAAGCTTGCTGTTCCTTAACAACCAACTCGATAGCATCAGCTGCCAACGGATCATCCAATGCACCAAGTGCCGCAAAATTACCTCCTAAATTTTCTGCATCTTCCGGTCTGTTTGGTGTGGTCATATAGTGAAAATTATTGTGTTTGAATTATACTGTAAATTTGTTATTAGGTCAATTTTTGAAGCTGCATCCTCTTACCCTGCTTCTCTTTTTCTACTAACAGTAATGACCTTATCCTGTATACGAATAACATACCCACTTTCCATCTTTGCCTTCATCTTTCCTGTTTTGTCGAGATAGATATATCCAATCGGTTTGTTATCTTCGCTCCATATCTTTAGAGCCATTACTTTTCCATCGGGAATATTGATGCGTTCTGGCTTCGTATCGACGATAATTTTGTTATCAAGCGTGAACTCATCTATTTTATTTTTACCATTTATTGTCTGTTTTGTTTTGATGACATAGTCTACCAATTGAATACTATCCGTACTCGCTGCCTCATATGGAGTTTCTGGAGCGGGCTCGGGATTAGGTTTTGGTTCAGGCTTTGGTGGGGCTGGCTCTGGTTCCGGCGGGGGAGTAGGTTCTGGAGTTGGAGCAATTGGCTCCGTTGAGTAGTCATATGTAAGTGTGCCAACCAATTTACGACCTTTTGATGGCTCCCATGACTCATTTTTAGCGTTATAGGTAATGCATCCTTTTTTATCTTCATCCTTTTCTTGATATGCCTGTCTCAGGTTTTTGAATGCAGCACCTGCTTTTGCTCTTTGCGTAGCCTCAATTGGAGAGTCTTCTGTGTATTTCTTTCCTTTTACAAAATTATTTTTCTGGCCAATAATATCCTTCTTTACTGTCTTCTCATCTTTCGCGATATCGAACCATAGACGATAACTTCCGTCTGCGTTTCTTGAAATATTTTTTTCCGTATCCTTTTTATCTTCATCTTCTTGATCAATAATAAGCTCTACCGACTTGAGAATATTTTTTGTATTTTCGCTCATACCCTCAAATATCTTTCCAAATCTATCAATGCCATTACTGAGACCCTCTAATCTTGCTCCATACTCATCGATATCGGCTAATTTATACGGGCCCTTATCTATATTAAAAAATGCATCAAGATGGCTCGTAAGCTTCAACCCATTTGCCTGATTAAACGCTTCGCGCTTGACGTTATAGGCGTCCAGAACTGCTTTGAATTTACTGATGTCTTCCTTGTCGGCCTCTTTGTTGGCCTCTTCTTCAATGGCTGCTTTTCTTGCTGCGGCTTCGTCATCTGCTATTTTTTTCGCCTCATCATTGGACCTTCTTTTTACCTCTTTTTCTTTAGCATTCTTTTGTATTCTATCGGCAGTTTCCGCTGGCGTTTCGACGGCATAGTTGAACCATTCGCCATCTTTCTGATCATTTTCTACCCATGAGTATGGAGCTAATGGATCTCCCGCCGGTCCATTCCAATTAATTTTTTGTTTATTTTTTAGATCTTCCACATATGCCTGTCGTATATTCTTGAATGGCATCCCTTTTTCTCGTGCGCGGTCTGCCGCATTGTCTTCCTGTGGCGTGTTGTGCAAAAATCTACCTTCTTCAATAATCATCTTTGCCGCATTCTCCAGATTTTTTTTGATATCCTGTGGCGTATTACGTATGTCAATATATACAAAATAATACCCATTACTATCCGCCTTTGGTTGTAATGAGTTCGTTAATGAAAAAACCGGCGGGGTTAGATGTGTGAGTATTTTGTTCGTTTCTATGCTGAGACTGTTCAATATCCCTTTCGCCGTCTCTAATTGGCTCTTATAACCTACTGATTCCGCATCTTTATCTACAAACTGTTTTGCATCCACTTGTATCATTCTTTCAGATTCAGCCTGCGCCAGTCGATTCGACTGTTCGGAGGCACTTCTATCGACTCCAATTGTATTTGAATGTTCTGCTCGTTGCTCTTGTGCTTCACGATAAACGTTTTCTATTTCCCTGTCTCTTTTTGTCTCTTCTGGTGCGGCCACTTCCTCTTCCCCCTTGCCTTCTATTGATCCAGGCGCATTATTCATTGCACCTTCTTCGTAAACCATCCTGCTCGATACAAAGCATGAGTATGCTCCTTGGAAATTATGAAATGATCGTTTGATAAACATATTGGCGTTTTTTGATATTTTTATTTCTTTCTATTATATCATTTTTAGCTTTATAAGTCAATCTAGGTGGTCTCTGGGACATGTTCTCCTTGCCCTGAAGCTGGGAGTCTCGTAGAATACTGTTCCAATGGATACAAAAACTATAGAACGGCTGACTGGAGAACTCCTGAGCGCAATGGGGGAGGATGGTGGACGTGAGGGATTGAGGGAGACGCCGAGGCGAGTAGCCGAGGCGTATAAGACGCTTTTTTCCGGCTATGATAAGAAACCCGAAGATGTCCTGACCGTGTTTGACGGTGAGGCGTATGACGAGATGATTGTATCGAAAAACATCGAATTTTATTCTATGTGTGAACACCACATGTTGGCTTTTTTTGGAAAAGCACACATTGGATATATCCCTGATGGTAAATTAATTGGCCTCTCTAAATTACCTCGACTTGTCGAAATCTTCTCTCGCAGACTGCAAAATCAGGAACGTCTTACCTCACAAATTGCCCAGGCTCTCATGAAACTCGTTGGCGCAAAGGGAGTTGGAGTAGTAATCGAGGCTCAACATCTGTGCGTCATGTCGCGTGGCGTAGAAAAGCAAAATAGCGTCGTAGTCACATCTTCACTCCAGGGTTCATTCAAAAAAAATGACACGACTCGCTCGGAGTTTTTGAGGTTGATAGCTCGGTAGCGCGTGATATACTTTTTTTGATATGAGCTCTTTTCTACCACGATCCATTCAGAATTTGATTGATGAATTTTCTCGTCTTCCCGGCATTGGGCCGAAAAGCGCTGAGCGACTAGCGATTCATTTGTTACATTCGCCGCACTCACGAATCAAAGATCTGGGAGATTCTGTATTGAATATGAAAGATGGCGTTGAGTTTTGCTCTATCTGCTGGCATTTATCGGACTCTAGCATTTGCAGAATATGTGGTGATGATGCTCGCGTGAAGGATATCGTCTGCGTCGTTGAGCAAGTATTAGACGTCGTTGCTATAGAAAAATCCGGCGCATTTCATGGCGTGTATCATGTACTTCATGGGGTTCTTTCTCCTATAGACGGTATCGGTCCGGAAAATTTGAAACTTTATGAATTAGAAAAACGAATACGTGAAGGCGGCATAAAAGAGGTTATTCTTGCGGTAAATCCAAGTGTCGAAGGCGAAACCACGGCAATGTATATTACCAAAATGCTACAGGGTCTCGACGTACACGTGACGCGCATCGCCCGCGGACTTCCCGTAGGAGGAGAGCTCGGATATGCCGATGAAAGTACCATTTCCCGCGCTATGATGGGAAGAATGGGGATGTAAGTATGTCAGAAATAATTCAAGAAGATGTTATCGATCCTTCATCGTTTTGTCATATTTGCATGATAAAGTATGGGATATTATATTTCTTACACTTTATTTTTTATGAAATTACAAAAAAATATTATTACTATTGATGAAGATTATATCGCTCGAAAAATTTATATCATTCGTGGAGAAAAAGTTATGATGGATAAAGATTTGGCAGAACTGTATGGCGTGGAGACGAGAGTTTTGAATCAGGCTGTTAAACGAAATATTGATCGATTTCCTAGGGACTTTATGTTTCAACTTAGCCTTAAAGAAGCCAATATTCCAAGATCACAAATTGTGACCTTGGAATCAGGAAAGAATATAAAATATCTCCCTTTTGCTTTTACCGAGCAGGGAGTTGCCATGCTATCAAGCGTTCTCAATAGTGACCGTGCCATACAAGTTAATATACAAATTATGCGTATGTTTACCCGTCTACGAAAGATGCTTTCGACACATAAAGAACTCCGTGAAAAAATCGAAATGCTTGAGAAAAAATATGATCAGAATTTTTCTATCGTGTTTCAGGCTATCAAGCAACTTCTAGATATTGGGAAAGAAAAATCATCCAGAAGAAAAATTGGATTCAACCTTACTCGCAAATCCTAAATCTCATCGGTCCCGCTCCGGTTAGGTACGTTTTTTTTGTTTTTTGGTTGGTTGACGGTATGGTATATAGCTGTTCAAAATCATTATGGAGAAGGACGTTCCAACTACCATCCCAAGATTTAGGCGATTTTTTTAGAAAATTCAGGAGCTTTTGCGTGTTCTCTTTTTTCTTTCCGCAGAGCGATAAATCCAAACTTTCATAGGCCAACCCTGTTGATTTTTTCTTTGCTTTTGAGGGAAGTAGCAACACCTTTGGTAGAGTGCTATTTTTTCTTACAATTGGAGCTATTTTTTCTCCAAAATGGGTAGCCAGTGCGAGTGTCGGATTCAGGAAAAATGGCGTGTCCATGCCAATTTCCTTGGCTAATTCCAAAAGCTTTTTCATGGAAAGGGGACTATCATAAAGCTCATTCAAGCCAATCAATACCGTCGCTGCGTTACTAGAGCCACCGCCTAGCCCAGAAGACAAAGGAATGCGCTTGTAGAGCGTAATTGTTACGGCTGGTCGAATATTTGCGGCTTTGCAGAAGAGTTCTGCGGCTTTGTATGCCATATTTTCCCTGCCTTGAGGGCAGGAGCGACCCTTCGTATGAAGTATTACTTTCTTTATATCATTTTTCTCCAACGTAATACTGTCGTGAAGCTGAATTGGCATGAGTATTGACTGCATTTTATGGTATCCTTCGGCGGTTTTTCGCCCTATATCGAGCGTTAAGTTGATCTTCCCCGGAGATGAGAGTCTTATTTTATTCATAATACGCGATACTCGCTCGACATTATTCTCATTTTATATTATACCGTGTTGGCCCTGCTATTGTTATCTAAAATGCACACCTATGTCTCTAAATGGCCCAAATAACACCCCCATACTGGATCTTGCTCGTATCGCCGCAACACGAACCAGCTACCACGATCGCGTGAATCAGCTTCGTGAAAAACCTTCTCTTCCACGTCCGCCTATGTCCATGACCGCCATCCGAGATATTACCGTATTTTATCCCCAACAGGATATCATTACACTAACAGGATATCATTACACTACCACCTGATGCGTTACTCGATCCCGAAGAAGAATGCCCCGATGGCTCCGTTTATTTCCCGTCGCGACACCTTGCTCTCTTTTATTCAAAAGGCGTAGTCACGCCGCCATTTGCGGGCAATATGCGATCGAGTATTATTGACTCCCTGCGATCCAATGATGCCGTATTTATTCTAGGTATACGCAAAAATATCAATATCCCTCAGATGTGGCTTACGGCACTTGAAACATTCAAAGTAAACGCCGCATCGGAAATTGATTTTGATTTTATTATTGTTCCCGTCGAAACAGATGTTACGGTCGGGAATCTCTACGTTGGTGCTCACCGCCATGCAATACCGCTCGAGCATGATGACCATCTATGCACCACCGATGAAGCGTTAATCACTACTCTTACATCGCTCATCATACAGACTATTCCACCTATCTATAGAAGATGTAAGGCCATTCGCAAAGCGGTGGAAAACGCTGTTATTCCCAAGTCCAGCCCCACCCCTACTCCTCAGCCCAACACTACAATCCGTCATGCTGATGCGGTGGAAGACACTCTTCAGCGATGGGATGCACAGTACCGAGACAACCAGGCATCCGCACATAGAGATCGCTTCCGAAATTATCGCTAATACATTGTCACGATTGCCGTACAACGAATGCCACCCCTTATCAACGGCTGCGTGGTTGCCGTGATGCTCATCTGAGCCTCTTCTATGCCCATAATTGTCGATAACGATTTTCTCATCCGTGGAACAAGTGGATCAATTTTTGGAATATTACATTCGAAGTGAATTCCCACATGCATGATATTTTTGTTTTTATCATGAGCTTTTTCGAGAATATATTTCAGATATTTTTTACTGTCTTTCACTCCTTTTTTACAAAGTGCCGTAGCGAATGTTCCGAGTGACCCCTGACCTATGCCCTGAGAAATGGCCGTAGCAAGCGCGTGTATCGCAACATCTCCGTCAGAGTTCGCCTCTAGTTTTGGAAATTTTTTACATATTACCCCGCAAAGTGTGAGATTCTTTTTCGTATTCTTTTCAAAAAAATGAATATCGGTTCCGAGAGCGTAGTATGTCTTTTTATTTATACTTTCTTTTTCAAGTATCATCTTCGTAACAGCAATATCATGCTGCGTTGTAATTTTTCTGTTGAATGTAGATGCTGGAATCCAGTGTACCTCGTGGCCGGATTGCTCCACGAGAGAGGACTCGTCTGTCGTCTCAATCGGCTGCACGTAGGCTTTTTTGAGAACATCCAGACGAAATGTCTGTGGTGTTTCCGCATAGAGAATCTCCTTGCGGTCAATCGTTTCAGTGATCTGATTTTTGGATGATATTTTTTTGAGTGTGTCAGAGGCGGGACGTGCAGCAATACATGCGCCATATTTTTTCGCAGTGATAATTGTGTCGTTAATTTCTTGTTTTGTAGCGAGTACGTTTCCGCAATTGTGAAATATAATAGTGGATTTCCCGGAAAGACTGAATTTTTTATTTGCATATGTAAATGCATTTTTCGCTGACTGGAAGCGCGTTTCTCCACCAATAGTAAAATGAATATTTTTATACTTCTTGGATGGAAATATTTCCTTTAGTGCTGAAATATTTTCATTATTACATGCGATAATAATTTCATCGACTAATTTTGATTCTAAAAATGGCGCGACGGTATAGGTAATTAATGGCTTATCATTAACGATAGTCTCTATCTTATCTACCCCCTGCATCCGCAGACTTTTTCCGGCTGCAAGAATAATGGCAATATTTTTCATAAATGACATCGCTGTAACTCAATAAGTTCTTCCATATTCGGCTCGTCCGAGAAGTCATGTTTTGAGATATGCTCGCGAATACATGGCCCTATCTCTATGAATGAAATTTCATTTTTAAGAAATCTTCCTACCGCCTCGTCGTTGGCATGGTTGAGAATTGCCGGCATGTTCCCTTGAATTTGTGCGGCACCGCGGGCGAGCGTTAGCGATTCGTGCACTGACTCATCCGGTTTCTGGAAGGTAAGTTTCGACATTTTTCCGAAGTCTAAACGGGGAAATTTCGTCTCCTCTCGCTCAGGGAAGAAAAGCGCATACTGAATAGCAAAACGCATATCAGGAGGGGACATAGTCGCCGTAATATTTCCATCCTTCCACTGAATCATTCCGTGGATAATTGATTCGGGATGTATCACTATTTCTATCTGAGAAACGGGAATTTTGAAGAAAGCGTGAGCCACCATCAGCTCGAACCCTTTATTCATTAGGGTCGCGGAATCAATACTTATTTTTTCTCCCATTTTCCAAATAGGGTGATTGAGCGCGTCTTCCTTTGTGACCTTGGCTAGCTGTTTTTTTGACATTCCATAAAATGGTCCACCGGTGCAGGGGAGTATTATTTTTTCTATATTTTGCTCACTTCTCCCCTCGAGACACTGAATAATTCCGGTGATTTCTGAATCGATTGGAACGATAAGAGTTTGATGCTTGATGGCGAGCTCCAGTATGAGCGAGCCGGCGCTTACGAGACTTTCCTTATTGGCGATGAGTACCGTTTTCTTCTGCTGTATGGCCGTAATGGTATGCATAATTCCCTCCATACCACTAATCGCGTTCACTACCATTTCTACATTTGGATCGCGAATCATCTCGGTGATACCCTCATCCCCGGGGAGAAGTTCTGGAAATTTTTTTGAAATGGGATATCGCTCGATTTTGAGTTTAAGAAGTTTTTCCGGGTCGGTGAGGCATATTCTTTCCGGCTCAAATTCATGCACGAGTTTTGAAAAAAGCTCAGTATTGTGGCCTGATGCTGCCATTCCTATAATATGGAATTTGTCCGGATTTTGACGGATCACATCGAGAACTTGTGTTCCGATTGAACCGGTTGCGCCGAGAATAACTATATTTTTCATAGATTGTCGGCGTCAATAATTGCGAGCAATTCTCTTACCAAGGATTTTTCCGGAACGGTTTTGATAATCTTTCCATGTCTATATATAATTCCACATCCTCGTCCGGCCGCTACTCCATAGTCGGCCTCTCGTGATTCCCCGGGGCCATTCACAACACATCCCATCACGGCGATCTTGATCGGTTTTTTGATATGCGCTGTTTTTTTCTCTACCTCATGCGCTAATTTAATGAGATCAACTTCCACACGTCCGCATGTAGGGCAGGCGATAACTGTCCTTTCTTTTTGGTAGAGATTGAGTGATTTGAGAATTTCTTTGGCCACTTTTATTTCTTCCAGAGGATCTTCCGTCAGAGATACTCTTATAGTGTCCCCGATACCTTGATAGAGAAGCGTACCAATTCCTACGGCGCTTTTTATACCCCCTGTTACAAATGTTCCAGCCTCAGTAACGCCTAAGTGCAGCGGATAATCGCACTTTGCGGCGATACGCTCATATGACTCAATCATCTCGGGAACGTTACTACTCTTAAGGGCGATTACGAGATCATGATAATTATGTTTTTCAAAAAATTGAATCCATCTAATGGCGGATTCGACAAGAGCCTCAGGGGAGGGACGTCCATATTTTTCCCATAAATCTTTTTCGAGTGATCCGGCGTTTACGCCTATGCGCATTGGTTTTTTTAATTTCTTCGCAACGGTAATGATTTCCTCTACCCATTCTTTTTTCCCTATATTCCCTGGATTAATACGAATTTTTGCGGCCCCATTTTGGAGAGAGGCGATTGCCATACGATAATCAAAATGAATATCAGCCACTAATGGTATATGGATTTTTTTTATAATTTCCGGAAGCGCCTCTGCATCCTTCGGAAATGGCACCGTGACGCGAATAATTTCACAGCCAACTTTTTCGAGGGCGAGAATTTGTTTCACCGTTGCCTTCACATCATGCGTTTTGGTCGTGCACATCGACTGAATAGCGACCGGATTCTGGCCTCCTATGGCGACGTTTCCTATATTGACTACCCGAGATGGTCTTCGTGGATGCATAGTGAGGGTATTGTAAAGAAACGGGAGCAGGAAGGCAATCGGGATACAAAATGGAAACGGAATCCTACAGGCACCTTCACTTGCGTTTGGTGCCCGTATGCCATACAATCCGACTACATGAGTAAACACATACGAATTAATGATCAGATCCGGTCGGCGAGCGTTCGCCTGATCGATGGAGAAGGGGAGCCAATGGGCGTTTTCCTCATTGAGCGGGCTAAAGAAATGGCTCGAGAGCAGGAATTAGACCTCGTAGAGGTAGCACCTAATGCTAATCCTCCTGTCTGTAAAATCATGGATTATGGCAAATATGTCTACCGTCAGCAGAAAATGGAGCGTAAGCACAAGGCTCAACAGAAGCAAACTGAGGTAAAAGGCATCAGAATATCCCTCCGAACTGATACTCATGACCTTGAGGTGAGGGCCAAACAGGCCAAAAAGTTCCTCCTGGCACGCAATTTAGTGAAAGTTACCCTTATGTTCCGTGGCCGTGAGGCGGCTCATCTCCATTTGGGGCATGAGAAGCTGAATGAGCTTTATAAAATGCTCGAAGATGTCGCAAAAATTGAGGATAGTGCCAAGAGACAGGGAAATCAGTTGATAATGATGCTTGCGCCCGCAGCCACTTCTGTGGCACAATCGAGTCCCATCACTTCCGGGACGACCGGTAAAGCTGATGCGGACAATATAACACCGTAATTCTCTTTTTTATGAAGTCAAAAACACACAGCGGAGCTAAAAAGCGATTCAAGCTTACTGCTACAGGCAAAATCAAATTTGCTAAGGCCGCTCACCGTCACTTATTGGTTAATAAGACCAAGAGACAGAAGCGAAGCTTCCGAAAGGGTGTCATCCAGGAGCACACTGGAGAGATTCACCGAATCAAAGGTATGTTACGTATGAATTAATATATTCCCCTAATCTTTCTATATGCCACGCGTCAAACGAGGTGTCACCACCAAAGCCCGTCACAAGAAACTTCTCAAGGCCACAAAAGGCTACCGAGGACTTCGAAGTCGTACCTTTAAACAAGCCAAGACTGCTTGGATGAAGGCCGGCGAACATTCTTACGTAGATCGAAAGATCAAGAAGAGACTTATGCGAGCTCTCTGGATTACCCGTTTGAACGGCGCTTGCCGAGCTCTCGGAATCTCATACAGCCGTCTTATCGAGGGTCTTACCAAAAAAGCTATCTTGATCGACCGTAAGGTTATGGCCGAGATTGCTCGAACTGAGCCTGAGGTATTCGCCAAAATCGTTGAGGTAGCCAAGACTGGGGTCACTGGACCGGTATTCAAGGCTCCTAAAGCGAAGAAAGTTGCAGCAACGAAGTAATAAGCATTAGCATCATCATATAAAAGGGTCCGGAGAAATAAGTATTCTTCCGGGCCTTTTTCTGTTACTATTTTGGCACTATGAAAGCACTATTTCGATCTTTTGTTTTGGGGGTTTTGACGGCATGTGCACGTGCGCGGCTTGCTCGGATGAGACGAAATGGCGTAAAAGTGATCGGCGTGACCGGATCTATCGGGAAGACGACCTGCAAAGAAGCGATTGCGCATGTATTACGCGGACAGTTCCGAGTACTAAGCAGTGTAAAAAGTTATAATACGGAATTTGGCTTGCCGCTCACTATTCTCGAGCTCACGAGTGAGTTTTCTTCGGTGATTGGGTGGGCGAAAAATCTGATTTTGGCTGTGTGGATGGGAATATTTGCACGTGTAGATTACGATATTCTCATTCTGGAAATGGGCGTGGACAAGCCGGGGGATATGGATCAGCTCGTTGGCGTTATTGGAAATTTGGATATTGGCGTGTTTACGGGAGTGCATCCGGTGCATATGGCGGATGGTCAGTTTGCTGATATGGATGCGATTTTCCAGGAGAAGGCAAAACTGGCAAAAGCGGTCAAGAGTGATGGGGCGATGTTGCTCAATTATGATGATGAGCAGTGCAGGGGACTGGGTTTGGAGATGAATAAAAATAAAATGAGCCCGAAGGTAATTATGTATGGAACGGGAGAGGCGGCGAAATTGCGGGCTGATGATATACAAAGTGGCCGCGATGGTCTGGTTTTTGAGGCAAAATATGGAGAGGTGATTGAGCAGATACGAGCTCCGATTTTGGGGAAGCAGCATATTTCGTCTCTATTGCCAGCTATCGGATGTGGTCTCTTTCTCGGCATGTACATGCGGGATATCGCCAAGCGCTTGGCAACGTTTACGCTGCCTCCTGGAAGATTATCTGCCATCGATGGCGTGAACGGATCTCTCATTATTGATAGCTCGTATAATGCTTCACCTGACGCGGTGCGGGCGGCCGTGAATACACTGTGCGAGTTGACGGAAGAGATAAAGGCAAAAACGGAAACGGGATCCCAAAAATTCTGCGCGCGCAGAATTTTTGTGTTTGGCAATATGAATGAGCTCGGAGAAATTTCTGAAAGAGAACATAGAAATATGGCATCTTTTTTGAGCGGGAAGATCGATGTTCTTGTGACGGTAGGGGACATGGCAAAATTATGCGCCCTTGAGATAGAAAAACGTCACGCGCAGTCTATGAAAATACTCTCCTTCAATGACGCTATGGCGGCGGCGGAATATCTCAAGCCAAAGCTACAAAATGGGGATATCGTTCTTGTAAAAGGGTCACAAAATAAGGTACGGTTAGAGAGGGTAGTGAAGGCACTGATGAAGGATCCTTCGCAGGCACAGAGCCTCCTGGCACGACAAGATTGGACGGACGCGTAAACTCATTATACAAACTACATGACTCGTTATCGTTGGCATATCGTAGGGCATCTTCCGCTGCTGGAGCAGCTCGAGAAGGATGTGGAGACTGAGAACGTTGCTCACTCCTATATTTTTGCGGGGCCGCCGCAGATTGGGAAACATACCGTTGCCCTAACGATGGCGCATATTCTCCAGTGCGAACAGGGGTTTTGTCATGACTGTGTGACATGCTCCCAAATTAGCAAAGGCATCCATAGCGAGACGATGGAGTTCCGGGATGATGGGGAGACGCTCGGGATTGATGCTATTAGGGATCTCCTGAATCGCCTCTATCTCACGCCGAGTGCGCGATACAAAATCGTTATCATTGAGCGCGCTGAACGTATGACTACCGAGGCCGCGAACTGTTTGCTCAAGATGCTTGAAGAGCCGCCGCCACAGACACTTTTTATGATTACGACGGATAATATTCTTGAGCTTCTTCCGACGGTAATTTCGAGGTCCCGAACCTTGAATTTCCAGACCTGTTCAAGTGCCGAACTTTTGGATTTTCTAAGTCTGGAGTACATGGATCGTGAACCGAAGACGCTGGAATTGGCTTGTGAACTATCTCTCGGGAGGCCGGGAGTCGCTTTTAAAATCTTGGAAGATCCCGATATGATGGAGTTTTATACGATGTTGTATCGCGATATAAACCGCTTTTTTGCCTTTAATAATATATTCGAACGTTTTGCCTATCTCCAGGAGTTGATTGAAGACTCGAATAAGGTTGGTATTTTTTTGGATATTTTCACTCATCTTGCCAGGAAGAAAATGATAGAAGTGGGACCGGGAACAGATGCTCGTTACCTCGCATTGTTGGATAAAATCATCGCCTCGAAAACCGCCTTGCGCCAACATGTGAATCCACGGCTGCTTCTGGAAAATATGATGCTTTCCTTCTAATTTCGATATATACTGCACCCCGCTATATGATCTATTTTTTTCTTGGTTTAATATCGGCCGTCGGTTTAGTTCTCGTCTACTGGAAAAAACACCTTGAGCTTCAGCAAAAAGGTTCTTGGGCAAAAGAAATGCTCCAGCGTCTTCATGTAAAAAGAGTCGCCGAAAAACAGGAGGAAAAAGAGCAGCAAGTTGAGATGCTTCTCCTCACGCCCGAACAGCAAAAAACGCTGAAGGATACGTTTATGAGTGCGGAGGCTTACTTTGAAAATGGCGATCTAGATGAGGCGGAACGTCTCTATATCCAGGTCCTTTCTCTGGATGACGAACACATCGAGACCAATATGAGACTGGGATTAATCTATCTCAAGAAACAGCTCGCCAAGAAGGCAGAGGCAATATTCAGAAAGATACTCGCCATCTCCCCCAAGGACCCACTCGCGTTATCGAATTTGGGAATGGCGCTCTATATGCAGCATAATTTTGAAGAAGCTAAAAACGTCTATAAAGAAGCTATCGCTCTCGATCCAAATAGAGCAGCACGATACATCAGCCTGGCCCATGTATATCGAGAGCTAGGGGATTATCCATCTGCCGTTGAGGCCATACAAAAGGCCTTCCGACTTGATCCCCAACATAATGACTATCGTCTTCTATTGGCTGAGACCTATTGTGATATGGAAGAGCTTATTCCGGCACGAACTATTGTCCAGAATATCCTTAAGCATGAAGGAGCAAAGAGCTCTCTTCGAAAAACCGCACGAGTCCTCCTCAAGCGCATCGATAATAAGAGTGGCATACCTGACGACTCCAACACATCACTCATTTAGTCCTTCGCCTAGTCCTTGAAACTTGGCGTTGCTGGTCCCTTCACTCCTCCTGCGATTTCTTCTGCCGTGGCCCCTACGAGGAACCTGTTTCTCGTAGCCCTATACTGGCTGGCGATTTCTTCTTTTGATGCTAGGCCTCCCGGAAGAGTTATGTAACGGTACCAGAGCGTATTGAATCCCTGATGGGCGGTTTCTATTCGCTGTATTTTCCCTACCGGCAATGTAGTCGTCTTGGTATTTTCCGTAGTTCCATCGCTATGGCGATTAGTGATATCAGGGCCCTCCATCTTCACCGTACGGCCATCATTACTGCCATAGAGAATAAAATACGCCTCAGACCCCTCTGCGTACGACTGCATAGCGATGCTTCCTGATGTATCATTCTTAAATTTCAAATCTCTCACTCCGGGATAAATTGTTGCATCGATGCCATGCCCTCCAACCTGGGAGTAATAGCTCACGGCATATGAGTGCGGAGTGCGCTCTACTATCGGCAGACCGGCATAGAGTGCCGCTCTATACGCCGTCGTAGACACTTGGCAAAGGCCTCCTCCAAACTCAGGAATAGTGCCTTCCGGTTTGATGACCAACTCCTTCAAAAATCCGTTTCCTCCATCAACCGGCCCTAAATTTTTGTTAAAAGAAAAAACCTCACCTGGCGGTATAACGACCCCGTCAAATTTTCTCATACCGACGCTAATATTAAACATGCGATTAGCAGGGGAGCCATAATAGGTCGTATGCCCCACGCTCAACACTTCTTTGATACCCATGGCCTGGACCTCAGGCGAGGAACTCACTGTAAATGGCTGCTCCTCGATGGGAAGCTCTATTTTGACTATATCTCCCAGAAGCGCCGTATTCGCAACATGCCGCAATTCTTCTATATTTAATACCAGCCCGCTTTTACCCTTCCCGTCAAACTGCAACTTATCGCCCTTACCTTTTGATATCGATACAGCCACCATTGGTCTGTTAATTTTTTTCAACCAGTCGTTCGTAACAAATTGTGTGAATGGGTCTTTCGTGAGACTCACCTCTATGTCTGCATTTTTATGAAATTCTACGAGATCCATATGGTCTCTGAGCCGCAGCGTGAAACTAAAATCCTTGGATGATGCTACAATTGGCGTATCGAGCTTCTTCAGAATTCGAGGTAGCTGTGATCGTAAATCGGATTGCAGTATTTCCGGGCTCTCATTTACTAGTTTCGCCACAATCGGTACCTTGGAAAAAGTTCTTACTCTCCCTTGGAGGTCACTTAAAAGAGCATCTCTATCCAATCTAAACCCTATCACTTCCGGGTCGATCTTATACTGCCCCTTGATACGTCTCAACACGGCTGATTTTTTCTCTAGTGATGGAACCACGAGGGCCACCTGCACCTGGTCGGCAAATGTTTCGACCGCGATCGGGCTGATGATTATACTCCTGTTTTCAAATTGAACCGCGATTCCCGACGTGAGAAATTCATCTTTTTTCACCTGCAATTCTCTTTCTATTGAGATAATATAAGCCGCATAGGCAAGCGAAAAACTAAACACCAAAATAAGGAGTGTAATAAAAATACCCTTCGTAACTCCCCATGGGTTTCCACCTTTAAAAAAACTAATTTTATTCATGAGAAGTTCTCTTCTTTTTTGGGTGAAGGGTTTTTGTCATAAATGAAAATAATCCCTTCTTCACCGAGGTGATTTCTTTTTTATGCTCACGTACAAAATCATCTTTAGCTCCACTAGCCATTTCTCTTATATCATCGACTTTGTTTTGCACTAACTTTCTATTCTCTTTTCCTGACTTAGGAGAGAAGGCCATACCCAAAACTGATCCGACCGCACCGCCGATTATCATGCCCATAACGAGCTTGTCGACTGCCTTTGTAATTTTTTTATCTTCTGCCATTGTGAGTGAGGTTTAAAGATATATTATGTGGATATCGCCTTCCCGCTTTGGACACCCTCGCTAGGGCGAGGTCGAGCAATATCCGCTGATTTTGTAGTTCTAATAATATTTACTCGCACATATCCGGGATATGCGACTTTTTCCTTGATCTCACTGGCGATCACATCCGCTAGTGGCTGCATCTCCTTGTCATGCACGCTTCCCGGGCTTACCAAGACGCGCAGCTCTCTTCCTGCGGACATGGCTGAAACCTTGTCCACACCTTCGTATGACATTGCGATATCCTGCAACGCGTTCAGTCTCTCGACGTATCTATCGAGCGATTCAGCGCGCGCGCCAGGACGACCCGCCGAGATAGCGTCTGCTCCTTTTACGAGGAAGGCTTCGGGAGTTTTTGGTGGCTCAGAATCATGATGTGTCCATGCGGCATGAATCTCACACTCCTGGAAGCAGGCATACTTCTCCATTAACTCTTTTGTAAGAAAATCATGTGCTCCTATGATATCCGGGTTTTGATCAATGGCCTTTCCGAGATCATGGAGGAATCCGCTTATCTTGGCCGTTTCAATATCTAATCCAAGCTCATACGCCATCATGAGGGCGAATATTCCCACCTCATAGGAGTGGCGCATAATATTCTGACCATAACTTGTACGAAATTGGAGACGCCCAATTACCTGTAAACACTCATCGGGAAGTACACGTTTAATATTTATACGCCTCAAGGCATCCCTGCCTATAGCGAGCAACTCTCTGTCGACATCCTTTTTTGCCTCTTCTATTTTTGCCGTAACGGTGGCTTTTGATATAGGGCCCCTATAAGAAAAGAGCTTATCGAGGGTCTTCTTCGTAATGTGCCTTGTGATGAGGTTATAATGAGAGATAGTAACGATTCCCGGGAAGTCATTAAAAATAATATCTACATTATCAAGCTGCTCTTCGAGGAAGATAATATTTTCCGCGTTCATTCCTACTACATTCGGCTTATTTAAATCGTTTACTACTTTTAACTGGGATCCTTTTTTCTCATTTGAAGTTGCTGTAGAAAGCCTCTGTAGAGCGCTTAACACGGTGTTTCTCGCCTCTTTCTCTGCGTTTTCCTTGTAATACTCTTCTAACTTTTTCAACTTCCTCTCATTATCTTCTGTTAATTCATTCTCCAGGGACTGAACTAATTCTTTCTTTATATCTAATGCATTCTTTTGCGCCCTCTTTTCCAGGGATCCTACACGCTCCTCATCTATCTTTTTAAGTTCCGCTTGTAGCTTCGCCTTCTCTTCATTTTCCTTTGTAATCACCGCTCTCAAATCATCGTTTTTCAGTTCGCGCTTGGCTACAACCTCTTCCTTAGACTTAATAGACTCTTCTATCTTCTCGAGAAATTCATTAAAACTCTTCTCTGACTCCACGGTGCTATTCTTCATCTCATCTATCTTCTGTAATGCGCTCTTCCTCAGAACCTCAGCCTCAACCCTAGCTTTGTCTTTTTTTTCATTTCCTATTTTTATCACCTCATCACTACTCATTCCCTTCCTTTTCGAAAGAAATAGCACCGCCGCGATCCCGATGGCGAAAAATCCAATAATACTTATATATTCCATAGTCATAGCCAGAGTAGTTTACCTAACTTTAGCTTCAAAGTACAGGAAAATATATCGTTTTCCACAAGTTATGTACTACTTATCAACCACCCAAAATAACAACAGGGTATTTCTCTGTAATCAAAGCTATTTTTACCACTTTTACCCATTTTATACATACTATCCACATCTAAAGGAAAGATATCTTTATTATACTTTCATACTTTTGCAACACCTGTGTAAAAGGGGATTATCTATCTCTACTTTTACACATATACCCATAAGTTTATTACCAATATTTATCATTGTTCAAAACGTTTTAAGCCTAATACTCACTAGAATTCATGAGTTATACACATTTCTTACCCATAAATGGTGCAAAAGTCGGAGCTCACTATCTACTACTATTTTTATATTCATAAAATAACAGAGATACAGGGAGAAACAATTAAAGATAAAAACATAAAGAAAAGAATTATAGAGATTAGGTTGTTTTCTAAGGGTAGGTAGATATAATAGGCACATGAAAGTACTTTGCGAACAAAAGAAATTTTTAGATGCTTTGGATATCGTCGGTAGAGCAATAAGTTCAAGTAATACTTTGCCGGTATTAAATAATATTCTCATTAAAGCTGAGGGTAAGAATTTGTTTTTCTCAGCTACGAATTTAGAGATTGCTGTTCGGTATTTCTTTGAGTGTGAAGTTCGAAATGAAGGTTCTATAACCGTTCCTGCTAAATTATTAATGAGTTATGTTTCATTATTACCAAATGAGAAACTTGAAATTAGCGCTACAGAAGGTCTTAATTTTACGGTTAAGGCGGATAAATCTCAGACAAAAATGAAAGGTATTCATGCAGATGAATTTCCTGTTATTCCCCAGGTAGATAAGGGGAGTGATCTTGTATTGCCAGTTAAAGATTTGAATCTTGCTATTCAGCAGGTTGCTTTTGCAGCATCACAAAATTCTTCAAGACCAGTATTATCAGGAGTTTTGATGGTTGTGGATAAGAAAACTTTAAAGATGGTTGCTACTGATAGTTATCGTTTAGCAGAGAAGAAAATTGAGCTTGTAAAAGGAAAAGACGAATTAGTTGAGTGTATTATTCCTGTAAAAACTGTTCAAGAGCTTGGGAAATTACTTTCAAAAACTACAGCTCAGGAGGTTTTTGTTGATATTACAAAGAATCAGATTTTGTTTAGAATTGGGGATATTGAGTTCACATCTCGTCTTATTGAGGGTCGATTTCCGGATTATGAGCGTATTATTCCGAAGGATAGTAAGTCTAAAGCTGAAGTTGATACACAGGAGCTTCAATTAAATATGAAGCGTGTAAGTCTTTTTGCACGAGAAAGTAATAATAGTGTAAAAGTATCAGTTACGAACGATGGTAAATTAACTATCTCTACGGATGAGACAAAAGTAGGTGAAGATAGAGCTGAGGTTGATATTGTTTTAACAGGAGAGAATAATAAAACAGCTTTAAATGCGGAGTATTTATTAGATGTTTTGGCGTCTATTGGAGCTTCAAGGATCTTTATTGAGATGAATGACAAGTTATCACCTGTTGTGATTAAGCCTTGCAAAGATGACAATTATGTCTATATTATCATGCCACTCAAAGTATAAATTCAATCAAGGAAACGATTTGTGAGTAAGATGTACGAGTCATTAATGAGTCATTTTGGTTATCCTATATATCATAGGGTTTTGAATGTGTTCCATGAACATAATTCTATTACTCTATCTGGGTCTACGGGTTATTCTTCTCGTGTTTTTACAGTTGCTGATATTCTCCAGAATTCTAAGAATACATTTACAAAGACGGTATGGGCGGTGAATAATAAATCTGAAAGAGATGTTTTTATCCAGGATATTCCTCGTTGGACGGGTTTACCCGCTTACAGTCTTGATCTTCATGGTGGTGATGATTGGCAGGTAGTTGATATACAAAAATGTAGTAGGGAGGAAAAGAGATATAATCAGATACAAATTTCAGTGTTTTTGTCTCGTTTTTTATCCGCGGATATTTGTTCCTTGGTTGTACCGGCTTCTTATTTTTATCTTCAATATCCTAATGTTAAGGATTTTTCTGATAATATTTTGAAAATTTCAAAGGGTGATGCAGTTGATCCCGTTCGTGTGTTTGAGCTTCTTATGGAGTGGGGATATACGGTCGCTTCCGATAATCAGTCTATTGATGTTGGGGAGTATTACCGCACCGGAGATACCCTTATTGTTTGGCCGGTAAATTTAACCTATCCTGTTCAGATTGAGATTGGTTTTGAGGGGATTGAGAAGATACGATTATTACAGCCTGGCTCAATAAAAGACGTAGAGAATGTTTCTTTGTATTCATTATTTTTCCAGAATTGGGATGGAAAGTTAACAGATTATATTCAGAAGGATTGTTTATTTGTGGAAGATGAATTAGATATTACTGATGATATGTATGATGGCTGGAATGCGCTTGTTTCTCATGTTTATGCGAGATGTAAGAGTGTTATTTTCACATTATTTAATGAGGATGGGGATAATCATCAGCACCTACATTACCTTACGAGTTTGCGATATGTAGACCTCTTTGATTTTACGAATGATTTAATTGCCAAGAAAGGTAATGGATGGAATGTTTTGATTTTTACAAAGAATAAAAAACAACTCACGGAGATTTTTCATACTCACAATATTCCTTTTACGGATGTTTTTGAGGATGTGAGCCCTGATGGAGGTAGGATTTATCTCATCGAAGAGGGGAGGGATGACACCTTTCCGTATGCTTTTCAGAATCCTGAGATTAAACTTTCTATTTTGACGGATAAGGAAATTTCAATACTACGAGATGATAAAAAAAAGTCGGTAAATAGTAACCAGAGAGTGTTTTCTGATTTGATGTCCGGGTTGAAGATTGGGGATTTTGTGGTACATGCTGACCATGGTATTGCTCTGTTTCTTGGTTTGGAGCAGCGAACAGTTGATAATGTTACTCGAGAGTATTTAAAACTCGGGTATGCTGAAAATGATAAATTATTTGTTCCTATTGATCAGGCTGATAAAGTTGGAAAATATATTGGGTCAGAGGATTCGATGCCGAAGTTAACACGTCTTGGATCGACGGAGTGGAGTTCTATTACAAGTAAGGTGAAGAAAGAAACAGAGATTATAGCGAAGGAGTTGTTGATGTTATATGCGGAGCGCAAGAGAGCAGTTGGATATGCTTTTCCGGCAGATAATAAAGATGAAATTTTACTTGCCGAGTCATTTCCTTACGAAGAAACACCTGGTCAGATCAAAGCGATTTTGGATGTTAAGGCAGATATGGAGAAGGCTTCACCTATGGATAGATTAGTGTGTGGAGATGTAGGATTTGGGAAGACGGAAGTTGCAGTCCGTGCCGCTTTCAAGGCTGTGAGAGCTGGAAAACAGGTGGCTTTTATTTCTCCTATTACTATTTTGACCGATCAGCATTATCAGACGTTTACGAAACGCATGAATCAGTTTGATGTGCGTATTGCGATGATGAGTCGATTTGTTTCGGCCAAGGAGCAGAAATTAACTCTTCAGCGATTAGAAAAAGGTGAGGTTGATATTGTTATTGGTACACATAGATTATTACAGCCGGATGTTAAATTTAAAAATCTTGGATTGATTGTGGTGGATGAGGAACAGAGGTTTGGTGTTACCCAGAAAGAGTCTTTGAAGAAAATTAAGGCCGGTGTGGATGTGTTAACATTAACTGCAACTCCTATTCCAAGAACGTTAAATATTGCGCTTAATAAACTGAGAGATGTTACGACGATTACTACACCACCACCGGGTCGTTTGCCTATTATTACTGAGGTGAGACGCTTTGGGATGACATTAATTCGTGATGCGATTTTGCGCGAGGTACAGCGCGGCGGGCAGGTTTATTTCTTGCATAACAAAGTTCAGACGATTGATTCGATGGCCGAGAAGTTGCGCCAGTTGATTCCTGAGGCACGTGTTGGTGTTGCTCATGGACAGATGGGATCTAGCCAGTTAGAGGAGAAAATTCTGCAATTCACGGAACATAAATTTGATGTATTGGTGAGTTCAACAATTATTGAGAATGGTATTGATCTTCCAAATGCGAATACGTTGTTGGTAAATAATGCAGAGCGATTTGGGTTAGCACAGTTGTATCAGTTACGTGGACGAGTGGGTCGAGGAAAGGTCCAGGCATACGCCTACTTCCTCTATCATGGGCAGAGACTTAAGTTAGATGCTAAACGTCGCTTAAAAGCGATCGTGGAGGCTTCTGAGCTAGGCTCAGGATTCCAAATAGCTATGAAAGATTTAGAAATTCGCGGCGCTGGTGAAATTTTGGGCGCGAAGCAGAGTGGAGTAATTAATGTTGTGGGTGTGAGTCATTTTATTCGTATGTTAAATAAAGCCGTTGAGGATTTAAATTCTGGTAAGTCGGCTGATAAGGCGGATGAGGTGGAAGATGTATCCGTAGAGCTTCCTTTGACCTGTTATGTCCCTGATTCGTATATCGTTAGCTCGAAAGATAAAATTAGTTTGTATCAAAAAATGGCTGGCGCGGATACGTTCGAGTATTTGGCTGAGCTGAAGGATGATGTTATTGAGGATTATGGAAAAATGCCGAAAGAGGTGTTGAATTTGTTTAAGGTAATTGAGTTAAAATTATATGCGAAGAAGGCGGGAGTTGCGAAGGTGAAGGCGGATAATGTTCACTTGGGTAAAGATAAGCAGATTATTATTATGCAGCTTTCTAAAAAGGTGAAGCCGGAGAATATTATGAATTTACTTGAATACAGTCCGAAATGGCAGATTGTCGGTAATAAGCTTCAGATTGTAATTTCTGAGCTTGGAATGGGTTGGGTTGAGGAGCTTCAGGAGTGTTTGGTGAAGCTGGCGGGGAAGGTTGTGGGGATAGTGGGGGAAAAGAAGAAATAGTCTTCAATTAGGCTTTAATATTTTCTATTTGTCAGATATAATACTTATATCAAGTGTTCTTGACAAAAGTATAAATTATTGCTATAATATCTTTCTATGAATATTAAAAATACATTTGCGGGTCTCGCGGCAGCTGGAAGTATGATGATTCCGAGTCAGGCTGAAGCTGAAGCTGATGTTGGTGCAAAACTTCACCATGAAGATACACATACCCATCCTCACCATATCGCGATTGGGCCCGAGGTTGATGCTCATAAGGCTATGGGGCATATTTTGTATACCCATGAACTCTTTGATCACTGGTCTGCTGGGGTTGGGCTTGGTTTAGGCGCTGCTTATCACGGGAAGATGGCTGGAAGTGCTGAAGCGGTTGGAACTTTCCATGATAGTATCGCGAACCCATTTTATGTAGTTGGAGAGTTGGGTGTTGGTGCTGAATGGATTGGCACCCAGGTTGCACCAATTGCAAGGATTACCACACTTGTTGGTATTAGGTTGAGTAAGACACTAGGCTTTGCTGTTGGTCCAAGTGTACTGATAACTCCCAATAAGGTGCAGCCTGCTATTACGTCAAATCTGGCAATTGGGTTTTAAATTTGATATACTTCAAGTCCGCTGCAGTTTGTAGTTTTGTGGCGCGTTCGTTCACATGTGGGGATGTCCGGCATTCGACAGAAGAAACGGGTAGGCATACTGCGATCCGGCCGTTGCGCCAGTCCGACCGTTATCAACGTCTGGCGCAAACTAATTGCAGATACAACTGCCGATAACGGCGAGTCTAGGACAATTGCTCTTCTTCGATCTTTTTCGAGGACTCCAACTCTTGTTTAATTCTCGTCTTATTGTTCTCTCTGAATTTTTTCGGAGGGCGTCTTATGGAACTGATGTTTAGGCGGTTCCATCGGGCGTAATACTTCTAAACTAAGGTGTGTATTGAGGAGTTACGATACATGCACAAAAACCTATAGCCCTTCGCGCGTGGCTTTTGGTCCACTCTCTATCACATGCGAAGTAAATAAGAGCGGACTATGATTTGTAGACGTATGTCCATTCTTCTTTTGCACCCGGGTTCAACTCCCGGCATCTCCACCAATGTAGCTACTATGCAAACTTTTAAAGTTTGCTATAATGTCGACATGAAATCTTTTTCTTCTTTTGGTTTAGATTCAGGTCTACTTGCTGATTATTCCCACGATCAGTTTCCTACCCGACTCCACGCTTTTCATGGAGAGCCTTTGGAATTGTCCGAACGAGGTAGTACTTTTTACGGGTTTATTTTTGATACCGTGCATGGGGCACGTGCCAAAATTGAGATGGCGGGCGGTAGGGTGTTCGCGTTGGATAAAGGGATGTATTTTTGTAGCAATGAGCCGCTTATTATTTCTGATGGCATTGGTATTGCCATTGAAAGACTTATGCATAATGGCATGTTTATGATGGGTGGACCGGTAGAGAAAAATGGTCGATTGAAGTATATTGATGGATGTACTGATTCGTTACTTATTCCACCCGTGAGGAAGGGGGATCCATGTTTGAATTCTTTGCACTTTCCTGAAAATATAGATCAGACGATGCATACACCCCCTTCGATGCGTTTAGGGTTAGTAAGTGATGGTGGTGGCATTTGTATAACTCCTGATGAGGAGACGGTTATGTATCCAGGTCAAGTTTTTGGTATTCACACAATGGCTCCCCATAAGTTTAGAACCGGTAGTGGCCAGACAATGACGGTTGTCGCCTACCATCCTGATTCTGATTTTGGGCCTGGAGATGAGGATCATCCGATGTTGAATCGAACGAGTGTTGACGGAGTTGCTGCGAGAGATATACCGTTGATACGAACGAAATAGGATAAAATATTTATCTCTAGACAATAATTCTCACGCCGCCCAAGTCTTCGTACATGAACTTGTGGTTTTCGTGAATCGTTCCGATGAATATGCGGTTCGTAGGAATGTCGTATTTTACGGATGCTTTGTGAATTACTTCTGGTCCAAACGGTCCTTCTATTTGGTGAAGGTCGAGGCGGAGGTGCTGAAATACTCCGGCTTTTGGAATGAGTGGTACGAGCGTTTTGAGGTCGTGCCAGACGATGTCGTTTACTTCATCTGTTTCGTCTTTGCAGTGAAGAATAATGACGTGCCGTCCCGCTTCGTTGGCATTGATATATTTGAGCGTGTTGAAAAGTCGGTCGGCTCGATGGATAAAGAGAATGTATGTTCCTCGCACTACGTTGCGGAAAACGACGCGGAATAATTTATGGAGAAGAGTATCGGGAGCCGTGTGGTTGTAGAAAAAAGAAACGATATAGTCACGGTATATATAGGCACGCACGATGAGTATTACTGGGAAGAAATAGAATGCGAAGAATAATAGATTGTTGAGATCCATCATGATGTTTCCGATGAGTCCCGTGAATGTTGTCGCGAAGGCGAGAATGACAAGTAGCATTGGAAATGAGTAGAGGCGTCGGAGATCCGGTCGAGTGATTTTGAGAATGAGGTTACCGATAGCAAACATGCTCATTACGGAGAGGAAGCTGATGGCATAGACGCCAGCAAGGGCTTTGAGATTGCCTCCAGTAGACAAGAGAATAGATATGCAGAGTAACAAGAAGGTGATGACGATGCGGGGATAGGATCGTTTTGCATTTCTTTTTGCGAACCAGATAGGGAGTACTTCATCTTGAGACATACGATTGATGAGACCCGAGACACCGATGAATCCGGTGAGAACAGCTCCACAGAGTACGAGGAATGCGTCTATGACGACGATATACTGAAAAATTGCTCCACCTACGATTTTTGCCTCTCCAGCGAGAAGAAAGTTGGAGAATTTAGCTATCTCTGACATGTCGGAGATTCCGAGGCAGAGGAGCGCTACGAGAGGGTTGAAAATAACAACTCCAAGCAACATATTTGTGAGCGTTTTTTTGAAGACTCCTTTTTCCTGTTCTTCGACGAAGTCTGCGGAACTTTCGAAGCCTGATACGCCGAGTAATGATGAAGCGAAGCCGAGAAAGAGGACGATCATGAGGGTGTAGTCCTGAACGAGGACTCGAGTGTGTGCAAAATTTATGTGAAATTGATTTGGGTGAGTATAGAGATAATATGATCCCAGTACGACGAATGCTACGAGCGTAGTGAGATGCAGGAAGAAGATGCCAATGGCAATTTTTGCCGAGTCTTTTACTCCAGATATAACAAGCGCGGCGAAGAATATGAGAACGGCGATGGTTACGGGAATGATGGGAATGTTAATAATCGTTCCTAGATACTCTACGGCTGTTTTTCCGGAGATTACAGATGTGGCGACATAGGAAAGAATGGTGAGAACTCCCGCTGTTGCGGCAATGTTTTTTGAGGTTCCATTGAGCAGGGCGTTATAGGTTCCTCCGTTTACAGGAAGTGATTCTACTACTTCGCGATACACGCCCCTATAAAGTAGCAATACGCCCCCGATGGCCAGAAGAATTATTGGTGCATATATTCCGGCAGCCCCGATGGCAATTCCTGAGACATACAATACCGAGCTCATAATGTCATTTCCGCATATTGATGTGGATGCAACTTCTCCGAGTTTGTGCTTGTTCATAGGGTTGTGCATGAGGGTAGAATAATGTTACCGCGATATTCTACATCCACGTTTTCAAATGTAAAGTTTCGTTGTATGCTTGGGATATGCCGCACTTTCAATTTACCGAAGGCAGTTCCATCCAACTTGTGGAGCAGGTCCATGCCAGCTTGGCTAAGGGCGAGACGCTTGAGCAGGTGTATGTATCTTTGCTCCAGAGTGGAGTTAAGGTAGAGGCGATAGAAAAGGCAGTTCGCGAGGCGAGAGTTTATGGCAGCAAGGAAGACTCCGGCAAGCGCAGTGTGCATACGATTGTTATTTTTGGTGCATTATTAGTGGGCGCTGGTATTTTTTCTTTTGTTGCCGCTAACTGGACCGAGATGACGAAGGTTATGAAAATCGGTATTATTATGATTTCTATGTTGAGTTCGTATGGGCTTGGTTGGTATTTTCACGAGAAGCAGCAGCTCGAAAAGGTAGGGAACGCTTTTTATCTTTTGGGTACTCTTATATATGGGGCGGGTATTTTTCTGATAGCTCAGATGTTCCATGTTCGTCAGAACTGGCCGGATGGGCTCCTTCTTTGGATGCTTGGATCCCTCGCCATGGGCTTTGTATTGAGATCCGGTACTCATTTTTTCCTTGCTCTTGCGCTAGGCCTTGCTGCTGCTTTTGGCCATGGTATCGAACTTTTCACCGGGACGTTTGGTTACCGCGTTTTCTTCACTACTTCTACTTTTCTCCTTATTGCTTCTACGATAACTCTCTTTTTCGCCGGTAATCTTTTGACTAAGGAGGCCAAGTCAGAAGATGATCCTCTCCACCAAGCTTTTCTTGTACTGTTTGTTTTTTTTAGTGGTGTAACTCTCCTTGGTCTTAATGCGGATTTTGGCGATCCTCTTTCTTGGAGGATTATTTTCTTCGCTATGACTGCTCTTGGTATTGGAGTGGCGTATTATTTCAAGACGGTTTTTTCGCTTATTTTTTCCATGGTGATGCTGCCTATATGGTGGGGTGCACAGTCTTTTCAATGGATTGATTTGCCAGGTATCGAGCCACTTTCTCTCTATGTTGGTTATATTCTTTATGCGGCGCTACTTGTCGTGCTGGGCCGTATTGATAAGAAGTTCGGATCTGTTTATTCACTGTTTGGTACCCTGTTTTTGATGGGCAGTTTGTTTTTCTTTTCACTTCAGTCCGGTCTTCACGCGCTTGTCGAGTTGAGTGATGGATTGTCTATGGTGGGGTCTTGGCAGATGGTTGTTTCTTATGCTGTTCTTCTCGGAGGGCTTGGCATGGCGTTAATTCGTGCGCGCTTGCCGTTGTATGAAAACCTCGTCGTATTGGCACATGTTGTTTTTTATCTTTTCCTTTTGATCCTTCCTCCTTTTTCACTGTTTGTCGATTACGATACTCTTTCGTCAGGAGGCCTTTTTATGGCTATTCTTTTCAATGCACTTATACTCGCTCAACTTATCGGCATTATCGCCCTTGGATACTATAGGCGTGCGTCATGGATGATTAATATGGGCGTCATAGGCATGTTCTTATTTATACTTGTGAAGTATTTTGATTGGTTTTTCACCTTCCTCGACAAGAGTTTATTTTTCATTGGGGCAGGTCTTCTTCTTTTCGGAGTTGGATGGCTGATGGAGCGTACTCGTCGTCGAATGATCGCAGATATTGATCCAACACCTCATGAATAAAGATATAAAAATTGGCTTGGCTGTGGCTTTTCAGGTGATGGTTATTTTTGTTCTCATCATGGTGAAATTGATGACACTGTCTAGTGGCAGGGAAATTCTTATTCATCTTTTGCCGGTAGATCCGCGTGATCCGTTGCGAGGTGATTATGTAACGTATCAGCATGATTTAACGACCGTAGGAGGCTACTATAACGGGCGGTTGGTTAATGAGGAGCAGTTCCGGCAGGGTGAGGTTGTGTATGTATCGCTTGTTGAGTCTGATGGTTTTTCTTATCCGGGGGAAATGTCACATGCGAAGCCTGCGGACGGCATATTCATAAAGGGCCGAATTGTGAGCGTCGATACTCCGCCGACTGATTCTTATGAGAAACCTACGTATCGGCTGGATTACGGCATAGAGCAGTATTTTATTCCTGAGGGTAAGGGTCAGATGTTTACTACGTGGACGCAGGATCGACAGGCGTTCGCAAAGGTCGCGGTAGATACCGATGGCACGCCAGCGTTGAAGCAGTTATATGTAGATGGGAAGCCTTGGCCTTGATATATGGCTTTTTAACCGTATAATCCCAATACTATGAAATTTAGCTGGGATACATTTTCGAAGCCTATCGTGGCGCTTGCTCCTCTGGCCGGTTATACCGATTCGGCATATCGTAGAGCGGTAAAGCTATTGCCGGGTACGGAAAATGTTGTTTGTTTCTCTGAGCTCACGAGTGTGGCGGCGATTCATCATGGAAGCAAAGAGTCCTATCGAATGATGGACTGGCATCCGGAAGAGTTTCCGCTTATCATGCAGCTTTTCGGAAAGGAGCCGGAGTTTTTTGTGGAGTCAGGGAAGATATTAGAAGATATGGGAATCGCTGGAATTGATATTAATATGGGCTGTCCGACGTGCAAGGTTACCTCGAATGAGTGTGGATCGGCGCTCTTGAAGAGTCCCGATCTGGCGGCTGAGATTGTATATAATTTGAGTAGAGCTGTTTCTGTTCCGGTCTCTGTGAAGACGCGACTGGGATATGAGTGTTATGATGAGAAGCGGTTTTTGGGCTTCTGCAAGGGCGTTGTGGATGCCGGGGCGAAATTATTATCACTGCATGGACGTACTCGCACGCAGGCTTTTTCCGGTGAGGCGAACTGGGACCCTATTTATTTGGCGAAGAAAGAATTGGGCATTACGATTCTTGGAAATGGAGATATCAAGTCTGTGGCAGATGCGCAGATGCGTCTGGGGAATCTGGATGGTGTAATGGTGGGCCGTGCAACACTTGGTGATCCATGGCTTATCGCCGAAATTGCGGCACATTTTAAGGGGGTGGCCTATGAACGACCAAAAAATATGCTTGAAAAAATGCCCCTAATTCGCCAGCATGTCCGGTTCGCCGTGGAGGGATCTAATGAGGTGAAAGCGATACGTGAGTTGCGTAAACATTTGGCATCATATATCAAGGGTTTTGAGGGGGCGAAAAAGTATGTCGAAAAAATCATGCAATGCGATACGTTAGTCACGGTCGAGGTGGTTTTTGATGAAATTGAGGAGGTGCTCAAAGCAGGGCTGCTTTCTTCCTAAAGCTAAAATATTGACCAAATTGGTGTTTTGCACTCTGGCTTGTGCGTGCGCACAAATTGTGGCAAAATGGACTCCTTTATAATTTTTACTATTTCTATGGATAATTTACACGCTCCTCAGGATGATGATGCAGGTACGGATATGCAGGTAGCAGCTCCTAATGATTTGGCTCATAGAATTGCTGATCCGAGCTTTTTGAATAGTATTTTTGCCAATCCGGATAATGCTGCTGAGGCACAGATGCGTAATGCCATCGATTGCGTATCTCGTTTAGTCGCTTTGAGTCCTGATAATTCTGCCAAGTGGGCTGATGCCTGGCGTCGTGCTGCAGCATTTGATAAAAGGTCAGGTAGCGATGGTTTTGAATTAGAGTCCTTAACGGGAAACTCTACGAATGTGGAGCGTTGGGTAAGTTCATCCACTACTCACCTTGCTGAGTTGTTGACTGATCCTGGGTCCACTTTTAGAAGTTTAGGGAATGGCCATGCTGTTGCTCGAGCTTTTGCAGAAGCTGATACATCTGCTTTGTCTCAATTGATGGATGTGGCTCGTCAACTTCGTAGTGCTATTCATTCGAAGATGTTTCAGACGGCAGCACGAGAAATTTGTGCCGAGAGAGAGCGTAGACTGGGTGCGGCTTTTGGTGTCGACAAATATCGTGTTACCCCTGCCATGCGATGGCAGTATCCGGCCTATGTTTCCATGGATCTTGCGCTCCTTAGCCGGTATATGGCGGGCGATAGAAGTGAGGAAATAATGGGTATTGGTGAGTGGGTGGAATCAAGTCATCCCGCGGCTCAGGCATGCAGACCTCTTCATATGCGCCCTAAACCTTTGGGACACGAGAGTGATTCGTCGATTGATGTTTAATATAGATATTTCCCATGACATTCCTCAACGAAAATCCGTATGTAGAGAAGTTTTGGAAGCTGTATAAGCAGTCTTTTGATCAGTTATATTTGTATTGCGCGAGAAGAGCTACGACGAAACCGGTGATTGCGTTCATCATGAAGTCGCTGTATGAGAATGCTTTTGATGAGATGAAGCGTGATGAGGTTATTACGCTTTTGGATTTGTACAAGTGGGCGTATGAGTTTTTCTCGATACAGTCGCAGCCTGCCCAGGCAGGGGATGCGTCGAAGAAAATCGGCGATTTGCATGATGTCTATGACATAAAGACGAGTTCGGGTAGTCGCTCTATCAGGAGAGAGGAGATCCTCCAGAACTTCTATTCACAGCTAGAGTACAAGGAGCGAGAGGTTTTGTGGCTTACGTTCTTTGAGGAGGTGAGTGTGGTAGACCGTGCCATTGTCATGGGAATGAGGGAGGAGGATTGCACGAAGCTTTATTATGATGCCTTGAAGAAGGCGAAAGATGTGATTGGTGCAGCAACTGCAAATCAGAAAGGATTTTCGTTATCACAGATTACTTCGTATTTTGGGAGCGCCGCTTCTCTCTTGAAAAAAGCGCGCGAGCATGAAAATATCCCAGTTGATCAGGAGATTCTTACTTCTTTACGTGAACTCTTTATGGAACAATTCGCACGAGCATCGGCACAGAATTTTTATAAGCCTCAGGATCCACAGCAAAATCAGGATGCTCCTCACCCTCAGCCACTTCAGCCGGAGCCCGATTTTACCCTACCCGTAGAGCCACAGCAGCCACCTCGTGCGCAGCCAATGTACGAACAGCCGGTTCGCGCCAGGACGATTGTTCAAGATCAGGCAAGTGTAACTGACGATAGTGATGACGAATTTTATAGTGATGATGAATCGTTCGGACGAGTTCTTTTGAGAAAGCTTCAGGGTGTCGCCGTTGTTGCTTTGATTCTCGTTGTGGGATTAACAGGATACTTCAAATTCTTTAGCGAGAATGCGAGAGTGGATCGTTTGCTCGCTGATAGTCGCGTAGAGTTTAGTGCTGATTTTAGCCAGGAGCAAAAAGAGAGTTTTGCCAAAGAGGCACTTCTTTATTTGGCTAAGGACCGCGATTATGCAGCCTTGAAGGTGCAGCGCAAAGACAAGGTGGCGGTTCAAGTTTCTTTTGAGATTGATGGAAATGGCAAGGAATCCTTCACGATTTATCGCCAAGAGCAGCCATTTGATTATAAATATCTTTGGCAGCCAAAGGCATACACGCATGTGTCGCTTGTTTGATTATTCCTCTTGTTAGAGTTGCCCTGAATATTATTTTGCGTTAAGCTCATGTTATGACTAAATCTTGTCAAAGCTGCGATCTTGTTTTTGATATTACGGATGATGATTTGAACTTTTACGAGAGTGTTTCGCCTGTATTTAATGGGGAAAAACATCTCATTCCATCTCCAACTCATTGTCCAGACTGCAGACAACAAAGGAGACTAGCACTTGCCAATGAACGTTTTTTTTATTCATCGCATTGCGGCCTTTGTCGGAAAAGCGTATTGACCGAGCATCCTCCCGAAAGTAATAAAGTAGTGTATTGTCGTGAGTGTTGGCATAGCGATCAGTGGGATTCGTGTTCGTATGGTCGTGATGTTGATTTTTCCCGTTCCGTTTTCGCTCAGCTTAAACAGCTATGGCAAGATGTGCCCGCTCAGAATTTACTCATCGAGGGAACAAATGAAAACTCTGAATATATTCACTACGCGGGGTTTTCCAAAAACTGCTATCTTATTATGCATGCTGATTTTTGCGAGGATTGTTATTATGGATATGGTATTAAAAGGAGCACTTCTTGCGTGGATGGTTTTTATAATCTCAGCTGTGAGCTTTGCTATGATTGTGTTGATGTCCATAAATGCTATGGACTACGGGGTTCGCAGGATTGCTTCAATTGTAATTCATCAGCTTTTTTGCGTGATTGCGTAGGGTGTAAAAACTGTTTTCTTTGTATAGGTATGCGTGATAAAGAGTACTGTTTTATGAATAAGCAGTTAACGAAGAAGGAATACGAAGAGCAGATGTCGAAGATTGATTTAGGTTCATATGTTCAATATCAGCAGTGTAAAACACAGTTAAAGGAACTTGAAAAGAAGCATATATATAAGGAATTTCATGGACTGAATTTGGAAAATTGTTCTGGTGATTATTTGCAGAATTGTAAAGATACCCACATGAGTTTTGATTGTGAAGATGTGGAGCATGGCAAATATCTGTACCAAGTGGTTACTGGTGCGAAAAATGTATATGATATTTATCAATATGGACTCAACCTCTCTGAATCATATGAATGTTCTATTGCCGGTAATGGCTGTTATCATATTCTTTTTAGTCATAATATTCACGTTAACTCTTCGGATTTGTTGTATTGCTGGTATGTGCAAAGCAGTAAAGATTGCTTTGGATGTTTTAATATGCACAATAAGCAGTATTGTATTTTTAATAAACAGTACACGAAGGCTGAATATGAAGTATTGGTACCAAAAATAATTGAGCATATGCGATCAACGGGCGAATGGGGAGAACTTTTCCCTGTATCCTTTTCTCCATTTGGCTACAATAAAACAACCGCCCAGATGTATTACCCGTCCAATAAAGAGGGGGTGGAGGCTAAGGGTTGGAAATGGGATGATGCCCCAAGTGTACCATCTAATGCCGTAAAAATTATTGAAAGTTCTCAATTGCCGGATGGTATTGATAACGTATCCGATGACATTTTAAATTTGGCGGTAGTTTGTGAAGTGACAGGCAGACCATTTAAAATTATTAAGCAGGAGTTGCAATTCTATCGTCAACAACGGCTACCTATTCCACGCAGATCCCCTGATCAGCGCCATATGGATCGCTTCCATCAGCGCAATCCTCGAACATTTTGGAAAAGACAGTGTGGTAAATGTAATAAGGATATTCAAACAACCTATTCTCCGGAGTCAGAGAAAATGGTGTATTGCGTAGCGTGTTATCTACAGATAGCCTATTGATTTTAGATAATCCTTTACCTGATGCATCGCTCGGCCACGGTGGCTGATCTGATTTTTTTCTTCCGGCGTGAGCGCGCTGTAGACTTTGTCGAATCCTTCCGGCTGGAAGCATGATGAGAGGGGAATGCCATGGGGCACGGCTGTTTGCGGTTCTGTATGGAGGATTCCCGGGCAGATTCCATGGAATACATGCATTTTGTTGTCGAGCATGAGGGCTGCGGTGCAGTGGAATCGTGCGGTTCGCATCTCTGGTGGTTTTTTCTTGAGCTCTGTCAGGAAGTGTGTGAGCCACTCTTCGTCGGTGGCGTTTTCTCCGGCTCCCCAGCGTCGTGTTTTCATACCGAGTTCTCCGGGGAATGCATCTATCTCTATGCCTGAGTCTTCTGCTAGTGTGGGCATGTGATCTGATTGATCATAATAAAATTGACACTTTATCCGTGCGTTTTCTTCGTAATTTCCGCCGGTTTCTTCCGGTTGTCCGATGATTTTTAGTCCTTGAGGAGTGAGAAGTTCTACGGGAAGCGTATCGAGAACTTCGCTAATTTCTTTGAATTTTCCTTTGTTTGTGGTGCCGATTAATAGCTGATGTATCATGTTTTAAAGAGGTGAGAGAGTGATATTGTATCGGTCGGTGAATTTTTTTCTTTCCAGTTCGGCGGTTGATGTGAGTTTATTTTTTAGATCGGTCAGTGCGAGTGCTTCTGCGATTTTGATGGCATAACGCGGATTGCCGCTACGAACGGTTTCATGTGCATTATTTTGTAGAAGTTGTAGATAGTTTTCGAGAAGTTTTTGATATGGTTCTTTTTTTATGATTTTTCCTTCCTGCAATTCCAATGTTATTTTTTGGAAATAATATCGTAAATTGTTCCATGGGTCGAGTTCAAGTGCCTTCGCGTTATTGGCTTTTGCTAGCACTTTTGAGGCATTCCCGAGATAAGTTTCCGAGAGGAGGTTTTGCGCTTCTGCATAATACTGATTGTGCAGAGTGATATTTTTTAGAAGTTCTTTTGCGAGCTTGGTATTTTTCATCTCGATAGCATTCTGCGCGCGCAGCAAGATAGCATCTTCGTAAAAGATGGGATGAATTTTTTCAAAGATTGTTTCGGCGGATGATGCTGTTACTTCTCTTGCTTGTGTAATAAGCATGCGTTGATATGCTTCGTACCCACCACCGACAAATAGTATGCTCGTCAGTACGATGAGGATGACCCATAGCGCACGTTTAGGTACTTGATACGTGTTGAATCGAGTGAGACCAATGATCAGCCCTAGGAGGGCGTAGAAGACGAGCGCGTTTGATGTGAAATTTAAATTGTAGTCGAGAAGATTGTGACCTACCATCGCGAGCACTGCTAATCCGAGGGCGAGATGAATATTGTTTGTACGATATGTTTTCCGAAGGCCATAGAGTGCGTAGACCAGTAATCCCAAGAGGAGAAACGCTGAAGGAATGCCAAACTCGCTCGCTTGTTTGAGAAACATATTATGGGGATGGTCGGAGTTAGCGAGGAGGTTCGTTTGATATTGAGGGAAAATATATTCGAATGTATCCGGTCCTGCCCCAAAGAGTGGATATGTTTTGATAATTTCGATGGCACCTTTCCAAAAGTCCATTCGCTCGGAAACGGATGAAGTTTTTTCTTCTGAGCTCAGTGTGTATTTATCTTCGAAAGAATTTTGTCCCAGGCTATCCGGTCTCATCACTTGGAATGTGGCTGTAAGGGCAACAACTCCTATCAGTACGAGGGCAGCTTGTTTATCGAATCGTATTTTTCTGAGGAGGAAGAGCGCGGCGATGATTCCAACTCCTACGATAAGCGATCCTCGGGAGAAGGTGAGGAGGAGTGATGAGAGAATGAGGCCATTGATAATGAGCCATGGTCGATCGCGGAATTTGTTGAGCTGGAGAAGTGCATGCGGCATCACGCTTAGCAGGAAAAGGGCGAAGGCGTTTGGATAGGATGTTGTGAGATAGGGGAGGTGGACGAAGGTCGCTGAGAGGCGGTCGATGATTGTGAAGAAGTAGAGGCCGAGCCCGAACATGCAAAGCAAGGAGGCGATGACGCAGAGAATATTGAGTATTCTTTCCACGGTCGATTCAGTTACCTCCATTTCTATGACGATCAGAAGTGTTGTCAGCCCTCCGAGCAGTGTCGTAACTGATATGAGGCCGAAGTCGCGCATTTGTGAATAAGCCCAGCCTGCGGCTATGGTGAGAAGGAGAAGCAGAATAAGGCTGAGCACTATTGATGGTGTTCGGCTTGAGGCTTGGTTGTCTTTTCTTTTGATAATGAAAACACTCAAGGCTATTGGAAGCAGAATGATCATCCACAAAATATGCGTTTGAAACGAGATACCTCCTCGGTGAAGCAGGCTGACAATCAGAAAGCTCAAGAAGAGAAATGCTGGCAATGCTGGTATCAATTTTTTCATTTTTTTCATCGGGGTGATTATAACACACATAAAAAAACCCTCATGGTTTGATGAAGGCTTTTTTATACTGGTTGTGAATGTTCCAAACTTAAGCAGCAGGAGCTTCAGAAGTTTTTACAATCTTGTACATGCCTCGTCCGCAGACTGAGCAAGTACCCTTTGCTGCTCGTCGACCATTTTTCATGGTAACGAACTGAACATCCTTCATTTCACGCATGCTCTCGGCACCGTGTGTGTTCTTCCAGCATTTTGGACAGAAAGCAATCATAGGAGGAGAATTAAGAGATACTTTTTAAGGATTGGTTCTATTATATCATTTTTGCTTAGCTTTGTCTAGCTTTGGATGTAAAAAGTTTGCCTATTTTGTCAAATTCAGCTTAGAATAAGGCTATGAAAATAGTCTTTTTAGACCGGGATGGAACCCTTATAGAGGAGGTAGATGATGGAAAAATCGATACGTTGGCGAAGTTAGCTTACAAGCCCGGCGTGTTCGAGGGATTGCGTAGCTTACGTGAGGCTGGATATGAATTAGTGATCGTTACGAATCAAAATGGAATCGGAAGTGAAGAATTTCCGTGGGAAAATTTTGATCGCGTGCAGGATGCTTTTATGCAAAAAATGGATGAACAGGGGATTCGCTTTTTTGATGTTTGTATTTGTCCTCACATGCCAGAAGATACGTGCGAGTGTCGTAAGCCGGAGATTGGTTTGGTAAAAGATTTGATTTGGGATTGTGAAATGGAGCCGGAGAGTTCGTGGATGATTGGAGATCGCTCAACGGATATCGAGTTTGGAAAAAATTTAGAGGTGAGGCCGATTTTTTTGAAAACGGATCGGTTTGAACTGCCGGAAGAGCTGAAGGGTGATCCAGATGTTTATGAGGCTGAAAGTTTTTTGGATGCGGTGGAGAGGATTCTAGGGAAGAAGTAGAGGTCTACTGCTTCGGGAAGAGGAGTGGGAGGTCGGCGGGACTGGATGGAATCAGGGGTGTACCTAATGGAGCGATGGGCCAGGTGGAAGCTTGAGGGGTATTGTCGGCTGGATTGTTTGCGTCGGCGATTTTTACCTGGATGGTGGCATAACCGCTGTACTGATTCTTGTCAGTGACTTTTACTTTGAGCTCGTAGACGGATCCGGGTTTTACGAATTTAGGGATTTTGATCGTGGCGGTGTCGTAGGGTTTGGAACTTTTTACGGCACGTGGGAGTTTATCGAATATATAGGTGACATCTTGGATGCCGGCTGGTGCAGAGTAGGTGATTGCTACGTCGACTGTACCTCCTGCGATAGTCGAGAAGGTAGAAGGAGAGGTGATGGCGACGGTTGGGGCTTGAGTTTGGGCTTCGGGGGTGCAGAGGGGCGAGGCCTCGGTAGGGGCCGAGCCCCCAAGAGATACACTTTCTGCTACTGGCGCATTTGGATTATTTGGATCTATAGGCGTTTCTGATATTTTTTTCTTTACGCTTCCGTAGTATTGATTTACGCCGTCTTGCCATTCTTTTTTGTCTATTGGATCACTGTGTGATTGGAAGACGCGTTCTTCGACCATTTCCGGAGGACAGAAATCGTTAGCGAGCAGGTCGTTGCGTTTGTCTACTTTTGCCTTGGAGAAGGCTCTTTCTATCTCGGTAGGTATGGCAAAACTTGCGAATACTTCCGTGCGGAGATTTTCTTTTGGTGTGTTTTCATTCGGAAGGAGTCCTGTTGCAGATGATACCGTCACTTCTTTTATTCCTTCCGGACGTGGAAATGGTTCATCGGGTTTGTCTTTCAAAAATGCTGCCATGATTTCTTTCCATATTGGCGCAGAGACGTTGGAACCATCGGCGTTTGCTCCGAGTGGATTTCCGCGGTTATTTCCTACCCAGACCGATCCTACAATGCTTGGCGTGTAGCCCATAACCCAGAGGTCCATTGGATACGCCGTTCCTTTGGATTTTGACTTGTTTGTAGACGTTCCAGTTTTGGTAGCAATGGTTTGATTCGGAATTGAAAGATTTTGACTTAATTTAATGGAGTTATCAGAAAGAATACTATCGATTAAATACGATACTTCCGGATCTAGGGCTTCTTGCCAGTCTTTTACGCTGTCCGGATTCCACTCGTCGATAATGTTTCCGGAGTGATCTTCGATTTTGAGAATAGGGGTGAGTTCCGGTTTTTTACCCATGTTGGCGAATGTTCCGAAAGCCGTGACCATATCGATCATCTTCACCTCGGCTGCACCGATGGCTAGTGGATACCCATAATCATGTTCTCTGTTGAGCGTGGAGATACCCATTTTTTCTGCAAGATCTATGATGGCACCCTGCTCACCTCCGAGATAGTAGGCCTTGATGGCGGGGATGTTTCGAGATTGTCCAAGCGCTCGGCGCATCGACATAGGTCCCTGGAAGGTTCCGTCATAATTTTGTGGTGTATCAGGACCAAGTTTCGTTGGAGTGTCGTAGAGGACGGTTGCGGGTGTGTAGCGGCGTAGGAAGGCTTGCGCGTAGACAAATGGTTTGAATGCTGATCCTGGTTGTCGCGTACGAGTGGTGACGTTTACATTTCCATCGATGTCTTTGTTGAAGTAGTCGCGTGAACCTACCATAGTGAGGATTTGTCCTGTTTTGGGATCGGCGAAGAGAGCCGCTGCGTTGGTCGCTTTGTAGTTTTTTTCGTTGGACTCGGCGCGGCTCGATATGGCGTTTTCCGCTACCTGCTGCAGTTTCCAGTCGAGAGTTGTATATACTTTCAAGCCTCCACGTTCGAGAATTTCTTTGCCATATTTCTGTTCGAGAATGTCTTTCACATAAAAGACAAAGTGTGGCGCTTTGATGGAATATTTGAATGGAAGGAATGCGATGGTTTGCGTACCCTGCCATGCGGCTTCTTTTTCCAGCTGTTTGATATATCCAAGCTCTAGCATGCGCTTCATGACCACGTCTGCACGTCCCGGCATGTATATTTTGTGTTGCTCATCGATGGTATTTAATTTTCCTAATAATCCATATACATATTCATTTTTGTTGATATCTTCTGCGGATACCAGTTTCCTCGAGGCAAGTTCTTCGGGTGAAAATGTTTTCGTGATGATACTTTCTCGATGTGTACTGTACGGATTGTAGTAGCTTGGCGCTTGCGGTATTCCTGCGAGAATGACGCTTTCCGCCAGAGTGAGATCGATGGCGTTTTTACCAAAATATATTTCTGCGGCACGTTGAATTCCATAGGCGCTGTTTCCATATGGAATTTGATTGAGATAAAGTTCGAGAATCTTTTTCTTGTCGTATTTTTGTTCGAGACGAATAGACATGATGAGCTCTTTCAGTTTGCGCGTTATACTTCTCTCTGATGTCAGGAAGGCGTTTTTTACATACTGCTGCGTGATAGTGGATCCACCGCGCTGCTTGCCTATGCCGAAGACTTCATAGAGTCCTGCTGCGGCTATACCGGTCATATCAAATCCTTTGTGCTCCCAAAACTGATCGTCTTCTACGGCGATGGTGGCATTGATGAGGTTAGGCGAGATCTGATCATAGGGAACATATTTCCTGTTTTCTTCTCCGGAAATAGTGTAGAGAAGCTCTCCGTTTCGATCGTAAATTTCCGTCGCTCGTGCGGCTTGAGAGCTGATATTATCAACAGTTGGAAGTCCTATAGATAGAATACCAATGGCTCCAAATAGCAGAAAAATGCCAGTCGCTCCTCCTGCGACCATGAGTGTGAAAAACCATGCTATGACTCGTTTCACATTCCATGGTTGCTTGGATCTCTGCCAAGCTGTCGCGTGTGATTTATACACATCACTTCCGCGCTTCTCTATCGCAGCTTCGTATCGATCGTGGATTTTTTTATGTAGGTCCATTGGTGGTTGAATATTCCTCTACTCTATACGCTTCTGGTCGCGGTTGGTTACCTTCTGGATTGTACATTTATGAGTCAGCTTTGTCGAGGGGTGGGATGGGATGATATCAGGCGATATCCTTTCGCGCCCCTGGAGGTGTTCCTTTTGGTCACTTTTAAAAGGATATCAATTTGATAGCATTTTAGTATCAACTTGCTATGGGTTTGTATATCGTACGATATCCTATTGAAAGTAGGGTAGAATATATCCTCAGAACTCCGCCAATGTATATCCCCCAAGGGACACCCCCGAGGGACTATTCTGCTGAACTGCCCCTACTGGGGCGCAGGTGATATCATGCTTTATTTATCGAATGGAGCCCCCTATGGCGGTGATGTTTTCTGTGATGGCTTTTTGGGCTTTGGTTAGGTCGTCGTCGGTGAGGGTGCGGTCGGGGGATTGTAGGAGGATGCGGTAGGCGAGGGATTTTTTGGCAGGGTCGACGTTTTGGCCTTCGTACTGATCGAAGAGTGTGGCGGATTGGATGAGCTCGGGCATGGCATTTTCGATGGCTTTTTTGAGTTGAATAGATGGAGTTTTTTTGTCGATGAGAATAGCGAGGTCGAACTCGATGCCAGGGTGACGAGGGATTGGATGATATTTTCTTTCGAGGAGTTTTTCTTGAGAAAGCTGAGAGAGGTTTAGCTCGAATATGGCTATCTTGTGCGGTCCTTCGAGGTCGAAGTTTTTGGTGATAAGAGGATTGAGATCGTAGCAACGGGCTATTAAATTTTCTGCAGGCGAGAACATGGTGAGGGAGTTGTGGGGATGAGCAAGTTGTAGTGTTGATACGACTTTCTTCCACTCCTGCGTAGGTGCGCCAATATTTTGCAGGAAATTTTCCGTGATTCCTTTAGCATCGAGAAGGGGGATTGCGTTTGGATTTTCGGTTGTGTTGGTCACGATGGCGCCGGTAATCCAGACATCTTCACGTGGGAAGAACTCGTGTTCTTCGTTGTAGGTGTGGCCGATTTCATAGATATTGAAGCTCTTTTTGAAGCGAAGATTGTCGTGAATGTTTTTGAGAAGGTTAGGAACGAGTGATATTCGTAAGTGAGTTTGGTCGGTTGAGAGGAAGTTCTGGGGTTTGAGGTGAAGTTCATTTGGAAGGAGTGCATTTGTGAGATCGGCTCCGCTATAGAATGAGTAGTTGTAGACCTCATTCATATTGAGAAGTCCTGAAAGAATGGCACGGGATTTGTGTTCGAGGGTGCGAAGAATGTTTTCTTCGGGGAGTTTGGTGGGAAGGGTTGGGAGAGGAGTAGGGATGTTTTCGTAGCCGTGCATGCGCGCGACTTCTTCTACTATGTCGTCTTCAGTGGCGATGTCTTTGGTCGCGCGCCAAGAAGGCACTGTGATTGAAAGTGATTTGTTCGGAGCAGAAGCAACGCCAAATCCTAATCGTTTAAGAATGTCCTTCATCTCATTGGTCGTCACGATCGCTCCAATCTTTTGCTGAATGCGTTCGGGTCGAACCACGATCACTTTTGTCGCTACTTTTTCCGAGTAGTCATCGATCAGGCCACCCTCTAATTCTGCCTTTGGGCAGAGCTTTTTGACCAGTGCTATTGCGCGAAGAAGTCCGGTGATTGCCATCTCTGAATCGATGGATTTTTCGAAACGCTGTACGGCTTCGGTTCGTAAACCATTACGCTGTGATGCTTTTCGTACTACTGCCGGTTGCCAGTTCGCACTCTCGAGAATTATTTCTGTCGTATGTTCGGAAATCTCTGAATAGGCTCCACCCATTACTCCCGCAATCGTGAGTACGTGTTTGCCGTTCGTAATAATTGGATCTTCTTCTGAGAGGTTGTGATGTTTATGGTCAATGGTCTCGATGAACTCGCCCTTTTTGGCATATCGTACTTCGAGCGTATCTGTTTCTACCATTTTTCTATCATAGGCGTGCATCGGTTGTCCGAGCCCGAGCATGACGTGATTGGTGATGTCGACAATGTTATTTACGGGACGTACTCCGACTTTGATTAAATCCTGTTTTAACCATTCCGGTGACTCTTTTACTTTTATGTTTTTAATAATACATGAGGTGAATCGAGGACAGATTTCCTTGTCTATGATGGTAATATTGAGAGGGGATTGCGCAGTTGGAATATCCTTTTCTTTGGCTAATGAAACCGCTTTTTCGTATGGCTTGAGTTTTGTATTATAGATGGCGGCCATTTCTCGGGCGATGCCATAGTGTCCCCACAGGTCCGGTCGGTGCGTGAGGGATTTATTATCAATTTCGAGAATCACATCGTTTTTATTGAGGAGCGCTGCGAGTGGCATTCCTGGCTCGAGTACATAATCTTTTGTAAGTTCATAGGTTGCTAAATCCGGTACGTCATCTGCTGGATTTGATGGTGGCGGTAGCCCAACCTCGTCGGCACCACATATCATTCCGTGGCTATCTATGCCGCGAAGTTGTGTTTTTTCTAATGTGATTAAGTCTCCCTCGCCATGCCAACGAACCTGACTGCCCGGTAATGCGACAACTACAAACATGCCTTCTTTGATATTTTTTGCTCCACAGACAATTTGTAACGTTTCTTTTCCGACGTTGGTTTGGGTAACTCTTAGTTTGTCGGCGTTTGGATGTTGTGCGAGGGATGTAATCTGTCCTACGACGATATTGCGCAGTAGCTCGCCTTCACTGAGCACTCCTTCTACCTCTGCGGCTCTAATCGTAAAGAGATGCGCCAGCTCTTGTGCTGTTACATTTTCAGGAATTTCTACGAATTTTTTGAGCCAGTTTAGGGAAATCTTCATATTTAAAATTGTTCTAAGAATCTAAGGTCGCCGCCCATCAGTAAGCGGATATCATCAATACCATATTTCATCATCACGAGACGGGTGAGGCCGAATCCGAATGCCCAGCCCTGGTATACTTCCGGGTCGATGCCGCCGGCTTTTAGTACATTCGCATGTACCATTCCGGCACCCATGAACTCCATCCATCCGGTGTGTTTGCAGACTCGGCAACCCATTCCGCTGCATAAGAGGCACCACATATCGAGCTCGATTCCTGGCTCTACGAAGGGGAAATATCCTGGTCGGAATCGCACCTTTGTTTCTTTTTTGAAGAGTCGTGTGAGAAATTCCGTCATCACTCCTTTTAAATTTGCGAGGGAAATATTTTTATCGATCAGGAGTCCCTCTACTTGATAAAAGGTTGAGTCGTGTGAGGCATCGGTCGCTTCATAGCGGAATACTCTTCCTGGTACAATGACACGTAGTGGTGCACCAAATTTCTCCATGGTTCGGATTTGTACTGGTGATGTTTGCGTGCGCAAAACCATTCTTCCATGATGATCATGCGACTTATCAGCCAAGAAAAACGTATCCTGCATATCTCGAGCAGGGTGATCTTTTGGTACGTTCAATGCCTCAAAGTTGTAATATTCCGATTCAATCTCTGGTCCATCCTGAATGGCAAATCCCATCTGACTGAAAATTTCTTCCACTTCTTTTTGTACCTGCGAAAGTGGATGAATATGCCCGGTTTCATAGTGTGTTCCTGGACGGGTTGTGTCGAATGAGTCGTCGGAGAGTTGCTGCTTGAGAACTTCTTCTTCTAATGTTTTTTGTTTAGTGGTCAGATGTTGCTCAAGTTCATTTTTGGCTGCGTTGAGCGCTTGCCCGATGGCTGGTTTTTCTTCATTTGGAACACTTTTCAGGTTCTGCATTACATTCGTGAATGATCCTTTGCGTCCCAAATATTTAATTCTGAGCTCCTCGAGTTGTGCGGGAGTTGTCGTGTTGTTTATTTCTAGTGTCGCCTCTTTGACGAGTTGTAAGATTAGATCTTTCATGCCGGTTCATTGTACCGCGTTTCCGTAGCCGGTTCCACCTTCTTTTTATAGTGTTTTTGGATCCTTAGCATCTTCTTAGCAATTCCTTAGCATTTGTACCTCATGGTGCTAGCAATTCGTGAGCATTTCAAAATGAGGTGTTTGAAGGTACCTCCCGATGCTTCATTTTTTTTCAATAGTTTGCGTAACAAAAAACCCGCCCTTTATGGGGGCGGGTTTAATAGTTGAAATCGAGATCGATTTAACGAACTGCATCCTTAAGAGATTTGCCGGCCTTGAAAGCTGGAAGCTTCATAGCTGGGATCTTGATCTTCTGTGATGGGTTTCGTGGGTTAACACCTGTTCGAGCCTGTCTCTTTGAAACACGGAATGTTCCAAAACCAGTGATTGTTACACTTTCGCCACGCTTGAGTGACTTAGTGATGTGAGCAAGAACTGCATCGAGAACCTCTGCAGCTGCTTTCTTCGTAACGCTTGCGACGTTAGAAGCGGAGTTTACCAAATCCTGTTTTGTCATAGGATGATTGGGTTAAAAAGAAATAATATTTTTGAATGTTGAGATATGGAGAGTGTTTAAAACACCGTACACATCGCTTAATTCACCAGCATTATAATTTTGCAAAATTCTTTTGCAAGAGAATTTGTGTAGTTTGTGCCAAAAAGGTGCTGCTGCGACATATTTGTGAAAATATGTAAATTCAATTTTGGCTTGTCTAAGCTGAAAACCCGAGATGAGAGGCGAGTGCTTGTATACTATCTATTAATTCATTTTTATTTGCACCGAAGGAAGTTCTTATGTATCCTGCGCAGCCAAATGCGGATCCTGGTACAAGTGCTATATTGGCGTTTGTTAATACTTGTTCGCAAAATGCAATGTCATCATTATTTTTTATTCCAAATGCAGAGAGAGGAATGAAATGGTAGAGTGATGATTGCGGTTGAGAGACATTTGCGCGGAATAGTTCGTTGAAGGTGAAGGTGAATATGTCGCGGCGTGATTGCATTTCCTGTTGAATTTCGGCTGTGATTTTTTCTGATTGTTCGATGGCGGCTATTGCGGCATATTGGCTTATAATACTCGTTCCCGTGATGCTTTGACCTTGAATTTTTGTGAGCATTTTTATGAGATTTTCCGATCCAAATACAAATCCAACTCGCCAGCCGGTCATGCCGAAGTTCTTGGAACAACTTTGAATAACGATGAGATTGTCGTTGTCTTTTTCGAGTGAGGCGCAGGATGTATACGTTTTGGCGTCGTAGGTAAGTCCGCTGTAAACCTCGTCGGAAAGCACGATGATGTTTTTTTCTTTTGCTACCTTGAGTATTAACATCAATTCTTCTTTTGTATAGAGTGTGCCGGTTGGATTCGAGGCGTTGTTGAGAATGAGCATCTTTGTTTTTTCGGTGCAGGCTTGTTGAATATCCTCAGGTTTTATTTTCCACTGATTATTTTCTTCTGTTGTGATAATTACGGGTTTTCCGCCGAAGAGACTGACCATGGATGGGTAGGATACCCAATATGGGGCGATAATAATCACTTCATCGTCGTCGTTGAGAAGTGCCTGAAGTGACAGGTATATGCCGAATTTACCACCACAGGTGATGAGCGTATTTTTTGCCGTGTAATTTGTTTTGTAATTGGTGTTCATCCACTGCGATGCCTTTTCTCGGAGATCGAGAAGCCCTGCGACGGGCGGGTAGAGCGTTCGGCCATTTTGCATGGCGTCTTGGACTGCTTTTTCTAAATATTGCGCCGTGTTCATCATGGGTTCGCCAGCACTGAGGTTGAATATGCGCTCTCCTGCGAGCTTTTTTTGCTGTGCTATTGAGTTAATAGTAACCGTTGCTGATGGTGGGATTTGTACTTTTGTGGAAAATTTCATAATTGTGCGCGGCGTGACTCCTTCATGAGGAGGGTGAATATGTGGTGAATTGTTTTTGGGTCGATGTGTTTCTTTTTTGCCAGAGTTTCGTGAAGATTGTGAAGTTTATTTTCACGAGTACTGTCTTTTATCTTTATTTGCTGCTGTTTTTTGAGGGCTCCGATTTCCTCCACTATTGATAATCTTTTGCTGATAGTTTCGATTATTTCTTTGTCCAGGGTGTTTATTTTCTTACGAAGGGAGGTGATAGTTGGTTTGAATTTCTTCGGGCCTTCTTGAATAGTGCTTTCAAACTGCTGTAGTGCGCGTATGAGTGCTTTTCGAATATTTTTTGCGTATGGATTCTTTCTTTGCATATCATAAAACAGCTCCCACGTGTCATTATTCACCATATTGTTAATCTGTATGAGTGTTTGATAGTCAGGTGTAGAAATTTCCTGCGGCTTGAGATGAAGTTTCGCGAGGGCGCGTCCGAGAAGATGTACAAGTGCCTGTGATTTCGCCATCTGTTTGTCGTGTTCTTGCGGTGTTGTTTTGAGAATTTCGAGATGGAGTTTCTTGAGAAGACTTTCAAATTTTTCCAATTCTTCTTTGGTGGCGCGAATAGTACTGATGACTATTTTTTGCTTGGCTAAGCCATTTTTTTGAATAGAGTCCGGGCCGAACAGGGGATGCGTGGCAATGATTGGCTGTTTGGAAGGAAGCCATTTCTTCATCATTTTTACCGGATGTGTTTTGACGGAACAGGCATCAATAACGATAGTGTTTTGCTTGAGGTGTGGTGCGATTTTTTTGCAGATGGACTGCATTTCCGATATGGGAACGAGGAGAAAAACAAGGTCGCAATTGATGGTATCGAGGAGTGAATTTTTCTTGTTTTTCTTGTCGAAAATTTTTACTTCGCCAAATGGCTCTATGGCCTGAGCCCATAATTTTCCGAAACGTCCGAATCCGATGATGCCGAATGTTGGCTTGTTGTTCATGTTATTTTGTGACGGCGATAAATGTTGTGAGGTTGGGATGATTGTCTTGAATGCCTTTTTCGATGAGTTTGAGATCATAGATTTGTGCAGATCGAGCTGGTGCGATGACGGCTGTGTCTTTTGATAATTTGCCTTTGCTGAGGTCTGCTGCGGCCTTCGCTGTGTCTTCCCATTCGATGAGTTTGGCGTTTGGAAATTCTTTTCTGATGTATCGTTCGCATTGTGATAGCGCTTGTGGGTGGCTCGCTATTTTTTTGATCTGCTTTTTGGTGGTGCCGGGTAATGTCATGAGGCATTGGTAGACTTCGAGCCAGAGTTCGTCCGTGTAGGTGAATACGTGCTTTCCCATAGCTTTAAATGCAGTTTGTACGAGGCCACCTCTTGAATTTACAACTGGGAAAATTCCAATGTCTGATTGTTTTTTGTCGAGTGATGTGAGGACTCCCTCCATGTCGATTGAGAAGACTATTTTCGGATTGGCGATGGCGTGGCGTTGCGCGTAGAGCAGCGCGGCTTCTTCTGAGAAAGATCCCGGGGCTCCTGAAACGGAGATGCAAGTTGATGGTGATGATTGGTGTGGTGCGGTTTTTTTCATAGAGTTTCTATTCGGCTTATTTTGTTGCGGAGGTAGTGATCCGCGAGAACGAGGGCGACCATAGCTTCTCCAACCGGGACGGCACGAGGTGCAACGCATGGGTCGTGACGACCATGGACTTCGATTTCGGCTGATGTGCCGTTTCTATCTACCGTTTGCTGTTTTTTCGCTATGCTTGAGGTAGGCTTAAGGGCGAAACGTAGGAGGATATCTTCTCCGTTACTGATTCCTCCGATGATACCGCCGGCGTGATTGGTGGTCGTGCCGATGTGGGAGTTATTATTGTTGTCGTTTTTGAGTGCCCACTCGTCGTTATTTTCGCTGCCGTGTTTGGATGCGCATGCAAAGCCGTCACCGATTTCGATGCCTTTTACGGCGGGTATACTTATGATGCCATGGGCGAGATCGGCGGAGAGTTTGTCGAAAACGGGTTCGCCGAGGCCTGCGGGGACTCCGCGCGCGATGATTTCTACTATTCCGCCAACGGAATCGAGGTCTTTGCGCGCGGTCTCGATCTCCTGAATCATCGCATCGAGCACGGTTGCGTCGGGGCAGTTGAGGGGATTGGTTGTAATAGTACTTTCATCTACTTGTGTAATTTTCACGTTTCCAATTTGTGTCACGTATCCCGTGATTTGTATTCCGGCGTGTGCAAGCAGTTTTTTGGCGATGGCGCCGGCCGCTACGCGGCCGATCGTCTCCCGTGCAGAGGCGCGCCCGCCACCTCTCCAATCTCGCATGCCATATTTTGCATCGTAAGTTGCATCTGCATGTCCCGGCCTGTAGAGGTCTTTTATTGGTTCGTAGACTGCAGGAATCTGATCTTGGTTTCTGATGAGCAGTGCAATTGGCGTTCCCATTGTCTTCCCTTCAAATATTCCCGATAGCATTTCTACCTGATCTTTTTCCTGACGTGGTGTTGTTAAGTGGCTTGTTCCAGGCTTGCGTCGGTCGAGCTCTTTTTGAATTTCTTCACGAGTTATCTCGAGTCCCGCAGGACATCCATCGATCACAACGCCGATTCCGTCTCCATGAGACTCTCCGAATGTAGTGATTTGAAATAATTTTCCGAATGTATTTCCTGCCATAGTATTATTTTGTGAAGTATGTGAGTGCTTTTTTAACCATGTTTTTATCAATTTCATGTCCGAACATTCCTTTTGTTGTTTTTACTGATCCGATTTTTTCTAGAAGTACGTATTTTACTTTTCCATTTCGTGCTTTTTTATCAATGAGCGTCTGTTTGACAATGGCTTGTATACTGAATTTTTTGAGTATGTCCTTGAGTGCTTTTTTTGTAATTCCGAATCCATGCATCATCTCGCATACTTTCTCAAAATCTTCGATTGATAGTACTCCCATTAATTCTGCGATTTTACTTTCGACTAGGATGCCATATCCTACGCAGTACCCGTGTCCGAAGGAAAAATTACTTAGATGTTCGATGGCATGCCCGATCGTATGTCCCCAGTTTACCACCATGCGTTCATTGGCTTCGTGCTCATCTCTTGTGACAACACCTATTTTTAGTTCGATGGAACGCGCGATGATTTTCTGAAGAAGACTTAAATCTTTTTTCAAAACTTTTTTCCAATTATTTTCTACCATTTCAAGCATTTCTTTATTATATGTAAGAAATATCTTTATGGACTCCATGAGACCATTTACGAGTTGAGTTTGTGGGAGTTTTTTTAAATAATCAATATCAACTATTACTGCTTCTGGATGCCAAAACGCACCGATAAGATTTTTCCCAAATTTCGTATCTACACCAACTTTTCCACCTATCGAACTGTCCACCATGGCAAGAAATGATGTTGGGATATTGATATATGGAATGCCTCTCATATACGTTGCGGCAACGTATCCCGCTGTGTCTCCGACCACACCTCCGCCAAGTGCGATAATCATCGTGTCGCGTCCACATTTTTTCTGTAACATTTTATGCGTGAGCTTCCTATGGGTTGCCTCAGTCTTATTTTTTTCTCCTGCTGGGAACGTTATGATATCTGCTTGCAGATCGGCTTTTTTAAATATATTTATTATTGCAGTGCCATATATATTGTTCATCATGGTGTCCGTGATGATAATATATCGTGCAACAGGAGTAAGTGTCCCAAGAAGAGATGGGATTTTTTTTATTAATTCGGTTCCAATATTAACTTGGTATTTTATGGCTTCTGGCTGCGGTAATTTTACATTAAGCAATGTGGTGTTCATGAGCAATGGTGTTTAAAATATTTTCTGTTTGTTCCCAGCTGAGACATGGATCAGTGATAGAAAGTCCATCAAGATCAATTGTTTCCGAGGTGAGTTTTTCTACTTTTTGACAGCCTCCTTTTATGAAGCTTTCAATCATGAATCCTTTTATGAGCGGTTGTAAATCAGGATGTTCTTTTAGCGTCGTGAGTACCTCACGGATGACGTTCATCTGCTGTGCCGGGTCTTTCGCACCATTTACTTTGCAGTTGTCATGACTCGCATCAATGATTACGGCAGGGTTGCTCACTTTGGCTATTTCTAGCTGTTTTTTCGCGGTGTAGAGATCTTCTACGTGGTAGTTTGGTTGATCGAGTCCACCTCGCAAAACGAGATGTGCATACGGATTTCCATGGGTCTGCACTTGCGCTCCATGGAACACGGCGGTGTGTTGTGCTTGAGCGGCGATGATACTATTTACGCCAATTTCCAGGTTACCACTTGTTGGATTTTTCATACCAACGGGAGCGTCGATACAGGATGCAAATACGCGGTGTTCTTGATCTTCGGTGCTACGTGCACCGATTGCTACCCACGCAAGAAGCTCGTTGAAGCCCTTTGCATTGTGTGTGAAAACGGACTCATCTGATATTGGCAATCCCATCTCAATAATTCTTACCATAATGTCGCGACTGTAACGAATACCCTGTGCGATGTCCGGTTCGGTGAATGGATTTGGCTGGTTGATTGGGCCGGTCCAGCCCTTGCTGGTTCGTGGTTTTTGGATGTATACCCGCATGATGATTTTCAGCTTGTCCTTGAGCTTTTCTTCGAGTGTCTTTAGCTTTTTTGCATAGGTGAGCGTCGCGTCAAATGGCCATGCCGAGCATGGGCCGACAATGACGATCATGCGATTGTCTTTTCCGGAAATAATATCTTTTACCTCCTGCTGATCGCGTGCTACTTGCATGTGCGCGGTCTCTGAGAGGGGAAATGCCTGTATGATTTCTTCCGCCGTGGGAAGTTGTTTAATAATAGTAACGTTCATGATTTTTTGGTGGTCAATTTTTTATGCAGTAATGTGAGTCCTTCTAGATAACTTTTTTCTTTCTTGCCGAATTTTTGCCCGATGCAGGCAGGTTTTGTTACTGATATTTTTCTCCAGGATTCTCTTTTGTTTATGTCGGAGAGGTGAACTTCTACGGTCGGTATCCGTGCGTCGATTATGGCATCATGGAGCGAATAACTATAGTGCGTGAGTGCTCCAGGATTGATAAGTATTCCATCTGTTTTTTCTGAATTCTTTTGAATAAAATCAATTAGTTCTCCTTCGTGGTTGGACTGGAATGGCAGGATTCGATAGCCCAGTACTTTTGCTTCCGCCTTCACTATTGCTTCTAATTTTTTTAATGTAAGTGAGCCATAGTGAGCTTGATCACGTTTTCCTAAGAGATTTAAATTTGGTCCGTGAATGAGGAGGATGGTTTTCATATGGTGGTTTTGATAACGAGTTGTCGTAGGATACTTTCTACAGATTCCTTGATAGAGCCGTTGTTGTGGATGGTCATTGTAGCAAGTTTTTCGAATATAGGCTCCCTGGAATTCCATAGCTCCTGGAAGCTGATAAAGGCGTCTTGGCCCTGTGGGAAGAACGCTGGTTTGCCGTTGATCATAATTCGCTCGAACACGATACTCTTTGGGGCAGAAATGTGAATAACGTGATGAGGAGTGAGAAGTGGACGGTTTTCTTCCACTATCGGAGTTCCTCCGCCTAGGGCGATAATGCTGACGTCGGGAGATGCTGTGACTTCCCCAAGAACAATACGTTCCATATCTCTGAAAAATGTTTCTCCGTACTCGTTCATTATTTCTCTACAACTTTGTTTTTTACCTGAAATATTCTCATGATGTGCGATGATTTTTTCATCCAGGTCTCGGAATGGTAGACCAAGTCTTTTGGCCAGATCCTGACCGATTGTCGTTTTTCCGGCATTTTTGAAGCCGATGAGGATGAGATGTTTAGGGCTTGAAGTCCCCAAGGGACAACTCTGCTGAGCCGTATGCATTTTTGTGCCGAGAGTGTTCATAGTGGTGGTGAAGTTAGGAAATGTCTTGTCCATTCCCTCTGCTGTTGTGATTTTGCTTGCTCCGTCAGTAGGCAGAAGGCTGGCTATGGCGAGTGCCATTATGGTTCTGTGATCGTTGTATCCGTCGAGCGATGCACAGAAGAGCCGGCTGTGATATATGACGAGCGAGGTTGCGTGTTCCTCGATATTAGCTCCCATTTTTTTGAGTTCAGTTGCCATGGATTTTAGCCGATCAGTTTCCTTGATTCGGGCGTGACCGACATTTGTAAGTGTTGTTTTTCCTTCAGCCTGCGTGGCAATAACCGCGAGTGTTGGCACCATATCCGGAATATCACTGCAGTCGATTTCTTGGCCAGCGAGAGGGTGTCCACCATCAATTACGATTGTTTTCCCTTCAATTTTTATGTGCGCTCCCATCTCTTGCAGAATCGTGATCAACCGCTTGTCTCCTTGCGAATCGGCCATGTCCATCGTATCAATAATTACATGCCCCGGGAGTAAAACTGCAGCGGCAATGATGTAGGATGCTGATGAAAAATCACCCGGTGTAGTCTTTTCAAATGGCTTGTAGATTTGGTTCCCGGGTATGGTGAACTGATCGATATCTCCACTGTGAGTATGTGTGTATGTAATATGTTGCTCATCCAAACATCGCAACGTCATCTCGACATATGGACGTTCCTGCAGATTTTTTACGTTTATAATAGATGTGTTTGGTGCGAGAGGAAGTGCGAGTAGAAGGGCTGATACGTTTTGAGAGTTTGTTCCATCAATTTCTATTTCACTACCGATTAATGCTCCTGATATTTTTAGCGGACAGTGCCCGTTTGTACTTTTTATTTTTAATCCAAGTTTCGTAACGGCATCGAGAATGGTATCGATCGGTCGCTGCATCATCTGCTCTCCGCATGAGAGTATCATAGAGTGTTTTGTCTCTTTTCTCAGCCCTAAAATAGGAATAGTAAATGTGGTCGCGATTCCTGAATTTGCTGAAAAGATTTCTGTTTCATCTGTTTGAAGTGGGGCTCCATTACTCTCAACCGTGCAGTCCAATCCTCCTGTCGCATTTTTTACGCAGGTAATTTTTGCCCCGAGCTTTCTACAAACATCCATAGCGGCACGTGTGTCGGAAGCTTCTAAAATATTTTTTAGCGTGGATGTGCCCCGCGCTAACGTGGCTAATAGAAGCGCTCTCACGCTGTGTGATTTGGATGGTGGGGGAGTGACTTCACCCTCAATTCGTAATGTTGGTTCGACGATAAGTTTCATAATATAAGCATAAAAAAAGCCCTTTCGTGAGGGCCTTGAGGAAGAAATTTCGCATAACACTCTAGGCCTTCACGTTGTTGAAGTTCCAAAAGTAATATCCGAAAGTGTTGACTGAATGTTGCATGTGCATTTTTAAGACGTCTCTATTTTGGCGTTTGTTTGCCATTTTGTCAAATTTTGTTTTCTTCAAGACCGCAAATTTCCCTTTTTTAAAGCCAAAATTGCACTCTTCATTTGACAGCGAGCGAATTCTCAATACAATCAGATGGTATGGCAAAAGACCTTGTTATCGTAGAGTCCCCTGCAAAAGCGAAGACGATTTCGCGCTTTTTAAGCAAGAATTTCGTGGTTCGTGCATCCATGGGACACGTCCGTGATCTTCCTAAATCGAAGATGGGTGTTGATATTGAGCATGATTTTGCCCCGGAATATTTAATTTCACCGGATAAGAAAAAAGTTATTACCGAACTTAAATCGTTTATAGATAAGGATACGAATATTTGGGTGGCAACTGATGAGGACCGAGAAGGGGAGGCTATTGGATGGCATTTATTGGAGGCGCTCAAAATTAATCCAAAGAAGAATAAAGTAGAGAGAATCGTTTTTCATGAAATTACAGAGAAGGCTATTCTCGAGGCGATCAAACATCCACGACAACTTTTTCAGGATATGATCGATGCCCAGCAGGCTCGACGTGTTTTGGATAGATTGGTGGGTTATGAGCTTTCTCCATTATTGTGGAAGAAGGTTCGTTATGGTCTCTCGGCCGGTCGTGTACAAAGTGTCGCTACTCGCTTAGTTGTGGATAGAGAGCGAGAAATCCTCGCTTTTGTCCCTAATGAATATTGGAGTTTGACGGCTGATTTTCTTACAAAAAGAGATGAAAAGTTCCGCGCAGCTCTTACGAAGATTAATGGTAAGGAGGCGAAGGTTACAAACGGAGTGGATGCAAATGTGATTCATGATGAAATTAAGAAAGATACGTTCACGGTAACGAATGTTGATGAAAAAGATGTGAAGCGCTCACCGGCTGCACCGTTTACGACTTCTACATTACAGCAAGAGTGTTCTCGTAAGCTTGGTTTCTCGGTAAAGAAGACGATGATGGTAGCACAGCAAATGTACGAAGGTGTTGATGTTGATGGTAAGCCTACAGCGCTTATTACCTACATGCGTACTGATTCTACGAATTTGTCTGATGTCGCAATTGAGCAGGCCAATGCTATTATTACGGAGTTATATGGAAAAGAATATCTTCTCCCTACTGCTCGCAAATTCAAATCAAAGAAGGGTGCTCAGGAAGCTCACGAAGCTATCCGTCCGGTAGATATGTCGATCGAGCCGTTCAAGGTAAAGTCCGATTTGAGCAAGGATCAGTTTAATCTCTATGAGTTAGTATGGAAGCGCACGGTTGCTTGTCAGATGGCTGAGGCTATTTTGAAGCAAGTTGGTGCGGATATTACCCCTGACAATCACAAGCAGTATAACTTCCGTGCTACAGGTCAGACCGTTGTCTTCCCTGGATTCATGAAGGTATATATGGAGGGAAATGATCAGGAAGAGGATGAGGAAAAAGATGGAGAAAAACTTCTTCCACTTTTGAAGAAAGATGAATCTGTCGATTTGAAGGAACTTTTGCCGGAACAACATTTCACCAAACCGCCTGCACGATATACCGAAGCAGCATTGGTAAAGAAGCTTGAGTCCGAGGGAATTGGTCGTCCGAGTACGTATGCTCCGACAATTTCTACGATTATTGCGCGTTTGTATGTTGAGAAAGATGGAAAAGTTTTGAAGCCTACTGATTTAGGAATGCTCGTAACGGATCTCTTGGTTGAGCACTTTCCGAAAATTGTTGATTACAAATTTACGGCGGAAATGGAAGAAGGTTTGGATAAGGTTGCTGAGGGCAAGCAGGCCTGGGTACCATTGATTCGCGACTTCTATGAGCCATTTCATAAATTGATTGTTGAGAAAAATGAGACGATTAAGAAGGACGACATTACTACGGAGTCAACGGAAGAAAAGTGCCCTGAATGTTCCAATGCGTTGCAGATTAAATTCGGACGGTTTGGAAAGTTCTACGCCTGTACCAATTATCCTGAATGTAAATTTAAGAGACCGCTTGTCGTAAAAGAAAAAACACAGGAACAGAAAGATCTTGAGGAGAAGTTAAAAGGTACAAAGTGTGAAAAGTGTGGAAGTGATATGGCGGTGAAGACGAGTCGTTTTGGCTCATTCCTCGGCTGTACGAACTATCCGAAGTGTAAGAATATCGTCTCTATCGATGATCCAAATGCTATCAAGTGTCCTAAGTGTGGCAAGGGTTCGATGATTAAGCGATTCTCCAAGAAAACACGAAAGGCTTTCTATGGATGTAATAAATACCCTGATTGTAAGAATGCGGTTTGGGATAAGCCAACAGGGGAGTTGTGCAAGAAATGTGGCATGCTTATCACGGAAAAAACCTCCAAGGAGGGTGATGTGAAATTAGTATGTAGCGGTTGTGCCGACGTAAGCGGCGAGGGAACTCCAAGGGAGATTCCTCTAGAGTCGGGCGAATAAGTCTTTTTATTTCAGCTTCCAATACAGCAATTATTGACTGTTTGTCATATTTGTATTATATTGCCGGCCTGTTTTTATTTCTTACTTGAGCTTTATGAACGATCGAATTGCATCTACTAATTATACGATTCTTCCTTTATCTGATGATTTGGTGAAGGCTCATCCTGCTCGAGTGAAGCAGGTACTTACCCATGAAACTAGAATGCGAACTCCCGTTGTTGTCGCAAGTTCCGCAGATGTGCTTAAGGATCTTATGGATGAATTTGTGTTAGTAGATGTCAGAAATGTATCTGATCGTTATGATCCCAGTGAGGTTTGTGATATGACGAGCGAGGAAGCTTTTCACCTTGCAGTCGATCAAATTGGAGATTCGAATCTTCGAAGTTTATTAGAGTCTGATTCCAAAACCCCGGTTCTCGGCCGTCTTTCCGGTATTCACGGTCATACATTTGGTTTTGATGGCATAGATGCTCATGCCGGTATTTTGGCGGCAGCATTGACTCGTATTGGGGCAAGTTCTGATCATATTCGCGTTAAGGTTTTTGGAGAGCTTCCTGGTGTTTTTTCTGCCGATCCTTCCATTGTTGAGCCGGGGTATACTCCAGAAATGCGTGATGGTTTTCAACACGTTCGACGCCAGAAACGAATGAGTTTCCGTGAGGCGCTAGAGTTATCTACTCTTAATGGTCCTCGCGCTTTTACTTCCGGCGGTCTCATGGGTCTGGATCAGCGAGGTATTCAGCTCCAGGTTCGTAGTATCTATGATTTTCGAGATAAGGGTACTCGTGTTTCAGAACAGATTGAATCTAAGGGAGTTCAATTTATTAGTGGAAAAAATAATCAGATTCTCTATACGGTCAGTTCTGCGCGCATGGCTCATTCAAGCGGTATTGCGAGTCTCGTATTGAAGGCTTGTGAAGAGTTGGATATTTCCGTTACTGCTACATTCGGTGGTGGATCATCATTTCCATTTACGATAGACGCTGATCATCCACAAAAAGAGGAGTTAGAAAGTCGTCTCGATCGTATTGGAACGGTGATGTCTCAACCTGGTGTCGCTCTTGTTTCCTGCATTGGCAATGGGATGAAACAGCAGCGCGGTCTTTCTCGGAATATTGCAGGTGTATTAGATAGAGCCGGCATTAATGTTGAGGAAATTACCACCTCTGCAGATCGTAACTATACGCTAGTTGTTCAAGAGGCTGACTATGAACTTGCAATAGTCGCTCTTCACCGTGAGCTGATTGAGGGGGAGGAAGTTGGTAGATAATTGGTTTACCGATATTTTTCCTACATCTTGTCTACCGTCTCAATTGCGAGGAGGTCGAGAGACTGCTTGATCAGTGTGTGCGTGTATTCTACGAGCTTCAGACGGGCCTGGGAGAGCTCTGGAGGGGTTTTGTCACCCTTTAGGACCGGACACTTCGAGTAGAAGTTAGAGAAGGTTTGTGCGAGTTCGTAGACGTAGGTGGCTATGAGGGTTTGATCCATCGTTTTCTGAACGGCACGCATTTTTTCGGTGAACTCTACTATTTTTAGAAGTAACTCGTGTTCGATTGGCTCCTGAAGAAGGTTGAAGTCTACTGGGGTTTTTGTTTGGGCTGTTTCCAAGAGATCTGCCTGCTCAAGAATTTTTCCTGTTCGTACGTATTGATACAGGATATATGGACCGGTTTTTCCTTCGAAGTTTACGGATTCTTTTGGGTCGAATTTCATACCTGATTCCGGTCGTACTGAGAGGAGATAATATTGTGCTGCAGCCTTTCCGATCTTGTCGGCGTCTTCGTCACTCATGGTTTCATTTCCTTTTCCTGCGGCGATAACTTTTACCTTATCGCGTAGTTCATTGAGTAAATCATCAACATCCACGACCGTACCTTCGCGTGATTTCATTTGCCCCTCAGGAAGTTCTACCATGCCATAGGACAAGTGTTTGAGTTTATCGACCCATTCATAACCGAGCGCTTTCAAAATGCCAAAAAGTGCACGGAAGTGATCATCTTGTTCACCTGCTACCACATAGAAACTGTTGTTGAGTTTATGATCTTCCATTTTCATTTTTGCGATGGCGAGGTCCTGCGTGGTGTATACTGTGGTTCCGTCTGATCGGAGAAGTACTTTTTTACCTTCATTTTTTTGAATTCCGAGTTTTTGTAAATCTGCTATAACGGCTCCACTTGGGTCACGCTCGAAAATGCCTTTTTCAAGTCCATCCATGACGATGTCTCTGCCCATGTTGTATATTTGAGATTCAAAATATTCCACATCAAAGTGGACGTTCATCCTGTCGAGTGTTTCTCGGAATCCACCCAGTACCCATCCGTTCATCTGCTCCCAGAGGGCTCGTATCTCAGGATCTTCCGCCTCCCATTTCAGGAGCATCGCGCTTACTTGCTTGTCGAGCGAGGATTCTTTTTTCGCCTCATCTTTTATTTCTTCATCTATTTTTCCTAATTTTTCTAACTCTTTTTTTAACTCTTTTATTTTCATTTTTTCTTCCGGAGCTCTCGTGTCTTTTGTTGTTTTTTTTGCTAATTTATCTGCTTCTTGTTGCGCTTTCTCTCTTTCTATAATTGGCTTGAGCTCTTTTTCCAACTCAGCTTTTCTCGCTAGCTTGGCGGCGTTTTCCGGCTTTTTTCTGAGCTCGGCTACGATTGGAGCAATTTCTTTCTGAAGGGCTTTTTCGTATTTTACATAATAATCTCCGACGAAATGGTCGCCCTTGATTCCTGTCGACTCCGGGGTTGATCCTTCTCCAAACATTTGGTAGTCGAGCATGGACTTGCAAATGTGTGCTCCGCGGTCGTTTGTGAGATTGGCTTGGAGGACGTCATGTCCGAGAAAGGCGAGAGTTGCGGAGAGACTTTTTCCTAGAGTGAGATTGCGAAGATGGCCTAAGTGAGCCGGTTTATTGGTATTTGGTGAGAAATATTCTACCATGGTTTTGTCATGGGCCGGTGTGATTCCACCGCTAGGATTTTCTGCTATATTCCCCGCTGTTTGCGAGAGGAGTTCATTTGAAACATTGAAATTTATGAAAGTTCCTGCAGAGGAAACGGTTATGCCTTGTGGAAGAGTTTTGACGATTCTGGCGCGGGCATCGGCAATAACGGAATCGATATGTTGATTACCTTCTCTGAGTTGAAAAGCATTAAATCCATAATCCGCCGTGGCAATATTGGCACGTAAAATATTAGGTCGCTTGCCGGTGGCTGTCTCGACAGCGGAGGCGAGTAGGTCTGTAATACTATAGTTCGTTTGTTCCATAGGTATGTTGGATTAGGTGCCAACGTATCATGGTAATTTTTATCCTGTCAATTTTATTTATTATAGTGTGAATTATCGTCGAAATATTTGACGTAATTTTTAAAGGGTGAGTATAGTTCTTTTATGACTACTCATATCTCTGATGCAATTTTTGATAAAAATATTTCTCCTCCTTCTTCTCAGGAAGGTTTTCCTGCTGAGCCATTTCTCGGTGATGATGTCGATACTCCTGAATGGCATGCTGCTCGGATGGTGATAGTAGGAGTTGCTGCAACGGTGAAAGCGGAAATTATACATGTGATGTATGACGGCTATGAAGGAGATCCGAATAAATTGGCTGACGTAGAGGGTGTTTATAATTTATGCTATACATTGGCAAAAGGGCTTGGAATAGGGGGCAAGGAAGCGCTTCATGTGATTCCATATTTCAAGGGCCTTGTTCCGGAAGATAGTGGCGTAAGCGCTCTTTTTGTTTATCCTCAGGGGCATTTTACCGTTCACACCTTTGATAAAAAAGGTACGGTATTTGTGGATTTTGCCGTAATTGGTAAGGAAATTGCTAACCCCGCTGAAGCCATTCAACGAGCTATGCGCTCAACATTTGAAATAAAAAGGGATGAGATTTTTCTTCGCGGAACAAATCCTGTTGATGATCCTGCGGAAATTCCATCTGCGTTTGGTCCACATTTAACATTTGGTGGACAGTTATCTCCTGATCAAATGAGTTTAGACTGGATGTATGATTTTTTGGAAAAAATTCCGAAAGCAATTGGTATGACACCTATTGCGCCACCTCGAGTTATTCGCTCAACGACACCCGAGGGTCTAACCTATAGGGATGGAATGGCGGTTATTGCTGAGTCTCACATTACTATTCATGTCGATGATTCCGGTACTTTCCTTTTTGATATTTTTAGTTGCAAGGCTTTTGATATCGAATCTTTCATGCAGTGGGCTGAAAGTTTCGGCTTGAAGGTTGATGTCCCCACGATAACTCTTGCAGCGCGTGGTAGAGACTTCCCGCGATCCTAACGGTATATAAAAAAATATTCTTTAACACCAGTGCTTATGCGCGATGACGTTGACACCTTTTCTTCCGTTTCTTTTGTTCCAAAAGAAACGGGCACTCCCGCTGTAACAGGAGAAAGGCCTCATCAACAATCGCATTATGTTTCCGCTACTCCCGCGTCAGCTCCTGTTCTCAAGGGTCTTTCGCCCTCTTCTTTTCCGGGTATGAGTGCTATTCGTTCCCATATAGTTGAGGTCATACGCAATCACGCTGTTTCATTTATACGTTTGGAGATGGCTCGGCGCGTGCATTCTGTACTGGATACAAAGAGTGACGCAGAGAATATCGTCCCAGATATAGAGTGTCTCAGTGAAACGGGGAAACTAGAATCTGTTATTATTGGTTTTCCGGATAACATGATGCTTGGTGGGCATCGTGAGATTATTAATGCAACTCAGGAGAAAAATTTAAACAATGGATTGATGCCAACTCCCAACGAGACAGTGGCTGAATTTGTTGATTTTAAGCGCGTTCTCGAGGCGAATGGGGTTAATGTTTTAATGCCAAATTACGTGGATGTACAGGAGCAGATTTATACTCGAGATATTGGATTTGTTATTGGAAAAACTTTTTTTGTTTCCGGTATGGCGAAGGCAGCACGCAAGCCGGAAGTAGCCGGTATCCAACACACCATCGCGGGTTTTTCTCCTGAAAATGTTATACATATTCCAGAAGGAATGACTATTGAGGGAGGGGATGTAATTGTGGATAGGGGTGTGGTATATATTGGCGTAGGGCAGCGCACTGAGGGTAAGGCTGTTGATTTCATGTGCGAGGCACTGAAAGATAGCGGGCTCAAAGTTGAACCGATTTATATCAAGCAGCCATACGAAGGAGAAGATTCTCTTCATCTTGATTGTACGTTTATGCCGGTTGGCGAGGGATACGCATTAATTTATCCTGATGCAATGAGAAATATTCCACAATCGATACGCAATAATTATATTTGGATCATTGTGAATCGTGAGGAGCAGGAAAATTTGGAAACGAATGTTCTTTCTCTTTCTCCTACGAAAGTTCTTTCTCGTTCTAGTTCTGTGCGCCTGAACGAAGAGATGAGGAAGGCGGGAATAGAGGTTATCGAGTTGAAGTTTGATCAGGCCCCTATTAATGGGGGAAGCTTCCGATGTTGCTCACTGCCTCTCAAGAGGAGCAATTTCTAGCTTTAGAATGTACTATATTTCTTATTATGAGTGCCATTGCTCAATTCTATTTATTATGGTATAATAACTTCGTGAAACAAATACAAAAACACCTATTCTTTTTCTTCCTGTCTCTTGTTCTCATCGGAGGAGTCCCTCATGTTGCTGATGCCGCCGTGGATGATTGTCAGAAGTTAGGAGGGGACACGACGGTAGTTACGTCGATCGTGAAGGATGATAAGGGTTTTCAGCATGTGAGAGATAATAGTGGACAGAATTATTTCGATGGGGCTATGCCGAGTCAGAATAATCTTCCTGTTTATTTGCCGCCAGCTGCCATGGCTGCTTGTGCTCAGAAAGTTGCTGATACGGTGTATCTGAAGGGATGGTATTGGAATGATAATCTTGGATGGATTAGTTTGTATTGCCCTGGGGATGGTGGTCCTAATCGTGGTATTCCCTGCGGTTTTGTGAAGTATGGAGTGAGTATCGATATTTTTGGAAATCTTTCCGGATATGCATGGAGTCCCGTGGGATGGATACGAATGACCTGTAAAGCGACTCCTGGCTATAATGATGTGGATATTTGCGCGCAAAGTGCGTTCAAGGTGAAGGTTGATTTTGGTGCTGCTGCTAATTATCGAACATGGTTTCCCTATACTTATGCATGGTCCGATACCGTTGGATGGATAGCGATGGATAGTATCAAGGTTCCATGGATTACGCTTGTTGATGCCTGTTTGGATCCGATGAAAGATCCAGATGTGTGCTTGAGGGAGAAGGATTTTGTACCGGATGAGATTGTGGATCCTGTTTTGCCTGATCCTGCGAAAATCAAATTTAAGCCTGGTCAGGTAAATCCCGGAGATGATTTTCCGGTAACGTGGAATACTATTCGTTATCTGGGTAGTGCTAATGTGGATGCATCTGGTGCAAAGGCATTAAATCCCGTGACGCAGGCAGATGTTCGTAATCTTATTTATCGTAATGTTGCGAAATGGAAAAAGGTGGCTTCAACGAGTTGTGGTGTTAATGGTGGTTATTTGACGAAGTTTACTACTACTGATGAGGTTTTTTATTGTACGGGTGGTGTGCATTTAGATGGTACGGCTAATAATTGGAAGGGTAATAAAACTATTATTGTCGTAGATGGTGATGTTCATATTGAGGGTAATTTATATTCTACATCAGGTCAGTTTGGTATTATTTCTTTGAGAAGTAATATAGCCAGTAAGCTCAAGGGTAATATTCTTGTCTATCCTAATGTACGTGAAATGCGCGTGCAGATGTATGCTGATGGACTGGTTCTTCCAGCAAAAAAGGATGGAGGTATCGCGGAATCTCTCTCGGATTACGCTATTAGCGCTACCGATACGCTGTTTGGACAATTATATATCAAGGGAATGATCGTTGCCGGGAATACAGGTTCGTACAAAGTTGGTACGGATGTGGTTTCTTCCGATTTGTCAGCGCTGAGAAGTGTGCCTGCAAATCCGTTGAATCCGACGAAGGCACTCGGTTGGGCTAATTATTTCAAGGCGGTGCAAGGAGATTTAGATATCACGGTGAAGAATGCTAACGATAATACCGTGAACCTTTCACAGCAATCTGCTTCCGATCCAAATAAGAAAAATTTTGCTCTTAAAAAGCCACCGCTTTCTGTTGATGAGGCTAAGAGTTTGAAGGCACTTAAGCTTCCGGATCCAGAGAAGTTCAAGAAAGTTTCCGGGGCAAATACTGGTTCGGTTAGTTTATCAGAAGGCGTTATTCTCCAGTTTGAGCCACCATCAAGTACCCTCGGTGGATTTGAAGGCATCTTGGGGAATTCTTATAGACAGACGAGATAGTATGGATTTAGGTACGCACTTTTGGAGTGACTTGATAGTCGAGACGCTTATTGAGGATGAGTCGAGTTTGGGATTCGATGGCGGGGATAGAGACGAGGAAGATACTGGTGAGAGGGACAAATATCCATTGAACGATGAGAGAGCAGCGCTTCCATATGCCGATATCGGTGCGTTTTGGAAGAATTTGTATAGTGATAATGGCAGAGACGAGAATACCGACAGCGGCGATATTGAGCATGCCTGCGGCGAGACGTGGGACGTTGTAGGAGAGAACGGAGTCGCGGTAGTCGTTGTTGAGGAGTTGTGGGAGCCAGCCGGTGAATGTGAGAAGAATTGGGGTAGTGGCCCAGTAGAAGTGATCAAGAAGGAGAGAAAAAATAGCGTGCCAACGTTTGAAGAATGGAATGTTTTTGTTGTTTAGGAGATTGAGGACGACGAAGGGGAAATCAGTGACACCCCATGACCAGCGGCGAAGTTGTTTGTACTGATCCTTGCAGGTGGACCAGAAGGTCTCGGATTGAACGGCATCCATGTATATGGGTGTGTAGACCTGTACGAGTTCGTTGTGACCGTCGTAGCGCGTGTATGAGGTCCAGTACTGGCGTGAGTCTTCCGGAATAATGCCTACATCCCAGAAATCGGAATCTACGGCGCTCTGGAGGCCCATGGATCTGGAAGAGAAGCTCTTGTAGTGCGCGGTGTCCATGGATTCTGCGAGTCGTACAAAAGTGGAAGAGAGTGAGAGCATGCGAATAACCATAGGGACCTCCCAGATGTTGTTGTGGTAGAAGTGAGTAGGTTGGTAGGTTTTGATACCTCGGTTTTCTTCGAGCAGATAACGGAAGGTGAGTTCCGAGAAGTACTGTTTGTCGACGACGGTATCGGCATCGAAATTGGAGAGGATGACGTTTTCGTAGGGGATTTTCTCCGCATCAATATAGGCGAGAAGCGTTTTGGCGGCCCAGGTGGCATTGGCGGATTTTCCGGGAATTTCTCCAGGTAGGCCTTTTGGATGAATAGTGGTAATTATTTTTTTGAAGTGGTGGCTGAATTCTTTTGTGATTTCTTTTGCGTACTGTTCGGCGTTCGTTTTATCGCTTTCTTCTCCTGAGAAAACGAGAATCATGTTTTGTGAAGAGTAGACACTTTCGGCGTAGGATTTAATGGATTGTTTGACGATGGCGAGGGGTTCTTTGTAGGTAACGAAGAGAATCGCATGCAGAATTTCTGACGGTTTTTTGTATTGGTTTATGGTTTTGAGGTGATTCATTTCTTGTGCAACGTTGCGGTAGACGTTTTCAAGTTTTCGATTTTCTGCGGTTCTTCTGGTGGAGAGATTTTGGATGGCTGTGTCGAGATGCTGTGGATTTTCTACGTAATCCAGGAGTTCATTCCAGTCGGTGTCCATAGCGATTTTTGTCTTTCTGTAGCCTCTAATGAGATCTATTGATAATCTGAACGATCGAAATAACCAGAAGGTGGTATAGACGATGACGAAGATAGATACGAGTTCGGGTTTGTACATTGAAAGAAAGACGGGGAGAAGAATTGCCGTCCAGGTGAGTAATCCCGGGAGAATTTCCAGAAGGCGCCAGTATTTATGGGTCTTGATAAGTTGCATGTGGACTATTGAATGTTGGTGAGGTCGATTTCCGGATATTTTTTGAGCTCTTCGATGAAGATATTTTTGATGGCGGTGAGTCGTTCATCGCTTGGGGCTTCGAGTCGTGCTGTGAGATTTGGGCTTGTGTTAGAGCATCTGATAGCTCCCCATGAGCTCGTGTCGAAGTTTACGCGTACACCATCGAGTGTGATGCATGGGTAGAGAGGCGTGAAATGATCGGTGATTTTTTGAACGATTTCAAATTTTTTATCATCGGGGCAGTGGAGTTTGAACTCGGGAGTCGTAGACATTTTTGGAAGTTCGTCGAAGTATTGCGAGACGGGTTTGTCTGATTGGGAGAAGATAGAAATAAGTCTCAGCGCTGCGACGAAAGCGTCGTCGAATCCGTAATAATTTTCTGCGAAAAAGAAGTGTCCGGATATTTCTCCACCAAGTGGCGCCTGAAGTTCTTTCATTTTTGATTCGATAAACGAGTGTCCGGTTTTGCTCATAACAGGTATGCCTTTTGCCTCTCTGATGCCGCTAATTAATAGTTGTGAAACTTTTACATCGAAGACGATTTGTGATTCGGGCATGCGCTTGAGTAAGTCTTTTGCGAGAAGAAGGAGGAGATAATCGGCTGAATGGTGACGTCCTTTTTCATCAACAATTCCCGTACGGTCGCCGTCTCCATCGAACGCTATGCCGAGATCGGATTTGGTTTCAATTACTTTCTGCGCGAGGTCTTTCATATTTTTTGCCTCCTCTGGATTGGCTTCGTGATTTGGATAATTGCCGTCGAGGTCGCAGAAGAGCTCTACTACTTCGCAGCCAAATTTCCTAAAAAGCTCCGGAGCAAAGGCTCCAGCTGTGGCATTTCCAGCATCGATGACGATTTTCAGTGGGCGGCTAAGTTGTGCTCGGTGAAGGAGATCTTCAATATATTCCGAGGCGATTGGTTTTTCTTCTATGGTGGTGGATGGCTCGGTGTAGATGTTTTTCGCACTTGCCGCTGATACTTTTTCTTCATAAATCTCCTGTGAAGTTGCGAGAATTTTTTGCAGTTCGTCGCCGCAGACTGAGTGTGCGCCCTTGCCTACGATCTTGATGCCGTTATATTCTTTTGGATTATGGCTTGCGGTGATATTTACACCCGCATCAAATGGTAGCGCGCATGTACCCCAATACATCATGGGGGAGGTGCAGAGTCCGGCATTTGTGACTGCGCAGCCTGCTTCTTCGAGGCCATGAATAAAGGCTTTCTGTAGCGATTCTCCCGTGAGTCGGTTATCTCTTCCTACAAGTACTTTTGTTCCAAAATGTTCGAGGATATATTTTCCCGTAGCGATTCCGATAATATAGGAGGACAGGGGAGTGAGGTCGGGCGTGGTGCCATCTTCCGTAATGGCTATCCCGCGGATGTCATAGGCGCGAAAGATATATGGTTTGATAGGGGAGGTGGACATGTGGAGTATTAGTTTGATGTGATTTTGCGTCCCTATCCTTGTAGCACGATTGACAGGTAGTTGCAACATAATTTATTTATTTTTTGGCTTAAGTAAGCCATTTTTTGTGGATTATTTCAACACAATTATCTTGGGAATTCAAGCGATGATGGTCGATTTTTTGGCTTATTTTTGCTATGATTGCCCTACAAAACGGTTAAGGAATTAGTCCTACACATTGGTTCGTCTCTTTTGGGAGGTGGCCGGGATAATTTCTACCGTTTGTTTTTTATTTATTCATCTTATTTCTATGATTCATGAGCTTTCAGATAGGGAATTGTTAGAACGATGTGTGAGATTTGGAAAGGAGGCGCTGGTGTGGAGGAATAAGTTCAGGGCGTTATTGCCGGAAGTCGAGAAGAGGAAATTATATCTCAAAAAGGGATATCCTTCGATTTATGTTTTTGGGAAAATTCTTGCCGGTCTTAGTGAAGAACAGGTGAGTGAGTCGCTCAATATTGCTCTGAGGTTGGAGGGTAAGCCAGCATTGAGAGATTTACTCGAGAGTGGCGAAGTGAGTGTGAATAAGATTGCCAAGATTATGTCTATTGCGACCGTAGAGAATGAGCGTGAATTGGCAGCAAAAGTGCAAATCATGTCAACTCGCACCTTGGAAGTATTTAGTCGTGATGTTCGCAATCTTCACGTGAAGAAGCCAGAAAGTAATTTGTTATTTGCGCAAGAGTTGCATCTTGATGAAGATGTACAGTCCAGATTACTTGAGCTTGAGAGGAAAGGAATATATATTAATCAACTCTTGAGGGAGGCTTTGGATCGAAGAGAAAAAGAAATTACACAGGCAAAAGAACGGGTTGCGGAGTCACTTCCGGAACAATCATCTAGGTATATTCCAGTGAGAGTGAGAAATATTCTCAAGAAGGAATATGGACAAAAATGTGCGAAAAATGGCTGCAGTAAGATGTCAAAAAATATACATCATATGCGGAGGTGGGCGTTGGATGAATCACATGATCCGAGCTTCTTGGCGCCGTTGTGTCTGGAGCATCATCAGATTGCGCATGCCATAGACGTGAGGGTGCAGGAGATGAGACGGAGGTGAAATTATCCTAGGGATACTATTTTATAACAGGCGGGTGAAACTAATTTTCTCCATTCGCCTCCGGATTTTATTTTTTCGCGAATTATGGTAGAGGAGATGGGAAGCTGGAGGTTGAGTGTGATGAGGGGATGTTTGTTTTGTGCTTTGTAGAGGGATTTTGTCACAGGTGAGCCGGTGTATACTTTTCCATAATGAGGGAGTGTTTCATCTGCATAATCGCACCATTTTTCGTCGTCGTGGATGTCGTTGAGAGGGAGAACGGTAAATTTTTCCGGCGAGATTTTGGCATCGGCGAGCGAGGATTCGATGATTTTCTTGCGGGTTTCGAATGTATAGGGATTTGTTTCGGTGCCACTGTACTGCGCACTACCAATGGCGATGATGACAGAATTTTCATGAGAAAGAATCTGTTTTACTGCATCAAGATGACCAAGATGGAATGGTTGGAAGCGACCTATATAGAGTGCCGGGAGTGACATAATCGAGCGACGATAACTATTGTCTCGTAATTTTCAGTGTCGGGATTGGGCTGGTTTTGTGCCTGTTGTCCTCGATGCGGCGGAATGTTTTGTTGAGGAGTGCCGGATTTAAACCTTTCTCCAGGAGCTTATCGAAGCCAAGTTCGTGCTGTTTGAGGATCGGGTCCAGCTCGGCATATGTAGCTCCGAGCTCTGCCTCATCAGTCTGATTAATGGCGAGTTCGGCGGATGGTTTTTTCAAAATTAATTCATCAGGAAGGCCTACATATTTCGCAACAGAGTAGACGTCTTCTTTGTAGAGTTCGGCGATGACCTCGATGTCGGCGGCAAAGTCACCAAACTTTGTTCCGTATCCGAGAAGCATTTCACTTTTGTTGGTGGTTCCAAGTACGAGTGCACCGTGCGTGTTGGCAAAATGATAGAGGAGCATCATTCGAACGCGTGGCTTGATGTTCATATTTGAGAGAGCGTTGCCTTTCCATGGAAGCGTATTGAAATCCATGAGGAATTTATTTACTTGAATGGTGTGATTTTTCACCTCGAGGAAGTTGCAGAGTGTGCGGGCGTGATACATACTTTGTTCACTTGTAATGCTTTTTTCCGGCATCATGAGGCCGGTTACGTTGCTTGCGCCGAGGGCATCTACAGCGATTTTTAGGGTGAGGGCGGAGTCGATACCTCCCGAGACACCTATAACGGCTTTGCTGTAATTATTCTTTTTGAAAAACTCCTGAAGACCGCTAACAAGCTCTTCGTACATTTGTGCGATTTGTGTCTGATCCATTGGGAGGAGTGATATATTGTTGTCCATTGGTCGTATCCTACTGGTTATTCGTATTTTTTCAAGGCGCGCTTGACGTCTAGGTCTTGTGCTTTTTTCTTTAAGTCGTCTCGTCTATCATGCATTTTTTTACCTCGGCATATACCGATGAGAACTTTGATGAGATTTTTCTTTCCGTAAATTTCGAGAGGAATCAGAGTGATGCCCTTTTCTTCTTGTTGTTGTTCTAATTTTAAAAGTTGCACTTTATGCAGAAGGAGCTTGCGGACACGGGTTGTTTCGAGAGGGTTATTGTCGTAGGGGAATCTGGAGACGTTGGCATTTCTGAGCCAAGCGGCATGATCACCAATATCGATGTAGCTTCCTTTTAGGTTTACATGACCTGCCTTTACCGACTTCACTTCTCCGCCAGTAAGTTGAATTCCAGCTTCAATTTTGTCGAGAATCTCATAAAAAGCGAGGGCTTTCTTGTTTTTGTTGTAGCTGATAGTGATATCGGTCGACATGGACGTAGTGTAGCGTTTTGCGCTCTGAGCGGCAAATTTAAGTATGTGTAGACACGCCTCTTTTTTCGTGTATTTTTGCCTTGTCTTTTGTTTGGAGTCACCATATACTCATACCTTAATTTAGCTTTTTGTCCATATGTCAGGAAATATACCTAAAACTCCAAATGATACTGCAGAATTAGATTTCAATGTTGTTTCGCCCCCCCAAAATGATACTGGACGTCTTCCTGCTCCTACGTATATTCCCGGAAGTTTAGCCGTAGATGCTGTTTCGGCACCTAATGCTATTGCTATCGATGAGGGTAATAGGGAGCCGCATCCTACCGTTATTCCACCTCCTCGAGATAGAAGAGGTAGTGCCGATCAATTTCTTAGGGTGGTTGGCTTCGGTCAACTTGAAGCTTCTCGACAGGTTTCTACTGCGTTGAGTGCTGTCGATACTACTCGCGAGGATGTTGCATTTGATGCTCGGGTTTTTGAGAGGGAACCGCTTTCTATGCGAAGTGCTTCTTGTGCCGCCTTTTCTACTGCTTTAGATGATATTACTATTCAGCGAATAATTTTACGAGGTACTCCGAATTTTAAAAAAGTTTCTATCTCTCCAAAAGGATCTGTATGGATATATTCTTGTTCCGGTGAGCGATCTGCTGTGCCTACTTCGGAAATTTATGACGATATTCGTAAGGCATCTATAGCTCAGAAACTTCCAGCGCCGTCAGTAATGTTTATGCATTATCAGAAACAACAGGATACTTCTTCTGTTTTGGACACGTTTCAACGTGAAGCCGGCAAGGGTTTCTCGCGTTTGACTGAAATGTCGATGTTTATTAGTGAAGAAGCTTTTATGCGTGCCGCTCAACATCCTCGAGTTAAAGTTTATATTGATGCGGAGTTTTCCACGATACCAATAGGATGGCTCGGAAAGCGCTTCCGCGAGATACAACTTAAGCCTGCTATCAACAGCATCCGTGCCGGTGGAGCCGAGAAACAATATGGACGAGCAAATGAGGAAGCTCAAATTCGGAAGTGGGTTGATCAGACGTTATGTTCTGGAGAATATAGCAGTTTAACGATTCATGGTGACCCCATGATGGGAAAGACAAGAATGGCTGCGGAAATCGTTCGGTACGTGCAACAACATTATCCGGATGTCACATTGGTTTTTGCTCCTGCGATGGATACCCATAAGGCTGCTCCGTTTCACTATGTCAAATCTTTTACTAGAAGGCTTGTGGAAGGCTTTTCTTCACGACCTGATATCGTCAATACGCCGGTATATCAACAGCTTTTCGCGTTTACTCAAGGGTTGGTGACTGATATGTCACCAAATCAACTCTCTACATTATTAGTGTCATTTTTTCAATTCTTACCGTCTTCTTCTTCTAAACTTTTCTTGGTACCGGATGATATGCAGTGGCCTGATGCCGAGTCGAATTCTTTTTCGACTAAAGTATTTGCTCAAAATGCTACATTTGGGAATATGGCCGTTCTTAATTTAACTCGTAAGGGCGATGAGGTGCAAAGTCCGATGCTTTTAGCTGCCATGAAGTGTGCTACTTCCGAGGAGATTTTTTTGGAGCCTCTCGCTTTTTTGGATAAAAAAGGTGAGCCAACAAAAATGCTTTCTTCTTTTGTGGCAGATCTTCTTCATGTTCCTGATTTTGATGTTCCTTCTCGTAAAGATTATCTCAAGCGGTTTGCGAAAATATCTCAAGGAAACCCCGGCATTTTAACGGAAGTTGTTCAAAGTATGTATCAGGATGGCGTTATTTCTATAAAGAATGGAAGGCTTACGGTGGATCATATTCGCTTTATGGCGTGGACTGAGACAGGTGAGGCTGATAATATTGTAACTACAAAAGTTGATCGATTGTTGCAGAATGAACATTATAGAGATGTATTGTTACACTTGGTGGCCTTCCGTGAATCGGGTGCATGTGATGCGGATTTATTTTTGAAATTTCTTACGAATGTTTTGAAAAAACCAGAACTTGCAAATGCATATAGCCAGTTAGTTGCCCAGCAGACTATCGGGCTTCAGCAAATTGGCGATCGGGATGAGGCTACACTTTCTTTCTCTCAGGATCTCGTCGGTACGAGATTAAAAAAAGAATTTACCGATGAAGGTTCATCTTACGCTCCATTATATGCCGAGGCTCATCGAGTTATTGCCAAATTTATGTTCGATATGCAGGCAAGAGCGAGTGGCGGTACAAATCCCCATCTGGTATCTATTCTTGAGCGATGCAATCCACGGGCTATTGTTACGCATGCCTCTGCATCTGGTAGTTTATCTAAACTGGCTGAGGGATATGCTATTAGGGCTCTCACGGAGGCCTATAAAGTAGGCGATCATACCGCAACTTTATCAATATATAAGTCCGTTGTTCAGTCTAATCCTACACTTCTTTCTGCGATTGCGAATGATGATGCATTGCAGCTTTCGGTGCTTCATTCTATGACGGTTTTACGTAAAGATTGGGGTGAGATGGCCGTAACTCTTGGGGAAGGTTTGAAGGAAAAATATTTGAAGTTATTATTGCAATCCACACAATACGACAAAGTTCTTATTGCTCGTATTGAACATCTTTATGATTTGATGTGTACTTTTTATATTATGAAAGGTACATCCGAAGCACTTCGGGAAGAAAGTACCAAAAAACTGGCCGAGTGGGGAAGTGGTTTTGGAAGTGATTTATTTTTCAATGCGAACAGCGACATTAAATTCAAAGAGGGGAGATTTTTTGAAATAAAAGAATCGTTTTATCTCATGTTGGCTGAATATATGCAACAGCGCTATGCGCAAGCTTGCGAGATGTATGCGTCTCAATTTGAGATACGCAGTCGCAATTTGAATCGAGAATTTCCTGATATGGAATTTGATCCTCGTTTTCAACGACTTAATCTTGAGGCGACGAGAGTCGGAGCTAATGGCTGGCTTATGGGCTTTAACCGTGCTGAAGTTCCCGGATTGGAAGGTACAATTTTTGCTCATGAAGATGAGGAGGCCTGTATTGTTTCTTCTCGAGATCCCAATAGTTCAATGCACCATCATCTTTTGCATGCTGAAGCGTTGTTTCGCTCATATTTGAGCCAGGCGACCGAGCATCCTGATCAGGTTATGGATAGAACACAGGTTTATCGGGCTAAACAGGCTTTTGCTCGTACGCTTGGTATGCTTGGAAAATATTATGAATCTTTTGAATCCTTCTTGGATGCGCGTAGCGATGCTCATCGCTATGGTGATCCGGAACGTTTTGCGGATATTACCGATGGCGCAACTTCTATGCTTAGTAATATGGCTAAACACTTCCTTACAAATCCTCATGATGAAGATTTTCAGAAGCTTATTATGTCTATTGCCTCATTGATACGTCGTAGTGAGCAGGGTGAGTCTCCTGATGATCATGATGCCTTTACTTCACTTCAATATATTCTCAAGAAGGCTCATCAATATTCTGAGCAAGCTGCTCGTATTACCGCTGATATTAGCCACTCATCCAATTTTGATACGGCTATGGTGAATATTCTCGATATTCTTGAAACGATGATGAATTCGCATACGGCTTTTAATCGACCCTTAGATCCTGATGTGCTTCATCTATTGGAGGAGGCGATGAAGCGCGTTTTGAGTCCTACGCACTTGTTGCCTGATGGCAAGACCTCTGCTCCTACTTTTTATGAACGTATGACGAAATTAGGTGAAAACGGTAAGGCGAGTGCATATTGGAATCTTTATATTGCTCCGTGCTTGGCACGTTTGGCTGTTGGAAGTACTCAATTTGATAGTGAGGAGGTGCAGTGGGTGTTTAAAGGACTTCTTACTCAGCTTGGAAATTGTGATGCCCAACATGCTCATCTCCTTCACTCGTTGCATGCTCTTACCGAGGAATTTCGTACGCCGACGAAGGTTCGCTTGCCTTCATATGATCAGGCCGTGAGGGTGAAGACAAAATCTGTTGAGATGGCAATGGATCTCTTGGAGGAAAGAGGTTTGGTACAATATAGTTTTGTGTAATCAATTTCCTTTATTTGCACTCGTTTGATGAAACAAGTATGCTTTTGGCGTACTTTTATTTCTTTATTTTTCATTTTTATGAACAAAAAACTTTTTGTTCCTCTGATGCTCGCGGCAGTATCGCTTTCGGCTTGTTCCGGTCAGTCCGTTACGCCTACGGCTGTTGAAAAGGTCGCGCCGGTTTCGGCTGAAGTTCTCACATTTGCCGATGCTCCGGAAGGTTGCCCAAAGTCGACCAAGCTTACCGCAAAAACATCTGATTTCAAGGAGACTACATTTACTTCTGTAAGCAACTGGTTCACGGTATGGAATAAGACTCCGGATGTGGCTCAGTTGGTTTTTAGTACCTATGATGTTCCAAAGGATAATATTTATGTCGACCATACTTATGCTGATACCGATACGCTCGTTGTTGTAAGACTTACGGATGCGGTAACTAACGTGGTTGGAGCTGGAAACTACTCCGGAGCTGCTGATGCCAAGATGAAGGTTAAGGAAGTTAATGTTAGTTCAAAAAATCTTGCCGGAGGCGTTTTTGATAAAAATGGTGCTCTCGAAATTAGTCATCTCGATAGTAAATATGTTTGTGGAACTATGAAGTTTGACGATGGACGTAACTCATTGAAGGGCGATTTCATTGCACAGGTTAACAAGATGGGATTATAGAAATTTATGTGATTCAAAAACGCCCGCAATGTAATTGCGGGCGTTTTTAGTTGTGCGTGGATTTCCGAGAGACTTTGATTATTGTCCCATTGTCTGAGGATTTGTAATCCCATTCATGGTTTGAGGGTTTGTGATGCCATTCATTGTTTGTGGGTTTGTAATCCCGGTTCTTGTCTGTGGGTTTGTGATGCCATTCATTGTTTGTGGGTTTGTGATGCCTCGTACCTTGTAGCCACTAAATATTGAAGCCTGTCCGTCACTAAGAGCTGATTGCATCATGAGCGTCATAATGATAACGAGAGCTCCCGTAAGGAGTCCCAACCAGAAATAAATAAATGATGCGCTTTTGTGTACAGAAGTTTTTGCGGTTGCTTTTGCCATTGGAGTGAGATTAATAAAAATAATACTTCTCTCATATTGTAGAGTATTAGCTTTGCACTTTCAAGTTTTTGAATTCTGCAAATTAATAAACCGCCTCAAGATAACATCTTTCGCAGTAGACGATTTCGGGGCGATCAGAAGAATACGTTGTTTGGATGGGAGTTGAGCATTTGTTACATGGCCGGTTAAAGAGATGTGGCGGGTTGCGTAAGAGCATGCGCAGCGCATGGCGGCAGTCTGGGCAGTAGTGGGGGATTGGGAGATTGAGTTGGCGGAGTCTTTCGAGTTCTTTGAGAATGATTTTGTAGTTTTTTCCACAAGAAACGCAGGCGAGAGTTTCTTTGAGAATGTCATTTGTTGCCTCTTCGATTCGGTCGGGAGTTTTGTAGGATTGCGGGAGGTAGTCTTTCTGATCAGGATCTTTCCAATTATAGTTTCTGGCCTGTGCCTGCTCTTTTGTGAGGGGAAGGTAATCCTGTGCGACGGTCTCGTTATAGCCGAAAGGGGAGTAGTTCATGGGGAAGAACTTACCCCACTCGCCCGTCTGTTGCATGTGTTTTATGATTTGAGGAACGAGAATTTCGTATTCTTCTTTCGTATACTGCTTATTGAAGATGCAGTAGTGCTTTTTCCTCAGACCGCTACAACCAAAGAGATTTGATGAGTTGAAGCAAAACTCGCTGTAGGCGACATTTTGACTGTGAAAAACGTAGAGAGAAAATATAACATTGTAGGTCTCGATGGTCCCAAGAACTTGATAATTTAATTCCGGCTTGAGGTACATATTACTGCAGTCGTAGATGTCTTTTACATTTACTCCTACATTTACATATTTGCAGTCTTCGCTGTCATTGGTGTCATAACAATCCGTGCAATTACGGCAGTTAGAGAGAAAATCTCCTGTTGAGTTCTCGCTGTTCATGATGTTTGAGTACTTGTGAATGCGCTTTTCTCGGAGGGTATTGAGAATTTCTTTGGCTTTTTGAATGGCGTTGTTTGATCCGAAAAACTCTTTTATTTTTTCTTGGTAGACCTCATTGCTTACCGGTTCGTTCATGAAGTGATATTCTTTGTTGTTGAGGTTGGTGCAGAGGAAGCAGTTTTTGCAACCTTTGAGGTTTTCACTGAAGGCACAGTCGAATGAATTTTGGCTATAGGATGTGTAAATACAGTTGTTGCAGTTTTTGACGTTGAAACATTCATAGAGGAGTTCACTATCGTACACATAATCCGAATCCATGATATCCCGTGATGATTGAATCAATTTTCCATAACAACAGTCCTCGCAATTTTCTGAGCAGTTGATGAGGTGGCAGTTTTTGCAGAATGCTGTTCCAGTTGTATAGGGGCAGTTTTCGTTGTTGAGCTGGATGAGATTTACGTGGGGAATTTTCAGGCAGAGTTCATGAAACTGATCAAAAAATGGCCTATTAAAGTCATAATTTTGACCGTAGGTAAGTCCATCCCAGTTCTCACTCCACCATTCTTCGTGTGTGACAATTTTGTAATCTTTTGAGTAGAGGGCGATGAGAGGTTTATTTGTAATCGCAGATGTATTGCGATACATGTACTGCTCGTTGCGGTAGGCTGTGCGATTGGCAAGTCGGCATGATGGACAGTTGGAGGGCTGCGGAATTTCAAATGTTTCTGTGCCGTAGGTTGGCCTGATTTTGAGAAGGAAAGCTTGTTCTTCAGGAGTGAATTCAAATGCTTGTTGGCAGGTAGCGCAGGTTTTATTCATGGGTTTAAAATAATGTTTTACTTTCATCGGCGTTGTTATGTATTTAATATGCGGAATTCAAGACTCCTTGTAATCTTAACGGTAGTACGAATTATTCTCCAGTCTGTATCATCCGGTTCTACATCAATATGTAACATTCCTCTCTCCCATTTTGAAAGGTCTATATGCCATATTCGTTCATCTATTAATTCACGGATAAGATCCTGGATGCCATGCAGCTCGTCACGATTTTCTTCTGTCTCTGGTGGTGATTCGATAGTGATACGCATAGTTGAGGATGATTGATGTCATCTGTTTACGAAAACAATTAAACATATATTCCGTACAGTGTCAATTATTGTTGAATCTTTCTGACAGTAGTAAGTCTATATTTTAGCTTTACATCGGCTATGAATTAGATGTATTATTAATTCTGACGAAATATTTCCACACAATTTACTTTTACGTTTATGATGGCACAACTTCTCAAATTGGGATTAAGTTCGAAAGAGGCGGCGGTGTATATGGCCCTCATGGGGCTCGGGGTGAGTTCGCCGGTATCGACGATTGCTAAGAAGGCTGTAGTGAATAGAACGACGACCTATGATATTTTGGAAATTTTATTGGAGAAGGGGCTTGTGATTAGTCAGAAGAAAAAGTCGAGTCGGTATTACGAGGCGCTTCCTCCGGAGAAGATCGTGGCGTATCTGAAAGAGCAGAGTGAAAAGTTCTCTCACTTGGCGCAGGAGGCGTCGGCGATGCTTCCAGAGCTCAATGTTCATTATCGCGCTTCCGGTCGTCCTAAGGTGTATTTCTACGAAGGTGATGAGGGTCTGATACGTGTGTATGAGGAGACATTATCGTCGAGTGGGGAAATTCTTGCCTATGCTTCGGATCAGGCGAATCAAGATGCGATTCCGTGGTATTTCCCGCAGTATTACAAGCGACGTGCTGAGAAGAAAATTTCTATTCGTGCATTATTTCCCGATACGCCGAAGGATCGCGAGCGTCATGCGTTAGATAGTGTTGAGTTGCGCCAGAGTCGATTATTGCCGAAGGACAAGCTCGATTTCACTCCTGAAGTAAATTTTTTTGATAATAAAATGATGATTGCCGATTGGAAAGAAAAATTAGGAATTATTATTGAGAGCGAAGAAATTGTGAAAGTTTTCAAACAGACGTTTGAGCTCGCATGGGAGGCGGCGGGGAAATATGAGTAGATGGTTTTGCTTGGCTTATTGCTGCGATTATTTTGCTGGTTTTCCGTGCAAAATATACTCTATCATTTTTGTTATAATTGTCACGTTATAATGTTGTATTTACGTGTATTCTCTGCGGATAATTTGCTATAATGTATCTACAAAACGGTTAAGGAATAAGTCCTACACAACGGTCGGCCTCATGGGCGACCAGGATTTAGTTCTCCCGTTTGTTTTTATTTTTTTAATTTTTTTCCTATGAATGATTTGAAGAATCTCTCGAATAAAGTATTACTGGAACAATGTGTGAAGTTTGGGAGGGAGGCACTGTTGTGGAGAAATAAGTTTAGAGCGTTGTTACCAGAGGTCGAGAGGAGGAAGTTGTATCGGAAGAAAGGTTGTTTAAGTGTTTATGAGTTTGGAGAACGCTTGGCGGGATTAAGCATGGCGCAAGTGGCTGAGTCATTGAACGTTGCTTCAAGATTGGAGGATAAACCTGTTTTGAAGGGGTTATTGGAACGTGGTGAAGTTAGTGTGAACAAAATTGTCAGAGTAATGAGTATAGCGACGGCTGAGAATGAGTCCGAGTTGGCAGAGAAGGTGCAATTATTTTCTTTGTCTGCTTTGAAAACATATATTCAAGATCTGAAGCTGGATTCTATGGTCGGCCAGAAACCAGAAAGTAAAACTTTATCTTTGCAAGATGAGTATGGCTTTGATGAAAAGGTGCAGAAACGACTCAAGGAACTCAAAGAAAAAGGCATAGATGTGAATGAGGCATTGTTGGAGTTTCTCCATCAAAGAGAAGAGAAAATCGCGCAAGCAAAAGATCAGATCGCAGAGGAGCTTCCTGAGTCGTCCTCCAGATATATTCCAGCAAGAGTCAAAAACATTCTCAAAAAAGAGTATGGACAAAAATGTGCTAAAAATGGCTGTTATAAGCCATCAGCAGATGTTCATCATACTAGTCGGTTTGGTCTAAATCCATCGCATGATCCAAACTTCATGGCACCATTATGCAAGGAGCATCATCAAATTGCACATAGTATTGATGTGAAATATCAGGAGATGAGATGGCGTGGCTAGTTCATCGTCTCCAAATAACACGCATCGCAGTAGACTGTTTCCCCCCAAGGGGCACTCTTGCTAGAGTGGGGATGATTCGGCGGATAACTCGTCTGAATTTGCATTTTACACTTAGGGCAGATGTCGCTGAAAAGTTCCAGAGGATTGTCGAGCGAGAGGCGTCGAGCATGCCTGCAAGTAGGGCAAAATCGGGGGAGTGGGAGATTCATTTTTTGATAGAATGAAAGTTCCTGAGGAATGATTTTGTAATTTTTGGTGCAGGAGGTGCAGGCGAGAATTTCTTTTGTGATGGTTTCTTTGGCGTCTTGTATATTTTCCGGAAGTGCAGGAATTGTGGCAGGGAGATAATCTTGTTTTTCTTTTTCTCTCCATCTCCAGCCGCCCGCGAGAGCTTCTTCTTTTGAGAGGGGATAGAAGTTTGCAGCGCTTGTTTCGTTGTAGGCAAATGTCGAGAGGCTGTGCGGGAAGAATTTTCCCAATTCGCCGGTAGACTTGAGATGCTCCATGATTTTTGGCATCAATGCCTCATATTCTTCCTTCGTATACTGCTTATTGAGGATGCAATATTTCTTGTGTCGCAGGCCGATGCAGCCGAAACAGCTTGTGGAACTTGAGCAGCTATCGCAGTAGGAGAGGTCGTTTGAGTGCCAGCAGTAGTAGCAAAATCGGCAGTCGGTGCAGCCGCGAGATACAGAGCTGTAGTAAATAAGTTCGCATCGTGGCCAGCCTGCGGAGTAGATGCTGTAGAGGTCCTTGGAGTCTCCGGTTGATACGGAATTATAGACATCTTCCGAATCTTTTCCCTCAAAAGCATTTTCACAGTTTCTTGAGTTGAACATGTGATCACCTGTTACATTTTCACAGTTGATGTTGTTTGTGGCTCGACGAATGGTTGATTTTTTGATGTTTTCGAATTGAGAAATGGCTTCTTTCCAGCTGGTATGTGAGCCATTGAGGTATTTCTTTTTTGCCTCTTCAAATTCTTCTTTCGTACATGGTTTATTGAAGAGGTAGTAACTTTTGTTTGCAATATTTGAAGAAAACATGCAGTGATCACAGCCTCGAATTTGGTAGCAGAAAGCGGAATCGCTTGTGTTGTTCGATTCTTCCACCATGATCGTGTTGTAAAGTTTTTCTCCGTGAGTGCACTCGTAACCGAGGGTGGAATTGCTCGTATATGATGAGTCGACAACATCGGTGTCTTTTACCATCCAGTAGGAGTACATCACGTTTTCCTAAAAATTATTTTGCGTATTTTTCGTAAAACTTATTCGTTAACAGAGCAATTGGGTCAAATCTTCTCTTTGTCGCAAAGAAAGCATCAATCTCAGGATATGCCTTGTGTAGTTGTTCTTCTGAATAATAAAGTTGATATGGCAAATAGTATGTGCCACCAACATTAGTAGCGACATCAATCAAATCAGTTGTTGTTTTCTGTAAAATTTTGCTTTCTTTATCATTAAATTTTTGATTGAAGTACAGAACAAAAGCGAACATATCTTCTTTCGCATATGGCAAAGCAGTAATGTTGTCTTTGCTGACAATTCGGATAGTCACATTCAAAAGATTTGCTCCGTTTTCTTTCACCGTCTTTCTTAACCCGTCAACAAACTCTGGCATTTTTTCGTGAGGAATAAAATACTCTTGCAAAATGTCTGTATCTTTTAGTTTATTTTTTAAATAACCCATTGCGTCATACATTTCTTGATTTCTTGTAACTACGCAAACCTCTTTTTGGCTCATTGCTTGATTTCTTGAACACAAATGGAGTTTTGGTTCGGCGTATTTTTCTAGCATCCATCGTGTCCAGCGACCAAATCCTCCAGTTTTAGAAAAGTTGAATACCAACCGGTTAATCCATGTGTTCTGTGGAAATTCAAGAACTGGGGTTGGTCCATCAAATTCTACCTTCTCATACTTATGAATAATTGTGTCTGTTAGGTATGAAGTTGGGGACATAGATAATCTGCCATAAAGCAAACCGATATTGTCATTATTTTCTATGTTTTTCTTGTAATATTCTGGAAAATCTTTATAGTCCATAAAATCTCTTGTCCATTTGTACATTTCATTTTCCACGACTTCCAAATTAGCATCTAGAATTACCCCGAATAAACCATAACCTCCTAAAACTGATTTAAATAACTCTGGATTTTGAGTAGGGCTTGCGGTTTTGATTTCACCATTGCTTAACATAACCTGCATTGATTTTACCGTTGGGGCAATTGGCCCTGGATCGTGTGCAATACCATGGGCATTAACACTTAAAGTACCGCCCACCGTAAAAATATTTATTGACTGCATTGCTTTTACCGCAAGCCCCTCCTTATCAAGAAACTGCTGTACATCTGCCCATATTGCACCGCTTTGAACATTCAGTATTTTATTCTCTTTATCCAGCTTCATTTGCTGAAAACTTTTCATGTCTAACACTAACCCGTTTTGAATAAAAGATTGACCGCCCATACTATGTTGCTGTCCGGCACTTGTCACTTTCAATTTATTCTCTTTTGCAAAAAACAAAGCATTTTTAACGTCCTCGACAGAGGATACTTTAACTACTCCATAGACAGAAGTTTTATTTAAGCAACTTGCGTCATTAGTAAAACCACCTTTCTGTTTGAACTCTAGTAATTGTTCAGACGAAATTGTTATTGTGGTCGGCTTAGTTTGGTCTATTCCATTAGTGTAAATAAAATCGCAATTTTTTGCTTTGTTCGGTGCTGTAGCGTACTGATATGCTTTTAAACTTACAAACACAAAAAATCCTACAATTACTGACATTATTACAACCTGCTTTTTGTGGAAAAACTTTTTCATATGAAATTAGGTGGTTGACAGAATTATATGGTATTATGATTATATCAGTTTTTATTAAATTTCACTATGAAAAAATCACTGATTCAAAAACTCGCTTTCGTTTATTCTGCACTATTTTTTGGTGTGGTTTTACTAAACTACATACCAGCTATACATGACGAGCAGGGTAATATGTTTGGACTCTTTCATCTCGACTTGATCGATGACCTTCTCCATTTAGGATCCGCTGTATGGGCATTGATTGCAGGTTGGTATTCAATGAAGGCCACAACATTTTATTTCAGGTGGTTTGGATCGGTATATTTACTTGATGGGGTTATTGGTATTTTTATCGGCAAAGGCCTTTTAGATTTTGGTATTTTTTCTTCAAATCCAGCTATTCCAGAACTGGCCACGCGAATAGCGGTAAATGTTCCGCATATCTTGATTGGTGGTAGTATGGCTATCATCGGCTTCTTCCTAAGTAAATATGTCAATGGAAAATCAAACTCGATGGCAAATCGTTCGCCAAACATTTAAAAACTTTTTTGTTCGCTGGCGCAAAACAAAAATCGCAGTTATTGCGATATTTTGTATGCTACTAATTTCATTTTTGAGTTTCAAGGTTGGGTGTTCCTTTGTCTCTATCCCAGAATCAACCAGTCAAGCCCAATCTGAAATAGTCGTTCCCCCCGACATTGAAGGTTATCAACGCACAGAAGAAAGCACATATCTAACTTATCCTGAATGGCACATTGTCTATAGTTCGGAAGAATATGCGAATTGGCTTGAGAAAAACAAACCGAGTGGGTTTCCTTATTTTTCTTCAATTGGTCAGTTTTGGTCAAGTTACTGCACTGTCTATAAAATAACCGGTAGACAATACGGATTTAATCTCGGAGATCATTTTATGCTTTGGGTAATCGGTACAAGTTTTACTGTTGAAAATGCAGTGAAAGGGGTTTATGAAAATACAGTTGGCAGAATTACTGAATGGATTAGTTCTAATGAGCAAACGGATGAGGATTTGTTCGCGTTCCAAGTGAACAAAGATTATGTAGCTTTTATTTATGATTATCCTTGGTATGAATTTTCGTTTGCCAAAAGTTTTGGTGCTCTTTGGCTAGATACAAACTTTTTTGGACCAAATATTTTGCGTAAATGGGAGCGTAAAGTAATCCTAAGTCTCGAGTTTGGAGTAGAAACTATTTATGGCGGGTTGATAAAATTAGGAACACGAGCACTTTATGGAAAAGCGCCAGTAGAAGTTTATGCACAAATCGCAAATGTTTCGGAAGATGTATTTGTTAAAAATCCTCTAGTCAAAAACATCAAGGTAAATAGCGATGGCTCATACATCATAAAGATTCCTCGTTATAGATTATTTACTGAAATTGTTCCCCAACTTGCTAATTCGGGCGTTCAATTTATTGATATCGCAGGCAATGACGAGATTTTTCTAACAGCTATCGCCCCGAAAGATTGGGAATACAATTTAGACAGTGGCGATATCCTTTTCAAGATGGAAATCTTAACACAACCTAATTTACAAAGAATTGCTATCAAGGCTACGATAAAATCACTTAGTTCAATTTTGAATAGCTTAAATACTGATGGTGTCAAAATTGAACATCTCTACGATTATTAAATACGCAAAATAATTTTTAGGAAACGGAAAGCCCGCGCGGATTCCTCCCCAGACCCCTCCTCCGCGCGGACAAAATCCAAAAACTAATTAGTCTCGGTTTTGCGAAAATCCAATCCCCAGAAAATAGTTTTCGCAAAACCGAATCCGAATTGAAGCCCCGCCACACTGCCCGAATACTTGGAGGGCAGAACCCCAAAAAGAAAAATGTCCTTTCCATTTTAGAAAAAATCCACCCCCGCGAAAATCAGAAAAGCAAGGAACTTTTTTCTTTTTGGGGTTGCTGAGTGAAGCGAGGTGGTGACGGGGCTTTCGTGGAGCGTATGATTCAGTTTAGAGCCACCACGCGCTCCGCGCGTGCCACATCAGTCGGGGTTCTGCTGGAAATGAGTCCGAACTTTTTGGTATAATGACCACCAGTTTCTGGCACAACAAAGGAGCCACTCGTTATTGAGCGGCTCTTTTGATATCCAAACCTACCATTTCGACCTTATTGTATCATATTTAATATACCGCCTCAAGATAGCACTTTTCGCAGAGTATTTGCTTTTGTCTATTTGTAGAATAAGACGTGCGAATTGAGGTTGAGCATTTTGCGCAGCTTCGATCCCACAGCTGTCGTGGGTTGCGGGTGCGCATACGGTCGTAATGGCGGCATTTGAAACATTTTTTTGGGATGGGAATGCCTTTTGTGCGGTAGAATTCGAGTTCTTGGGGGATGATTTTGTAGTTGCTCTTACATGAGCTACAGGCGAGAGTTTCTTGGGTAATCGAATTCTTTGTTTCGCCTATGGACTCCGGAATTTCGCATGTTGCTGGAACTTTCTTTTTGTCGTCTTCTCTCCATGTTGCTCCTTGCGCAAGGGCTTGTTCCTTCGTGAGGGGTTTGTATTCCATTGCCATTGATTCGTTGTATGCGAAAGGGGAGATGGTTTCGGGATAGTGCTCGCCCCATTCTCCGGTACTCTTCATATGTTCGATGATTTTTGGTACCAATGTTTCATATTCTTCCTTCGAATATTCTTTATTGAGAATGCAGTATTTTTTGCGCTTTAATCCGATACAGCCAAATAAATTTGAGCTGTAGTGGCAGTGGTTGCTATAGATAATATCACTATTTTGATCGAGGATATTGGTGCCGAAGAGAACGTGATTGGCGTTGTATCCCGAGTTTGAACTTTCGTAACATAGCTCTGCATTGTCACCGATTTCGTCGCAGTCCTGGCAGTCTATTATGTTGGATCCGAAACTTTGATAGATATATTTGCCATCGCGAACATCGTTACAGTCGAATGAGTCCTGAACATCTTTGCAGTTGGATATATAGTCTCCGGATACGTTTTCATTTTGCGTGCCGTGGAGATATTTTTTCGGAGTAGATATGCGAAGATTTTCAAATTCTTTCTTATATTTTTCAACTCCGGTATGTGTTTTTAACTCAGCCATAAGCGCTTCATACTCTTCTCTGGTACCTTGGCGATTGTTGATAAAATATTGTTTGTGTTGTTGATTGCAACTCATGAAACAGTTTTTGCATCCTTCGCAATTATCGAGAAAGGCGCTATCGGTGCATTGTACAGAGTTGGAGATATAGTTGCAGTTGTAACAGTTTTTGCAGTCGACTGATTCGTAGCATAGTTCTGATTCGCGCGTACGGTAGCCATCTATGCAGTTCGTGTTGTGGTTGGAGCTATAAGAGTAGTAGGTGTCTCGACAATAATCCGCATCAAAAATTAAGTAGCAGTTTTTATTCTTCCCGGCGTAATTGGTGTAGTCGCAATTTTCATCATAACGGAATCCGGTAAAAAGACTTGGGCGTGGAACTTGTAAAAATAACTCATTTATTTGTTGAAAAAATGGCTTACTGAAGTCATATTCTTTGCCGTAGCTCAGTGCATCCCAGTCGTCGGACCACCAGTATTCTTGGTTATAAACCGTATGAGGTTGCGATGAGTGATAATTGGAGAGAATATCTTTTCCGGTTTTATCACATTTTCTTTTGTAGAGATTAATTTCATTTACGTGCGTGAGTCGGCGAATTTGTCGGCAGCCTGGACAGAGTGTAGGCGGAGTTATTCCATATTTAACGCCATTAAATTCAGGTGCGACTTTGTCGAGAAAGGCAATATCGGAATCAGAAATTTCGAATGAAGTGCTACATTTTTTGCAGGATGATTGCATAGATTTATACGTTAATAGCAGGCTCTAACGCTTGTTCCATGGCCTTGATATCTATTCGTGACTTCCAGAAGAAATACCCGACTACCGCGAACGTGGCGACGGGAGATATCCAATGCGGGATGTGAAAGCCAAATGCATCGAGAACCATTACCGCGCCGAGAACAAAAATGGAGTACATGGCACCGTTTTTTAGATATTTGTAACGCTTGATTCGTTCGATGTTGCTGATGGTGAGTTTGCGCAGGACGAGCGCACCGATGCCATTTCCAATAAGAATCAGTGGAATGGAGAATGTGAAGGCGAAGGCTCCCACGACTCCGTCGATGGAAAATGTTGCGTCGAGAACCTCGAGGTAGGCGATCTTGCTGACGTCAGACATATTACTTCCATTTATGAGTTTCTTTTCCTGTTCTTCGGCGAATTGCCGGAAGCCGTGAATGATGAAAAAGGCAGTAGAACCTACTACGGCTGAAAATCCAAGAAGTGGACTAATCTTGATGGCGTACCAGACGATGACAGCAAGCATGACCGAGACGATCGTGAAAAACCACGCTCCATGAGCTTGAAAAAATCGTTCACCCTTGAGTCCGAAATTTTTGGTTTCCAGGAAGAGCCAGTTGAAGAAGAGAAAGATCATGAAGACGCCACCTGCCATGAGGAGAAGTGGGGAGGTTGCCTCGATGGCGGCAGCAATTTTTGGGTCATTGGAGAATGCGGCGGTAAATACTTCCAGTATGCCGATTCCTGGATTGGCTACCCAGACAATGACGAGTGGCAGAAGACCTCTTACGACGAATACGGCGAAGAAAAATCCCCAAAGGAGGAACCAGCGCTGAGCTTTTTTACTCATTCCGCCGAGAACCTCAGCGTTGATGATGGCGTTATCTATACTCGTGATAATTTCAAAGAGGGAGAGGCCGAGGAGGGTGAGAATGATGGCGGTGATGTTCATAGGCAGCGTAATTGAATATTTTCTTCGCTATTTTAGCAGTATCATCTACTTATGGATAGTATAGGAAGTTTTTTTAACCGGATATTAATTTTTCGGGAATAGATCCTGGGAAAACCGCCTTGAAAAAAGTTGTATCAACAGATGCGAGTATTCTACGTATGCTTTTTTTTACTCCGAAGTCGTTTGCTGGTTCAGCGGCGAGCTCTTCCTCTATCTTTACAAGACTTTTTACGAAGTCATTCTTTTTTGGAAAGCGCATGCAGATCATATTTGATTCTCGAACGGCTGGTGCGAGACGTGGAACGAGGTGTTGATATTCGGCTTGTCGTCTCATGTAGACTTGCTCAAATGTCATGCCATTTCTTCCATCGAGCATATCGCGGAGTGTTGCCCGGAAGAGGCTTTCCTTGTTGGCGGCGTGCATCAAAATTGAGTATTTTTGTAATCTAAGAGGTGGTGTATAGGGAGCCGCAATATTGTGAATGGAGCCAGTGCCCTCGACCAATATGAGTCGCGTGCCTTTTTCTGCTTTTAACGTATATTCTCCGAATTTTCCTCTGTTTTCACCTTCGCGTAAGTATGCTTTTGGTAATACGATATTTCCATTTTTGCCGTCCGATATTCGCTGTATCATTTCATCTAATACAGCCATCGCTTCTGCATATCGCATATAGTTTTGATGGAAAAATACTGGTCCACTTTGTGTGAGTTTTTCTCTTGCCTGACTTGTTCGTTCGGTTCCCAGGAAGAGATCTAATGGCAATGTAAAAATATGTTCCAGGGGAAGGATTCCTTCTTTTTCGACTTTTGAGACTATTCTTTCCGTAATTCCGCTTTTTCCTGAGCCAGGCAGTCCATCAACGCATAAGACCATGGTCATTTTTCTCCGGATTGCTTCGGATAGTTTTTGGCAGACGATTTGCGACATCTCGCTTCGTCCCTCTACCATTTTACCCCCAAATTTTAGTGCTGATATGACACGCTCTGGTATGAGTTCCGGGGTGCCACTATCAAAAACGCCATTAATTTTCATAGGGGGTGATTTTAGGTGAGTCTTTCTTTCCTGTCCAGTTCAAAATTTATGGTACCGATTTCCTCAGCACGTTATGCTCTACGATATGCATCGTAGCATCGGCAAGCGTTTTAAGCACAAGAAAGAAAGGTAAGGCGCCAATAAAAGAAGAACCAAGTATAAGAATGAGGTGCATGGGGATTATCCTTGCATAAGGGTAGAACATTAACGAACCAATGCTCTGTTTTTTCGTATCTCTCGCCCTGTTGTAAACGTAAGAAAAAAAATGATTAGCGAAGAAAAGTAAAGCTGATAAGAGTATATATGCTAACTCTACATAATTTGGCGTGTTTGCCTGAAGAAGAAATATTATATATACGAAGTGAAATAATCCGTTTCGCTGAAAGTACTATTTGGCGGAGAGGGGGAGATTCGAACTCCCGAGAGTCTTGCGACTCTGGCACTTTTCGAGAGTGCTCGTATCAACCACTCACGCACCTCTCCATGAAGTTGCGGGTTGCGCACGCCAGTATGCCATGGGATTGGCTAGCGGTGAAGGGCAATCTTTCGCAAGGAATGTTTCACTATGGCTTTGATTTTTGTTTTTGGCAGAGCTTTGTAAGGTTTAACCTGTTTTACGATAGCTTCTTTGCGATCTCTTGTCTCTTCCATGTCATAGTCTGCTTGCAGGCCAATCCAGAGTTCGGGAGATATTTTGAAGTATGCTCCTAAACGAATAGCGGTATCTGGAGTTATTGATCTTTTTCCTCGGACAATTTCAGAAATTCGTATTGCTGATACGTTGATATCTTTTGCGAGACGATACATTGATATATTCAGGGGAATAAGAAATTCTTCATTGAGAATTTCGCCCGGATGGGCATTTGGTATTTTCTTTGGTCGCATAGTTTAGTTATGGTAATCGATTATTTCTACATTATATGAGTTATTGATGTGCCACTCGAAACATATTCTCCACTGACCGTTTATTCGAATGCTATATTGGTTTTTTCGCGATCCCTTTAGGTGCTCGAGGTGATGAGACGGCGGTGAGCGCATGTCATTTATTGTTTCAGCTCTATTTAACAATTGCAATTTTATTCTTGCCCTCCTCTGTATATGTTCTGGCAGTTTTGATGACCATTTTCGATTGAATACTTTTTCTGTTTCTTTCGATTTGAAATTTACGATCATTTGCTTATTGGTTATATAGTATCGTATCGCGATAGTATCGTCAAGCGATAGTGTTGTATGTACATTTACAGATGTCCATTATTTTATATCCTCTCTTTAACAAATTCCTGACAGAATGTTGAATGCAGCGTATTCATGTAAAGCTGATTGTGTACTTACAAAGCTGATATTTGATGTATTAACTCCTCATTCTACTCGCCCCACACCATCATTTGCATTTTTGGCTTTTCTCTGTATAATCTCCGAGCTTTAGGCGCTATAGCTTGAACGAATCCAACCCCAACCCCCATGCAGAAAATTCTCAATATTGCCATTATCGCTCACGTAGATCATGGAAAAACAACCCTTACTGATCATCTTTTGAAGCAGGGAGGAGCCTTCCGTGAGAATGAGGCGGTGGACGATTGTGTTATGGATAGCAACCCGCTCGAGCGAGAGCGTGGTATTACGATTTCTGCCAAAAACTGCTCTATTCACTATAACGGAGTCAAAATTAACATCGTTGATACTCCGGGACATGCCGACTTCGGATCAGAAGTTGAGCGTGTTTTGAAGACGGTTGACTGTGTTTTGCTCCTCGTAGATGCGAAAGAAGGACCTATGCCACAGACGAAGTTCGTACTTCGAAAATCTCTCGCGCTTGGAATTCGACCGATTGTTGTTATCAATAAGATTGATAGAGCCGATCAGCGTGCGGAGAAAGTTATCGATATGGTATTCGACCTCTTTGTGGTATTGGGCGCTACGGATGCTCAGCTCGACTTCCCGATTGTCTATACGATTGGTCGACAGGGTCTCGCCAAGTTATCTATGGATGATACGACGAGCACCGACCTTACACCGCTTTTCGAGACGATCATGAAGCATGTCCCTACCTATCCTGAAAATGGTAATGAGGTCTTGCAGATGCAGGTTTCTAACCTCGCGTATGATGACTACGTTGGACGTATTGCCATCGGCCGTGTGTTCAGCGGAACATTGGAGAAGAACAAACCAGTTGTGGTTTCTAAACGAGATGGAACTATTACAACAGCGAAATTAACCAAACTTTTGGTCTACGAAGGTGTTCGCCAGGTAGAGGTTGATCGTGTGGAGTGTGGAGATTTGTGTGCGGTTGCCGGTATCTCTGATATCACTATCGGTGAGACCATTACCGATGCAGAGAATCCAAAGGCTATGCCTCTTATTGAGATTGATGAGCCAACATTGGAGATGAACTTCATCGTTAATAACTCTCCATTTGCCGGTAAAGAAGGCAAGTTTGTGACAACTCGACATATCCGAGAAAGACTTGATCGTGAGTTGCAGACGAATGTAGGACTCAGAGTAACCGCTCTTGAGGGAACAGATGGATATACGGTTGCAGGACGAGGAGAATTGCACCTATCAGTATTGCTTGAGAATATGCGACGTGAGGGTTTTGAGCTCCAGGTTTCTCGACCGGAGGTTATTATGAAGACGATTAATGGTCAGAAATGTGAGCCTATTGAATATGTGATGATCGATGTTCCGGATGGTTATGCCGGTATCGTTATCGAGCGTTTGGGTAAGAGAAAGGGAGAAATGTTGAATATGCAATCAGAGAATGCGCATACCCGTTTGGAATATAACGTTCCTACTCGTGGACTCCTGGGTTTCCGTACGGACTTCATTATGGATACGCGTGGTGAGGGAATTATGGATCACAGCTTCTTTGAATATCAGCCGTATAAGGGCGATATCCAGCACCGACAGAACGGAGTTATTATCTCTGGAGAAACTGGCAAGACGGTTGGATATGCTTTGTGGAATCTTCAGGAACGTGGAAAACTCTTCCTCGGAGCTGCTGTTGAGATTTATGCCGGTATGATTATTGGTGAGCACTCACGCGATAATGACCTTACGGTAAATCCATGTAAGGAAAAGAAACTTACAAATATGCGTGCTTCCGGTACGGATGAGTCCATCAAGCTCACTCCGCCTCAGTCTATGAACTTGGAACAGGCTCTTGAGTACATTGAAAACGATGAGCTCGTCGAGATCACTCCGAAGTCTATCCGTCTCAGAAAGAAGGGTTTGACGGAGAATGATAGGAAGAAGGGCTCAAGGGAATAGCTTTGATTTAGCTTTTGATGGGGGGGTATGTGTATGGCACACAGCTCCCTTGTTTTTATTCATGTTTTGTGATATAATGGTATAAAGTAAAAAATAAACAAAAAACATATGGCATCATCAGCATCACGTGGACCGGAAGGACGACAGGAAGGATCAGGCGATCGCAATGAAGTTGTTGCGAGTGCTGCTCAGGAACGTAAGGCTTTGCGAAAGCTTGTTGATGTGCGTTTCAAGAAGGTTGGCCAGACTGCGCCGGAACCTGAACAGCAAAAAAAACTTGATGCTGTTACGTTTGAAAAATCTAAGAAATATCGTTTTGAGGGAACGGTTGATAGAGCTTCTTTTTCTTCAAAACTTAAGGAAAAGAGTTTTTATGTAACCGATGCCGGTTTTGCTCGTGATATGTTGAAGAATTTTGATCAAATTGTTCTTAAATTTCCCTCACTTTCTACTTCGGATGGTAAGGCAAAGTTAAAAACTATGCTTGAATTTCTTGTGACATCATCCATGGGTGAAGGAAAGATGAAATTGTCTGATGGTACTTTTGATCATGTTATGTGGAAGGAGAAATCTGAAAAATTTTTGGGATCTGATAATCTCTATGGTCCCGAAGGTCTTTATAATGTGATTTTGGCATATCGAAGAGCCGTTGATAAGATGCGCTTTAGGCTTCGTGATAGCGGCGCAAAGGCAACATATGAACTTCGTTCGTCCGGCAAGAGTGCAGAGCGTTCGGTACGACTCTATGAGGAAGACGAAGAGAAGGAAGCCGTTAAGCTATCGGAACAGAAACCTGATACTCAACGTCAAAAGCTACTTGATCAGGCGAAGAATGCTAGGAAAGGGCTTGGAGAAGTATTTAACGAGCAGATGAACGATTACTTAGCTGAGCGCAATAATCTTATGGCTCGTATTAGCGTTGCCCTTGAAAAAGGGCAAATGAAGTATGAGGACGCTTCTGAGTATAGGGATTCTCTTAACGGACTTAGTTTACGAGATGCTGCTTCAAAGAGAGAAGTAAGTGATAGGGATATGGCTCGATTGGAGCTTATTGATGAAACCATTATTCGCATTAAGGCGGCGGTTGTGAAGGCGGAAAAGCCTGTAGAAAAGGCTTCGGTTCCACGAGAGGGTTCTGATGCGCGAGAATCGAGAGAGTTGGCTGAGCGAATTTTGAACGCCAGTCCGATGAAGGCACGATATGAGTTGGCTGAAGGCCAGACACTTGAACAGTTAGCGGGAGTTGTCGCTCTTGAGGCGATTAAATCTGTTGATCCTGTTGCAGGCAAGCCGGTACTCGATAGTCTTGTAAAGCTTATTCAGCCTATTATTCTTGCGGCTCTTAACAATATCAATAAGGAAAACATTGCAAAAAATGCTCCTTCTAAGATTTTTGTAGTTGATCAAGATGCTCAGGAGCGCGTTGTTACTCTTATTTTGACCGAGCTGAAAAAATACAGCATCAAATCAAATGCTGCGATGAGAATTAAGAAGTAGTTTGAGCATAATGACTCCTACGGCAAGCCATAGACTTCCGATGATGTAGCCTCCGAGCACGTCACTGCCATAGTGGACACCTAGATATAGGCGGCTGATACCGATGAGGAGAATGAGAATTGTTCCTATTGAAACAGTTGCGATTTTTTGTGATTTATTTTTGAGGTTGAGATAGATGATGTAGGTGAGAAGCCCATAGAGAGCGATAGCGATGAGGGCGTGGCCACTTGGGAAGGAGAAGCTTTTTTCTGTAACGAGTGCGTCAAGAGGTCGAAGACGGTGAAAGAAAATTTTCGTAGTATAGATAGTGATTCCGGCGCCGATAGATGTAGTGAGAAGAGGAAGGAGATAGGTTCGGTGTTTTTTGTAGATAATGATTGCCAGAATAAGCGTGATTATCGCGGTAGCAAGCGGTGATCCGAATACGGTAATGAATTCGAAAACTTGCGTAAGAAGTGGAGTTCTCAGGGTTAGAAAAAAGTTGGCAACAAGAGAGTCGAGAGTTTGGAGGAGGTTCATATTTATTTTATAGGCCTATTTTTGTTCCAATAAAATATGCTATTGCCGATACGGATCCTCCCAATACTGCTCCCCATGCTAGATCAACAATGGTTACTGCCAATGGCCAGTTTTTGAGTGTTGCGAGATTTGTGAGATCGTAGGTTGCATACGTGATTAATCCGAAAATGGCTCCTAGTAGTAATGCGTGTATCCATGATTTTTTTTCAACGGCCGGGGCGATGACGAAAAGCACTAGCCCTCCAATGAAAAGTAAATAAAAGAGAATAGCCGCGGTCCAATTGATAGAACTTCTCATGAGAAATCCTACTTGTTTTGCATAAAAATTCTTTGCTACTAATCCCAACCAGACCATGTCAAAAGCCATAAATATTGGTAGTGCAATCAGATAGAGTTTTATAAACATACTGATGGTGATTATGGAATGGCGGAGGGGGAGGGATTTGAACCCTCGATACCTTGCGGTATACAACATTTCCAATGTTGCGCACTAGGCCACTATGCGACCCCTCCAGATATGTAAGCTCTCCCTATATTTGCCTTTTCAGGCCTTCTATTCTTAGCAGGTTTAGTGGATAAGTTCAACGCTTTTCGCTACAATACGCGGGTATGGAGCTTATATATCTCATTATCGGCTTGTTGGTAGGCATTACGATTCACGAATGTAGTCATGCTTTTGTAGCTGATAGGCTTGGGGATCCGACTCCGAGGATCCAGGGGAGGCTTACATTGAATCCTTTGGCTCATATAGACGTCGTTGGGACAATCATGATGCTTCTCTTCCGTTTTGGATGGGGGAAGCCTGTGCAGGTCAATAATCAGTACTTCCGTTCGCCTGTGAGGGATATGGCGTTGGTTTCGCTGGCCGGACCGGTTTCGAATTTTTTGGTGGCGTTTGTGTTGGCCTTGGTTCTGCGGGGGGTGGGTGATGGTATGCCGGATGTGATTTTTTCTTTGTTGAATTTTGTTATTGATGTGAATATTGTTTTGGGTGTTTTTAATTTATTGCCGTTTCCACCGTTTGACGGTTCGAAGGTTGTGGCGCTTTTTGTGCCGAGACGTTTTGAAAAAGCGTATCAACATTTTTTGGATAAGGGTGTGGTATATGTGATTTTGTTTGTGGTGTTTGATGCTATTGTTTTGGCTCCATTACTGGGACATGTCAGTTTGATTGCGCGTTTTATTTCTTTTGCGGCGGCATTTGTGAAGGGCGTAATAGTGCTTGGTGCATGATGATTTGATGGCTGCAAGCGCCTTATTGCTGTTGACGTATGTTCGGAGTTTTTTGTAATGGTGAAAGTGTAGGAGTGGTGCTACGAAATGTAGGTGGTATGTTATTTTTGTGCACCTGATAGTAGTGGTATGGACTTGTGGAAAAATGTGTCGAAGGTTGCTCTTTACGCGCGGTATATTTTTGATAAAATTAAATCACTCTAGGATGTTCGTTGACGTCAGTAATACTCTCTCCATCATTACCTTATGGGGATTCTAGATTCGGAGCCACCGTGGTGGTTTCGTGCGAATTCCCGCTCTGCATTTGCGGGGTGTTAGTATTTTTGGTAGAGACGGCATCGCCGGAGACCTTATAAAGCCCACCTTGATTGGTGGGCTTTTTTAATGTGAATAGTTTTGGTGTGGTGAGTAAATCCTCACCTATAAAATATGTTGATGTTTTGTCGTCGGAAAGTTTGTGAGTTGTATGGAATTTATGGCTTGTTTGAGCTACTGTTTTCTATATTCCTTCATGGATTTTTATGGAAAAGAGTGTTCAGAATTTGCATTTTAGATTTCAGATGTATGGGCGCAATGCCCGTGAATGGACGCGCAAGTGTGCGTTGTTGTTGCCGGAGATTGTGCGCGAGCGAGTGTGGGAGAAAAAGGGGTTTGATTCCCTATATACGTATGCTCGTGTGTTGGCGGGGATGGGGCGTGAGGCGGTGAATGATGCGTTGCGTATTTTGGGAAAAGTTGAAGGGATGAGTGCGATCCGGCAGGTTATTGAAGAAAAAGGAATCAATAGTGTTAAGCCTCTTATGACTATTTTGAATGAAACCAATCAGGAATTTTTGGCGGAGAAGGCGAGAGTTATGAGTAAGAATACGTTGGAAATGTATGTGCGTGAGTGGAAAAGCAATGCTGATGTTGCTGCATGTTCAGACCTTCCTAGGACGTTGGAAAATGTCGAATTTCCTGAGCAGCAAGCCATTGTAAAAATGACCATTACTCTTGATCTTGATTTGGAGGTGGTGAGGAAGTTAGAAAAATTAAAAGGGAAAGATGGAGATTGGAATACGCTCATGATGGAATTGCTGGAGCTGAGAGAGAAAATATTGGCTCAAGAGAAACCTGAAGAAAAGGTGACCGAGTCGAGGCATATTCCAGCTGCGATAGAAAGATATGTCATCGATAGGGCGAGGGGAGTGTGCGAGTTCCGGGCGTGTGCGAAGAAGTATGAGATTTTGCATCATATCCAGCGATTTGCGTTGGAGAGGGTGCACGATCCGAGTCGTATTGTGGCCTTGTGTAAGCCACATGAACGCATGGTGCATTTGGGGCTTATTGAGGATGAAAAAATCAGGCCGATGGAGTGGAAAATAATGGAAGAGGCGGATGAGAGTGATCCGAAGTATCAAGTTGATCGGATGGTGCAGCGGTATAGGGGGTGATTGGCGTCGCGGGATAAATATTTTTTTATGATATATCAGGGACAATCGTGGCCGAGGGCGATCGTGCACATCGATGGAGATGCGTTTTTCGCCTCGTGTGAACAGGTGATGCATCCGGAGCTCCGGGGGCGGCCGGTGGTGACGGGGAGTGAGCGAGGGATTATCTCGTCGGCGAGTTATGAGGCGCGGAAGTTTGGGGTGAAGCGTGGGGTGACGCCGTGGGATGCGAAGAAGATGTGCCCGGGGTTGATTTTTGTGCAGTCGGATTATCAGGTGTATAGCGAATTTTCTCAGAGGATGTTTGCGGTGATGAGGAAATTCACGCCGACGGTGGAGGAGTATTCGATTGATGAGGCGTTTGCGGATATCACGGGATATGATCGCTTGTACCGATGTTCGTATGGAGAAATTGCACGCAGGATGAAAGAGGCGATTGAGGAGGAGTTGAAGATTACCGTCTCGGCGGGCGTGAGTGTCTCGAAAGTTTTGGCGAAGGTTGGATCGAAGTGGAAGAAGCCGTCGGGGTGTACGGTTATCGCGCCGCAGGAGATTGATACTTTTTTGGGAAAGCTTCCGGCGGGAAGCGTGTGGGGGATTGGTGGCAGGACGGCTGAAAGTCTCCAACATCATGGTATTCATACCGCGCTGGATTTTGCGCAGAAAGGCGAGGGATTTGTCAGGGCTTTTTTTGCGAAGCCGCAGTTGGAGTTGTGGAGGGAGCTTCATGGCGAGTCGGTTTATCCGGTTGTGGATGCGCCGAAGGAGGGGCAATCATCGGTGAGTAAGACGCGGACGTTTACACCGGGGTCGGGGGATCGTGCGTTTTTGTTCGGGCAATTATTGAAAAATTTGGAGCATGCTTGCGAGAGGATGCGTGCGTATGGGCAGGTTGCGACGGGGTTGAGTGTTTTTCTGAAGACGGCGCAATTTCATTATGCGAAACTTGATATGAGATTGGAGCGGAGGAGCGCTCTGCCGACGGATATGGTGGGCACGCTTCGCGTGATGTTTGAGAGAATTTTTTGCCAAGGCGTGATATATCGCGCGACGGGCGTGACACTCACGGGGTTGAAGTTTGCGGATGAGGCGCAACAGTTATCGATCTTTGATTCGCCGCAGAGGGATGCGAAATCGGAGCGTATGTACACCGCCGTTGATGCGCTGGTGGAAAAAATGGGACGACACACCATTTACCTGGGTGGTAGTATGAAGGCACGTGCGGGCAACGGCGACCCTGCACAGTATGATCAACAGGTTGGTAAAAAACGTCACACGTTTTAACTTTATGAAAACAGAACAGGCAACATTTGCGGCGGGATGCTTTTGGGGTGTGGAAGAAACCTTCAGGATCCTCCCTGGTGTTATTTCTACCGAAGTTGGATATAGTGGCGGAAAAGGTGAGAATCCCTCATATGAGGAGGTTTGCAGCGATGCTACGGGTCATGCCGAGGCGGTACGTGTTGAGTTCGATCCCGAGAAAGTTTCTTATGAGCAACTTCTGGAGGTTTTTTGGAACAATCATAACCCGACGACACCGAATCAACAGGGTCCTGATCATGGCACGCAGTATCGATCGGTTATTTTTTATCACACTCCCGCGCAGCAGCAGCTTGCGGAAAAGTCGAAGTCAGCTCTCGAAGAATCTCGTAAATGGCGTAATCCTATCGTGACCCAGATCGTCCCCGCCGCACCTTTTTACCGCGCAGAGGAGTACCATCAGAAGTATTTGCAGAAGAGAGGGTTGGATAGTTGTCACTTATAGACGTATCTCGTGCAACTTGAAGAAATATTTATCCGCATCGTCAGTTCGTTGGGATTTCATCTCTATGTCGAGCGTGTAGTTTGACATAGGGTATATTGCGGATCTTATTTTTCCTCTTTTTTTTGCATCTGAGAATAGCGTATACAGGTCATCAGTTGTCATTTTTGGATTAATTCTTCTCGCTCCTTCTAGAATTTTTCGGTCTGATATTTTCGCGCTAGGATTTTCTGCCAGTGTCTTCAGAAATCCATAAAGTATCATGCTGCTATCTAGATTGAGGTTGTTGACCCATCTCATGGCTTTTTCCTTTCGCACTTGTTCCGGAGTGGCTTCAGGTAGCGGTCCAGCTGTTTGAACTTTTTTCGTTTCTTTTTGCATCATTTTGAATCCCTTCTCTGTCCTCGCAATGGTGAATGGCATTTCGCTGAAGGGAACGCGATCGTTATCCAATCGATATATGAATGATATCATGTCGATTCTTCCTATCATTCTTTCTCTATTGTAGACTTTTTCTACGTTCATGAGCTCTTCTTTTGTTACTTCGGTTCCGAACTTCCCAGCGAGTGCCTCATAGACAACTTTTTCCGTCATTCGGCCTGGTGGTAGTTTGGATATCCAGATCATTGCTTTGCCTTGATGGCCACTGGTTTCTGCTTCGGTAAGTGGTGCTTTTGGTGGTATGACCGGTTGTGGTTCTGTGATTGTGGCAATAACTGCCGCTACTGTTGCGGTTGTAATAACTTTTGGGGTTTGAACGGGTGACACTTCTTCCGGGGCATCTTTTGGTACCATTTTTGCTCCTGAAGTGGATGTTACAATTTTGAACGGAGCGTTTCTTGCGAACTTTTCTTGCCATCTTCCGATGCGTTTTTCAAGTTGCTGCGTTTCTACTTCTTCTCCCGAGACTCGTAAAAGCTCTGCCCATGATACTTCTTTTCCATTATTATTATTAGTCATACTGACAAGAATTTTTCTACTTGATGTACCGGGGGAGCTGATTCTGTTTATTTCGTTAAGCCATTCTATTGGAGCGGTTGATGTCTCAACCACGGCGTTGATTATGGGGCTAGCTTTTACGGTAGGGGGGATTATTCGCGGAGCAGGAGTAACAATTGCTATAGGGACAGGTGTTGGTGCAGGCGCTGCAATATCTGCCTTCGTGACAGGAGTTGGTGGTGTGATTTCTGATACCATCTTTATTCCTGAATCTACCATCATTATTCTGATAGACGTATTCTTTCCATGTCTTGCTCTCCAATTATCCATGCATTTTAGCACTTGTTTTTTTGTTTCATGTCCGGTGATTTTCATCAGCTCTTCCATCGATACTACTCTCGTGTAATTTGTAATGACATGTGTGAGAATTTTCCGGATTGTACTATCGGCAGCTGAGTTTTCTTCGGCTTCTTTGAGCCATTTTTCTACTTGCTCGTTTGCTGCAATTGGTGATTCAATTATAGGCGCTGTTTTGGTAGGGAGAGGTGATTTTGAGGCTTCTTCTTTGGAGGGCTCAATAGATGCTGCACTATTGTTTGATATTATTACTTTTGGTCCTGTCGCATGAAGCTTAAATGGTGCATTTCCATTTCTGGTTCGCCATGCGATTATGCAGTTATATATAGCAACTGCTGTTTCGGATCTGGTAATTGTTGCTAAATCTTCCCATGCTGTTGCTGCTGGATAATTATCAATGATATGCGCAAGAGCTATCCGCGTTTTTCCGTTTCTGGTATGTTCGCGCATGTATTCTAGCCATTTTGTTTTTAAAGCGGGATCGGTATCGACGGTTTCTGCTTTATCGGCCAATATAAGGGCTTTTGGCGGTTCGGCTGCTGGTTCGGCAACGCTAAGTGTCTCAGCTTTTTGAAATATTCTTATTTTTGATGATGGTATTATCGTGAGAGTGAATGGCATGCGCGTCTTTTTGTCAGACCACCATGCTCGCAAACAGTCATAAACTAATTTAGGTGTTCCTTGTCCGGTAATGCTCATTAACTCTTCCCACGTTGTGCCTGTTTCGTACGTCGCCACGATATGTTCGAGAGCCTTTCGTGTTCCGGTTCCATCTTTGCTATTGGTGCGAATGGCTTCTAGCCATGATTTTTTCTTTGTCTCGCTTGTATTAGGTGCGAGCTGTAATGCTGCTGTGGCTACAGGTTTCGGCGCGGCTATGATTGGGGCTTCTTGGTTTTTTTGGTATATTTTATGTGGATTACTCGTTCGTAGGATAAAGGAAAGATTCATTTTCGATTGTTTCCAATTTTGTAGAGTATAGTTAACAACTCTTTCCTCGACTCCAAATTGTGTAGCTAAATTTGCTCTTGTTATGGATTCTCCTTTAGCGCTTTTTTCGGCTATTGCTAATAGTAGTTTTCTCGTAAGGGTATTTCCTTTGGTATAATTAATAATTTCTTGATTCCATGTTGCTAGAAGTTTTTCTTTTGACTGATCAGCTTCCGGTGCAGCTATTATTGGAGCAACTATGTCAGGTGTTATTGTTTCTACGGGCTCTGCTGGTGCCATAACGGCAGGCGCTGCTACAGGCGTTTCATTTATAAGCTCTTTAACGGCTTGTACTTTTTTTGCGATTTGGGCGCACATAGAGGTGATAGCTTCGGTTACGGCGGCGACTTCTTCGGGCATGTCATTTCCTTTGAACACTTGGATCTCGTGGAGCATTTGTTGGACCTCTTGGTGGGCGTCACGGATGCGAATAGATCCATTCTGGATATTCGAGAGAAGGTTGCTGATTCGTTTACTATATGCCGTTTGCATCTCCTCGAGGAGCTTCTGTATTTGTGGAATATTTTCTGTACTTTTTCCTCCGATGAGCGCTTTGATTTTCTGAAAAACCTCATCTGATCCAGGAAAATCTCGCTGGGTGAGGTGACGGGCTGTGCTGGAGAGGGCACGGGATTGGTGTTCCGAGGTTGATTCTGGGCTCATATGGCGAGATATGAAGGAATAAAATTATATTTAATTTGAAAGCTCACGGAACATTCTGCGTACCTCCCCATAGGCTTCTTCTCGAGAGATGGTAATAAGCGTTGCCGTTCTTTCCATTTCTTTTTTTGCTTTCTTGATGGTTTTGCTTACCTTTTCTTTTTTTGCTTTCTTGATGGTTTTGCTTACCTTTGATTTGTCTACGATTTCGCCGTTTTCTGCCAAAATATCTAGAATTTGCTTGTTTGAGCATCTTCCATAATTAGAATCCGCATCAAGACCCATATACAGCTCCGCTATTTTCCTATCAGTAGGGTTGTGGAATGTGTCTTCTAGCCATTTTTTGTACCCTTCTCGATCTGCGACGAGGATAATATTTGTATTTATGGTTCGATGATTTTCTTCATTTTTTTCACCTTCTTCATCGTCAATGATTGCGGTTGGTTCTCCTAGGATATTTTTGATAGTGGCAGCTTCGATTTGCCTGATACGTTCGTGTGTTAAACCAAATTTTTTACCTACAGCTTCTAGCGTCATGTTTTCAAAAAAGCGCATTCGTAGAATTTCGGCTTCTCTTGCCGGAAGAATTCGTAGCACGGCCTGTATGAGTTTTTCCTGAGTGTCTTCTTCCAGCTGTCTTAACTGAACGTTGTGACCGGTTCTGAGCTCGGGGATGAAGTTACCTTTGTCTGCTCCGTCACCTTTATCAGTTCTTACGGGTTCATCGATATATATCATGCCTCTTGCTCTTTCATTTCGGACAAATTGAACGGTTGCGAGAGAGGCCTTGTGCTTGTTTGCAACTGCTTCGTCTGGCATTTCCGGATGGTGGTATAACGTTGTTGCGATTTCGAATACATGAACGGGGCTCTCTACGAGATCGTTTTCGATAACATATTTCTGGATGGTTGATTTGATCCAGGTCATCATATAGGTTGTAATGCGCGTGCGGGATGGGTCGACTTTTATGAGTTTCTTGAGTGCCATTTCGGCTGTTCCCTGCATGATATCGCTAAAATCTTCCGTAGTTCCGCTCCGATGTACCCAGTATTTCCCAAAAGATCCATGTACCATTTTTCCAATCATTCGGAGTAGCCGTACGAGAGCGCGGCTTCTGGCAGTAATATTCCCATGTTGCAGGAGAATGATGTCCGTCTCTTCCAGGGTTTTGTCATATTCGGACTGAGGGAACTCTATACTCATAGCATAGGTTCTATTCACATCTGTTGCGCTGCGTTTGGATGTTGTTTTGTCTATGAACATTCGAACATTTCTTGCTACATCATCGTAATTAAGCATGCTGGCTTGATTGTCCGTTCTTAGCGGATTCATCTTTGCAAGAAATGTATTGAGAAGTTTTTCTCCGTCTTGTTTCAATACATTTACCACTTCGTCGTACAGTTTTTTTATTTTGTCTGTCGTAAGCTCGTATTTTTTCTGGTCTTTTTCTTCGTATATTCTGACTTCTTCGCAGATTTCTACCTCTGTCATTCCTCTCCAAACCATCATATAGACCACTAATCGGTGATCTGGTGTGAATAAGCGATTATTTTGTAACGTGTAGAGTAGAAAATTAACGGCTAAGTCGTTTTGCTGCGTTACGCTCAGCTTGGGTGTTTCGAGTTTTTCGACATTAAACATTTCCGGGGGAAATGATGATGTCATGACACTCATTGTGAGGTCGAGAATGTGTGCCTTTCCGTTTTTTGAGTTTCTTATGATGTCCATTCCATCTGTGAGTGCGTAGGCTCTTTTTTCTTGTTCGCTTGCTGATTCTCTGGCTGTTCTTAGTCGTTTTTCGGATTTTCTTTCTGCGCCGTCGAGTGAACCTTCGCGCACTTTGTATTTTGCATCTTCGCTATCTTCTGCTTTTTCGTAGGTTTCTATGTCGGCTAGGAATAGTTGTAATTTTTTTCTCGATATTGCGTATACTGTTTCGGAGTTGCTATGAATTTCTGCAAATTCCACTACTACGTCGTTTGTTACGCGGGCTACGACGGCATCATTTGGTAAATCGGTTGCGCGTAGTCGCTGATCCAGGAGTGCTGCATGAATGATTTTGCGAATGTATTCAATACCTCCGAATTGTATGAGGAGTTCATTTCGAATAACTTGCGGAAGGGAGATACCATCTATCCATCCTCCTCCGGTGAACTGATCTACGGCCTTGTTGGCTACGGTTTCTATTACTGATACTGAATGTTCGATGGATGAGGCGTCATATCCAAATGTTCGTATGAGTTCGCGTTTGGCTAATTCCATGCATTGCTGTCGCATGGCTTCGGCTATGGGGCCCTCTACTTTTCTTTTTGTTTGCAGTGTGGCGAAATCGGTTTTTCCTCCTGCGCTTGTTATATTGAACGAGCTATTCATGCGTTGATGTTTACCGTAATTTTTGTGTTTTGTCTATTGTTTGGGTAGTTGACAAAGTGGCTATAAAAAGGTCTTTTAGCAGCCATTTTGAAATTTATTGACTCTTCTCTTTATTCTCCCTATGTTATTTACAAACGTAAATTATATAGTATTACTTCTATGTTGGATATTAGAGAGCAACGCGAGGAACTAGCACTCAATCCTCAGATTATGGAGATTCAGGCGCTGGTGCTTAGGAATATTCATTTGGCGCGTATTTTGGGCGTGCAGCATACGACACAGGCTTTTTCTACGGCAGGGGAGTTGGCAGCGGCATTCCAGGGGAGGTTACAGAGCGCGGGACAGACGGGAGAGGAGGCGATGGGAAAAGCAAAAGAAGATCATGCGGGAATTATTCGTTTGGCCGGTATTACGGATGCGGATCTGGAAAAAGTTTTTCAACAGGTTTGGATTTATAGTCGTTTGACGAATCCTACGAATCAACTCCTCGAGGAGGTGATTGCGAAAATTGATGGAACGGAGAAGACAGCCGTTTTTGCATCTGGACTTGCGGCGATTGATGCGGCTGTGAGGCAGTTTGTGGCGCCTGCTTCCCATGATGGAGAAAAATATACTAGAGGCGGAAATATTATGGTTATTGGAAGTATTTATGGTGGAACGTATGCGCAGTTTATGAACACATGCAAGGAGACCGGTCGGGAGTTTCGTCATTTATCTATTACGGATTTTCTGAAAGATGGACTTCCTGATGATACCTCTATGGTTTTTTGTGAAAGTAGTAATAATCCAACATTGAAGGTTGTTCCGTTGAACGATGTGGCGCAGGAGGCGAAGCGAGTGGGTGCTGTTTCTGTTTGTGATAATACGTTTACACCGTTGTCGGTGCGTCCTGTGGAGAATGGTATCGATCTCACCGTCACCTCGATGACGAAGTATTTTAATGGTCAGAGTGAGGATTTGGGCGGTAGTGTTTCCGGTTCTGCGGCGATGATTGCTCCGTTTCTAGATCTTCATGAAGGGAGACGTATGCTGGGTGGGGCTATTATGGCGCCACGTGTGGCGAAAGAGTTTCTGAAACATTTGGCGACTCTTCCTGAGAGATTATTGAGAGTGACGCAAAATGCTAAAGGTGTTCGGAATGCTTCTGAGAAAGCCGGGTTCCGCGTGAAGACTGTTGAGGATTTTCCTGAATATGCCGCTATGAGAAATAATGCCATTCCACATAGCGTGAGTAATGGAATGGTGGCTCTTTTTATGGATGATGCTCAGCAGGCGAGTGATTTCGTGGATGCCATGATACGGGCGGGTGTGAGTCGTGGAGCCGTTAGTTTGGGCTCGGAGCATACGTATTATTGTATCCCAAGTCAGACGACACATTCGGAAATGCCAGAAGATGAGTTGGATCGCATTGGAATCACCCCGGGACTTGTGAGAATTTCCTGCGGAGCGGAGCCGGATTTAGTTGAAAGATTTGAGCAGGTACTGGCTGATTTTGCTTTTACTCAACAATAATTGTTCCCTTCATTGAAGGATGTGGTTGGCAGTGATAAGGGAAACTTCCGACGGTGTTGAAAGTGAAACTGTAGCTTGCTCCTTGCGCAAGTGTTGCGGATGAGAAGCTTCCGGCGTCAGATGTTGCGGTGTGGGGAGTGGAATCGAGATTGGTCCAGGTCACACGGGCACCTTTTTTGATCCGAACCGTTGGGGTACTGAAGGCGAAATTCTGTATGGAAACAGAGGCATTTTTTGGTGCAGCAATAGGTGCAACGACGGGTGTAGCAACAGGCGTAACGACAGGTGCAGCAACGGGCTTGGTTATAGTTGCCTTTTTGATTGTAGGAGTAGTTTGCGCGGAAGGAGGAGCGGCAACTTCACTTGATATAACTACAGGAGCCGTTGATGGACTTGTTGGCTGTACGGCTGCAGTATTTTGCGCAGTGCAGGCGTTCAAAACGAAAAGTGATACCGTGAATAGCATTGCGAGAGAAATTTTTTTCATAAAATGAGGTTAGAATTTTCTTTATTATACCCTTATTATCGATTTTTATATATGTTTTTTGCGTTATTTTTTATACTTCCGTATGATAGAAATATGGACACACAACAACACAGCGATCCACTTCATGGCGTAACTTTAAAAAAAATACTTGAAGATCTGGTCGAGCAATACGGGTGGAAATATTTAGCGGAAAAAGTTCAGATACGATGTTTCATGTTCGACCCGACTATGATTTCCAGCCTCAAATTTCTAAGACGAACCCCATGGGCAAGGGAAAAAGTTGAAAAAATGTGGCTGGATATGTAATGAATATGCCTAACTGGAGCCGTCGAGGAGAGTCAAACTCCCGACCTCCCCCTTACCAAG
>CALRDN010000001.1 GCA_943354965.1 Candidatus Peribacteria bacterium | reverse complement strand
TTTTCCGTTCCTTTGACCGTCCTTTTTTGTCTCCAAAGATTTACATACGGGACATTTTTTTTATCATAACATTATAAAAAATGGGATATTTTGCTCTTACTATAGAGCAAAAGTAGCTGTTTTAGCCACAGAGATTCCGCTATTAACTCGAAGACTTCTATGGACGCGCCTCCACATCATAATAACAGGATAGAGTTACCTGATGGATTTGAGATAGTCACCCATTCCAGACATTCGGAGAAGACGGAAATAACAAAAAGCGGTCAAAAATACGATCTCCTCTCTGCCTTTCCGGATCACCCCTATTGCGAAAAAGCGGAAGATTTTTTTCATAATATTTTTGCGGAAAATGGCATACACGAAGACAAGGCCACGATGCATTTGAACCAGAAAATTACACTTTATTTGCGGAATCGTGAAACCTTCCTCGTGGAACCCGTCATTATCATAGCCGATATAGCCGAAAAATTTGCAGGCGTACGGTCAGGTATCATTATGAGCCCGGCAGAATTCACGGGAATCATGTGCTGCCCACCCAAGAATCAAAAAGGTACATGGATCGCATTTCGCTCATACGACACAAACTATCTCAATGAGATAAATCAGCGAAAAGTGAGGGACAAAAAAACACCCTATACGATACAGCCCCACATACGCAATCTTCCTAATATCAGACCGTTAAAAAACCATGCGGCGGGGCTTCCCATTGGAGAAAGAAGAAATATTGATTTTGCAAAACTTCCCCCTAATATCATTCTCGCTGAGAAAGAATTACGAGAGTATTTTACCCATACTACGCTCTGTATTCCTCCGGAAGAAGAACCGTACTGGGTGAAAGAGGTATCAAAAGGAGGCGATGGAGAAGGTGAAAATTATTATATCATCTATAAGTCCCCATACGCCTGGAGAAAACTGGTACGAGAAGCAGAGCTCGATTTCGCCATATCTACCAAAGACGATTCAGGAAAAGGATATTTTGAGGTGGCTCGGGGTAAAGTTGAAATAAAAGAAGGAAAAATGATATTCATACCGGAAAAAAGGGGAAGTAAGCCGGAAATTATGAGTTCTCAAATATTCAAATTACGACCGGATCCTGCGCAAAATACGATACAGACGACGAGAAATGCCATTTCCGATATAGGACATTCTGTGGTATAATGGCAAGATACATTATATCAAACCAGTTACATGAGAGTTGAGACAACAGGCACAACTAGACCAACAGAAATTCCTGGTCTCAATGGAATTGAAAAACTTGATACCATTCCCGTACTTAAAAGCGGAAGTTTTCGCGAATTCCTCAATAAAGTTATGGAAATTCGACAAGATCCTGCAAAAGAAAAACAAACCCATGATGAAATTAAAAAAATAGACTCAGATACCACACTCTCCGATGATGATAAAAAAGCCAAACTACGCGCAATTGATCGCGTAAAACTCTTCGCAATTATTGGAAAAAATATTGATTTTGGCGAAACAGGACTAGAAATCACCTTCGATTTTGGCGACCTCGCCTTTGCAGAAGAGAGAGCCATCGGCGCAGGCGACATGCTCCCGCCAAACGTACAAAAAATCACAAAAAAAGCAGATGCCGAATCAACCCAAGGAACCAGATCTATCGGACCAAACGGCCGTGAATATCAATCAGAAGAGCAAAATTATATCGCTAGCTACACAGGCACAAAACTTTCCATCGATTACAAAGACATCCTCACAACAAACAGCGCACAAGCACAGCAAATGGAAGCAACAGAAAAAAAGGGAGAAGCAAAGGCGGAAAAAGTCGAAGATACATCAAAAGCCGAAGCAAAAGCCCTAAAAGAAGATGTTTCGAAAAAGCCTCAAGTCCCACCCCCAATACCACCTCGAGTACCAGAGCCAGAAAAAAAAGAAGTTGGGGTATCGCACCGGCCCGTCATCATTGGCGACTCCCAGGCGCAAGGAATAGGTCTCTCAAAGGAAATGAGAGACAACGGAATATTCGCAGCAGGATTTGTAGGAAAAAGAATTGAATACATTGCCAAAAAAATCGATAACAAGAAAAACACAGAGCTCAGAAATAATATAGCATCTTCCGACAGTATCATTTTGCAGTGCGGAGGGAATAATATTGTCCAAGGATATAGCCTGAAAGATATGCAGGATGCTCTGAGAACACTGATCAAGGCAGTGCGAACCCTCAATGAATCGGCTCCCATATATGTAGGTCTCCTGATGCCACCTACTAATAAACCCATAAATCTAGTCACACGACTTGCTTATAATGAATGGCTAAAAGCCGAGGCAAGCAAAGGAACATTTCGCATAATAGATTCCTACGGCGCCGTTGCTGACAAAAACAACCCAAAACAACGAGACGGAGCATTTGTAAACAGCCAATCTGCGCTTCATCTCAACCTAGAAGGCTATGAACACCTGGCAAAAATAGCCCTAAAAACCATAAACTACCAAAAAGTTTAGGGTTGGCATATAGACTTGAAAAACAAAGCTAAATCTGCTATACTACTCTGATACGTAAAAATCGTATCCCCAAAAATAAAAACTAAAACAAACCATCCTATGTTGTACGATACCGATACACAGGTCAATGTTCTCCTCGAAGAAGCCGAAAAGAAAAAGCAACGTGGTCAGCACCAGGAGGCTATTAAAATCTGTGAAAGTATTTTGCACTACGATCTTGATGCCGCAGAGGCATACGAAGAAATTGCAGATAATTATTTAACACTCCGCGAATATCAGAAGGCAAAGCGCGCGCTCGACCGAGCTATGGTCCTCGATCCGGCATCACCAAACGCCAACTATCTCATGGGCTTCGTCTACTCCTGTATGGGAAAGTGGAAGGTCTCTATTGATTATCTCGAACGATCTGATGAGCTCTTTCCAAATCACCCTGAGATCCTCCGATGTCTCGGATGGAGTATGTACCACGACGGTCAAAAACAGCGTGGACTCATCTTACTCGAACGATCCCTGAATCTCGCCTCCGAAGACACCCTCATCCTCACAGACCTAGGCGTCCTCTATATGAACGAGAAAAACTTCGACCGCGCCGGACTTATGTTCAAAAAAGTCCTCGTCCTCGACCCCGACAACGAAAAAGCCCTCGAATGTCTCAATGCCGTAAAATTCTTCTCCGTAGAATACGCAAAGATCAAAAAGCAGATGGAGCAATAGGCATTATTTGCCTTCATGCAAAACATATGGTCTTATAGAGATAAGTATTTCATAATTCTCATTCTCTATGAAACTTTCCGTAAAAGGTCTTGCACTTTCCATGGGTATTCTTTGGGGTGTCTGTCTCTTCCTTTGGACACTTTTAGTGGCACTGCTCGGATTGGAATGGGGTTCAAGCATGCTTCAACTCTTTGTCGGTTTCTACCCTTGGTTTGACATAACTGTAGGAGGAGCTTTCATCGGACTTGTAGCCGGCTTCATCGATGGTGCCATAGGTGGTGCTCTACTGGCCTGGCTCTACAACAAGTTCGCGAAGTAGCTAGAGACCCCTGCAAATGATTTCTTTTTTTGAGAGTGGTATACGTTTTGTATACTGTTTGTGTATATATTTGTATATATCTCCTTGGAAAGAGGAAACATGCTGCTCCGCGCGATTCGCGCGAATTACCCTTCCGCAAAGCCAGCCTTATGTTCTAGCTTGTGCGTGCGCACAAATTATGCCATAATCCCCTAGCTGGAATGTTCTTTGATGATTGCCGTGCACGTAGCGAAGCGAGTGCATTTGTACCCGCTCCCCGACTACGTCATGGAGGAAAGTCCGAGCACCATCGGAACGCTTAGCAGGTAACGCCTGCCGGTCTTGCAGTAATGTAGGGCAAGGGAAAGTACCACAGAGACAATACTAGCTTCAGCCGCAAGGCCGAGGTGAAAGGTGAAAAGCCCGATCAAGTCGGGATTTGGGGCGTAAAACCCTCAAAGTGGCAAACCCTAGGTGGTGCAAGGTGGCTGGGAAGAAAGGATACGTGTACGCAAGTGCTCCAAACGTCGGTTCCGACCGTCCTCCTCTTCTCCACTGCATGAGCGTGTCCGCGAGGGCACGCCTAGAGAGATAATCATCGGATGGCAACATCTCACAGAACTCGGCTTATAAGGAGCATTCCAGCACTTGAAAACTTCCATTCCTCACGGTTTTCCATTACCATTACGACGCATGAAACCCATCCGTCTCTTCTTCGGCATTATCAAAGTCCCCCTCGATTTTCTGCTCACCATAGCGGCATTTTATGTAGCGCTCAAGCTCAGAACCATCCCAAGTCTCCTCCCGTCCATCCAGACTCCATTTGATATAACCACACTCCCAAACTCGTCGGCATTTTTCTACTTCACCCTCAAAAGTGCCGCGCTCTTAGTGGCCGTGTTTGCCGTGAATCAGATGTACATCCTGAAGACCTATCGCGCATTATCACGCGAATTGGCCAAACTTCTCTTCGTCATATTTTCTTGGATGATGGTAATCATCGCCTATTATTTCGTCGTACGAACATTCCCCTTTTCCCGTCTCGTTCTTGTCTATGCGACCATACTCACAGCACTCTTTCTCTCAATCTATCGCATTATCATTCACTATATTCGACAGGCACTTTTCCGCAGAGGGATAGGACAATATCGAGTTGCAGTTATTGGCGATGGAGCATTTGCAAAAGATTTTACCAAAAAAATTCAGAAACATCTCGATTACAAATTCATAGGATATATTTTAGAAAAAGAACAACATGACGGTGAAAAATATCTTGGAACATTAGAAAATTTAGAAAAAATAATTCATATATTTCAAATCGAACAGATTATTCAAGCCTCAGAAATGAGCGGAAGGGGTCCTGAAATTCTCGCTATCTGCAGGCAAAATCACGTGAAGTATTCTTTCGTCCCAAGCCTCCTCGAGGTACAAAAAACCAACATAGAAATCTCGACCGTTCGTGGAATCCCCGTCATAGAACTCAAACCGACTCCGCTCGACAGTTGGGGGAAAATTCTCAAGCGTATATGCGATATTATCGGATCCATTTTCGGATTAATCATTGCTACACCAATCATAATACTAGCCGCCATAGCCATTAAACTCGATTCGTCAGGACCTATATTTTTCACAAAACTTGATAACGGAAATCCGGTACTACGTGTAGGCCAGTTCGGAAAAACATTTAAATTCTACAAGCTCCGTACAATGTATCCAAACACGCATCAGTTACGATACGACAAACTCGCAGAACATAACATTCGTAAAGACTCCCCTCTTGTAAAAATAAAAAACGATCCCCGAATCACTCACGTAGGAAAATTTCTTCGAAGATTCTCTATCGATGAGCTCCCTCAATTATGGAATGTATTGATTGGTAATATGAGCCTCGTTGGCCCACGTCCACACTTTCCCGAAGAAGTCGCGAAATACACTGCCAGTGAAAAATTCGTTCTCGAGGTGAAACCCGGCCTCACCGGCATATCCCAAACCTCTGGCCGCTCCGACCTCGACTTCAAAGAAGAAATCCGCCTCGACACCTACTACATCCAAAACTGGTCACTCGATCTCGATATCAAAATTCTCTTCAAAACTATTTTCATCGTTCTACGAGGATACAAGGAATAATCTAAGCAGCAAGCGACCTCCATACAAGACCATGAATCGTCCTAAGCGTATCGGCAAACTCCTTATTTTCGATCAGGATCGCAAAAGGATCATGATACAGATTAAGAAGCAAAACCTTGTTTTCGAACATATCGATCGAAGAGTAGAGCTCCCCTTGAGACTGGGGAAACATGCGTAACTTCCTTAGCTGCTTTTTATCAAGATTTTTAAACATTCGATGGAGTGAAGTATTGCGACAAATAGGTCTGATATGTACACCATGTTTGACGCGCTGCTCCACAAATTTTTTCATAAACGGCTCGCCCATTTTCACCAAATCTTCATGTGCCGCAAATTCTAAAACCTCAGTCTTACTTTCTAGTAGCAGAGAATATGCTTTTCTGCAGCCATCAATACCCTCGAAGAAGGTTACACGCGGTGGCGAGGTCAGCGGACTACGCACCTCATTGAAAAGCGGGAGAATTTCATCAAGTGTCTCCTGTCGTTGTACCATTTCTGTCTCAATGATTTTCTTCAAATCACTTGGATCAGCATAAAAAAACTGTGCACGTCCACGACGAGACTTCCTGACAAATCCCCTCTTCACTAACCCCTCACAAAGAAAGAGTATCGTCGGCCTAGGAAACCCAGTCTTCCGTGCTACAACCGATGCCGGCTGCTGACCGAGCTCGAGAAGCGCCAAATACACCACCGCTTCTTTTTCTGAAAATCCTAATTTCATAAGTCTCTCTGTAAATGCGGTCATAGAGTTTGTTGTCAGTAAATATTAACATCATATGTTTTACACGGGGAAAACAATGCTGTAAAGAGTAAAACACAAGGTCAGTATATATTAACAACCACCATATGAGATCAACGGATCTTCCAAAGCCGCAAGAGAATTTCATGCGAATCGTACGTAATCAGCTACAGGTTCATGTGCAGAGTTCAGAGGGCCCAGGATATAATCCATGGGTAGCCACAGACGACCGAAGTGATGAACTAGAAGCCATGAAGGAGTTCTTTCTGATCCGAGGAACCACGCGATCACAAATCAATGATGCCGTCGATATTCGCCTAGAAGTCGATGAACAAGAAACGGAACTATTCAAGATGTTAGCAAAAGCGCTGGAAGAAAAAAATCCAGAAAAGAAAGATAACCTATACGTAGCATCGTTAAAAATTACCCACGACGAAACAGATAATGGAACCATTCAAGGAGTTCCCGTTCCACCTCATCATGTATTACGCAGAGAATTCCGTAAGTATTTTGACTTACAGCCACATGATTTCAAAGATCCGAGAGTGGAGCAGCTTCTCAGAACCCATCAGCAAATGATCGCGAGAAATCCAGCCGAAGGTTTTGGAGCCATGACCAACTGGCTATCGCGGTTTCCGGATTTTGTATTCATGGTAAATGGATATGGGAAAGAAGACTTACATAAACTCGCGGCACGACCCATGAGCCGTACCCATCCATGGCTTTTCCCAGAAGCGCGAATGTCATTCTCCGCAGGCTATATGCCATCTATGTACGTCTCGGCCGCCATAGACAACACTTCAGAAGAAGATAAGCAAAGCGTTCTAACGGGCATAGAAAAGAGCAGAAAAGCATGGAACACCTTCTGGAAAAGTGTCATAGAAACCAAAGAAGCATAAGTACTACACTCTTTATATCGATAATTATTCATCACCATGATCACACACGAACACGCTCTCGAACTCATCAGGCAACACGTCACCACCGATAATACCAAGAAGCATTTACTCGCTACGGAAGCGCTCATGCGTGCCCTGGCACAGAAATTCAACGAAGATGAAGACCGCTGGGGCATCACTGGCCTACTGCACGACCTTGATCTGGACATCACGAAACACGAGCTTCATAAACACGGCATCGTAGGATACGACATGTTACAACATGAAGATATGGACGAAGAAATGCGTACCGCCATCAAAAAACATAACTACATGCTAGAGATAGAACCGGAGACACTTTTAGAAAAAGCACTGTACGTAACCGAATCGATGACTGGATTTATCGTAGCGGTGACGCTTATGCAGCCGACAAAGAAGTTAGCGGATGTGGGCGTTTCATCTATAGTAAAAAAATGGAAAGATAAGAAGTTCGCCGGGGGCGTAAATCGTAGCATCGTGGAGAAGTCCCAAACAATGCTGGGAATGTCAGTCGAGGAAGTGGCAGCAATCTGTCTCCAGGCTATGCAAGGGATTCACGAGGAGATGGGGCTCTAATTTTGTCATTTCAAAGCTAAAAACTACCTCAGGAGATGAGGCTAACTCCTTGTGTTTTAGCTTCATTTCGCGTAAGATGCACGAGCAATCTTTATGAGTTTATACACCTATTTATGTTACGAAAAATTATCACAGCCATTCTCGGCGACCCCAATGAAAAAGAAATTCGATCCATTCTCCCGATGGTTGATGAAGTAAATATGTGGGAGAAGCGACTGACGGAAGAGCTGAAGACAGATGATGATTTTGCAAAAAAAACAGAAGAGTTCAAGGTAAGAATTGCCGATGGAACACCATTAGATGTAATATTACCGGAAGCATTTGGGCTCGTAAAAGCCGCTTGTAGAAAGCTCGTCGGCCACAAGTGGGAGGTCTCTGGAAATGAAATCGAGTGGGATATGGTCCCGTTTGACGTACAGATTATCGGTGGAACCGTTCTCCACAAAGGAAAAATCGCCGAGATGAAAACCGGTGAAGGTAAAACGCTCGTCTCAACATTCGCCGTGTATCTCAACGCCCTTACAGGCAAAGGCGTTTGGGTTGTAACCGTCAACGAGTACCTCGCGCAACGTGACTCCGAGTGGATGGGTGGACTCTTCAAATTCCTGGGTCTCACGGTAGGATCCATCAAGCACGGACAAGATTACGATGCGAAAAAAGCCGCATATGCCGCAGATATTACCTACGGAACCAATAACGAGTTCGGTTTCGACTATCTACGCGACAACATGGCCACCAACAAAGACTATATGGTTCAGCGTGGTCTGAATTATGCCATTATTGATGAGGTAGATTCGATCTTGATCGATGAGGCTAGAACACCGTTGATTATTTCCGCTCCTGCAGAAGAGTCAACTTCGAAGTATGTAAAATATGCACAACTCGTACGCCAATTAGAAAAAGGCGTAGATTATATTTTGGATGAAAAAGTGAAAACAGCATTCTTGACCGACGCAGGAATTTCAAAGGTAGAGAAGTTACTTGATGTTGATAATATTTATACTGATGCCGGTTTCACGGAAGTTCATCACCTCGAACAAGCCCTGAAGGCCCACGCCGCATTCAGGAACGATGTGGATTATGTTGTGAAAGAAGGAGAAATTATGATCGTCGATGAGTTCACCGGACGCCTCATGGCAGGTCGAAGATATTCTGATGGACTTCACCAGGCGATCGAGGCGAAAGAAGGTGTAGAAATTAAGAGAGAAAGCCGAACATTGGCTACAGTTACCCTCCAGAACTTCTTCAGACTTTTCAATAAACTTGGAGGCATGACAGGTACAGCGGCAACGGAAGCCGAAGAATTTCTCCAGATTTATGGACTCGAAACAATTATCATTCCAACACATAGGAAAATTGCCCGTTCAGATAACGCCGATGCCATTTTTAGAAATAAAAAAGGTAAGTTCCTCGCCGCTGTAGCCAAGATCAAGGAGCTAAATGAAAAAGGTCAGCCGGTATTAGTGGGTACTATTTCTGTCGAACAGTCGGAATTATTAAGCGAACTCCTCAAGATGGAGGGAGTTCCTCACAATGTATTGAATGCGAAAAATCATGCGCGTGAAGCGGAAATTGTAAAGAATGCAGGTCAACGCGGAGCGGTTACGATCGCCACCAACATGGCCGGTCGTGGTACAGATATCAAACTTGGCGCAGGCGTAGTAGATCTCGGCGGCCTCTTCGTGCTCGGCACAGAGCGTCACGAGTCCCGACGTATCGATAATCAGCTCCGTGGTCGTTCAGGACGTCAGGGTGACCCTGGTACGAGTCAGTTCTTTGTTTCCATGGAAGATGACCTCATGCGCCTCTTCGGCTCAGAGCGAGTGCAGAAAATGATGAATGCGCTAAATATTCCTGAGGACATGCCTATCGAGAATGGTCTCATTAGCAAAGCCATCGAGAGTGCACAGAAAAAAGTTGAAGGTCACCACTTCGATATTCGAAAACATCTCGTTCAATACGATGATGTGATGAATATGCACCGAGAAATCATCTACAGCCGACGAAGAAAAATCCTCATGAGTGAAGACATCAAGTCCGACATCATGTTAAGTATTAGCGAGGTGGCACGAATGGTAGTAGAGAATTTCACCGCGGCCAGAGAGAAAAAGGATTGGGACATGGAACGAATCGTTCAAGAAATTAACGCTCTCAATGGAACAAATGGCGTAGAGCTCAGTATTTCAGATGTCGCCGAGGCTATGAGCACCAAGGAACTCGTAGAAAAAGTGAAAGAATTTCTCTTCAAGGAATACGAACGACGCGAACAGAAGCTTCCAAATGCCGATATCATGAGAAATGTCGAACACGGCATCAGCTTGAGAATCTTGGACGACCTCTGGATGGCACACATCGAAAACATGTCCAGCGTACGTGAGGCAATCTCACTACGTGGCTATGCGCAGCGCGATCCGTTGATCGAGTACAAACAAGAAGGCTTCCTCGCGTTTGAGAAACTTCTCGCAGACATTCGTTTCAATACGGTAAACACTCTATACAAGGTGGAAATATCCATCAATACACAGCCACAACCAGTTGAACAACCTCCAAAAAATATCATGACCAATGAAGAACAGATCGAATCTGTTTTGTCAGGACACAAGACAAAAGAAGATGCCTCCGGACAGCCGCTCATCATTGGAGCACAAACCGTTATCAACGAACCGGCGGCAGGACGAAATGAACCTTGCCCATGTGGTAGCGGGAAAAAATACAAGAAGTGCCATGGAGAAGCCTCATAATCCATTATGAATACCAAAGCTCTCATCATTCATGGATACGGTGGAACAAATCATGGAAACTGGTTCCCATGGCTAAAAGCCGAACTCGAAAAATTACATTGGGATGTATCGGCACCGAACCTTCCGAATACCGACGAACCAAAACTCGCAGAGCAACTTCCTGCGCTACTCGATTTATGGAATCTACAAGAATCCTCAGAGGAAAAAAGAGTACTAATCGGCCACAGCCTAGGCGGAAGCCTCGTTCTACGAATGCTCGAACAAAACTGGAAACAGCCTATTGATATGGCGATAATAGTAGCATCCACAAGCCAGGATTCACATCCGGAAGAGATAAAAAATTACTTCGCCGCACCTCTTGATTTTGAAAATATTAAAAAAAACTGCAAAAAATTTATCCTGATATTTTCCGATAATGATCCGTATATCAGCGCGGAAACCGGCCCCTACTATCAGCATCAACTCGGAGAAAATGCCGAGCTATTCATGATTCACCATGCCGGACACTTCATGAAACGTGACGGATATGAAGAGTTCCCATTAGCGCTAAGCACCCTTAAGCTCGTAGAATAATTACACTTTTTTATTGAGCTCCCACTTCCAAGCGGACTGGATAATATCCTTCAAGTCCGGATGTTTCGGAGTCCAACCGAGGAGAGATTGCGCCTTTGAGCTATCTGCAACCAATACAGCCGGATCACCTTCTCTCCTGAGATCCTCGATGACATTAAGTGTTTTCCCTGTAATATCCTCAGCCGCCCGAATAACCTCTTTTACCGTAAAACCATTTCCATTTCCTAGATTAAACACATCACTTTTTCCACCGGCAAAAAGATACTCCAATGCGAGCAAATGCGCATCGACCAAATCCTGTACGTGAATATAATCTCTCACGCATGTTCCATCTTTTGTATGATAATCGGTTCCATAGATATCCAAACGCTTAATTTCGCCCTTTGCAGCCTGCAGTACTCGCGGAATGAGATGTGACTCATGTGGATGCCACTCGCCAATCTCGGCTGACTCGTGAGCCCCGGCTGCGTTGAAATAGCGTAGTGCTACATAAGAAAATCCTCGATCCGGTTTGCTGGCCTCAATTTCCAATCTCTTTTCAAACTCCAACTTCGTCATACCATAATAATTGACCGGCCGAAGAGCTGCGTCTTCCCGGATTGGCACCTCTTCCGGCTCGCCATACACCGCCGCCGTAGAAGAGAAAACAAAATATTGTATGTCAAAATCCTCACAGAGCATCAGCAAGCGCTCTCCGCAGGCAACATTATTATAGAAAAAGTCGTCTCTCTCGGCCGCAGAAAGCCCCGCCTCAATTCTTCCCGCAAAATGTATTACCGCATCAATAGGAGTCCCTGCGTCTTTTTGTTGCTGAAAAATACCTCTCATCATCGCCGTATCACCAATATCACACTCAAAGAAATGGCTATCCGGATGCACAAACTCGCGGTGTCCACGTTTGAGAAAGTCAACGACCGTCACCTCATAACCAGCAGCCAGAAGCGCCCTCACGGCATGCGAACCAATATAACCTGCGCCACCCGTAACAAGAATATGATGTTTCATCGCGATAATCATACACTAAAGCTCAAATAAACCTCAAGATGTCAGAAAAATGTTAAAACGCTGAGGTAGAATAGGAATACCCCGCCATAGCAAGATGAGTTACTTGCAAGCACAACAATCATTTACTATCCTAAATTTCCATTATGAAACAAACCAAAACTCGAAAACGCGAAGGCGCCGTAACGCTTACTCAAATGAAGCATGTCATGAAAGGCATACTAACTGAGTTTAAAGATGAGATAAAAGATGAAATTGGGGGTATAAAAAATGACATTAAAAGTATCCAGGGTGACATCGTTGGTATTCAGGGTGATATTATTGGCATCAAGGGTGATATCGTTAGTATTCAGGGTGACATCGTTGGTATTCAGGGTGATATTATTGGCATCAAGGGTGATATCGTTAGTATTCAGGGTGACATCGTTGATATCAAAGGTGATATTCACGATATCAAAAAAGAACAAGGAAGAATGAATGACAAAATATTCGACCTTTATGCCACGATGCAGCAAGATTTTGTCAAAAAAGAAGAATTCGAAAAATTAGAGCTAAGGGTAGAAACATTAGAAGTTATCTAAATCTCCCCTCCTCGGGAAACTCTTACTAGAGCTCTTCCGGAACATCTGACGGAACGTCGTTGACGTAGATTTCTCGAGCCTTGGCGCCGTGAGAAGGGCCAATATAACCACGTTCCTCCATAACATCGAGCAAGCGAGCGGCGCGAGCGTAGCCTACCTTTAGACGTCGCTGGAGAAGACTGGCAGAAGCCTTTCGACTCTCGACAACGAGCTTGATTGCTTCCTTGACCATGGCATCATCATCCATGTCGGCATCATCGGTTGCATATTTAGAGTCAGGAACGCCCATGACAGATTCGTCGGCCATTTTGCGGTTTGTAATGCCTTCGTCGTATTGTGGCGGCATCGTTACCTTGGCGTGGTTCGTCACGCGCTCAATCTCCTCGGTAGAGACGAAGATTCCCTGTACGCGTAGTGGCTTGGACATGCCGCCAGGGAGGTACAACATATCGCCTCGGCCCAACAGGTCCTCGGCTCCAATCGCATCCAAAATTGTCCTGGAATCAATCTGAGAACTAACGGCAAACGAAATTCTTGAAGGGATATTTGCCTTAATCAAACCAGTAATAACATCAACGCTTGGACGTTGTGTCGCAATAACCAAGTGAATTCCGACCGCACGGGCCATCTGCGCAATTCTACAAATCGATGCCTCCACCTCGCTCTTCGCTGTCATCATGAGATCCGCCAACTCATCAATCACCACGACAATCTTTGGCAATCGCTCACCAACATCGTCTGGACCCATCGCAGCCATATAGTCGGCAATATTTCTCTGACGAGCAGACGACAACAACTTATATCGTCGTGTCATCTCGGCCACCGTCCATCGCAAAGCGATAGCCGCCTTTTCCGGCTCGGTAATAACCGGAGTCAATAAATGAGGAATTCCATTATATAAATCCAACTCGACGCGCTTCGGATCAATCATAATCAACTTCAAATCTTCCGGACCATTCTGATAAATCAACGACATCAACAACGCATTCATTCCAACGGACTTACCGGAACCCGTACTACCTGCGATTAAAAGATGTGGCATAGAAGCCAAATCCCCCACCACCGGCCTACCGGAAACATCACGTCCGATCGGAAATCTCAAATTAGAATCAATCTCTCCAAACTCACGGCTTTCCAAGATTTCACGGAGGTGAACCGCCGTACGCTTATCATTTGGAATCTCGATACCAACCAAGGACTTACCTGGAATCGGCGCCTCAATACGAATGGACTTCGCGGCCAGAGCCAATGCGATATCATTCTTCAAATTCGTAATCTTCGACAATTTCACACCCTCATGCGGCTTGAGCGTATATTGAACAACGGTCGGTCCGACATTTATCTCATTCATCTGAACATCAATATCAAACTGCTTGAACTTGCTCTTTATTTTTTCAGCCTTCTCCCTCAAAACATTTTCATCAATTTTGCCTGTCTTCACGGCAGGATTAAGCAAGTCCAACGAAGGAAACTCCCAGAAAAACTCTTCCTCTACTTCATCACTAACCGCCTCCTCTTCTTCCACAACCTCCCCCGTCTCCTGATTAATCTCAATTTTCTTATCTGCCTTTACGGGCTTCAGCTCCTTCAAAACTATATCTTCTTCTCCTCTGTGCTGATTCATCTCAATGCTCAATGTCTTCAATCGCTCCTCTTCCTCCTCATTCTCCTCCTCGTCTTTTTCACGACGGGAACGAGCGGTATCTTTCTTGGTATAAGCTCCACTGACAACTTGGCGCGCGAGCTCAGCGAGCGCGTCATCCTCCATCTGATTCTTGCGTATAAATAATTCCGGCTCCTCGCCATCCATGCCGTTATCCTCTTCCTCGTCAGCCGTTTCTATCATGATTCTCTTCAGGGCAATAGTAGATCGGAAAAAGCTGGCGATTTGGCGTAGCGATAATTCAAACGCGAGCATCGCTCCAATAATGAATGTTGCTACGAATACGATAGTGGCACCAATATGCCCAATTTGAAGTGCTTCACGTAGGAGGAAGTTCGATACAAATCCAACATATCCACCAAACTTTCCGGCACTTGCCACGGAATAGAGCTCATTAATATCTACCGATAAATGAAGGATACTTAAGAACGAAACCATAATAGTGATCAATCCAACAACCCTTGCCGCTCCAAATCGAACAGCCTTTGAGAAGAAAAGCATGGCTGATATAAAAGCAAAAACCAAAGGAATAACATAGATTCCATATCCAAGTATCGGCCTAAAGATTCCGATAAATTCGCTACCGACGATACCGAAGTTTCCCTGTAAGCTCAAAATCATTACCGCGGCCAACAAAAAGTACATGGTCGCCGATATATCTCGCGCCACATGTGACTTCACCTCAAATGAAAGAGGAGTTAGTCCTTTTTTGCTTCGAGTAGTACGTCCGCGTCTCTCGCGACCCGTCCGTCCCCTAATACCCAAGCCTGATGATTTTCGTTTTCGAGCCACGGGCGAAGTATAATTGAAAAAGTAGGCTTACTCAAGCTCTCATTCGACTTGCCAAATCCCTATATTTCCTCTTGAATAGGAACATGAACATTCGAACCCGCTTCGCCCCCTCCCCTACCGGCTACCTCCACGTCGGAGGCGCCCGAACAGCGCTTTATGCCTACCTTTTCGCCAAAAAACAAGGTGGTCAGTTCCTGCTTCGTATTGAAGATACCGATCAGAAACGTTTCGTAGAAGGCGCAAGAGAGAGTCTCATGAAATCCCTGAAATGGCTCGGACTGGAATGGGACGAGGGACCGGACATAAACGGACCTCACGGACCGTACGTCCAATCAGAGAGAACAGAACTCTATCTAAAGGGCATCAACGAACTTATAGAAAAAGGCCACGCCTATACCTGCTTCTGCACGCAAGAAGAGCTCGACGAGATGCGCAAGAGGCAAGAAGCACGACACGAAGCCCCTATGTACAACCGCAAGTGTCTCTCTCTTTCCAAGGAAGAAATAGATGCAAAAAAAGCCTCCGGTATGCCATTTGTTATTCGTCAAAAAATTCCAGAGGGCATGCTCATTGTCGAAGATATGATTCGAGGAAAAGTCCGTTTCGACTCCAAGACAATCGACGACCAAGTTCTCATCAAGTCAGATGGATTCCCTACCTACCATCTCGCGAACGTCGTCGATGATCATGACATGGAGATTACTCACGTCATCCGTGGCGAAGAGTGGTTACCATCAACCCCGAAACATATTTGGCTCCATGAAGCCTTTGGATGGACCCCACCGCAATATGCCCACCTCCCACTCCTACTCAATGCTGACAAAACGAAACTCTCCAAACGCCAGGGTGATGTAGCCGTCGAGGAATATATTCAAAAAGGATATATGCAAGAAGCCATCATTAACTTCATAGCTTTCCTCGGCTGGCATCCAGGAAAAGGAAGCGAACAGGAGATATATGCAATGAATGAGCTCATTCAAGCCTTCTCGCTAGAAGGCGTTCACAAATCAGGCGCCATATTTAACTTGGAAAAGCTCGACTGGTATAACTTGCAATGGGCTAAAAAAAAGATGGAAGAAAGACTATCAATAGTAGGAAGAACGACGGAGAATAGAGGAAAAGAAATATTAGCGATTTGTGACAAATATATACCAACTGAATGGAAAAGTGATTTAAATTACCTTTATCGCTGCCTAGTGACAAGAGAAGAAAAAATTCAAGGAATCGTTTACACGCATCCGGGAGAAAAGGAATTTATAAAAAATATAGAAAATAGAATAATGACGACTGAAGAAATTGAAAAATCAAGAAAAGATAACATAAAAGATGACATAGGATTTTACTTCACACGTCCGGAGTTCAAGCCGGAAATCGTTTACAGCGAGAAGATGAAAGTGGACGCTGAGATCGTAAAAAAGATTCTTCCCGAAGCGATTTCAGCTCTCACTGAGATCTCAGAAGAAAATTGGACCGAAGAAAACATCAAGATAACCCTCGTCGGCGTGGTCGCCTCCTCGGGTCTCAAAAACGGTCAAATCTTCTGGCCTCTCCGAGCCATTCTTACCGGCGAACAGTTCTCGCCAGGTGTATTCGAGGTAATGTGGGCACTAGGAAAACAAGAAACCATCGAACGACTAGGAAAGGTAAAGATCTAATCTAAAAATCTTTCTTCGCGAAATAATCAGTGCTATGATTACAACGTGAATACATCCCTCTCAATCAAATTCGTTACACTGTTTGCATCAAGCTTGCTTGTACTTTCAGGCTGCACGATTATTGATCAGATCACAGGAGATTTTACCAAAAGCGCCAACAACGTAAAGAAGGAAGCGGAAAAGATACAGACAAATCTCATAGAAGCAAAAGATAGTGTCGACCGAAAAATTCAAAAAATAGAAAACGTCGTCAACGCAGTTGGAGATCTCCAGAAGGAGCTCAAAAACTAGCCCCCATCTCATGAAACCCCTCAAAGTTCAGTTCCACGTCCATACCAAGGACGATCCCTTAGATAAGCCAAAACACACGGCAAAAGAGATGCTCGATTTTGCCGCATCAAAAGGATATGATGTGGTGTCTATCACGCATCATGATGGTTATTTTTTCAATGAAGAAATCTTCGCATACGCGGAAAAACTAGGAATACTACTTATTCCCGGCATAGAAAGAACTATAGAAAGAAGGCATGTACTCATCATCAATGCCACACCGGATATAGAAAAAATATCTACATTCTACGATCTCTCGAAGTACAAAAAAGCACATCCGGACTGCCTCATAATTGCGCCGCATCCGTACTTTCCCCGGGGGTTCTGTCTACACGAGAAACTACTACAAAATATTAATCTATTTGATGCCGTTGAATATTCATGGTTCTTCATGAATTGCCTAAATCAGTTCAACAAGAACGCGGAAAAAGTGGCAAAACTTCATCGCAAACCACTTATAGCAACGTCTGATAATCATCTATTAAAATATTTTGACCAAGGATATACGCTTGTAGATGCGGAAAAAAACTGGCCATCTATTCGTGATGCTATTTTGCATAATAAAATTGAAATACACACTACGCCACTCACCCTCAAAGAGTTCCTAAAAATCACCATAGAGATGATAATCAAATTTGATATACCGTGGCAGTTCAGAAGTCTTACATCTTCAGTAAAAAAATGTTACCCTAAGAACGATTCACGACAAAAGAAATAGAATCCTATGAAAAACCTCCTCGCTCGTATCGTCGATCAAGCACAGAAACATCCACAAAGGATTGTTTTTGCCGAGACCGATGATCCCCGAACACTAAAAGCGGTCGCCTATCTGAACGAGCACAAAATCGTCGTACCGATATTAATCGGAAACAAAGAAAAAATAAATCAAACAGCCAAAAAGAATAAAATAGAACTTCCTCTGGAGCGTATAGAGGTTATCGATATTGACGGAGCAGAGACAAAAGAACGATTAGAAAAATACACCCAAGAACTTTTCTCACTCAGAAAGGAAAAAGGAATGACATTGGAAGACGCCGCAAAATGGATTCGCATGCCGGATTATTTTGGCTGTATGATGACACATTTTGATGACGTGGATGGAATGGTATCAGGAGCAAATTCTCACTCAAGTGATTTTTTGATGCCTATTTTTCAAATTATTGGAACCAAAGAAAAATTTCATAAAGTATCAGGAGTATTTTTCATGGTGATGAAAAAAAAGCTCATGCTATTTGCCGACTGTTCGGTGCAAGTAACACCTGGCACCCATGAATTAGCCGATACGGCCATCGATACCGCCGAAACCGCCAAGAGATTCGGCATAGAACCACGCATAGCATTTCTCGCATTTTCTACGCATGGCTCATCAAAAGATCCATCGCTCGATCATGTCCGAGAAGCCGTGTCTATTACCCGCGATCGCCGACCCGACTTATGTATTGATGGAGAGATCCAGCTAGACGCCGCTATCGTTCCTGAAGTAGCGAAGAAAAAGTATCCGGACTCGCCACTAAAAGGAAATGCTAACGTACTCATATTTCCGGATCTCAACAGCGCCAATATCGGATACAAACTATGCGAACGTCTCGCAAAAGCCAACGCTATTGGACCCATATTGCAGGGCTTACGCAAGCCCGTAAACGATCTTTCACGAGGATGCTCGTGGATGGATATCGTATATACCGCAGCCGTCACCGCCTGCGAAGCAATGTCGATAGACTATGGATCGACGAAGTAATATAACCCTCACCTCATCACATGCTCATTCTCGTCTTCAATGCCGGATCATCAAGCCTCAAGTGCCAACTCGTTGACACCAAGAGTGGGAAGGCACTATTCAAATCAATCGTCGACAGAATAGGAAAAAAAGAATGTGAATTCCGCATGGAAGTAGGCAAAAAAACGCTTTCACTCCATCCAAAAGTAAAATCGATTACGGAGGCGATGAAAATTACAACGGAGATGCTATTCAGTCAGAAGATTTTTGGAAAGGAAAAAATAACTGGCATAGGCCAGCGCGTCGTACATGGTGGAGAAAAATACACGGAACCATGTCTCATTACTCCAAAAGTATTGAAAGAAATAGTGAGACTATCGAGCCTCGCACCACTCCATAATCCTCCGAACATAGAAGGCATTCAGGCAGCGCAAAAAATGTTCAAAGGTCTTCCGCAGATTGCCGTCTTCGACACGCAGTATTACAAAGATCTCCCGATAGAAACCTATCTCTATCCCGTTCCTATTGAGTGGTACAAACATTTTGGCGTACGAAAATACGGATTTCATGGGATTAGCCACGAATACGTAACGCAACAGGCGCTGAAGAAAATGAAAGGAATACTCTCTTTCAGCAAACAAAAAAATGTAAAAATTATCTCATGCCATCTAGGAAATGGATGCAGTATCACGGCATCGCTCGGAGGCAAAGCAGTGGATACCAGTATGGGATTCACACCGCTAGAAGGCATTCCCATGGGAACAAGATCGGGATCTATTGATCCGGCATTGGTTCCATATCTAGCGAAGAAACTAAAAGTAACAGCAGAAAAAGTGGTAGACCTTCTCAATAAAGAATCCGGACTCAAAGGAGTCTCTGGGGGACTATCAAGCGATATGCGGACAATTCATATCGAGGCGACAAAAATGAATGCGGCCGCGCAACTGGCATATATGATATTTATTGATCGGACAGCGAAGCAGATTGCAGCGTATACTTCGGTGTTGCGCGGCCTCGACGCCCTCGTCTTCACGGCAGGCATCGGAGAAAACGCAACCTATGCGCACAAGGACATTTTGAGTAGACTCGCCCACCTCAACAAGTTCAAAACATTCATCATCCCAACCAACGAAGAGTTGCATATTGCTCAGCTTTCAGCCAAACTGCTGTAGATGAAAACCATAGCAATTATAGGAGGAGGAGCAGCAGGCCTGATGGCCGCCGCACACTTAGCCGAGTCCGCAAAAGACAAGAATATTACCATTCACCTCTTCGATAAAAACGATCACCTCGGAGCAAAGGTAATTATTAGCGGTGGCGGACGATGCAACGTCACAACCGGCATCCACGACATCAAGCAACTCCTCCAAAACTACCCACGAGGAGCCAAATTCCTGATGTCCGCCATGTATAAACTTCCTCCACCAAAAGTCATGGAGTGGTTCGAGTCACACGGCATACCGCTCAAAACAGAAGAAGACCTTCGCGTCTTTCCAAAATCCGACAACGGAAAAGATATCGTCAGTGCTCTTGAAAAAACCATTACACAAAATCCAAACGTTACGATACACCTCCACCTGAAAACAAATGTAACAAACATTACCAAAAAAACCGGATTCATTATCACTACGAAGAAAGAAACCATCACTGCCGACTACCTCTTGATTGCCACAGGCGGTAATACCTATCGACAAACTGGATCGACCGGCGATGGCTATGCATTCGCACAATCGCTCGGTCATACCATTACCAAACTTGCCCCCTCCCTTAGCTCTTTTATGACAAAAGAAGACTATCCAAAAGACCTGGCTGGCGTTTCCTTCACGCAGACAGAAATAACACTCGACTCAAATAGTGAGAAAAAATCCTACACCCGAAAAGGCCCACTCGTCTTCACGCACCGCGGCATAAGCGGTCCGGCAATCTTTGCTATTTCCAGCATGGCTGCCTATGAAAATTTCAGCGCAAAAGAACCACACCACCTCACCATTAACTTCCTTCCTCATCTTACAAAAGCAGAACTTCTCGAAAAACTACAGAAAGAAGCCAACCTGCACGGGAAAAAAGAATTCAAAAACTTCCTCGATATACTCCTCCCAAAATCTCTATGCGAAGTAATGGCGAGAGAGCTCATGAAGAGAAAAAAACTACCTTCAAATTCAATACATGCAGGACAGATGAACGCCGAACTCAAGAAAGAAACGGCCGAACTCATACACGCATTTCCACTCACCATAACAGGCAGAAGTCCTGGTGAAGAGTTCGTAACCGCTGGTGGCGTGCCACTACCGGAAGTGGATACCAACACCATGGAGTCAAAAATATGCCCAAACCTCTATTTTGCAGGCGAAGTACTCGATATCGATGGCTTTACCGGTGGATTCAACCTTCAAGCTTCGTGGGCCACCGGCTATCTTGCCGGAGAAAGCATGCTTAAGAGGCTCAATAAAGCTGAATTGTAAAAAGAACGAAAAAGTGGTACAATGAGGAATGAATAATATTCAAATTCAAAGAGCGAAAAGCGACTTTTCAAAAGGCGGAAATAATCAACCCCCCCTTACCAATTGTTATACCTTTACTTCCTGAAAATGATGATGCGCCTGGCAGTAAAGATGAATACGGAATAATGAAGCATGTCAGAAAAGGAGCAGGTGCTTTGATGAATTTTATTTTAAGAGAAACGCGCGCAAGCACTCCGCCACCAACGGAAGATGTATTTGACGAGCTCTATCCCCAGAAGAGCCTTGGTCAAATAGACAACCATGAAGTCAAACAAAGAAATACCGGTAACTGCTATTTTGTAGCCGCATTATATCAGCTCAAACAAAATCCAATATTTGAGCGAATTATTCGCAGAACGATAACAAAAAACGATGAAGGATGGGAAGTTTGTTTTCTCGGAGATCCGGAAAATCAAAAAATACAAATCCGTCCAGAAGATCTTGGGGGACAAGAGGTGTGGGATAAGAAAAAAGGAAAAATGATTCACAAACTTTCAATTTCTGGAGCAAAAGGTGATGTGATTCTTGAGCGTGCTTTTGGAAGAAAAAGGAAGCAGATGGGACAAAATAAGCAACAGGCAATTCATGAAACATTTGGAGCTATGGAAGGAGGCTTTTCTCATGAACCACTACAAATGTTGCTCGGAGATATCTGCATACAGGAGTGTTCATATGCCACCTATAATGAAAAAACACTCAGTGAAAAACCACGAGATAGACAAGAAAGTATCGATCTGCTGAAAAAAGTTTCAGAGAAGCCAAATGAATATATCGTAGTCGGAAATACGCCGGTAAATAGAGTTACGCCATATACAAAAGTATCATCAGATGGCGAAAGGAAATACTATATGGATCCAGAGAGTTTTTTCATGAACCAACATGCTTTTGCCATTAAAAACGTTTCCTTTGAGCAGCAACAAATGGAAATTATTAATCCACACGACACATTGCGCTTGCGAATGTACATTAGTTTTAAGGAGTTTATTAATACATTTTCTAATGTTTCTGTGGTGCGGCTTATTCAAGCCAATGAAGAAATGGAGCTCGAAGTAAAAGCAAGGAAAATAGTTAAGAGGCTGACGATGAATCCATATTGGAAATTAATTTTTAAGGAACTTGAAAAAATAAAAATAATTGATGGAGATGATGAATTTGACAGGGCAGATATAGTTCTAAAAGAGTGTGAAGATATTCTGAGACGGCTACTTGCAACATACAGTGAGCAAAACCAAGCGTCACCCTCAGGATCATCAAAGGATTTCCTAAAATTACTGAATAAATGTAATAATTTTACAAGTGATGGTGTAATAGTTTTTTTAGAAAGAGGTCTTTATGGTATTAATACAGTACTAGACAATCGGAAAGATAAATATTCTGATCACAATATAGAAGAAACGAAGCGATTATTAAATAGAAAAAGACGTATAGAAAATACACTAAATGCCATAACGCTTATGAGTAAAATGCTGACAGAGAGAGACATAATTCAAAAACAAATATGATCCAGGCTCTTCAAATACAATCCAAGGTAACACTCGCTGATGAAAAAATTATTCCAGAATTTCACCTATCAGAGGCAAACATGCGCGCCCTGCGGGCGATTATCATGCATAATCCAAAAATTCGCTTCTATGATGAGCCACCTAAAGAAGGTACGCAGACGCTTGTTTTCCGTATAAATCTTGACGGGAAAGACTACGCCCTCCGAGTAACACAAATTCCATTAGGACTAAAAAGTGACCTCAAAGGACTTAACGATTTGAAAGGTATCGAAGGAATTCCTGAATACAAAGAAGTATTCCATGATGAAAAAGGAACCATTATCGGACTTCTCATTGATTATATTGATGGGAAAAACCTTCATGACTATATAGCTTCAGCGGAACCAAAAGAAGCCATTGAACTTGCACGACATATAAAAAAACTCATACAAAATGTTCATGCCAGAAATCACTTCATGCCCAGTGATTGGAGCAAAGAAGAAAATATGATAGTAAACGAGGATGGCATACCATACCTCGTAGACCTGGGGGCTCACGGTCACGAATTGCAACATGATAAATACACAAGCGTTAATAGGAGAGGAATTGATTTTGAAAGCTTGGACAGACTTTTTCAATCATCTTCCTTGCGATTGGCAACACGATTAAAATTAAAATGGATTCTATTATAGATTGGCAGGTTTAGCTTTGGATTTTTGCCTGTAGAGCTTGCACAAAGCTGTATTTCATGGTACAATACAACGAGTTAACAAATATCAATATACATACCCCATATGATTCTCAAAGCCGTCAAAATTCCCGTTAAGGTAGGACACAAGTTTATCGTTGTACTAAACGAAAAAACTGCACACATGTTAGATGTTCAGCCATCTGATCGTGTTTCGGTAAGAAATGGTTCCAAGCAGATTACCTGCATCGTTGATATTACCGAGGGACATGATATCAAAGATAATGAAGCGGCCCTCTATGTTGAAACATGGAACGAGCTCAAAGCTGACAAAGGAGATAAGATGTTCGTCACCTTGGCGGAGAAGCCGGAGTCGAATCGTTACATCAGGGAAAAATTAGATGGAAAAGAATTATCAAAAGAGAAAATCGACGTAATTGTTCGCGACATCGTGCATGACGACCTTTCCGATATTGAAATGACCTACTTCGTCTCGGGTTGTTATATTAACGGCCTAACCAACGAAGAAACAGCAAACCTCACGAAGTCAATCGTAGAGCACGGAAATAGAATTAAGCTCAATAAAAAAATCATAGCAGACAAGCACTGCATCGGAGGTGTGCCGGGAAATCGTACGACTATGGTTGTTATTCCTATTGTTGCCGCAGCCGGAATTACTATTCCAAAAACTTCATCTCGTGCCATCACAAGCCCATCCGGAACTGCAGACACGATGGAAGTAATGTGCAACGTCACAAACGATGCCAAAAAACTTCAGAAAATTTTGAAAAAAGTTGGAGCATTTATTACATGGGGAGGTGGAGTTGATTTAGCCGCAGCAGATGATCGTCTCATCCGTGTACGACATCCAATGAGCCTAGACCCAAAAGGCATGTTACTAGCGTCAATTATGGCCAAAAAATACGCCGTAGGATCAACGCATGTACTTATCGATATTCCTTATGGACCTCAGGTGAAAACCAGCACGCTCGCAAGCGCGATGGAGTTAAAAAAGGACTTTCAGCGACTAGGAAAAATGCTTGGCATGAAAGTAGAGGTAGTTGCCACTCGTGGCGATGCACCAATCGGACGTGGTATCGGCCCTGTGCTAGAGGCCATCGACGTTATGTCTGTCCTGGAAAATAAACCAGACGCACCAAAAGACCTCCTGAAGAAGTCCATCTATATGGCAGGAGAATTATTGGAACTTTGTGGCAAAAGTAAAAAAGGAGAAGGAAAAAAGCTTGCAGCAAAATTAATAGAATCGGGAGCAGCTTTGAAGAAAATGAATGAAATTATCGACGCTCAGGGACGCAAAAAAATGCCCCCAGTAGGTAAACTTACGCATCTCGTTGTAGCAGAAAAATCAGGAAAGATTACAGGAGTTGATAATAAACTCATATCACACGTCGCTCGCGTGGCAGGTGCCCCAAAAAATCCAGGTGCGGGAATCGCCATTGAAAGAAATCTAGGAGACAAGGTAAAAAAGGGCGATACACTCTATACAATTTATGCTGAAAACAAACAACGTCTCAGCAACGCCATTGTAGAGTCAAAAGCAAAAGTATATATCATCTCTTAACTCAAAAAGATGACCTTCAAAGACATCGCCAAAGGCATAAAGGATCTAACAATTCAGGGCGCTGAAAACATCGCTATCGCAGCCGTTGACGCGCTCGCACAAGTGCTCGCGCAGACCCACGATCCTAAAAAAATCCAACGTGCCTACGACGAGCTCATCTCACTACGTGCCACCGAACCGGCGCTACGTAACGGGCTTAATTACGTTCTAGCCAATTTCAAAAAAGACAAAAACTGTGCAGAAACAGTCAAAAAACACTTTGCCGACTCTCAGAAAAAAATAGCAGAATATGGAGCAAAAAAGATTCTCGACGGTATGAATGTCTTCACACACTGCCACTCCTCTACCGTAGAAAATATTCTCATTCTCGCCCATAAACAGGGAAAGAAGTTCACCGTATACAACACCGAAACCCGTCCAAAATTCCAAGGCAGGATTACCGCTACCAAACTTGCAAAAGCAGGAATAAAAGTCGTCCATATGGTAGATAGCGCCGGACGAACCGCACTGAAAAAAGCAGACATCTTCTTCTATGGATGTGACTCCTTCTCATCCGAAGGAAAAACGATCAACAAGATCGGAACTGAAGCGCTCGCCGAGGCCGCAAACAAGGCCAGAATCCCCGTATATTGCTGCACAAACACATGGAAATTCAACCCACAAACTATACAGGGTTTTGAAGAAGTTATCGAACTTCGCGATCCAAAAGAAGTTTGGGAAAATCCGCCAAAGGGCGTCACCATCTTCAATCCGGCCTTTGAAATCATCTCCCCTGACATTATCACCGGCTGCATCACCGAGATTGGCATCTTCAAACCAGAAAGCATCGTAAACCGCATCGCTATAGTCTATCCGTGGCTCGTTAATGAGATTTAGTAAAACATCGCTTGGCGTACCTATGTCGCTTTTGCTATCTTTTTGCTATACATTTGGACATAGGTATAATGCCCATGAATAGTGGCGACACGAAGCCGTATGACAACACGTCAAACCTCTGTTACAATAATGACGATGATTAATAGTGAAGATAAAAAATTCCTCGAAATACTTGATCAGGCAGAGCCAAAAGCTCTCTGTCTTCGCGCACAAATCAGCGCGATGTTTGTAAAAAAAGGAGAAATCCTCATTCAACATACCAACGACTGGCACAAGGAGTACAACTGTTCAAAAATCGGATGTATCCGCAATGAAATGCAAATACCATCCGGCCACCGACGTGAAATCTGTTATGGTGTTTGCGCTGAGCAATGGTGTCTAGCATTAGCAGCAAAAGAAGGCATTTCGCTCGAAGGCTCAACGCTCTACGTCACAAAACATCCATGTCGTATCTGCTCCAGCATGGTCGCTATTGCCGGTATCAAACGCGTCGTCTATCAAGAAGGTTATCCTGACACCATTGAAAATTTCGATATCTTCAAATCAACAAAAATAAAAGTCGAGGTCGGCCCAAATACAAAATTCAAGAGTCCGAAAGTCAGCAAAGCCCACACGATTTAATATGAAAATCTCCGTCGTCATTCCCGCATACAACGAAGAAAAATATCTTCCAACCTGCCTCAAATCCCTCAAGAAACAAACGTTTCAAGATTTTGAAATTATCGTCGTGGACAATAACTCAACCGACAAAACATCTGAAGTAGCAAAGAAATACGGCGCCCACGTCATTCACGAACCAAAAAAAGGAGTTGGAGCTGCAAGAAAAAAAGGCTTCGAACAGGCAAAAGGAGACATTATTGTCTCAACCGATGCTGACTGTACCTTCCCGGAAAACTGGCTCGAAAAAATACATCATTCATTTACCAAAGACGAAAACATCATTGCACTATACGGGATCAGCGCGCTCGACGATAACAGCAATATAAAAAAATTACTCTCAAGAGTAGGTACTCGAACATTCTTCCAAATCAATGACTGGCTCAAGAAAAAGCAGTTCACGGGCTGCAATCTCGCCGTCAAAAAAACCGCATATGACGAAACAAACGGCTTCGATCCAGACATTCATATATGCGAAGACGCCGACCTCTGCAAAAAGCTCATGAAGATAGGAAAAGTACTGTTCGTCCCACATCTGCTCGTTTACACCTCGGCTCGTCGCTTCAAAGACTCCTCCATCAAAACCCTCTACGGATACATGAAGCTCTATTACAACACGTGGTGGAATCCAAGTAAAAACCACTCAGATACTATGGCAAATATGCCCGATATTCGTTAATATAGAGCCATGCGAATCGCAATTTTCACTGACGTTTTTCCTCCATCCATCAACGGAGTCTCCTCCTCAATTCTCCTTCTCAGCAAAGAGCTTGTTCAACGTGGACATTTTGTCAAAGTATTCACCCCAAAGATTAGAAAAGGACAACTCACAAAAGCCGAGCTCGAAGGCGTGAATGTATCGTATTCATCATCAATTCCCAGTCTCTTCTATCCTGATGTGAAACTTGCTATGCCGGTCTACCCAAAAACCGTTTATCAGCTCATCAAGGACAAGATTGATATCGTACACTTTCATACGCCCCTACCTATTGGTGCAGACGGCATTTTAGCGGCAAAATTCCTGAGCCTACCTATCGTGGGAACATTTCATACCTACTTCATGGAACCCGAATATCTCAAAGTTATGGGGCTCGACCGAGGCGGAAAAGGCATGACCAATCTTCTCGTAAAATTAGGATGGAAATACTCAAACCTCTACTATAATGCTGCGAACCTCGTAACTTCACCATCAATCTATACGCAAAAAATGCTCATAAAAAATAAAATAAAAACAAAATCAATGGTCATTCCAAACGGCATATCAGTGCCAATAAGTACACCGAAGGATCTAGCTCGGCATGAACGCGTAAAAACATGTCTCTATGTTGGACGCATCAGCAAAGAGAAAAATATAACCGCACTCATTGAAGCATTCGACCTGGTACATCAAAAAATCCACGATGCAAAACTCACCATCGTCGGCAATGGTCCTGACCTGAAAAAAATTATGAAACTCGTCGAAAAGAAAAACCTTCAGAGTGTCATCACGCTCACCGGGAAAATCCCATACGAAAAACTTCTCGCCTCGCCCCTATATCGAGAGTCGACGCTCTTCGTAACCGCATCTACATCAGAAAATCAACCAATGTCCCTTCTGGAGGCAATGTCATTCGGACTCCCAATTGTCGCCGTAGCCAAACGCGGCATTCCTGAGCTCATCAGCGACAACGGACTTCTCTGTAAAAATGGAACACCAAAAGAATTAGCCTCATGTATGATTACCATTCTCAAGAATCCGAAGAAGGCTCAAGCGATGTCCAAGGCAGCACTACGAAACGCCAAAAAATTCACTATCTCGCATGTTGCCACTCGGTTTGAAAAAATCTACCAAGAGCTCATTACAAAAAACGCAAAACAAAAGAAAAATCCATTCGCCTCCGAGCTCTCGAAGTGGCTCTAGAGCAGAAAGTGCTCAATTAGAGCGTGACGGTATACATCTTCTGAGCACCAAGGAGGTAGAGTTTTCCCGTGCTCTTATCGAGGGATATATCGCGAATATCGCTGAGCCCGTCTACAACAATCTGGCTATTATAGATAAGTCCCTGAGTTTTCGGATCTTTTGTGTACACAAAAACTCTCGATCCATCGAGAACATACACCTGATTCATTTCTGAGTCGGTATAAATCTTCGTAGGCTTCGTCATAGGAGTGAACGGAGCCTTGTCGATTGGTAAAGGCTGTTTGGCACCGCCGTAATATCGCTCTAATACACCATCATTATTGAGAACAAAGATACTGGAATCAATACTAAAAGCTACGGCATTAGTCATAGTACCATCAGTTTTGTAGCCCTCAGCCGCCCCAAAACTGTCCTTACTTTTTACATAAGGATACCTCCACAACTGATTGCCGGCAGGATCCAAAATATAAAGTCTACTACCCCAATCAGTAACCTGTACACCCTTGCGGAACTCACCTTCTTGAGTTGTCATCTGTCGAATACTGCCATCCTTCAACTCATACAACTTACCACTCTTAGAGAAAAAAGCCGGCTCATCCTTTTCGTCAAAATAAATACCGGAGATGATAGATTCATTCTGCTCAAAACTAATTGGAGCCTGAACCTTATCGAGCATTACCTGATAAAGCTTCTGCGCATCAAAAACAAAATAACGATCTTTGCCGGGGACCATACCTATCGCACTAGAAACGCCCTGCGATGAAAGATCCGCAGCCACTATGGCCGTAACGTGCTTAATATTATCCATATCATCACGTGCGCTCGAAATTTTTGTCAAAATTTCTCGCGCCTTATCCCTATACTGCCCCGAATTCAAAACCTCCTTCGCCCTATCCTCAGCCGTTTGCAAAATCGCACCAGCCGCCTTTTTATCACTTTGCACCTGACTTTCGGCATCGCTAATCATCTGTGACGCAGTCTGTAACTTCTGATCATACGAAAGGAGCTCTGCATTTTTCATCTGTCCATTTCGTACAAACCAAATACCAGCAGACAAAAGCAGGATAACAACAATGAATAGCGCAAGAATTTTATCCTTTGTAACACCCTTCTCTCTCGTAAGACGATACTGAATACTATCGGCAAAATGACTTATCATACCGTCCTTTTCAAAAATCTTCGCACCTCGCACTCGCTCCATCATAATATGATGATACTTCTTAGCTTTTTGCATCAAAGGCCCAAAAGAGGCTACGACACTGGTTTTTTCATCATTTCCAAAATCCTGAAACGCCTCGCTATCTTCTTCCTGCAAACTCTTCCTCTCGGTCAAAAGAGAAATACCCACTCCAATAAATCCAATTCTCCCTAAAATTTCCCCTGAAAGTTGATCTCGCAAATCAGAAAGCGTTCTCTGTACACTACTTGGAAGCACAATTCGGGATAAATCAACCTTGGTAACATATCGTAGTAACCGTGTCGTACAAAAAAGCACAAAATCCCCCGGCTCCAAATCACCATTCGCAATACTCATAAATAAATCTCCATCCTTCTGTGAAGGATCATAGAGCCCCTCGCTGACAATACTGACAAATCTCTTCCTTATAAGGTACGCCTCACTATCGCCGCACTGGCTCAAATATAATGAGCTACCCTCAACGGCCGCAACAATCGCATGAACCGTACCAATATGTTTGTTCAATTTTCCTTTTCTGAAATCGGAAATAGCCCTATTAATCGCCTTTAATGAGTTTTCAAACCGTAAATACCCCTCACTTTCCGCTCCGGGCTCTGTTTCTGCAAAAAACGTTGTTTTTAAAGCTGAAAAAACCGCCTCCCCCATTGCCTCGGCTTCGGAAGGATTATTTTGAATCTCTAAGCACACAAAAACGTGACCAGCTCCCCCTCTGTGCTCATTTACCTCATAAGCATAATTTTCGAGGAAGCTTCCCTCGTCTCTTCCCGCAAACAAAAACTCGTATTGGGCTTTAAGTGCCATAAAGCAGACTATTAGATATACAAAGCAAAACTAAGCCAAACTATACACGCGGTATTGAGCAATTTCAACATAATGATGCACTCTTATTGACACCCGTAATAATCCACGGTAAGCTGCGACGGCAGTAACGGAAGCAATATTCTCAACTTTTTATTATGTTAGCGAAACTTAAAAGACGAAAGCGCGCTCGAACTCACGGCTTCCTCAAGCGATCAAAATCGGTTGGAGGTCGAAAAGTGCTTGCAGCACGTCGAAGAAAGGGTAGAAAGAGTCTCACTGTTTAAACATGCTTTCAAAGCTCAATCGTCTTAGTACGAAGGAGATAGACCTATTGTTTAAAAAAGGAGCCTCCTTTCGTACACCACTGGCAACCATTCGAAGACGCGTAAACAACATTTCACTGGCAAAATTTGCTGTGATGTTCGCCAAAGGCAATAAACTGAACTCAGTAGAGCGCAACCGCCTGAAGCGACAAGTATATGCCCAAATAGAGAAGGATCTACCAAGCTACCAAACGGGAGCGGATTATGGGATACTACTGACAGGGAGATTAATTGCCATGGATGACAAAAAAAGAGAAGATGAACTCGCGCACGTCCTCAAGCATCTTATGAAACCTAACAAAACCAACGAATGAACAAAAAAACGCTGAACAATATCCTCAAGTTCCTCGTCATTTTTTTGATAGTGAACTATATATATGGAGTCTTCGTCCCAAAGCAGGCATCCACAACGGCAGTCGAGCCTGTGAGAGTAGTTATGAGCAACAATGAATATGGCAAAGAAGCGCTCGTCACAGCGACTATTGAGAACAATACCGATAAGGATATCATTATTCCGGACGACTGTCCGGGAGAACCATTAAATGTTTATACCTATAGTAGTGGTGAGTGGAAGCAAATCCAGGCAAATCCAAACATCCAATGTAGTGATCGGATACAAACCTCCGAGGGTGAACTTAATAATACTATCACGATTAAGGCCAAGGCTCAGCTAAAGGTTGCTTTTGATAACTGGAACCATGCTCTTTTCGGAAATAACGGTCGATACAAAGTCTCTATCAAGGCTGATGATGGCAAACAGTATGAGTCTCCGGAGTTCACCGTCGTTGATCAGAACATGTTCAAATGGTTATGGATGGCCTTCTTTTATCAACCTATCTATAACGTCCTCATCTTCCTCACGGCCAAGCTCCCCTATCATGACCTAGGACTTGCGATCATCCTTTTGACGATGATTATTCGTATAATTCTCCTCGTCCCATCACAAAAAGCACTCAAGTCTCAGAAGAAAATGCAGGAGCTACAGCCAAAATTAGAAGAAATCAAAGAGAAACACAAAGGCGATCAACAGAGAATATCCGTAGAAACTATGGAGCTCTGGAAGACACACAAGGTCAATCCATTCGGCAGCTGTCTCCCCCTTCTCATTCAGTTTCCGGTATTTATCGCCCTATTTTATGTTGTAGAGTCCGGCCTCAATCCTGATCATGCCCATCTCCTCTATTCTGGATTCGTAGCGGTGGCATTTAATGAGATCAATACGAACTTCCTCGGAATTCTCGAACTCACGAAGCCTAATACATTTGTACTACCTCTCATTGTCGGACTTCTGCAGTTTGTTCAGATGAAGATGACGATGAAGAAAAACACCCCTAAGGTAGGAAAAAAATCAGACATGGATATGGCAAATAGCGCCATGGTATATGTTATGCCAGTCATGGTAGCATTCATTACGGTATCTGTACCTGCCGCAGCCGGCCTCTACTGGGCCACATCAACGCTCTTCGGTATCGGACAACAGTATGTCGTAAACAAGGACTCAGAAAAAACAACAGGCGGCCCTAAGCAGATTATCGAGGTGAAAGCCTAATCACACTACTATTCTCTTACCACTCTTATTATGGAACTCGAACGAATGATTCTTCAAATGGTTGAAGACTTTGCAAAACGTTTGGATCTGCCCGTAACGAACATGGAACTCACGAAGTCCGAAGATGGCACCTACCGCGTAAATCTGGAGGTCGAAAAAGACCAGGTAAACGCCCTCATCGGTCATCACGGAGAAAATCTCATCGCCCTTCAGCACATCATGAAGCTCATCCTCTGGAGAGAAATTGATAAGCAAAAGGCGGAGAAAGGAAAAGGTCCAGACAGCGAGTCATTTGGATTCGTACTTGATATCGAAAACTACCGCAAACGTCAGGAAGAAAACATTATCAAAATGGCCGAACAAAAGGCGGAACAGGCTCGAAAAACTCGCAAGAATCAGAGTCTTCCACCAATGTCCCCATACTTCCGAAGACTTATCCACGTACACTTCACGCAGCCACAATTCAGCGATCTCGAAACCGTCAGTGTTGGCGAAGGCGAGTTCCGTCAGCTCACTATTCGTTCCAAGGAACTGATAGAGGAATAAAAAATAGAAGCACCGATCAGGCGCAATGACTATCTAAAAAAACACAATGTACCAAAAATGTACCAATAATGATACAGAAATGGTCCAAAAATAATATCATACATAAACACTGAACAATATGAAGCGCGCACTACTTATCCTACCATTCATCGCCCTTACGGTAATAAGTCCAGGAATAAACGTAGACGCGCAAGTCGCAACGTCAGATCCACAGCCAATTACCGGCGAGGCCACTGCGAAAACCGAGCAGAAGCCATTTAACGACATTGATATTGGCTCATCGTATTATGTTCAGTTGAAATATCTCAAAGATCATAAACTCATTAATGGGTATGAAGATGGAACCTTCCGCTCAAAAAACACCATCAACCGCGCAGAAGCGGCAATGGCTATAGATAAGGTACTTCTCAATTTTGATATACCTACAGACACAAAGAAAAAACCTGAAATCGATTATACAGACCTCCCAAAAGATCACTGGTCCCGTGCCTCCGTCGAGAAGCTCACTACGTTAGGAGTGGTAAGTGGATATGAGAAAAAAGACACAGACGATAAGATCTTCCAACCGGAAAAAACAATCAACCTCGCCGAGGCGGTGAAAATAGTGATGAGTGTGGAAATGATCAAAGATAAAAATCTCAAACTTCCAACATCCAAAAAAAGTTCATTCAAAGACGTCAAGGGAACCGAGTGGTTCGCTCCATATATCGAGCTCGCTCAACAGAAGACGCTCCTCGTATACAGCACCAAGCAGCTCATCTACCCTAACGATGACATGACACGCGGAGAGTTCATGGATCTACTGTATCGGACCCTGCGAACGCGCGAGCCGGGACACTTCTTCGGCAGAGGAAGTTTCTATAGTGACTTCTTCGAGGGACGCGGCACTACGAATGGGGAAAAATACACCCAGAATGGATACACCGCCGCTCACCTCACTCTTCCATTCGGCACCAAGCTCGAGGTGACCTATTTACGAAACGGACAAAAAGTAAAAGTACGCGTAAATGACCGTGGACCGCACACCCCAAGTTTCAGTCTCGACCTCACGCGCAAAGCCTTCACCGAACTAGCTAATCCTTCCGAAGGGATCATTCCTATCGAATACCAGATTGTGACAGAATAACACTCACGATATACTCTCTCCATGAACGAAGTAATTCTCCCAAGACGCAACTCCAAAATCTTTAGCCGCGAGACGTTCTCCAAGCAAACGAACAAGATCATCACAACACTGGTCCTACTCCTAGGTGGTATGATTATTATCCTGAGCGCCGTATTTATCTCCATGACCAGCGCCACCTCTCAGAAGGGCTACGAGCTCAAACTCCTCCAAAACCAAAACGAAGACCTACGCGTAGAAAAGGAAAAACTCAAAACCAAACTCAACGAGTCCCAATCCTTCAGCGGCATCGAAGAAACTCCAAAATTAAAGGAAATGACCGCCCCCGAAGCCAAACAATACGTCACCAGCAAGAAACAAAAGCTAAAATAGCTTCAAATCCCCTTTCCGGCCTAACCTCCAATCCGGGCTACATCCGTTGACTTTCCACCGACAATCCCTATACTTGAGTCCAGTCTATTTCGGTTTACCCCGCAATGTGGCGCCATCGTCTAATGGTTAGGACGCTACCCTTTCAAGGTGGAGATAGGAGTTCAATCCTCCTTGGTGCTACCAATCTCAATACCCCACACTCACATCATCCACATGCACATGGGCGTCCTCAGTGTAGAGGCCGATTTTTCCTGATGTATATGGTCTTTCCGTATCGGTAAATGAGGTGATTTGTACACCATCCACCCAGACGGTGATGAGGTTTTGGGCGTCTTGGGTAATCTTAACGGTGTAAAACTGGCCGATGGGGAAGAGTTTGTCGGAGCCGGTAGCCAAGAAGCGTTGACCACCCGGATACGCAGGATCACGCTTGCCAAGCTCCCAACCATTAGGCTTAGGGATAAAGTAGTAGAAATGAGCGTTATCAGTATAATTCCACACCACCCATGCAACCTCCCAATGATTCGGAGTTGAGCCGGTGCGAAGTTGCGCGACGGTAGAAATTTTACTCTGAAATTGTATTGCTCCGTTATAGGCAGGACCTGTCACGAGACTCGACTGCGTCTTGCCCGCTGCATCAACGGCCTGAGGAGATAAATGGAGAAGCTTGTTGGAACCATCAAGCTCGATACCAACCGTTCCATAGCCAGCAAATTGCGTGAACCATGAGCCAAAACTTTCACCATCAGTGTAATTCCGAACCGTAATTCCTGAAAAATCATCAACAAAGGAATGTACGACAGGAGTTGGTGTAGGGGTTGGGGTTGGAGTTGGGGTTGGTACAGGAGTAGGAGTAGGTGCTGGCGCAGGTGTAGGCGCTGGCGCAGGTGTAGGCGCTGGAGTTGGGGTTGGGGTTGGTACGGGTGTAGGAGCTGGGGTTGGAGTTGGTGCAATATAGGGAACCAAAGGTACACTCTCGCGAAGAGAAGGATCCATAGCACTCACAATCATCTTCGACATCTCTGCACGATTTATAGGGTTATAGGGCTTAAAATAACCAGTCCCATAGCCATCAACAATTGACCAACGATAAACTGTCTCGACGGCATTATAAAACCAATGAGTCGACTTCACGTCCTTAAAATGTGGCGCAGCATCACTGTCATTCTCCAATTCAAATGCTTTCGTGATCATAGTAGCAAATTCCGCCCTACTCACATCACGCTCCGGTCCAAAAGTTTTATCATCATATCCGGAAATAATTCCAAGTGATTTAGCTGTCTCGATATAAGAATAAGCCCATGAAGATTTTTGAACATCCTTGAAAGTAGGTGTCAAAGGAGTAAGTAAGTCAGAATTCGTACGGCCCGAAGCCAATACCACAATTTTAGCGGCCTGTGCACGATTCACAAAAGAAGAAGGATCAAAAGTAGGCCTATTGCCATCGATTATACCAAAGGTGGCAAGATTATGAACATATGTAGCGTACCAATCGTTCGGAGCAACATCGGAAAAAGCATCAGCATAAGCCGGAAAATGTACAGTAAGACCAATGATAACCACGAAACCGGCAATGAATTGCTGGAAGGTATAATGGGAATTATTTTTTTGTCTCATACGTGGAGAAAATTAAATATTATCGTTCGAAAAGCAGGTTTAAAATACACTATTTACTCGTCCTATACTGCGGAATCTTCCTAAGAAGAGCAGATGAAAGTTTTATCGCTCGTGAAGTTTTGAAATATTTCTTACGATAGGTTGAATACGGAATAGGTCGTCTCTTGCCATTTTCAATGACGTAATACAGGCCACGTCCCTCGAGTTGAAGCACCATACCGTTTACGAGGTTGACCGTAGAGGCGCCAAGAACAATACCGGGCTTTGGCGTAGGAACGGGAACTACAGGAGCCAATACAGGTACGGCAATCACCGAAACAGCAACTACAGGAGTTGAGACAACAGGAGCAGGAGGTGGTGGCGTGAAGACCGGAGCAGGTGGAGGAGGTGGTGGTGGTGGTTCAGCAATTGTCCATGTAGCAGTAATAGCACTCGACTCAGGAGTGTAATTTCCAAAAGAATCACGGGCAATCACTTTGACCGTATGGGATCCGACTGCAAGCGAACTCAAAGATATAGGAGTAGCGAGAATTACCTCAGAGCCAAATACATCAGAATTCTTCGCGAACTTATAGGCCGTAACATCACTGCCTACAACCGTAATTGTAGCGGACGTTGAGGTCGTTCCACTCGCAGGCGTACCACTCAAACTAAATATCGGTGGAGTAGCGTCTACCGTCCACGAATATATTGTTGCCGTCTCAGCGGATTGAAAATTTCCAACATCATCCTTCGCCATGAATTCAATTTTATGAGCTCCATTACTCAGCGCGCTCGATCCACTCAATACAAGTGGCGCACTCACCGGCGTCTCAGGAGAAAAATCCCCCGTCGCATTTACCGCATCCAGTCGATATTTATAGGCCGTTACGAACGTACCACCAATCGTAAATGTGACCGCTGGTGCAGAAATCGCAGACGGCTTGGTCAAAATCTGCGCCACAATCGGACCAGCAAATATCGTGAATAATTCCGTCTTCACTACCGGCCCAATATTTCCCAACGAGTCCTGAAATTGCGCAAAAACATTTCTATCGCCATCAGAATGACCACAAGCATTACTTCCTGATTGAACATCGAACGTAGTAACTGTTTCTGCAAAATCTATCGGATCGGAAAAATGAATACCGTTACAAGAAAGTTGCACCTTCACCCCCGTAGCACCCACGCCCGCATCGCTCACCGTGAGGGCTAGCTCTGGCGTCTTCGTCTTCATCGGGCTCGCTGTCGTCACTGCAATCGTTCCAGTTGGCGCAGTAGCATCCACATTCCATGTCGCCACTGTTGGACTACGCTGCACATTACCATTCACATCCTTTCCATACACAGAAAGAACATGAGTCCCATCCGCTACATCAGAGAATTCAAGAGTCTTACTAACATTCACATAATCAGTCAAAACCGCACTATCAAGTTTATAAGCATAGCTCACTACTCCATCGCCTGCTACCGTAATAGCAGCCGTTTTTTCCTTGGTAAATCCAACGGAATTAGGCACTCCCGTCAATATAGCCACAGAAGGAATCACATCATTCGACGTAACAACATCACTATCAACCACCCCATTATTTGCCAAAAATCGAACACGAACATCAGGTTGAACAGGTGTAGTCAGTGCAGCCAAATCAGTACTATTTAAATCAACAAAAAAAGAATATTCGATAGGTGCAATCAAAGAAGTCAGTGCCGATGTCACATAAGAATTTGCGCTCCACGAAGCCACCTCTATATCCAGAAGATTCGCCGGACTCACACTCAACGCCACAGAAATATCTCCACTCGTCGGGGCAACAAAAGTCACTCCCCCATCGACACTATATTCGAACTGTTTCAGCGTCACCGGAAGTCCCCCAATCGCATCCTTCAAGGTAAATTTGACAGCTAATTTCCCATTGCCACTTACATTATCATCCCCCACTACGGCACTCACAATAGTCGGTACGGTCGTTAGTCCTTTCAGCGCATTATAAGCATTTATTCGCATACCGGTAAAAACTTTTCCGGATAATTGAGGATCCATATCCCCTGTCGCCAGAATATCATCACGAACCTGAGCGGCCGTTAAGGCCGTATCATAGCCCCAAATCAGCGCCGCCAAACCAGCCACATGCGGAGCAGCCATAGAGGTTCCACTCGACTCCATATAATCACTCCCCGGAATCGCGCCTACTATATTCACACCGGGAGCCCCGACATCCACACTCGTCACGCCATAGTTAGAAAAACCGGCCAATGCATCCGACGAATCCGTCGCAGCCACCGCAATAATAGTACTCAAATCATAATTCGAAGGATAATTCGGAGTAGCGATATCATCATTATCAGAGCCACTATTTCCTGCTGCCGCTATAAATAATCCCGTAAAATCATGAATCGCATCGTACTCGGCCTGCGAATAATTAAAACCTCCAAAACTCGCATTCACGATTTTTGCCCCATTTTGTTTGGCAAAATTAAGCCCCTTAATCCAGTCAGAAGAACTAAGAAAACCGTCACTATCAGCCACCTTAATCGGCATCAACGAGACGTTCATACTCACACCGGAGATACCAATATCGTTATCCCCTTTGGCCCCGATGGTACTAGTCACATGCGTACCATGCCCATGATCATCCATCGGATTGTTATCATTCGTAGGGTCTATATCGGTCACATAATTCCATCCGTGATTTGGACAACCCGCCTCGATAACAACACCGTTATCATCCTTACATCCGCCAGCCTCTATCGATCCATCCCACAAATTTCCAACAAGATCAGGATGCGTCAAATCGGCCCCCGTATCCAAAACACCTACCATCACGCTTGAACTTCCCTTAAAAATATTCCACGCCTCCGGAGCATCGATATCTTTGTCCGAAGCATTATTCAAGCCCCACTGATTTACAAAAAACGAATCATTGGGAACGTATTGAAGCGGAGCAGTATCAAAAACTTTTCTCAAATAATTCGGAACCACATACTCCACACGAGAATCATCCTGCAATCGATCAATTAGCTGCTCAGTAGACTCATCAGATTTCGAAGAAAGAAGTATCACATTTTGTGGAACAATCGAATCTTCTTTTTTCAAACCTTTTGCATATACAAAAGAATTCAACGAGGCCCTGCCACTCACCTGATCCATATCAATTTTCTTCTCCTTGAACTTCACCAAGACCTCCCCATCAACATGAGGTTCGCTAATAATCCCCTCGACAATAAATGGGATACTCTGCAAATCCTGCGCCGCAACAGGCATCACTATCAATCCTATGAGAAAGAAACTGACAACGGCACGTTTCAACGAGAATTGCATCATAACATTCATAGGAAAAACCTAAAAAGCGCTAGGGCATGATAATCCCATAAGGCTGCCGAAAAGTCAATAAAACACCGCGTTAGAATAACGTAATAGTTGAGATCAAAACAACAAATGTCCCAAGCGTATAAAACGTCAAACGGCGATCTTTGTAATGCTGCAACCAGAAATATCGGAAAGCAATATGCGCCATGAGAAGCAAAACCGCATAGAAATAAATAGTAGCCACCAATGAGAGACCATTCATCGGTGACGCGCTATTGCCAGCCGTACCATAATCGTCAGTGTAACCACCTTCAGAATCGGAAATAGATGCCGCGCGTCCCTGCTTGGCAAGAGTCATACCTTGAACCGGATTCGCATAAGGTCTTCCAAACATTTGAACAACAAACGTAGTCTGAGTCCCCTGATATAGGCCATGAGCCGTACCAACACCAATCTCTGTAAACCGCTTGCTCAAGAGATTATCTCGATGTGCCGCGCTCGCAATCCAACTCTCGACGACGCGCTCCGCCGAATCATATTGCATCGCCAAATTTTCCCCAGCATAGAGATAGTAATACTTCTGCGAGTTTATGAAACTCCATGGAGTCTTCCCGCCAGGAGTGGTATGGGAAAAGTACTGCTCTGCCAACATGTCATCTGCCTTCTTCTGCGCAGCTGCCTCAAGTTTAGAAGAAACCTTCAGCGGTCTCACTTTATCAATCACACGTGCATGATTTGTTAACTCTACAATTTTTTCACTCGTAATAACGCTCGTGAACACATCACTCAACTGAAACGTCGAAGCAAAAAATCCACCCATAGGCATGGTAGATACAATCAGGGTCAACTTCAGAGAGAGAAGTCCCAGGACGATAGCGGTATATTTCTTTGAAAAAGCCTTAGGCATGCGATGTTTGTATTGGTTTTGACCTATCATCTCAATAGGCCATTATAACACATGCAAAGCTAAATGTCTATAGCACTGCTTTATTCGTTATATCAAAATCCACCCTTGACTACAAGAAGCCATTTTGGGATACTGCATGCACTCAGCTAATTCATACTCACCAAGTATGAATTAAAATATTACTACTTTAGCTTCAAAATGTTCCATTTAACGAGAAAAATCGACTACGGGCTCGTCTTGCTCCTCGAACTGGCAGAGAGCAATCCTGAGATGAACAAAGCTGTATCCCCTCTTTCCCTTCGTACACTCTCGAAAAAAAGATACCTCTCCTTCCTTTTTCTCCAAAAAGTAGCCATGGATTTACGAAAACATGGCCTCATCGAAGCTAAAAGAGGAAAAATAGGTGGATATTACCTCTCAAAAAAACCTACAGAAATCACATTAAAAGAAATATTTGAAGCACTCGAAGGGCCAATCTCCGTCATGCACTGCTTAGGGATGACCGCCAAAGAAAATTTAGTACACGAGGTCGGCTGCCACTCCCGCAAAGCGCTCAATATGCTCAATGAAGATATGAAGCAGTCCATGAATAGAATTACACTCGCAGACTTTCTCAACACACCGCAACAGCGGTGGGATCCCGATTTACCAGTAGTAAAACCGCTAACCCCTCTTCTACATGTCGCAGCTCATAATTAAAGATCTTCACGCCAACGTGGAAGACAAAGAAATTCTCAAAGGAATCACTCTCACGATTAATGCCGGAGAAATCCACACCATCATGGGACCAAACGGTTCAGGAAAATCAACACTCTGCCATGTACTAATGGGCCACCCGAAATACACGGTAACAAGCGGCTCAATCACACTCGACGGTGAAGATATTACATCACTCAAACCGGACAAGCGTGCGCAGTTAGGAATATTTTTGAGTTTTCAATATCCACAAGAAGTTCCGGGAGTGAAGTATCCAAACTTTTTACGACAGGCGAAAAATGCACTTCTAGCAGCCAAAAAATTACCACCGGTCAAAATTCCCGAGTTCGTAAAAGTAGTGAAAGAAAAAATGAAATTGCTCAAATTTCCAGAAAACTTCATGGAACGTGCCGTGAACGAAGGCTTCTCCGGTGGAGAAAAGAAGCGTGCAGAAATCCTGCAAATGGCCGTATTTGAGCCAAAATTCGCGATACTCGACGAAACAGATTCAGGTCTCGATGTGGATGCATTGAAAATCGTCGCAAAGGGTGCCATGGCCATCGCAAAAGAAACGCAGTGTGGTGTTTTACTCATTACGCACTACCAAAGAATTCTAAATTACATCGCCCCGAACTTCGTTCACATCATGGTTGATGGAAAAATTGCCAAAACCGGCGGAGGCGAATTAGTGGAAGAGGTTGAGACAAAAGGATATGAAGCATTTATAAACGCATAAATTATGGCTACCAAACAACAATCACAAATCACGGAAGAGCTCACCGACTACAAGTACGGATTTCATGATTCGGAAAAAGATTATGAGTTTAAATCAGGAAAAGGATTGACGGAGGAAACCGTGCGAATGATTTCTGCGTACAAAAAAGAACCACAGTGGATGCTCGATTTTCGGCTTAAAGCCTACAAAATCTACCGAGAGAAGCCGATGCCGATGTGGGGTAGTCCCTTCTTGCAAGAGATTGATTTTGAAAATATTCACTACTATATCAAACCAACAGATCGCAAGGCGCGTAGCTGGGAAGACGTTCCTGCGGATATCAAAAACACCTTTGATCGATTAGGAATTCCCGAGGCGGAAAAGAAATTTCTCGCAGGTGTAGGAGCACAGTACGAATCCGAAACGGTGTACCACTCATTACAAAAACATCTCGAAGAAAAAGGAGTTATTTTCACAGATACAGATACTGCCGTGCAGAAACATCCTGACATCGTTCGGAAATATTTTGCAACCGTTGTGCCAATTCGAGATAACAAACTAGCCGCCCTAAACTCCGCCGTATGGAGCGGTGGATCATTTGTATATATCCCAAAAGGGGTACATGTAGAGCTACCACTACAGGCCTACTTCCGCATCAATGCAGAAAACGCCGGACAGTTTGAGAGAACATTAATTATCGCAGAAGAAGGCTCATCAGTTCACTATACCGAGGGCTGCACTGCGCCAATTTATGCCACGGACTCACTGCACTCGGCCGTTGTGGAAATTATTGTACACAAAGACGCACGCGTGCAATACACCACCGTACAGAACTGGTCAAAGAACGTATTTAACCTAGTTACAAAACGTGCCGTTGCCGAAGAAAACGCAACCATGATGTGGCTCGATTGTAATATCGGTTCGAAACTCACGATGAAGTATCCAAGTATTTATTTGAAAGGGAAAGGCGCACGAGGAGAAATTCTCTCACTCGCTCTCGCAAACAAAGACCAGCACCAAGACGCCGGTGGAAAAATTTATCACCTCGCTCCAGATACATCGTCCGTTATTAATGCAAAATCAGTAAGCCTTCATGGTGGACGCACCTCGTATAGAGGCATGCTAAATGTCGCTCCAGGCGCAGAAAGAAGCCGTTCGCGCGTCACCTGTGACGCGCTCCTCCTCGACGAAGACTCCTCCACCGATACGTATCCAACCATGCAGATCGACGAGAATAACGTCGCCATCGCCCACGAAGCAACCGTTACCAAAATCTCCCAAGAGCAGTTATTTTATCTCATGTCTCGCGGTCTTTCCGAACAGGAAGCTTCAAATATGATTGTAAATGGATTTCTCGCACCACTCATAAAAGAATTCCCCATGGAGTACGCCTTAGAACTTAACCGCCTCATCTCGATGGAGATGGAAGGATCAGTTGGATAACAATCATTATGACTCAACTACTCACCATACCGAAATCAGCCAAACAGATCATCTTCCAAGATGTACCTGGGTCACACACGATTACGCTGGAAGAAAGCGCAGAACTCCAGTATGTGCTCTCTTTCAAAAACTCAAATCCTGAGGAAAAAAGTATTATTACGTTCAAGCTCAATGGTGATCACGCACGCGTAAATATCATTGGACTTTTTGCAGGGAAAAATTCCGACACGGTCAAATTCGAGACACAGACAATTCACAACGCCAACAATACTTACGGCCACGCGCAAATCAAAACCATGCTCAAAGACAAATCTACTTCTGATTATTTTGGATTAATTCGCATAGAAAAACATACACACGAATCCGATGGTCACCTCTCTCATGACACGATGCTTCTCTCAAAACAGGCAAAATCAAAGTCTGTTCCAGCGCTTGAAATAGAGGCAAACGACGTGAAGGCCGGACACAGCGCATCCGTAGGTCAGGTCGACGAAGAAACTATTTTTTACCTTTGCTCGCGCGGACTCAGCGAAGAACAGGCACGAGAATTAATGATAGAAGGATTTTTCGAAAGCCTCCTTGAACAAATAAACGATGACAAGATAGCCACAAAAGTGAGAGAATCATTACAGGCAACCCTTTTATAACGTATATTTTCTCTAACTCGACACCGTATGTTTACGCCAACCGTTACCATAGAAGCACTTCCATCAGGAGAAAAAACCAAGTTTGAAATCAATGAAATCAAACTCATGATTGCAAACATCAATGGTGTCGCCTATGCAGTACAGCGAATTTGTTCGCATGCAGACGCCGATCTCAGCGAAGGAACCCTCGAGGGATGTGTCATCGAGTGCCCACTTCATGGTGGCATGTTCGACGTCCGTGACGGAAAAGTTCTGAGTCTACCTGCTACTCAACCCCTCAAAACGTATCCTACGAAAATAGAAAACGGCATAATATTTGTTGATATTCCTGAGGTAGAAACACCTGAATCCATATAATATTTTTCACAATGTTTGACCCACATCTCGTCAAAAAAGACTTCCCAATCCTCTCACGAGTAATTGAAAACAAGCCGCTTGTCTATCTAGACAGCGCTTCTACATCACAAAAACCACAGTCCGTCATTGATGCCATTACGAACTATTATGCAAACAGTAATGCCAATATTCATCGTGGAGTATATACCATCGCACAAGAAGCAGATGCTGCATACGAGGCCACGCGCGAATCAGTAAAAACATTTATCAACGCCAAATCAACTGAGGAAATTATTTTTACGCGCAATACGACAGAAGGAATTAATCTCGTAGCATACACGTGGGCAGAGCAGAATATTCACGAAGGAGACATTATCATTGTGAGCGCTCTCGAACATCACTCAAATCTCATCCCATGGCAGCAGGTAGCCATCAAGAAGAATGCAAGACTTGAGGTAATTCCTCTTTCAAGGAATCCGGAGACTCCATATCTTCTCGACATGGAGTGGTTAAAAAAATATCTTACGGAAAATAAATCCGTAAAATTAATTGCCATTACGCATGCCAGTAATGTCACCGGAACGATTAATCCTATAAAAGAAATAGCCTCGCTCGCGCACTCGCTCGGCTCCGCCAAAATCCTCATCGATGGTGCTCAATCTGCTGCACATCTCCCCATTGACGTCCAAGATTTCGACTGCGATTTCTTCGCATTCTCTAGCCATAAAATGCTCGGGCCCACTGGCGTGGGCATCCTCTACGGCAAAAAAAATCTTCTCGAAGAAATGCCTCCATTTCTTTTCGGTGGTGACATGATTCGCGAAGTTCATCAGCGCGATGCGACATGGAACGACCTCCCATGGAAGTTCGAGGCGGGCACTCAAAATATCGCCGATGTAATTGCTTTCAAAGAAGCCATCACCTACCTCACCAACCTGGGAATGGAAAATGTTCGACAGCACGACCAAAAACTCATCGGCTATGCGCGCGCAAAACTAGAAAATATCAAAAATCTCAAATTACATATTCCAAAAAATGACACTGACATGACCGGCGTAATTTCATTCGCCATCAGCGGCATTCATCCTCATGATATCGCTGAAATATTCAACAGCGAAAACGTCTGCATCCGCGGCGGAAACCACTGTGCCAAGCCACTTATGGAAAGCATCTCCGTTCCCGCAACCGCACGTATCAGCTTCTCTGTGTACAACACCGAAGAAGATATCGACATCGCAATCGAGGCCATCATGAAAGCAAAAAAAATCTTCAACATCTCGTAACTATGGACCTCTACGCAGAAAACATTCTCGACCACTTCCAAAATCCGCGCAATCACGGACGTCTCGACAAACCAACCATCACCGTCGATGATGCCAATCCCCTCTGCGGCGACAAACTCGTTCTCGATCTGACCGTAGAAAATTCTCACATCAAAGAAATCGGTTTTGACGGCTCCGGATGCGCCATATCACAGGCCGCCATGTCTATCCTTACCGAAGAAATTCTCCACAAATCTCTCACGGACGCAGAAAGCTTCTCCAAAGACGAACTCTATAAACTCCTTGGCGTCGCCATCTCCCCCGCCCGCGTCAAATGCGCCCTCCTCGGCTACACCCTCCTCAAAAAAGCGATTATTCTCCTTAAACACCAAGCACAATGAGCACCAATAAAAAAATCCCGACAAAGAAAATCACAACGAAGAAACCAACTGTAAAAAAATCAGTTGTAAAAAAACCAACCACGAAGAAACTCATCGTGAGGAAAATGTTTATTAAAAATCTTCCGGTAAAAAAATTATCTTCCGAAAAAACCACCACAAAAAAACCATCTCCATCCGTCTTCGGCCCCGATCTCCAGAAGCGCATAGACTACGCCAAAGGCAACGGTCCAAAAATGACAAAAACATTCGACGATCTCCGAAAAGAAAATCCGATGATGGAGAAAATCGGCGCCGCACTCAACGAAATTCTCGACCCGGAAATCGGCATCGGCATCGTCGACCTCGGTCTCATCTACGGCGCCAACCTCGAAAAACTCCCTGACGGCACCTACGACGCCGTGGTAATCATGACCCTGACATCCATGGGCTGTCCCGTCGGCCCCATGATCATGGAACAGGTCCAAACCGTCCTCCCCCAACTCGTCCCAGAAATCACCTCCGCCTCCGTCCAAATCGTCTGGGATCCACCGTGGGGCCCCGACAAGGTCAAACCCGAGATCAGAGATATGCTGTTTGGGTTCTAAACCATACGGCCTACAACGGACTCTCAATTCCCCCGATCGCCTTCCTACTCACGTGCGTATACCTCTGCGTGGTGCGAATATTGCTATGCCCCAGCAACTCCTGCACATACCGCACATCCACTCCGTGCTCCAACAAATGCGTAGCAAAACTATGCCTCAGCGAATGAAACGTCGCCACCACATGAATCCCCGCCCTCCCCAAAGCCTGCTCAAAAACCTTCTGCGCGCTCCTGGTACTCAACTTCCCGCCCCAACTACTCTCAAACACCAAATCCCCCGCCTCTCGTCTCGCAATCAACCTCCGCACATCTCCAACCACCATCGAAGGCAACACCGTCACCCTATCTTTGTTTCCTTTTCCCTGCCGCACCGTAATCAAACCGCCCTCGAAGTCCAAATCTCTCACCCTCAAACCCACCACCTCACTCACCCTCAACCCCGCCCCGTACGCCACCGCCAGCATCACCCGATGCTTAAAATTCACCGTCCCCTCCAGCATTCTCACAATCTCCCCATGTGACAAAACCACCGGCAACCGCTGCTCGCGCTTCCCAAACTTCACATCCACTTTTCCGGCCACCTTCAAAACCTCCCGATACAAAAACAAAATACTATTCAAATACACATTCACCGTCGACGAACTCTTTCCCGCATCAATCTTCAAAAGCAAAAACGCCCGAACCCTCTCCCTACTCCACTCCGACAACGCCTCCTTCCCCAAACGCAATCCCATACAATACAAAAAATACCCCCTCAAGCATCCCAAATACGTCTTCACCGTCCGCCTACTATAATTTCTTAACTTCATCTCCTCCTCCGCCATTTTCAACAGCTCATCCATACAAACAAGAAATAATTAATAAAAAACCAATCCCCACACTACCACGCCCATCTAACAAATCCCTGACATTTTCTTAACAAATTTATAACAAATTAATGACACGGAAATGGCTAGCACAAGCCATAAACGATTGACACTCCCTACGAAGAATGATACATTCCCAGAATGCAGTATTATCAAGCCAAAACAGGGAGGACGCCAGGTACGGATTTTAGAGAGATTTACGCAAAGGCATATGGCTTCTTTAAAATTTTAAAAAACAAAACAAAGAGAAAACCACATATTCGGTCAGTATATTTCAATAAGCAGAAGATTTTTCTTGATTTTTTCTGGGAGCATATGCACAACAAAAATCCACGCGATAGGCTTCGTAGATTGAAATATTTTAGTGCCGCAATTGAACTCATTCAAAAGACAAAAAAACCACCAGAATCTAGCAGAAATCCAAACAAAAAAAGCGAAATTCTGCATCGATTTCGAGGAAGAACGCAGGATGGTTATTACTTCACAGTGCAGATTAAGGAACTCCCAAAAACGAACCAAAAATACCTCATTTCCCTTTTTCCAGAATAACATAAAAGATCCTCCGCAAGTGTGGTACGAAAACCACGGGCCGAAGATCTTTACGTAAACATCATATCAAAATCGCCCCTCACGGTCAACTCAAGAAAGTTAACATTCTGTGTAATATATTGCGTATATGCAGCCAAATTTCGCATATTCAACAAGAATCTGCTTATTATGCGAACTATTTTTAAACAAATAAAAAGGCCTCCGCTAATGTGTGGTGTATAAACCACTGGCCGAGGACCTTTCTAAAGCCAGAATATTGAATTGAATTTTACCTTAAAATAAGCTATAATATAGTGATAAATAAAATTTTATGAAAGATAAATTACAATTTGGAAAAGGATTAAATGAGTTCGGTGATGATCCTTTTTCTAGAGGTTCACAAAACCAGCGTACAACGCCAGAACAATATCATAGCCAACTTGAAACCGCAGTATCAGAAGGTTTAGTTTCCCGTGAGTACGCCGACGAAATTAAAGGCAGATTTCCAGAATGGGGTGTGGAACATATAAAACAAATCAGAGAACGAGAAAATAAAATTAAAGAAATGTCGGAAAATCCGCGATACGGATTAGACGAAGCGGTTTTATTTGATTTAAGACAACGCGACCCAAGCTATTGTCTTCGCCATTTGAAATATTTGAAACAAAGGGAAGAACTTGTTAGTCAGTTAACAGTTATTGGATTATTAGATGAAACTCAAAGTACGGAAATTAGAAGTATTAGCGATCCGTGGTATGCAGTAAAAAAGTTAAATGAAATAAAAAATCAAAAATTGATAGATGCTGTTAGTTCGATGTTAAGACCCAAAGAACAGCCAATAAGAAATTTTTCACTACCCAAAGAGGGTGAATCTTTAACGCAGCATATCGTTGACTCACTACAACAAGCAGGTCTTTATAGAAAAGGGTTAAAAATCAGAGTTATCAACAGAGAGAGAGTGCAACATGCTTTTTCAACTGGTACCGACAGAGACCACACTTCTCTTACTACCATTCATCATGATGGAGACGATGGAGAAGAATTGGCAATGAAAGAAAACGGACTTGACGCAACAAGGGATGTCGATCAAGTTTCTTATTTGTCTGATTTTGACGGATGGGCGCAAGATAGAAAAATGACTCAGGATAGAAATATGGCAATTTTGATTTATGCACCAGAGGCAATAAAACCTATACAACCATCAAAAAATAAAACAGGTATCACCTCAAATGGCTTCCACATGTTTCTGGACAAAAGGCTTATACACCCATCATTACTCGCCGTTTTCCAATATAAGGAGTTTTGGGCTTCGGGCATTCACCCCTTTAATTCCCCTCTACCCTTCGCCCAAAACAGAAAAAACTTATTTTACGAATTGATAAAAAAGAAAAAAGTAGATTGAGAAAATAATAATAAGGATAAAAAATTACATCACTTAACAGCGTGTATGCGGTTCCGCTTCGCTCCACCCATATTGCTAATGCAACATCGCATAAACGCGAACGTTATATAAAATACATTTACCCACTTTTTTTCATTTATAATTGGGGCGAAAAAGTTTAAGCAACCACTATGAACGAAAAAGAACGACCTGGTATGGATCCTAGATCTTTTTAGGAAATATAACCGATAGAATCATTGACGAGCCAAGGGCAAATATAATGATGCCGAATGAGACAAAGGCGGATACGTGCAGTCCGAATATTCCAGAGAGCATCTTTAAACCGATAAATATCAAAATCACTGCCAAGCCTTTCTGCAAATGGTGAAAGCGGTGCAGAATATTCTCGATCAAGAAAAATAAGGCTCGTAGCCCCATAATTGCAAAAACATTGGAAGTAAACACGATAAATAGATTCTGCGAAATAGAAAAAGCAGCAGGTATGGAATCAACCGCAAAAACGATATCGGTACCCTCTACAAGCAACATTATCAAAAACAAGGATGTAAACATGAATTTTCCGTTTTCTCGGCAAAAAAACTTGCCATTATGGTGGTTGGCGGTGAACGGTAGATATTTATGGGCAGCCTTGATGATCTTGTTGTCGTGAAAATTTATATGTTCCTCTTTCTTGTCACGCAATAACTTGATGCCCGTATAAAACAGGATAATCCCGAAAATATAAAGCACCCAATAAAATTGGTTGATAATGTAGGCACCTACTCCGATGAAGATCGCGCGAAAAACGATAGCACCCAAGATTCCCCAGAACAGGACCCTGTGATGATACTTTTCCTCAAGATTGAAAAAACTAAAAATCAACATAATCACGAACAGGTTATCTACCGACAACATTTTTTCCGTGATATAGGCGCTGATAAATTCAACAGCCATCTCATTACCCATATAGATGGAAATCAGAAAACCAAAAATCAACGAAACCGCGACCCAGAACAGCGACTGGTACAGTGCCGGCTTGAATTCGATTTTGTGGTTTTGCCTATTGAAATACGCGAGATCCAATACTAAGAAGGTAACGACAACAAAACTGAATAGGATAAATAAATTGGTTTGGACGTCCATGTGTGTATGAATTATAGATATAACAAGTTGCTCAAAAAAAGCCGGTAAAAGCCGGTTATAATTAATGCGGATTCATGGCTTCAAAGCGCTTTTTTTAAAAGACTCATCGCTTTTTCGCTCCTCAGCATTCAAGGCTGCTGCTATTTTATCAAACCCAAAACGGTTACGCAACCGTTTCTCGCCCTAACGGTAAAGATTTCAAATTTCTTTTTCCGTTATGGCAGAGGAAATATGACATTTTCTCCAGTTCGTTCGAGGAGCGATGGATTTACAATGAGAAAACGAATACAATATACGTAACTAACCAATTACACCATGTCAAAAAATAAATTAACACTTAATTATCTAGCGAAAAATATCTTCGTAGTCATCGGGCTCGTCTTAATTTGGCGAGGTGTCTGGTATGTACTTGACGCTTTAGATAAATGGATTTTCGGCGGTAGTCATCTATGGACAGCGTTATTCGGAATTGCTCTCGGTCTAGTGATTCTATACCTGCCCGATCAAGATTTGAAAGAAATTGAAAAAATGTAAAGAACTGATTCCTGGGCGATTGACTGTCTGATGATTTTATGTTATAATGGAAGGTAAAGGATAATATAAAAACACCTCTCATTATGCTAGGAGAAATAGAAACTCCTACTGCTTTAATTAAAAGTATAGAAACAAACGGCGCAGTAATAGAAAAATACATTCCGCATTTACCCGACAAACTAAAGGAGCAACAATGTGGAGATATTGACTTTCCTAATCAACCATCCATCAACCCTGTCACGAGTGAGGATCGAGGAATGAAAATGAGGGAACAGAGTGATGATTATTTTAAATTATATACATGGTCAATAGTGAATATGCTCGCAAAGTATATCCACGACCAGCACATTCAAAGCGTTAGAATTAGCGCGTACTATATCTTTTGCGACAATTGTGTGATAATATTAAAAAAGTACCAAGCTAAAAATCACACCAAAAAAATAAGATTACTAGACACGTAATGTCGCCTCAAATATATCCAAAATCATATCCATCTTTTCCTTACTCCAAAAAAGATGATTACGATAACCATCAGGCAAGATTCTTTTCATGCCATGACATTCACCTCCAATACTTCGAGGTAGGCGTACAACAGAACCTCGATCGTGATCTATCTCATGATGAGAAGAAAACATCCTATCAACATTCATAATCCGAAAATCTCCGGGTATTACCTGAGAAGCGATCGGAACGACATCATCTTGAGCCTGTCCCTGAATAATGACGAGTGGCGAAGTGCCTAGGGCCGATAAATGTTCCACTGCCTCTCTGGCTAACACGGGACGCATCTGGTAGTGCGAATCACAGATCATAAGTGGAGGAAGAAGCATGGGGGGAGCCACAAGAACATCGGGATGGAGGGGACCCTCGATCAACACAACTCGAGTTATATTTTGAAAATTCATTCTAATCGAAGCGAGAAGCGCTATAAACGCACCATATGATCTCCCTACAAGAACAATATTTGGATCGCCCGTACTCTCTTTAACATCCTGCATAGCTCGACGAATCATGACAATAGCATGTTCTATAGCTTCATTTGGATGTTTGGTGGCACTATCAAGAGAAGTTGGAGCAATAGTTCGGAGAAAATCCGGTGTAACTCTTTGGCGCAGCGCGGCCTCCAAACCGTCATTCTTTCCATCCATGAGGAGTCCTGCAACATTGATAATACTCAGAGATTTCATAGTACTAATAGAAAGAAGTCACCGGAAGATGAGAATAGCAAAAGATAAAAAAACATACAACGGCAAACAAAGCATCATGGACTTCTCTGGACGAATGTTCATTCAGCCGCTACTATAGGCACATTCTTAATTAAAAATCCCATGCCAATCGTGCCCGTACAATTAGGAGACGAATCAGAAGGTTCTACATCGGCAACTCCAGCCATGCGAATCGTTGTCGATCGCAAGCTCTGCATCGGCGCAGCACCATGCGTAGCGGTCGCTCCGGGAGTCTTTCAATTAGATGAAGAAGAGGGAAAGGCCTATATCGTCGATACCGACTCTGCGGATGAAGAAACGATCAAAATGGCGGCCGAAGCGTGCCCCGTTCTCGCCATCAAACTCTACAAAGAAAACAAGCAAATTTATCCACAAGAATAATTCGAAATCAGAATAGGGAAAAACTTGACGCGCGGTCGAAAACAAATTCCACCGCATGCACCCACTCGAAAAAATCAAACAAAGAAGTAATAAAAATAAACCATATTCAAAGTCAACGGATTGTGACAACCAATCCTTTTCATTCCAGAAAAATCAGGTATACTTTTATGAACGTAAATACTACATGTAGTAGTGCCAAAAAATGGGTAACACTATATATCCAAATCCCCACAAGAAAATCGTAGCACTATCCATCGACAACGCCTCTCTACTTTTCTAAGATAGGCCTTACAAGAAGGTGAAACATTTCTGACACGCTAGAAACGTACAGAATGTGTAACTCACTTCTATTGTTCTTCTGTAGTGACACGCTTTCATTCTTTATTCTCCTCTTACCCCCTTCCGCTATGGCACAAACAAAAAACATCAGGAAACGCGATGGTCGTATCGTTGATTTTGATCAATCAAAAGTCGCAGAAGCCATTTGGAAGGCGGCAGAGTCCGTAGGGGGAGATGACCGAACCATTGCTGACAAAATTGCCAATCAGGTTGCGGCAGTGATTGAAGTTTTTTTCAAAGGACCGGACGCCATTCCAACCGTGGAACAGATTCAGGATCTCGTGGAGAAGATCCTCATCGAGGGTGGACATGCCAAAACCGCAAAAGCCTATATCTTGTATAGAGCCGAGCAGTCACGGAAGCGCGAGCAGACAGAGACGATCCTCGGCAAGGGTAATGCCGACGAACGACTCAACTTCTCCAACAACGCACTCGAGGTTCTCAAGCGACGGTATCTCTTGAAAGATGAAAATGGCAATATCACGGAAACTCCTAAGCAACTCGTCGAACGTATTTCCAACAATATCGCTCTTGCCGACAAGAACTATGGAGCAACCGAAGAAGAATACCAGGCCACAGCCAAAAAATTCTACGATGTGATGGCAAACCTCGAGTACATGCCAAATACTCCAACGATCATGAACGCCGGAACGGAAATTCAGCAGCTCTCTGCTTGCTTTGTTCTCCCAATCCCGGACTCAATTGAGGGCATTTTCGACTCACTCAAATACCAAGCCATTATTCACAAATCCGGTGGCGGAACAGGATTTTCCTTCTCACGACTACGCCCATCAAACGACATGGTGAAATCAACAGCTGGTGTCTCTTCCGGTCCAGTCTCATTCATGAAAATCTTTGACGCTGCTACGCAGGAGATCAAGCAAGGTGGCAAGCGACGCGGTGCCAATATGGGCATTCTCCGAGTAGATCACCCGGATGTTCTCGACTTCATCGTCTGCAAGGCCGACATGAAAACGCTCACCAACTTCAACATCTCCGTCGGTATTACCGCGAAGTTCATGGAAGCGCTCAAGAAAGATACGACGTATGATCTCATCAATCCACGCACAAAGGTAGCCTGCAAGCAGCTCCGCGCACGTGAGGTCTTTAATTTGATTATTTCAAACGCATGGCTCAATGGAGACCCAGGTCTCGTCTTCATCGACAATATGAATGCTACCAATCCGGTTCCTCATTTGGGTGAGATCGAAGCAACCAATCCATGTGGCGAACAGGATCTCCTTCCTTTTGACTCATGTAATCTCGGATCTATCGCCGTGAACCGATTCATCAACGCCGCTCGAACAGACTTCGACTGGAAGCGTCTCGAAGAGGTCGTCTTCACGACAACGCACTTCCTCGACAACGTGATCGACATGAACAGTTACCCGATTCCCCAGATCGCCGAGATGTCACGCAATACTCGACGTATCGGTCTTGGTATTATGGGTTTTGCCGATGCACTCTACCAGATCATGATTCCATATGACTCACCAGAAGGTCTCAAGAAAGGTGAAGAACTCATGAAATTCATCCGTGATAAATCCATCGAAGAATCCATTAACCTCGCCAAAGTTCGTGGAACATTCGGAGCATACAAGGGCTCAACATGGGAGAAGAAGGGCATCAAGATTCGTAACTCCTACGTCACAACTGTCGCCCCAACCGGAACCATCGGTATGATCGCCGAGGCGAGCGGTGGACTCGAGCCAAACTTCGCTATCTCATTCATCAAGAATGTTATGGACGGAACCGAGCTCATCTATACAAACGCCTATTTCGAACAGATAGCCAAAGAGCGAGGATTCTTCTCAAAGGATCTCATGCTTGAAATTGCAAAGGTAGGATCTATCCAGGGCTTTGTCGATGAAATTCCAGCTGATATTCGACGCGTATTCGTTACCGCTCAAGATATCTCTCCGGAAAATCACATCCGTATGCAGGCCGCCTTCCAGAAACATGTTTGTGCTTCTGTTTCCAAAACAATCAACTTCTCCCATGAAGCCTCCATGCAGGATGTCGAGACCGCCTATATCCTCGCCTATGATCTCAACTGCAAAGGAGTAACTATCTATAGAGATGGCTCACGAGACTCTCAGGTCTTGAACATCGGAAGGGTAAATAAAAAAGAAGAACCAAAAGTCGAGAAGCGTGTCGCTGAGTTCGTTCCACCACCAGCTGCTCCTGTAGCCGTCACTCAACCAACTCTCCCAACCTACGCAACTGTTGGAGCAGGATCAGTCCCTACGGAAGATGGAACCGCTAGAGCCCATAAAGCTATCAAGACTAAGCATGAGCTCATGGCTGACAAAGAATGTCCGGAGTGCCAAGGCCAGGTTCAGATCGCCGAGGGCTGCATGCTCTGCCTCAGCTGTGGATTCTCTGCCTGTAGCGTGTAAATTTGTGAATGCATTTTAAAGCTGAATGAGCCTAAAAACTTGCATAAGATAAAAAAAGTGATACAATAACAAACCTCGGGCTCATGGTAGCTCCGGGGTTTTGTTTCTCCTCAACATATACACAATCTCTATGGCAAAATACGGACCTGAAAGCTCATCTCAGTACGAAGACGGACCAAAAAGAAAAGATGGTACTGACAGAAAAAGTGGCATAAGCGACGAACAGTTCGATCAATTTAAAAAAGGAGAAAAAGATGCCGAAACTATAAAAAACGAGGCGAGGGATGTGAGCCTGATTCACACGAACATACGCAACCTCTTAGCCAAAGATCAGGTTCTCGGAAAAGAAGAGAAGGAAGCCTACGAAAAAGCTCTCGAAGCTGCAAGAATGAAGAGCGACCCAAACAGACTCGCGGATATCAAAAAGGATATCGACCAAAACATCGACGCATCCCACAAACTCCTCCAAAGTTATGTAGGGCAGCTCGACAAGAACGCCGACCTCTTTGGAAAAGACAAAGCGCGCAATATCGACACACTTGCTGACAAGAAAAAAGAGTTCAAAGAAGCCAATTTAGATGGAAAGAAGGAAGGCACGAAAAAATTAGATGGTGAGCTGAAGAGCCTACGAAGCATTCGCGACAACCTCATCAAGGTAATCGGCGATGGCAAGGGTGCCAAGGTCTACATGGACCGTTTCGGGAAAATGACCGAGAAGGAAAAAGTCGATTACGTCGACGGGCTGAAGGACAATATGGCCGCCTTCAAAAAGCTCTTCGAACAACTGAAGAAAACGGATATTTCCGATGATGATGAGTTGGAAAGTCTCTCAATTCGCTTCGGTGAAGCTACTCCGGAGGGCCAGAAAAAAATGTTGGCCGAGATGGAACAGGAGCTCAAAGATGGCGATGTAAAATCCGTGAAAGACGAGTTCAAGAAGTTCTCCGAACCACGTCAGAAGAAATTCGAAGCCAAACTGAAAAAAGCCAGAGGTCTCAAGGCGAAAAAAGAAATAGTAGAAGAGATGAAGGGCGAAATACGTGAAGAGGCCATTGCAAAATGGACCGCCTCCCCTCTCCAGAGTCCTTTCGAAAAAAACATTAACGCCAAGTACATGGGTGAGGAAAAAGACGCCGCCAAGCTCGAGGCAAGTCTTGCCTATATCCCAACCGCAGAAAAAACACTGCAAGGTTTCGAGGCAAAATTCAAAGCCGCTCCCGCCAAAGTTCAGGCTCAATACGACTTCTATAATGTAAACTTTTCCGGAACCACCAGTCAGCCAGGCAAGAAAGAAATCGCTACAGAGTGCGAAAAACACATGGAACTTATCGGAAAGTGGGATACCAAACTCAAAGATGCCGTAGGCAACAAGCTAGTAAGCGAGATCAGTGCCGGGAAGTACAAAGACAAGTTCGCCGGAGCTACTATCAAGGAAAAAGAAGCAGCCCTCCAAAACTCAACCCTCGATGACCCACGACGCAAGGAATCACTTACTCGCTTCAACAAGCTCCCCGCCGGTGATCAGCAAAAGCACAAAGAGTTCTACAGTCTGCGACTCCGTGATCGAGTGGCATTGGTAGAAAACATCGAAAACGACAATCGTGAGCGAAAAGAATTATGCGAAAAATATAACGACAAAGTCCAGGAAATGGCCGACGGACGACTCCTATCTCCAAAGAGCGTCAAAGCCTACCAACAGTGGTTTGCCTCACTGGAAACAACCGATGAGATGAAAGAGATGCTCGAAAACTCCGATCTCGACGATCCACGCCGTGATAAGGTTCTGGAGACCTTTGAGACTCTCCCGGAATCCGAGCGAAAGAAGCATGAATCAATCTTTATGAATCAAGACCTCTCCGAACGTATTCAGACCCTCTGTACTATTTTGCCAGATGGAGGAAGCGCCCTGAAGAGCTCCCTCAATGGCATGCAGGAGGCAAAAAGCCAGATTGACGAGATGCAGAAGAGAACTGAGTTAAAGGTAAAACTCGAAGACGCCATGAAGTTCGAAGGACAAAAAAACTTCCAAGCCGAGTTCGAAATCCGCAAAGACATCGTCAAGCTCGATCCGGAAGATGAGATCAATAATGCACGTCTCGCAGAGTTACAGATCATGGTGAGTCCGAATGCCGAGTCGATTGGCAAAGCCATCGACGAGGCAAAGGGAAACAGCACCATGAGAGATCAGCTCGAGGCAAACGCCGTCTACCTCCGTATGGCACACGATATCAAACAGCATGAGTTACTTACGAAGGAGCGCACCTTCGACCAACGCAGCGCACTACATGGCACTGCGGAAGACCAGGCCTTTTCAGAGGATTTTGCAGACTATACTGATGGCGAAAGTGTTGTGGACGGCCGTACCGGACGCGCCCAAGATGCCGTCGTCTTCAAGATGACCGACTTCCAGAACCTCAACCGAGATCAGATCCATCAGAAAAAGAAAATGCTCAAAGAGGACCGACTCATCACCGACGAGACCCAACGAGGAAAGCGATACAACATGATCGACAAAGACGGTCAGCAGCTCGACAGTACCAAACTCGAGAACCGAGCAAAGGCACAATCAGCTCAGATCACCGCCGCTATCGTTAGCAGGATCACAGGCGGAAGTCTCTCGGAGCAAGCCAAGCAAGAGGCACAAAAAGCTGTCGAGGCCATCCTTCTCGATAATAACAAGTTCAGTCTGGACGTTGCGACGTAATAACCGACACGACAGCCCGCTCACTGCGACATACCCACCACGCCAACAAAACGTAATATCCAACTACGACATATTTTGACATAGGCGGAACCTCGAATACGCTGAATGGAAGCCACGAAAAAAAGTGAATAGCGAAGAAGTACCACGATACAAACATACTCACCCCACGAGCAAAAACAAAAGCCACCGGATACACCAAAAAGCTCAATACAAAAACTCCAGAACCAATCGTCATCGCGATCGGAATAAACCACACAAACAACAAATTGGTAATTAATCCAATCAGCGGCAACTTCCCAAACGACATCGTTACGGGCAACAGGGCAATATACACCGCAAGTGTTCCGACAAACGACTCTATCAACCCCGATTTCTTATCCGGAAACCATCTCATAACCACCGGCGAAACATACATCACTCCAACCGTAGCAAAAAACGATAACTGGAAACCTTTATCAAACAGCAACATAGTAGGATCCCACAGAACCATAGCAAATCCGCTCCACAGGAGAATAAGCGTCATATCCTTTACTCGTCCGAGCGAGGCGGCCCACACGCCGAGAAAACCCATTATCGCCGCCCTCACCGCCGACGCCTGAAATCCTACAAACCCAATAAATACGAGGAGTAAAAATCCAAATACCGCGAACCTCCATTTTCTCCGAACAGGAATGACCGCTACGCCGAGCTGCAGCAGCAGCGAGACGTTATATCCGGAAACCGCAAGGATATGAGACAAACCCGTCCTCCGGAAATCCCCCTTTACCTCTTCGCTCAATCCCCGCTCCCCTCCAGCCAAAATCCCAACCATAAAAGCTCCAACACTCTCCGGAAACAGCGCCTGCATACGAACCACAAAATACCTCCGCACGCTCGTCAGCATACCAAAAAACCCAACCGGCTCACCCACGGAAAGAATTTTCACCGGCTGCATTTTCAAATACTTCACCTCATACCGCACATCTTCCACAATCTTCCCTCTCATCCTCACACTATCTCCTCTCCACAGCTCAACACCATTGGGCACAGAAATCTCAACATCACCCACGCCGCCAATGTCCACCATCACCCTCTGCCCCAAACTCGCCACCTTCGGATCGTTACTCAGTGAGCCCTCCAACTCAACCACGCCCCTCGCAATCACCCCGCGCACCGCATCCTCATGCCGCATTGTCACCCAGCCACTCCGAACCAAACCACATGCAAATCCAAAACTCATCACCAGAAAAATAAAAACAACTCTCCACTTTGACCAAACCAAAAAATCAACAAACAATTCATATCGAATCAGAAAAAACATCACACAGGACAGCACAACCATGCCAAAAAACACACCATAATACCATCCAACTACCCCGCAGAAAAAAGCCATAAAAAAAGTCCCCATAGAAGCAAGCTACCATGGGGACCTAACATTTTTCTGACACCTAAGAACTATTTCTTTGGCGGAACAACAGGCGCAACAATTCCTGCCGCAGCATCAGCTCCGAGAGTCTCTTCACCGGCCAAGCCTCCCAACATACCAAAGAGATCAAATTCCGTAGCGCCGGTAGGTTCAACGGTCGTCACTGCCTTTCCAAAATTCATGAAAGACATAGTGAAATTCACCTCACCTTTACCGCTGGATTTTCCATCATCACTCAAAATCTTATCCATCTTCAATATAAGAGAAAATTTATTCAAAACCTCTCCCTCGACCGACACCCAGAACGTCAAACGACTTGTAAAGTGAGTCAAAAAGTCATCAAGCTTCACGAGATCCTCAGGTGTTGGTTCTGTACCCTTGTCCTTGTTGTACTGAATCATAAAATCCTTAAGATACGCTGCGTCCAAGTCCGCAACGTATCTATAACTATTTAGTCCGCCAATAGTATCAGATCCGTCATACGTCACATTCTTCACATAACCACTTACATTTTTGAAAATATTTTCAGCACCCTTCAAGCGCTGAACAGTACTATCACTACTATCAGCAACGACTGGAGCGGCCGGAACCACAGGAACAACTTTCTTGGCCCCTGGAGCAACGACCGGAGCGGCCACTACTGGCGCAGGAGTTGGAGAAAGAGAATCAATATAAGGCTTCACAAGAGCCGCAGGAAGCGGAATCTTCCACCATTTTCCGAGAGCCTGAGCAACGTACTCCTTTGGAATTTCGGCTGCAGGACCGGTCAAACCATTGAGAATAGCGAATACCGACTGCTTATTGGCGCGCAACTCCGTATCAAGTGAATATTTATCCTGATTAACAGACATAGTTCCCTTAATCTTGGAATTCAAAGCGAGAACAAGAGGATCGCTCGTAGCATCACCATTTGCAGCGAGATCAATCGTCACATTCTGAGCCTTCCCGTCAGCATCCTTTCCAAGCAACGTTGCGTCAAATTTTACCTGATACTCACCTGACATCTTCGAAGCAAGATTTGTAACACCTGCCTGCAACATCGTCATAGGATCTTTCGTCGGTTTCGGAGAAAACCACGTACAACCCGACAACCCAATCGCTAATGCCGTAACCATACCAATCGCCAATACTTTTTTCGTGTTAATCATGAATGACATAAGAGAAAAAATAAGAATATAAAGAAAAGAACAGCCATCCGATCTTACCACATTGAGAGAAATTCTCAACAAATGTACAAAAAAGATTATTCACGTATAATGCAAGCTGTTACATCCATAACCACAAAAATATGACGCTCAAAGAACAACTTCAACAAGACCTCATCACATCCATGAAGGCAAAAGATGAAATAACCACCGGAACGATTCGCCTAATCAAAGCCGCAATCCTCCGCCTCGAAACCGCAGGTGAGAAAAAGGTCGCCACAGACGAAGATATTATTCAGATTATGGGAAAAGAAATTAAACAGAGAAAAGACTCCATCGAGCAGTTCGAAAAAGGCAATCGTCCAGAACTTGCCGCAAAGGAAAAACTCGAGATGGCCGTATTGGAAAAATACCTTCCCGCTCAACTTTCTGAAGAAGAGATCCGCACTATAGTCGCCGAAGTCATCGCCTCAACCGGCGCCACCGGCAAATCCGACCTCGGCAAAGTCATGGGGGCACTCATGCCACGCACGAAAGGCAAGGCCGATGGCGGCCTTGTCAATAAAATCGTGCAGGAACTTTTGGCCTAGTACATTCCCTCCATACCGCCCATTCCACCCATGCCGCCTCCGTGACCTCCGGCGGCCCCAGCCTCCTTCGGCTCAGGCAACTCAACGATCGCCGCCTCCATGGTCAAGAATGTCGAAGCGATAGAAACCGCATTCTGCAGGGCAGAACGCGTAACTTTCTTCGGATCAATAATGCCGTCTTTTACCATATCGACGTACTTACCGGACATGACATTGTAACCAATTCCCGCCTCACCATCCATAATTTTGGCAATAACAACTTTTCCATCCTGACCGGCATTTTCAACAATACGCATAAGTGGTTCCATGAGCGCAGCCTTCACGAGCTCAAAACCGGTCTTCACGTCACCCGACAATTTCGCGGCCGCATCACCCGCCTCGAGTCCTCGAAGTGCATGCAACAATGCAACGCCACCACCAGGAACAATTCCCTCTTCTACCGCCGCCTTTGTCGCCTGAACCGCATCCTCCAAACGATGCTTCTTCTCTTTCAACTCAATTTCCGTGGCTGCACCGACCTTGATCACGCCGATACCTCCACCGAGCTTCGCCAATCGCTCGGCAAACTTATCCTTGTCGAAGTCAGACTTTGACTTATCGATAAGAATTTTGAGCTCAGAAATTCGTGACTGAATCTCCTCCTTGTTTCCCTTTCCTCCGATGATAGTCGTATGCTCCTTGTCCGCAACCACACGAGTACATCGTCCCAGGTCACCCAATCCTGCCTCTTCGATTTTCAATCCAACCTCCTCGCTAATAACTCGTCCACCCGTGAGAGCGGCAATATCCTTCAAGATTTCCTTTCTTCTCTCTCCAAAAGCCGGAGCCTTGACCGCAAGAACGCTGAACGCCCCACGTAACTTGTTCAATACAAGTGTAGCCAACGCCTCACCCTCGATATCCTCAGCAATAATCACCAACTCCTTCTTCCCACTCTGCAAAACTTTTTCAATAACCGGAAGAATATCCTGAATGGAAGTAATTTTTTTATCCGTCAAAAGAATAAAGGCATCATCATAGGAAGCCTCCATTCTGGCAGGATCCGTGACGAAATACGCGGAGATGTAGCCATTATCGAACTGCATACCCTCTACAACTTCTTTTGTAAGTCCCATCGTCTGCGCCTCCTCCACGGTAATAACACCATCACTTCCCACCATAGAGAGTACCTCCGCAATCAACTCACCCATCTCTGAATTCTGGGCAGAAACCGTCGCGACCTGAGCAATTTTTTCTTTAGAATCTCCAATCTGTACCGCCATCTCCTCCAACTCTCTCGTTACCTCAAGCATAGCCAACTCCATACCGGTACGGAGCTGCATTGGATTTGCCCCAGCCGTAATATTACGGATACCCCCTTCAATCATCTTCCATGCAAGAAGCGTAGCGGTAGTCGTACCATCACCGGCAACATCATTCGTCTTGGTCGCCGCCTCTTTCACGAGCTGTGCTCCCATATTTTCATAGGGATCTTTCAACTCAATCTCCTTGGCAATCGTCACGCCATCGTGTGTAATTACCGCAGAGCCATACTTCTTATCAAGACCAACATTCCGACCCTTTGGACCAAGGGTAATACAAACCGTGGATGCGAGCTGTCTCACTCCACTCAAGAGCTTGCTTCGTGCCTCATCTGCGAAAATAATTTGCTTTGCCATGTGTATATATAATTAAGTAAGTAATAAAAACGGAAACAAATACAAAATTTTTCTTCAAAAAATTCCTTACCCAACAATAGCCAACACATCCCCCTGATTCAAAATCAAAAGCTCCTCTCCTTCAATTTTCACCTCACTTGGACCATACTTAGAAAAGAGGATCTTGTCCCCAACTGCAACCTCCATAACCAATCGCTTGCCCTCATCCGTCATCTTGCCCGGACCCACAGCAACTACCTCACCCATCTGCGGACGCTCCTTGGAAGCCGTCGCCGGAATATAAATCCCCGATTTCGTCTTCTCCTCTCCGACATCAGCCTTCACGATAATATGATCCTCCGTAGGTTTGAGTTGCATGCTCATGGTAAGTAAAAATTAGTAAATATATGAAAATTAGCACTTGCCATTTTAGAGTGCTAATTCAGATCGATCAAGGGAAAATTATTTCCGCAGAAACCGTAAAAATCCAGCTTCAAACTTCTTCACGTGAAGAAATCCAGCTTCAATTTTCACATATCAATGAACATCATCTAAAAAAGCCCCAGTTGTTTAAACATGAAAATAACGGCTTGTAGAAGCTATCATAAATAGAAGTCTTGTTGACTTAGTTGATTTCTATCTTTTAGACAAGTAATTTCCACCCAAGGTGAACTCTTACTAGAGCTCCCGGGGAAATTTTCAGCTTCAAAATATCCTATTTTTGGAGCATAAGATAATTATAAACTTCTAAATTAGCATGTCAAAGTCGCAATTTTTGAAAAACTAGTGCCTATGTAGACATCGTATATTGACAAAAATAGAAAATTACCATAAAATACCACCCATTGCACAATACAATATGAACAAAATACAGGAGGGAAATACCATTCAGGCCGGAGATCTCACTGTCAAAATCGAAGCAAAGATACACCGAGGGAGAAGGGATATTTTTACCTGTAAAAATACAAAAACAAACGAACCCCTGATACTAAAAATGAAGCACTCAAGATATGCATTTGGAGATCGACAATTAGAAGAAGGGGATGAATGGAACAGGGCATATCTGATTATGAAAGAAATTCAGGAAAAATTAGCAACACTTGGCATGCCACGAATAGTTCATAATGATTATGAATGGTGGTTAGAAGAACGCATAATAGGAGAAAATATAGATAATGCCTCGGCAACACTCAGGGGAATCGAAATTCCATACATCATCGAAATATTGCTCAGTACCGCGCGACAAATTCAGGCACTTCACGATGAAGGCACTTCGCAGAAAGACATAAAAACAGCAAATCTCGTTATTTTACCGACCAAAAAAGCGGGAAATATAACAGCCCTCATTGACTACGAGGGCATGGGAATCAAACATCCTCATTTTGGAACTAAATTCTACCTGGCGCCGGAGCAGTTCAAAATGAAATGGGATCCCGCATCGGATATACATGCCCTCGGAATGGTAGGAATAGAACTATTAAAAGAACCGAGATATGCAATAGAATTAAAAGATTGGGGAGAATCTCATCTTCTTACCGGAACAAAAGTAGACAATATGGGCAATTACTGGCACAAATCTCATGAAGACATTATGTCGAGCATTCCACGCATAATAGGAGAAAGAGATCCGTGGAATTTACATGCAGGAAAGCGATTAGTAGAGTGCATCAGCCGTTGCATCAGCTTAAAACCATCCGACCGACCACAATGCTACAAGGATATAGAAGATATACTTGTACAAAAGTGAATATCAAAACTCAATAATCCTTCAGTAGCTTAATATGCCTATTATGCCGCATCAGGTCATAGTATTCTTTGTCAGCATTGATGAGCGTAGCACCAAAATAAAAGCAAATATGATTAAAAATCAGTTTTATAGCAACGTCGGCACCCCCATCTTCCCCTGCATGCACAAATTCAACGTATATATGAGATCCTCATTTTGCTCAACAAGAGGCTTCTGTTTCTCGCTCGTGTGCAGCCAGGTAATGTATCCCCTATCCATCGCGCGAACCTCGTCGAAGGTTTTGCCTTTATATTTTCCAAAAGAAAATGTCGTCATCGGGACGGGACTATAGGTTAATTCCAGCATCTTACTCACCACTTCATCATCCGTCGCACAAGAAAATTTCTCCCGAACCAGTTGAACTAAATGGCCGAACAAAGCCTCGAGCACCAGTACATCCCCCATCGCATCATGAGCCCTTACCTCCACTGTATTCAAATGCAGTGAATATCGTAGGTACTGCAAATTATGCTGATCACTCGCAATGATATGTTTTGCCACACGAAGCGTATCGATATAGGTACTAATCTCTATACCCTCATTTTTCAAAATCCCAACATCAAAAGGAGCATTGTGGGCCACGCAAATCGTCTCACTCAGGAGCTGAACCAACTGAACTTGTTGCTCACTCCCCGCAAAAGCCGGCTTGTCCGCAACCATTTCGTTCGTAATATGATGCACCGCCATCGAACCATAGGAGATAGCTACCGGTGGCTTGAAGTAGGCACTCACCTCCTCTCCCGTAAGTCCATTTTTATACGCCAACTGCACCAATCGTGATTGAGGCTCTATGCCTGTCGTTTCGGTATCGAGAAAAAGAGTACGCATGAGGGTAATTTATTAAATGTAAATCAGCTTAATCCGCCGTAGCCTCCCTTCTCACCTCCCTAATCACATTTACCTTGATTGGGTTTGGGTGCTGGAAGTCGCGTTCGATCTTGCGGGCTACGTCGTGGCTGAGTCTCTTCGCGCCGAGATCATCGAGATCGTCAGCATTGACGAAGATTCTAACCTCGTTACCAGCCTGAAGGGCGTAAGCTTTTTTCACACCAGTAAAGGAAGTACAAAGGTTTTCAAGCTCCTGCATGCGACGAACGAAGGTGTCGAGATTTTCTTTTGTAGCGCCCGGGCGACCGTTCGCTATCAAGTTTGCAGCCTCAACCAACATCGCCTCAACCGTTTTCGGCTCAATATTTCCATCGTGTGCCTCGATCGCGTGAACGACATCAGCCGTAAGTCCAAACTTCTTCGCAATTTCAGCACCGATCTTCACATGATTTCCCTGGATCTCATGATCCACCGCCTTTCCAATATCATGGAGAAGACCTGCCTTCTTACAAACGTTTACATCAGCTCCAAGCTCTGCGGCGAGTGCACCCGCGATGAAGGCGACCTCCATAGAATGCTTCAAGACATTTTGTCCATAGCTCAAACGGAATTTGAGACGACCAAGCAATTTGATCAAGTTAGGATGCAAGCCGGTAACACCAGCCTCAAACACCGCCTTCTCTCCAATTTCTTTAATCAAATTATTCACGTCTTCCTTTACCTTTTCATATGTCTCCTCAATCCTGGCCGGGTGAATACGACCATCAACGATCAAACGCTCAAGCGTCATCTTCGCGATATAACGACGAATCATATCGAAACCGCTAATAACAATCGATCCCGGAGTATCATCAACGATTACATCAATACCGGTAATCTGCTCAAAGGTATTAATATTTCTTCCCTCGCGTCCGATAATTCTTCCCTTCAAATCATCGCTTGGTAGGTTCACAATTGTAGTCGTCGACTCGGAGGTAACATCAGCCGCCACGCGCTGAATAGCATCGGCAATCACATAACGAGCTTTTTCCTGTGCCTTCTCTTTGAGCTCCTTTTCTGATTTTTCAATCTGTGCCAACAAGTCTTCCTTTGACTCCTCTTCCACCTGCTTCAAGAGCATCTCCTTCGCCTGCTCCGGAGTAAGTGCTGCAATTTTCTGAAGCTGCTGAGCCTGCGCATTGTATACCTTCTCTACCTCCTCACGAATCGTCTTCACGGAAGTAATTTTCTGCTCGAGGTCAGTCTTCGCCTTTTCCGTCTCATCCATTTTTTTATCAAGAGCCTCTTCTTTCTTTGTAAGTCTTTCTTCCATCTTCTGAAGCTGTTCATGCTTCGTCCTCTCCTCGCGCTTCACCTCTTCCTGCATCTTGATAGACTCAGTCTTCGCCTCCATGACCATCTCCTTGGCCTTCATATTGGCCTCGTTGATCATTCGCTCGGTTGCATCCGCAACCTCGCGATCCTTCTTCGTCAAAAAAACTTTCCTCACGGCAAAGCCGGTGGCGCCTCCTACTATCAGCCCGAGAAGGGCGAGTAACAATGTTAATGCATTCATAGAAAAATAAACGTTAGATCATATAGAATCTTTCGTTCACGATTACAGGACTATATCAAAGACTACACAAACCGACCGAGAATTTTAGTAAAATCTCGTAGATCTAGCCTGTTTCGAATTGCGTCGCCTTTCAGAGAAACATCGATATTTGAAGCTAAACGGATGTGAATAGTGGTCATTTGATTGAGAAATGATAAACGTGAAACAGCCGTAGGGTACCAAATTTTCCCCTCTTCGTCAACGCTGCCTTGATCAAAGCTGAATACATAAAAAAGCATGTCATAAAAATAGCAATAAAAATTAATCCGGATGTCAGGGAATTGTTAGATCGCGGGTGTAGGCTTGAGATACTTTTATATTTTTAAAGCTAAAAACATGAAAAAATTAATATCCAGCCTAGTTCTCTTCCTCTTCTCGCTCGTCCTCCTTCCCATAACCCCGCCCGAAGTCAAAGCTGAAACAAGCTGCGGAATGACCGCACCGCAAGTCGTACTCAGCGAATTCAGCTTCAATAATACATTAAACGACTTTGTAGAACTTACGGTAGTAGATGACGGAAATCACGGACTAGGGCAAATTTTGGACAATTATGCCATAACTTCTATAGACGCAAATGTAAAAACCATTCCAACTCAGACGGTAAAAACGGGAGATAAGCTGAAATTTAGCGACATTCCTGGGCTCACTGCCACCACCGATCAGCTCGTTCTCACTCACAATGCCGACTATATCGACGCCGTTTGCTGGACCAGTGCCACTCCGACCGAACAGGAAAAATCTGACTTCACCAAACTCACCACAGCCAACGCCTGGAACGGTTCCTTAGTAAACTGTCTCTCAAGCAGCAACCTAGAAAAAAACACCTCCTTCAGAAGAAAACAAAATATCGATACAAACTCTTCCGCCGATTGGGAAATAGTATCTCCAACCACAGCCATCATCACTCCGGTGATACCGCCGGTAATATCAGCTCCCACTTCCGCCTCCCCCATCGCCACCAATGAAATCATCATAAACGAGTTTCTTCCTGACCCCGAAGGTAGCGACGATGGCAATGAGTGGATCGAACTCAAAAACACCAGCGACCACAGTGTCTCACTACTCGGTTGGCAGATTGATGACGAGGAAGGAGGAGGCAGCAAACCATATTCATTAGGAGATATCACTATTGGAGGAGAGAGCTTCCTCCTTCTCAAAAATGACAAAACCAATATCACCCTCAACAACTCAGCCGACGCCGTGAGACTCATCAATCCATCCGGAGTGGAATATGAGAAGATCCCCTACGCAAAAATCGCCCCGAACGAAAGCTGGGCACGCACAACATCTCATCAGTGGAAACTCACCAAAACCCTCACACCCGGAGAGGAAAACGTCATGTCAGATGTGATTATCGACCAGGCATCTCAAATAGTACCTCCCGATCCAAACGCGACCATCACACCAGCAACCGACCCAACCGTCATCATATCGGAGATTCTTCCCAACCCCACAGGAACCGATAATGGCAATGAATGGATAGAAATAAACAACAAGACCTCAACTCCAGTCTCCCTCGCAGGATGGAGAATTACGAATGGCTCCGGAAAGACATTTCTCTTCCCGGCAAGCAGCATCATTCCGGCGAACGGTTATATTATCCTCACAGATCAAGAAACAAAAATAACCCTGAAAAATTCCGCCGACCAGATAGAAATTCTCGATCCTCTGGGACAAATCCAAAACTCAATTAGTTATGAAGAGGCCCCGGAAAACACCTCATTCGCCGAAATAGCCACTATTCCACTCTCCGGTACCGGGACTACAACATTACCGCAAATATCAATCCTCAACTGGCTCATTCCTACCGCTAACGCGCAATCAATAGATAGCCCGGAACAAATCGCCCAGGAAGACCGAGAAACATCATGGGAATGGACACAGATGATCACCAAAGGCGAGGCAAATCCAACATTTCTCAAAATAAATGGTCAGGTAACCCGCGAACCGGATAACTCGAACACCTTCGCCCTAAAAGCGAATCAACAAGAACTAATTATATCTTTTGATCCGAAAAAAACAGATGCCCAGCTGCTCAAGTCAGTTTTCAAGCTCGGCGCCGCGGTACAGGTAAAAGCAATCAAAACCAATAAAGGAGAATTCGCACTTGAGAGTTACTCATTACAAAACAAACAACTTCTCCTGGATGCACCAAGCAATGGGGCATATGGAACGCTTATCATTACAGGTCTTCTCCTGCTAGGAGCAGCAGCCATTACAGCAAGGACATACCTCAAAAAGGCAGAAATTACATCCCCCCATGATCCAATTCTTTCAGAAGAGGTCGATACTCAGCCTCATATATCTCTGACATAGCGATGAGCAATGTGAGAACCAACGGTCCAAGAACGAGACCCGGAAACCCCCATACATAAATGCCACCAATAACACACAGGAAGGTGAGGAGAGAATAGGTTTTGGCGGATGCACCAATCAGATATGGCTTGAGGAAGTTGTCAATACTACTCACAAGCAAGATGCTCCAAATCAAGAGAAAGATACCCGCACCGAAACTGCCAGTAAACAAAAGAATAAGGACCGCAGGAACCCAAATAAAAGCCGTGCCAACATAAGGTGCAAGTGCAAAAAATGACATAACCGTACCCCACAAGATAGGCTGACTGATGCCCGCAATAGCAAAACCGATACCACCTAAAAATCCTTGAATAATAGCAGTGAAAAAAATGCCATACAACGTAGCGTTGATCATCGTCTTGAGGCGAGTAAATAGCTTCCTCTCATAGGGCTCCGGAAGCGGGCTAAGTGCCATAATTTTTTTGACAATAATACTTCCGTCCTTAATGAAGTAAAACATCGCAAAAATCATAATAAGAAAGTTCACAAAAAATCCAAGGATGCCGGTAACAAAACTCTGCACCCGAGAGAGAAGAATACCACTGAAATCTTTTACAAAAGCTGTTATCTGCCCCGTAATATCCCAACTGGAAGGGTCAAAGCCGGGAAAAACACGAGTGTACCAATCATAAACCGGTCCACTATGTTGCCACTGAAAAAGCGGATCGAGGAAACCCTGACCAAGTTTATGCTGAAGTAGAATATACAAATTCACTGCCTCACCTGCCAATAAGAAAATAAGAACGATGAAAGGAATAACAATCAAAAGTATAATAAGGAGACAGGTAAGAAGCGAAGAAACCGCCTCATTCTTAATGCGTGTGCCAATAGCCCTATATACAGGATGAAAAGCAGTTGCCAAAACAGCGGCAAAAACCAAAACAGTGGAAAAAGGCGCCAAAAGAATCAATAAATAATAAAGAGCAACGAGAAGACAAGCGAGGAGGAAGTAAGCGGGAACGGCGTTAATTTCCAAAGTGCTATTATATTTTTTAGAAGTAGATCGTTTTTCCATAAAAGGTATAATACTAATTAAGAGGCAAAAGTAAGCCAACCGCAAAAGAGAACCATAGTGCTAAGCCAAAGGAGATATGGCATGAGAAAAAACACAGCGAACCTCGATCGCTTCCATGATATAAGCACGATAGCAATCATGAGCACAAGGAGGGCGAGGGCAATGACAAAAGAAACGCTCACTGCGTAAAGTCCAAAGAAAAACATACTCCATGCAACATGAATCATACCCGCGAGGACAAAAAGCCACATGAGAAACATTCGCGGACGATATGATGAGTTCCAGAGAATAATAATAGAAAGAGCAACGAACCCAAAAATACCGGTGAGGACATATTCAAAAATCAAACTTGAAAGCTGAAAATTCGTAGCAGGAAGAGAAAAATACCACAATTGAAGATCTATAAAGAATGAACTCAAAATCGAGACATTTACGACACAGAGACCAATAATAAGAATAGAAAATGGAGAAACCGTATCAAGCCAAGAAAAAATATTAATTGGTTTTTTACGAGGAAGAGAAATTTTCTTTCTCAAAACTGACGTTTTCTTCGTTAAGGACGTTTTTATGTTTTTAATCTTTCGTTTAGCGGAAGCCACGCTAGTGGACTTCATTTTTTTCGGCATAATAAAAGTGAGATGAGGTATCTCAAATATAGCACACTCACATGGCGACATCAAACATCCAAAAACGACCAATCAGTAACGCTCTCTTTTTGCAAAAAAGAAAAAACAACAGCATGATCATCAACTCCAAAAAAATATCCCGGATGAAGTAATACTCCGAACTCACGCAATGCGTACAAAACAAATTCATGCTCATCTCTACCGTCAATAGTTCTCACGCCATAGAACCCTCCCTGCGGGAGTATCGAGTACAAGCCCCGCGCCGACTGCCGTCGGCGCCCCACCTCCCCCCTATAATAATCCAAAAAATCTCTCCCTTTTTCAAAAATCTCAGGAACGGTAAACTGCATAGGCTCACTCGTCGCAAGAAATGTATCCGCAATCGTCTCAAGCGCAGAAACAGCGCGACTCACTAGATCATCATTTCCAGAAATAGCTATCCACCCAATTTTCACTCCTGGGAGTGCGAACATTTTAGAAAATCCATTTAGTGTAAACACAAGTGGGCAGCTCTTAAATTCATTTCGTTGAGGTAACTCTATGGCATCACGCGAACTATCATCATCTCCATAAGCAAATTCACAAAACACCTCATCTACTATTAATGGGAGTTTTTTAATCGTAGCCAAGCTTGCAATCACTCGCGCCTCATCAGAAGAAAGAACATGACCGGTGGGATTATGCGGAGAAATCAATGTAATCGCTCGAGTGCGCGGAGTAATCCCCCTCATGATAGAGTCCATATCCACTACCCACTTACCATCATCAACTTTCAAATCATAATAGGTAAGCGTCACCTCAGCGAGACGTGCAATATACTCAAAAAGCGGATACACAGGCTTCGGAACAAGAATTTCATCACCTGGATTTGCCAGAAGTTTAAAAAGATAAAGATATGACTGACTCGTACCGGGAGTAACGAGAATATGATCAGGAGAAATCCCGTCACGGTAATAATCAGCAATAGCTCGCCTCGCGACCAGCTGACCTTTCGAATCCGGCACGTATTTTTTTGACTGCGCTAAGCCATGTTTAACAGCATCACGCAAAATATCTTCGGGGAAATATATCCCCGCATCATTCACATTTGCACTCGCTAAATCATACACCGGCAATCCCGTCTCTTCACGTTCACCTCGAAGACGAGCTATATCATTAGGCTCTCCAGCAAAATCATTCATCGATCTGGCAAACGGTATGTCCATAAGAAAAAGAGAGAAAAACATACACAACCATAATGTGAATATGGTAGACTTTCAACATGAATATTCAAATAAATCACCGCCGCGTAAGCATTTCCAAAAATATCACGACACTCATTATTTCAGCCCTCATAGGACTTACTCCTTTTATACCCTCTACGGTAGAAGCAGCAACAACGGCAATAGAGCCAACAGTAAATACAACGACAGCAGCCACTCCGAAAAAAATATCCCTCAAAGAACGCCTCCGAATAAAACGTGAACTCAAAAAAGAAGCTCTTCGGAAAAAACTCACGGAAAAAAAGACAAATTCTATCCCGACAGCAACTCCGATTTCAGGTTTCGATGAGTTTCAAGTGTCCAGTCTGACACAAGACTCATATGAGTCTTCATTCAAACCTACAAAAAAAGGAACACCATCCCAGGCCTCCATCAACACATCATTTTTTTCAAATATCGAATTACATGAAACGATCCCAACCACTTTTTTCCAAGATGAAATCTATACGCTAAATGGAAAGATTACCTCTAGTGGAAAAGTAGCCACTATGTTTGCCTTCCTCAATTATCAAGACACTACGCAGAATGAAGGATTCAAAAACTTCGAAACCGAGGCAAAAAATAATACCTTCTCCATTCCTCTTTATCTCACAGACGAAGGAAGTTACTCACTAGGCATCGTCCCGGGAACGAATGGAAAAAGCAAAATACAAGAAATTAATGTTTCAAATATCGGAACAAAAAACGAAGAACCAATCACGAATAATAATGCCTCCCTGCACATCGTTTATGATCCTACACTCGACAAAAACGCCATCGACTGGACCAGAATTGAAGATGGAATATATCGAGTTATGTTCGAACAGGGATCAGAAAAGGTAACCTATATAACAAGACAGAATGTATCATCATTACCAATTCGCTACGCCGATTTCAAAAAATTCAAACCGGGAAATATAAGTATAAAAGTAAGCGTACTGCCAAGAACACTCACAGGATCCTGGAAAACAATAGGCACCATTACCGCCCCCATCGCCTATCATGGTTTCAAAACAATCGAAAAAAATGCCGTAACCATTGATGGAACATTACCATCAACGACCACGAACCTCTCCCCCATTACAATAGAAGGTTCGGCTCTCGTGAATCTAGAGAATGAAGGCTACGTCACAAACGCACAAGGACTTACGGAAAAAGTAACACTACGGACAAACCGCCCGCTCACAAGCTCACTGACTATCGCAAAAGGAGCTACTTTTTCCTTCTCCTACGCGCCAAAAACACCAGGACGTTATATTGTTGAAATCAATGATGAAGACGGGTCGGCCGCTATAAATATCCCGGTATATGTTGCAAACGGCACCCCGCTAATTCCTGACTACATGGACATAAATGCCACCATGAAGGTAGCAAAAAAATCCACAGACCTAAATAAAGACCGAGAATACATTCTCACGCTCATTAATGATATTCGCGCAGGAATGGGTAAACAAAAAATTACTCTCAGCCCGCAACTCAACACCTTAGCACAAAAACATGCAGAGGACATGGTAACAAGAAACTTCTTTGGACACGTCAATCCGGATGGAGCCTCGCCGGAAGACCGTCGAAAAAAAGAAGGCATTCCAACAGAAGTAGGAGAAAATCTCGCCTACTCACCATCGCTACTTTCTTCCATGCAGGGACTACTTCGAAGTCCTATTCACCGTGCCAATATTCTTGCTGATGCCTGGGTCAATGTCGGAATTGGCATCACGCAGAGCTCAAACAACGGCGAAATCAAACTCGTCCAAGAATTCGCACCAGCAGCACTCACGAACGAAGGACTTTCGAAAATTGAATCTGATATACTCTCGACTATAAACAAAACACGAAACGGATCATCGCTGTCCAGCCTGAGTGAAGATACAACATTACAAAATCTTGCCAAAAAATGGAGTGATCATCTCGCCAAAACTGATGAGTTTGGACTCACGACAAAAGATGGCCAATCCCTTTCTCAGCTCGTCGAAGACGCAAATCTTCAATCGGCCATTCAAATATTTGTATTTAGCACTAATAGCGTAAACAATATAGCTTCTCGCATCCTCGAGCCATCCTCGAGCCTAGAGGCCAAATGGAACAAGATTGGCCTGGGCGTTAGCGTCACTCCACTCGGAGAAATCAAAATCACAACCCTCCTGTCAAAGTAAACAACCGAAAAAACTTCCAAAAATAGCGAAAGTAACTACAATACCCAACGCATGGACTTCAAACACCGTACATATCGAAGCGACCGATTAAACACCTTCGCCGTCAGGCGCGTCCGAAGAGATCGTCAATCATCGGGAAAAGTCGGGGAAATTATCAGGAAAATATTCTCATACAAACTTCTTACACCAAGAAATGCAATTATAGTGAGTATCATCGTGGCATGCATCCTCCTCTTCACGGCATACAATCTCATACAGGGAATTAAATTGCGAAATGTTGTATTTAGTTTCGGAAAGGATCTCGCCGAGGACGAGTATGGCCATACGAACATTCTCCTTCTAGGAACAGGAGGCGGAGAGCACGAGGGGGCGGATCTCACCGACACTATTATTCTGGCGAGCATCGATCAAAAAACAAACCAAGCTACGCTTCTCTCTATTCCAAGGGATCTCTATATAGAAGATCTTCCCAATAAAAAATTCTCCGGAACAAGAATAAATAACATCTACCACATCGGAAAAAACGAACTCGAAGACGAGGAGCTCGGAATAAAAATGTTACGAGATCAGGTAAAAACAATCACGAATCTAGATGCTCATTACTTCGTGAAAATTGAGTTCGCAGGCTTCAAGGAAATGGTAGACGCCCTAGGTGGAGTTGATATCAACATTCCAGCCACCATTGTCGACACACAGTACCCTATCGGGGAAAGCGAAGGATATGAAACGTTCTCACTTGAAGCAGGGCTACAGCATCTCGACGGCGAAACAGCGCTGAAGTATTCACGAAGTAGACACAGTACTAATGATTTCGACCGATCCAAGCGCCAACAGTTAGTAATATATGCCATGAAAGAAAAGGCGGAAAAAATAGGAATACTTGGAGACAGCGGAAAAGTAAAATCACTCTATGATTCACTAGATAAGTACATGAAGACAGATCTCGGAATTCGAGAAATCATCACGCTCGCAAAAATTGGCACTCAGATAAAACAAGATCAAATAGCAACCTACATGATTCACGACGACCCAGCCAAGTGTGGCGGACTACTCTACACACCATTACGAGAGCTCTATGGAGGCGCATCGGTACTCATCCCGGCGGCACCAAAATACGCAGATATTCACAATCTGACAGATATCGTATTCAATCATCCGGAATTTAAAGGTAGTAATATCAAGATTCAAATTCTCAATGGAACAAGAGGGCTAGGAATTGCCGCAGAGACCAAAATTATTCTCAATAGAATCTGTCTCAACGTAGTACGTTTCGGGAACGGCCAGAGCAAGGATATCTCCAAAACAACATACTATCTCAAATCAGAAGTTTCCCAGAATGTACTCGACGCCCTCCAGGAACTCATTCCGGGAGAAATATCTCGCACTCCCCCACAAAAATATATCGATATCCCCTACGCAAGCGACGCTCAAATTATCATAGAAATAGGCCAAGACTACCTTGCCCACAAGCTGAAAGACCCCTATGATGGCATCGTTGATTTGATACCAAAAACCCTCATCGCACCTATTACGGGTGAGGCGAAAGCTACCTCAGCCGTCATTCCACCTAAAACTACTACAACCACCCGAAAACCATGATACCAAAAAAAGAAGGTCCAACGATGATTCGACTCCAAAAATACCTCTCAGACTGCGGAATCTGTTCCCGTAGGAAAGCTGAATATTACATCGCAAACAACTACATTACCGTAAATGGCGAAAAAGTAACCGTCCTGGGAACCAAGATCGACCCGTCAAAAGACGTCGTTCTCTTCCAGCAAAAAAGAGTAAATCCCAGGTCAAAGCATCACTATATGATTCTCAACAAACCGGAGGGATTCACCTGTACGATGGCAGAGCATAAATCAGAGAAGAATCTCTCATCATTACTCCCAAAAGTTCATCACCTCTATCCAGTTGGTCGACTCGACAAAGACAGCGAGGGTCTCCTCATACTCACCACTGATGGTGATTTTGCGCAGAAAATCATGCATCCAAAAAATAAATGTGAAAAAGAATATTTCGTCATCGTTATAGGGAATGTCCTGGACAGCGATCTCGTAAAAATGCAAAAGGGACTTCTCCTTCCGCTCGAGATGGCAAAGGGCGATATCAAAAAGAAAATGGCACGAGTAAAATCTGCCACGATGATCAAAAGAGAAACGGGACGATCCTATGTCACCGTCGTCCTAGAGGAAGGACAGAAGCGACAAATTCGACGAATGTTCCAACATCTAGGATTCCCGGTACAATATCTCAAACGAGTTCGCGTTGGTCAGATATCACTCGATAAACTACCACTCGGAAAGGCGCGAGATCTAACCCCAAGAGAAATAAATTCACTACTTGCCTAGAACCCACCTCAACTAATCTCAAAAACGTATGTTCGCATCGCTCATTTCTTTCTATATCGCGACCCTCATGCAGGGCTTTCCGCAATTCACTATCAATGAGATAAAGCCATCTCAGTTTCAGGATATACTAACGGCAAGCCCAATCCCACAATCAATATCCCCGTCCGGACCGGACATGAGTACGCTGAATATTCAGGCAAGTGCATATTTAGTTATAGATCTGAATAGCGGAAAAATGCTTGCACAAAAGAACATAAGAGAACAACGCTCAATAGGAAGCATCACCAAGCTTATTACCGCACTTATTATTCTTGATGAGAATAATATTAACGATGTTGTAAAGATTCCACTCGCGGCAACGACCATAGAGGGATCGAGAATTTGGCTTGCAGAAGGGGAAAAAATAACCGTCAGGGATCTGCTTGCCGGAACACTTATTCACTCCGGAAATGACGCGGCGTATGCATTGGCTCTCTATAATGCCGGTAGCCTGGAGGGTTTTGTAACGAAAATGAACGACAAGGCAAAGAGATTGGGGCTCACTCAGACACGTTTTGCCAATCCGGCTGGATTAGATCGTGATGGAAATTTTTCAACTGCGGAGGATATCGCTACGCTCGGAGCGTTCGCCTACCGAAATGCGTTTATTCGAAGCACGGTAAGTATCTCATCTACCACCGTAAAATCAGTAAACGGGCAGTTCAAACACGAACTCAAAAGCACCAACGAACTTCTCACAAAAGACCCTCGTATAAAAGGTCTCAAAACCGGATATACCGTAGAGGCAGGCAAATCATTCGTGAGCGTGGCGGTAATTGGACACGGCTCCCCTATCCTCACAGTCGTTCTCAATAGTCCAGATCGTTTCAAAGAAACAGAAACACTCATCGACTGGACCGTAGCAAATTTTACGTGGTAAGCGACTGAAAGGAGCTTTGTATTCGCTCCCCAGACACGAAGTGTCGAATCCCGTTCCTATTTTACTTTCTATATCTCAAATCCCATGCAGTCACTCTCTTTATTCACCGGCCCACTCCGACAACTAACACTCATCATCGGCTCGGAAATTTTTACATTCATTCTCGCCCTCCTTCTCGCGCCTCCATTTATAAAATTTCTCCACTCTCACAAACTCGGAAAACAGCTACGTATCAACGCTACCACCGGAGAGAAAGCTACGATTTTTAATGAACTTCATGCCAAAAAAGCAGGAACACCAACGATGGGAGGAGTACTTATCTGGGGATCGGTATTAGTCACGCTCGGATTCACGCAACTACTAGAATGGTTCGGAGTCATTGATCATTCCCTCATTAGTCGTCCGGAAACATATCTTCCCGTATTCACCCTCGTCACTACCGCACTCCTCGGACTCATTGATGATTACATAAACGTAAAAGGAGAATCTAAAGGATTAAAAGTAAAACCAAAAATGTTCTGGCTCCTTCTTTTTGCTGCCATGGGCGCTTGGTGGTTCTACTCAAAACTTGGAGTGAGCTCGATCCACATCCCTATGCTTGGCAATCTGGAAATCGGTCTCTGGTATATCCCTCTCTTTATCTTCATCATCTCGGGTACGGCCAACGCCGTAAACTTCACGGATGGCCTCGATGGTCTCGCGGGCGGCCTCCTCATTATTGCCTTCGGCGGATTCGGAGTTATCGCCTTCGTACAGGGCCTCTTCATTCTTTCAGCCTTCTGTGCTGTCATCGTCGGCGCCCTCCTGGCATTCCTCTGGTACAATGTTCCACCCGCCAAATTCTACATGGGTGACACCGGTGCCCTCTCGCTTGGCGCCACACTCGGCGTCATTGCCATGATGACCAACTCCGCCATCGCCCTCATCCTCATCGGCGCCGTCTTCGTCATCGAGACCCTCTCCGTCATCATCCAACTCACCTCCAAAAAATTCTTCGGCCGCAAAGTCTTCCTGATCGCCCCCATCCACCACCACTTCGAAAAACTCGGCTGGCCGGAAGCAACCGTCGTGATGCGCTTCTGGATCATTGGTGGCATGCTCGCTGTCTTAGGCGTCATTCTGAGATTAACAGGAGGGTTCTAGACGAGAGATTCTTAAGCGATTTTTAGATTTATATGAATAAAAAGAACTCTTCAAAAAAAGACTACATCGACGAGTACAAAGACTGGCAAGACAATCAATACAATCCCGGCCACTTTACTGGTGGAAATGTACCTATCTGGTTATCTCGCCCAGGAAAACCAAAATTACTAGGTATCGTCTTTTTCACCTTTGGCCTCTTCTACACCGCCTGGACCATCTACAAAATCATCCAACTCCTCCAGGTCAACGACGGAACCGGCGACCTAATCTCAATCGTCTTCCTTGGCATCCCCTCCATCGTCCTCCTCGCTGCGGGAATAACATTGATGAGAAAAACATCACGCAGATAAAACAACTCCTCTGCCCGAACAGAAAAATGCTTTTTATTCTAGAAAAGGTATGAAAAACGTACCTATTCTCATATAAAACGTCGTTCCGGCGAAATTCCTCGAATACACCAGAAAATCCACAAAAAGAAACTCCAGCCACTAAATCAGCTTTAGTATTTGACCATCATGATCAAAAAAGGCGTAGCGTCGCTCTACATCCTAGAGCCAGAAGCCAAATAGCACACTAATCCCTACTCAACTGTAACTTCGGAGGCAGCTGGGTATCATCAGGGATAATACCCAGATCAACGCTCTTTTCGATTTCAAAAACCTTATCGTCGCCAAGTGATAGGGTTACCTTAACGGTAGCCGCCATAACCTCTTCTGCTTTTTCAGGCTTCGTAGCAACACCAACCGGATTCCTCAACGCAACATACTGAACCTCCAAACTCGCCCTTCGCGCAGGAATATCATCCTCCACCATCAACTTCTTCGATACTTTTCCGGATACCAAAGTGTCCACATCCTTGATACGCTGTTGATACTTCCCAAGTGCTTTCTTGTACGCGTCTTTGAGGTCCTTATCCTGTAAAACCTGTGCCTCAGCCAAAAACTGAGAAGCCTGGTCCAGGGCAACACTTAACTTCTGATCTTCCGGCGCATCAACAAAATCTCTCTCTTCGAGAGCCACCTTTACATCATACAAACTTGAATCCGGTTTTGCGGATAATAGTTTCGATCTCGCAGACTGCAGCACGGCGGCAGATAATTTCTTCACCTCTTCGTTCTGAATACCATCGGCCTTACGAGCAGTTTCCTCAAGTTGATTAAAGAGCGAACGCACGGTATCAACCTTCACATCATCCTTCCCCAAAACTTCATAAAATGATCTCTCGGCAATATTAAGTTCCAACTTGAATCGCTCATTAGAATCAAAAGCGAGGAGTAATGAAGCATTCTCCCGCAATACACCGCTAGGTCCGGCTACCACGCCCTGATTCTGGCTCTGAGCATCAGCAATAAGCTGCGCATCCTTTTGTAAGTTAACACTTACCCACTCCTTCTCGGTACCTTTCAGCTGAATCGGCTCAACTCGGCTCTTCGAGGCACTCGATCCAACAGCGGCATCAGCTACAAGCTGATAACCCTTCACAACCGTCTTCGTCTCGATCGGTTTCACCTCAGACTTCTGCGGGAGCGACACGTTCACAGCATTCTGGAAAACCTGAACCTGCGAAGCACCATTTTCAGAAGAGACACTAAATGTCGCCCTCTTGGATGCCGAAGCAATCATATCATTCGCCTTCACCTTGAAGTCAGAATTTTTCACAAAATCAAAAACGCTCGACCAGAGCATTCCACGTTCCAAGTCCAACTCAACACGATGATCAACACCAAAATTCTCCGAACGAAGCGATTGGAAAGCCACATCCGTATTAGCAAACAATCGAGTGAAACTCTTATCAAAATATTTCACCTCCACGCGGCCGTCCTCACCCGTGCGTAACTCATCTCCCTCTTTCAACTCAAAACCCTGTTGGGCCGGCGAGGTCTGTCCATCACGTACCACCTGTACATCTCCGGAAACCTCATGCACTACCGTAAACTCTCGGGCGTAGGTCACAGGAACTCGGAGTACATAGGCAAATAAACTCAGAGCCAAAACACCACCTAACGAAAAGCTCGCCGTGAGCTTCTTCGCCAATCCCCCGTTGAACCAAGCAGCAAAAGGTGAATGAGCCGGTAAATCATACAACTTCTCTCGAAGAATTGCGCGTCGCACAGGACTTAACACCACTTTATGGGAAGAAGTTCGTATCCAAGAAATTAATCGATCGAGTAAATACGACTCATTCTCTACATCAGCCTCTCCAGGAACACCGTCCTGAATTCGCTCAAACATATGCGCCCTGATACGACTCTTCGCATCGCGACTCATGGGAGAAAAATTGGTAGACTGCAATGCTCGCAGATTTTCACCAAGCTTCTCGAGAGCAGACTCCATCTCGGCGTCGAGCTCACTATCATCCGTATTGTTGTATCCAAAATTGTTCATAACTCAACACTTATAACGAAGGAAAGCCAAAAACGTTACTACATCTTTAATCCCATCTCCTCCAGCACCCCTCTCAAAGCCTTCAAAGCACGAAACTGCAATATCCTCAAAGACCCCTCGCTCTTGTCTAGCAGCTTTGCAATCTCCTTGTTGGAGAGCTCATTAATATATTTCAACACCAAAACCTGTTGATAGTCATCCTTCAAGCCCTTCAGGGCTTTTTGAAGCATCGCATTCTCCAGACCCCGTTCGGTAACGATCTTCGGATGATATTCAGCCCGGTACTCCTGATACTCCTCGGTGATCGCCTCGATAGTCTTGTTCGAGCGATAGTGATCCACCACCAAGTTGTGGGCAATACGGAACAACCACGAAGAGAAATTATCCTTTGTCTGTTTGTACCCGGCAATCTTCTCCCACGCCTTCACAAAAACCGTCTCTACCAAATCCTCGGCATCCTCCGCACTCACACGGAAATACACATAGCGATAAATCGCATCCACATACTGCTCATACAAAGCGGCAAAAGCATCCTTGTCGCCCTGCTTGGTCTGCTCAACAAGCTCCTGAATCTGAGTCTCGGTCATCATAAAAGAAGTATACGGATTTGTAGGAAAACGTTACAGACATGAGATTTTTATCCCATTATAAAGAACTCCAACGCCTTTTCAACCTCTTTCTTGGATCCTACAAAAATAGGCGAGCGTTGATCAAGATGCTCCAGTGGTTTATCCAAAAGCGACATCACTCCATCACTGGCGGCACCTCCCGCCTCCACCATGAGAAAGCTCATCGTTCCGCACTCATAGAGCAGTCGCAATTTTCCATGTGGCTCATCGCTGTATCCAGGATAGGTAAACACTCCTTTTCCTTTAACCAAAATATGATTTATATCAGGAACCATGCCGCCTGAATAACGGAGCGTGTACTGATTCGCAAGCCAATAATTAACCAGCTCCTGGTACTGAGGATTTTTCGCACAAGCCCGTAAATTGCCGGGGGCAAAATATTTCCCCTCATCATCAACCTGAATTTTCTCTTTCTGTAGCTCAAAACCACCACTCGTCAGCAAATACTGATGCACTCCCTTGCCAGCAACCGCGACGAACAATGTCGTCCGAGGACCATACACGGCAACAACAGCGACGTGTATCTCACTCGCTTTCTTTCCAATAAAAGAACCCTTTGGATAGATAGCAATAATCGTCCCAACAGCAAAATTAACATCAACGAGTGACGAACCATCAAGCGGATCGAACGCCACAGAGAACTCACCGTCTGCATGCAGCTCCTGCTCGTTATCTAACTCTTCGGAAGCGATCATATGAACACTCGCCACCTTCTGCAACTCTGCGGTCAACAAATCATTTGATACGACATCCAACTTCAACTGATTTTCCCCAAAAACATTTTGCGTACCGGCATATCCGGATACCTCGCCCGTATGTACAACACCAGCAATATCAAAAACTCCCTCCGCGCAGGCAATAACAACCTCATGGAGAGCACCATTCACGCCAAGTATTTTGAGATGTTCATCGAGCTGCATGGTTTGAAAATTTTAATAATTAATCCTGGGTAACCGTTGCGCCTGCCTCCTGTGCAACATTCTGTTCCATATCTGAGGTATATTCACCCTTTGATGCGAGACTATTCATTTTGGCGCGGTGGAGAAATACGTTCTGTGCAGCCTCTAGATTTTCAAACTTACCCATCCACATCTTTGTAGCGGCGTCTTGGAGGGCTCGAGCAAAAGAAAATGTAAGCGGCCAAGGGAGATTTTTCTCCTGATTAATAGCATTCAAATTCTGCGTAGCCTCTATGTCGCCCTGTCCTCCGGAGAGAAAAGCCTCACCCGCAAGATCAGCAGGAACACACTTCTTAAAAACTCGTAATGTAGCAGTCGCGACCTCTTGTGGATTCGCCTTTGCGCTAGAATCCTTACCTGGCAACACCATACTTGTCTTCAAAATAATACCCTCCAAAACCACTCCAGCATTTTTCAACTCTTCAAAAAGCGCCGTCAAAATCTCCTCACTCGCCGCCTCCGCCTGCTCCATAGTATGGTCTCCATCCAAGAGAACCTCGGGCTCCACCATAGGAACCAAGGAGTTCTGCTGACAAACCAAAGCATAGGCAGCTAAATCTTTCGCATTCTGCCTAATATTTTCTTCCGTGGGAGTTCCCTCTCCAATCGTAATAACTGACCTCCACTTGCAGAATTTAGCGCCCAGGGCGACATATTCTTTCAAACGAGCATCAAGCCCCTCTAATCCCGTAGTCAATTTTTCACTTCCTACCTCAACCAAACCCAAATCAACTTTGATTCCCGGCAAAATTCCGGCAGCCTGCAAAACCTCTACAAATGTCTTCCCAGATGATGTCGTCTGACGGATCGTCTCATCATGCAAAATAACCCCACTAATATACTGACTCTCCCCTGGCACCGTGAGGAGCATTTCTCGAAAAGCCCGTCGATTATCTTCTGTATTTTCCAATGCAATAGAAGCAAAACGCTTCCCTACCGTCTTCATACTCTCATCCGCAGCCAAAATCCCCTTTCCCGAAGCTACCATCTGCTTCGCAATCTTACTAAGTTCCGCAACTATTGTTGAATCAATCATAAAGCTGAATAATTAACATTTACATTGCCATCAGCTTATCGGAAAGCAACCGAAAGTCAACGGAGACGTCTGCCCGGGCAAACAGATTTATATGACTCATCTAGACCCTGTATAAAGCCAACCCTAAAATGGTCGATTACACCACAAATTTTTCGGCGCTTCAACTTCTTGAGGTCAATACCAAGAGTACAAGGGGAGGCGTTGACAAGAAGCCAAAAAAAGAGCAAAATATCTTCTATTTTTTAATTAAAACTGTCGTGAATAAATTATCCGCAACATTAGCCGCAATAGTGTTATCTGCAGCCTGCACCTCAGAAAATATAACTCCTCCGGAACAAGACAAAGACCTCCAAGCCATTTCAACAAAAGCTCAAGCCACACAAAAACAAGTAATAAAAACACTATCTGCCGGTCCAACTGTTCATAGCGTAAACCCCGACGCCTGTTTACCAGTAGCAAAAAATTGTGATTTCATCGGTTCCGGCTGGAGCGATGATTTCACGACAGACACAAAAGATTCATACTCTAGAATAATAATAGGGACAGATCATTCAATGAGCATGCATACATGCAAAAAAGCCCCAAATGTTGGACAAGACAACATTCAAATAAGAAGAGAAAGCAATTCCCAGCTTGACCCAAAATCATGCAAAAGCCTATACATAGAAACGTCGCCATCAACAAACTGCGATGATTCACCTTCATCTCCAGACACAACCTGGTCATCCTTGGAAGTACCATGTTCTCCAACCTCTCAGGCAACGCTTTGCCAAGGGATAGGAGAAAACTTCGAAGACAGAACTTGCGAAGAAAAATCGCGTGACGAAGCAATAGAATTAATAGATACCCTACATAAAAAGTTTAGCGATCAAATAGAAAAACTAAAATAAAAACTTCATAATCCATTGAAGCGCTACTATGAATATGAATTTCTTATGACAAGACCCTACTTCATCGCCACTACACTATCTGCATGCAAATACGTGACTTTTGTAGCTGGGCGCATATAACGGATTACATCATTCGTCACAACAGCCTGAAGCGACTGGGCGCTAGCGATGGACATAGTTACCTTCTCATTTTCGAGAACAAGAGCCTGACGCTGAGACTGAAGTTCGCGCAAAACGTACCCTTGAGTAACGCCGCTCGTAGAGAATATCAGCGTCATAACCGTACTAAATCCAACAACAAGAATAAGTGTTACGAACAAGTATATCGGCTTGATATTGAGCTCTGCTCCAACGGTCTTCATCTCGCGTGGCATATCCTCAGTCATGCCTTTGAACGGGTTCACAAAGAGGGAAGCGAACGAAGGAAATGCAAGAAGTGCAGCGCCAACACCACCAGCTAATGAAGGTGTGGAAGCGGGAGCAACCTCCTGATCATGACCAACACTACACTGAATAACCGGTGTAAAGTTGCGGGAGGAAACATGTCGTCGATGTCGAGATGAGGATGAGAGTGAAGAAAGTCCGAACATAATGAGGTTAAAGAGGGATGTAAAAAACTATCTGTCAAAGCATTATAACTTTTCAGCAACGCGCATTTTGGCGCTCCTGCTGCGAGGATTTTCATGAGTCTCTTCATCGGTTGGCAATACGGGACTCTTGGTCAAGATCTCTAAAACCGGTTTCGTACTGCACTCGCAACGCATAACTTCTGGAGGGCAGATACAATCTTTCGTTTGAGATCTTAGAAAATGCTTCACGATGCGATCCTCGAGGGAGTGATAGCTAATAGCTACCAAGCGACCCTTCGGAGCAAGCAGGCTGACGGCCTGCGGTAAAACTTTTTCTAAAACATCAAGTTCATGATTAACAACTATACGAAGCGCCTGGAACGTCTTTGTAGCCGGGTGAGATTTGCCGTGTCGAAGTTGTGGAGGGTAGGCGTGAAAGATTAAATCTTCGAGCTGCTTGGTAGTGGTGATTCTCTCCTTGAGACGATGCTCCACAATCATGTGGGCAATCTTTCGGGACAGTCTCTCTTCTCCAAACTCAAAGATAATATCCGCTAAATCTTTCTCGCTATAGGTATTAACGATGTCGGCGGCGGTGAGATCAGATAGTTCTCTACTCATTCTCATATCGAGCGGGCCCTCCTGTTGAAAAGAGAAACCTCTCTCTGCACGAGTGAGATGCGGTAATGCCAATCCTAAATCAAATAAAACTCCATTAACTTCTTTTATTTTTAACTCTCTCATCTTTTCAGCCATATCAACAAAATTCGCGTGAATCAGGGTAACAGATTTGAGTCCATCCTTCCCAAATTTTTCCACAATTCGCTGTTTGGCTATCTCGAGGTGCTCCAGATCCTGATCAAAACTATATACATGACCTATTGGGCCAACGGCCTCAATCATATCCATCGTATGACCACCAAGTCCGAGCGTACCATCTATGGCACGATCACCTTTTTGCAAATTCATAAATGCTTTTACCGATTGTCGAAGGACGGGCACATGCACGAATTCTGGGGAATCACTCATATCGGTTCAAATCAACTGTTCAAAACTTGTATGCAACGGCGTATAACTTTTTTACTCTTAAGTGACGTAACTATAGTCACCCAAAGCCGGAGAGTCAATTTATTCCTCCAGAAACAGTACACAAAAACTATACACTTAGCAGTACAAGAGCCTGTTACGCTCAACCCATAAGCAAAAGAACACCATTACAAATAATGATGCACAACTTTTTAGTTATTGCATAACAAATGTATACAGTAAAACAAAGCTCACCCAAAGCAAGAGTTACAACGCAATTGGACCATTTCGTAATACCTTCATCTCATCACCAATCACCTCCACAATCGTCGAGGGCTTTATCTCTGGTATATGCCCCATATCAATAATAGCATCCGGGATTCCATTACCCCCGGTCTCATCAGCGTCTCTTCCAATCAAAAATGTCTCAACATCGTACGCCTGTGGCTCCCCTGTTCTATTGGCACTTGTCGTAATCAACGGTCCACCAAACTCACGTAACAAATCCTGCGTAATCTCATGATTGGGACATCGAATTCCCACGGTACTTATTCCTTTATTGAGAAACGTTGGTAGAAGTTCCGTTCGTGAAACGATAATAGTAAGTGGACCAGGCCAGTACTCCCGCGCCAGCTCAAGCGCCTTTTCACTAAAATTTCCATACTTCATCGCCTCCTCGAGACTCGACACCATAATAGATACCGGCTTGGAATCCGTCATATTCTTCAACGAATAAGCTTTTCGAACAGCCTGTTCAGAAAAAACATCGGCGGTAAGCCCGTAGCAGGTCTCCGTAGGATGCAGTATCACGCCCCCTTTGTGCAAAGCTGAAATGGCGGCAGATATCATATATTGAGCTCATATAACTGTACAATAGCAATCTTTCATTCTACAATAAACGTCCTTATAGAAAGTATATATGACAAACGACAGCTCGCCAACAGGAGTAAGTGAATCCACAATGTCCATCGAAAACATGGACTTGATACTCAAAACTTCTTCATGCACAACGCCAGGACATACAGAAATGGTAGAAGGATTAGTTTTGTGCGCCAAAGAACTTCCAATGAATGATGCGGATTACGCACGAGCTTTCGTAATTCTAAATAATTTAGTATTAAAAGCACCACAAGTAGAACATCTCATACGAAGAAGCAAGGCAAAACCAGTAGAAATCGAAGTTATGAAGGCCATAATTGCAGGGCTTCAGGAACGCACGGCAAGAACAAGAATTATGAATCCGCAGATCACAACACTTCGGATGATTAAAGGTGCGCTAAAAGACTAAGATCGAAAATAACGCGACACCTAGATTGACTCTATCTTGGAATGATTTACACTAGGGACGCCTTGAATATGTCCTTATTTTATTTTATTACCCATCAGTACCATGGCAAGACTACGCACCACTATTAATGGATTTGGAAGAATAGGCAGACTCTTATTCCGTGTGAATTTATTGAAAAATCTCGTAGATATCGTGGCTATCAATGATCCAAACCCACCATCATCACTTGCGTATTTATTGAAATACGACACAACACACGGGAAGTTGGATATGGATATTACCTCAACAGATAAGTCGATTATCGTGAATGGAGTAGAGATTCCATGTTATGCGGAAAAAGATCCGACCAAGCTTCCATGGGCTGCGTTACAAGTTGATATGGTATTCGAAGCGACGGGAGTATTCACCACAAAAGAGGGGGCATCTGGACATATCACCGCCGGCGCAAAGCGCGTAATGATTACCGCACCGGGAAAGGGCGTAGATGGAACATTCGTCTATGGAATCGATCACACAACATTTGATCCAGCCAAACACATCGTCTTCTCCAATGCATCATGCACCACAAACTGTCTCGCACCTCTCGCAAAAGTATTAAATGACAATTTCGGCATCGTAAAGGGATTAATGACGACCGTACATGCCTATACAAACGACCAAAGAACACTCGATCTCGCGCACAAAGATCCACGACGAGGACGCGCAGCGGCCGCTAATATCATTCCGACATCTACAGGCGCAGCGATGGCTATCGGAGAAGTACTCCCTGAGCTTAAAGGAAAACTGGATGGACTCTCCCTTCGCGTTCCCGTAATCGATGCATCCATTGTAGATCTCGTATGTGAAGTATCGAAACCAACTACTGTTGAAGAAATTAACGCCGCTTACAAAGCCGCATCAGAAGGCGCTTTTGCAGGATTGATCGAATACTGCACCGATCCAATTGTTTCATCAGATATTATTCACAATCAAGCATCATGCGTGTTCGACGTTGCCCTCACGACCGTCATGGGTGGCAACATGGTGAAGGTCATGGGCTGGTACGACAACGAATGGGGCTACTCCAATCGTCTTCTCGATCTCGCTGGATATATCGGAACACGACTATAAGTTATGATCTTCCCCTCACACAAAATTAGCACGCATCACAAACACGACAAAGGCCGTATCTTCGCCTGGATGGCGCTGATTTCCAGTACGGGATATGCGAGTTTTCTCACGATGCTTCCCATCATACTTTCAGAAAAATTACAGAGTGATGTGTATGTAGGATATTATTTTTCCGCTTTTGCGATTATCGCCCTCATCGTCTCACTTCTCAGTGGAAAAATTCTCAAGCGCTTTCAAAAAACCACACTGACGAAATATATTCTCGCGATGCTTGCAATCACATTCTTCGCACTCACACTCACGAAGTCGATTTGGAATTTCGCCGCAATTGATATGATGCGTGTGATTTTCGTCTCCCTCTTCTTTATCATTCTTTCCATTTTCGTTCGCGACTTCGCCACGGAAGAAGAGCTCGCTCTCGCGGAAGGACGATTTTATCTCTTCAGTAACATCGGCTGGGTGATCGGTCCGCTCGTCGGTGGATACGCGGCAAAAACATACGGCCCCGAATCTGCGTTTATTTTTACGGCCATCTGCTACGCACTCCTCCTCGTACTTTTCCTACAGCAACACATCATCGCCAAGCATCCGGCTATCAGCAAAAAAGATGAGAATAATGCCATGCCAACGCCGTCCATTCCCATCCCTAAACCAATAAAAAATACAGGATCATTATTGGAAAATATCAAAGACTATATCCAAAATAGAGATCTTCTTGTCGCCTCGCTCGTTTCTTTTGGCATGTACTTCTGGTGGTCGACCAGCTCAATCTATATTCCTATCGCCCTGAAAAATCTCGGATTTGCACCGGATATTATCGGTCTCATTTTCGCCCTCAATGTCGTCCCGCTCATTCTCCTCGAATTTCACTCCTCTGATGGTGCACAAAAATACGGCGTGCGAACATTTCTCGTCATGGGTTTCACCATTCTCAGCACCTGTCTCGTACTCTTCACGCTCGTATCCGTTCCGATGCTCATTAAATTAATTATTATTATTAATATCGGATCGGCCTTCATCGAACCAATCAAGGAAATATTTTTTTTCAAAGTTGCGCCTCCGGGAGATGTAGATCGATTTTATGGAATCTACAGCGCCTCATACCCGATGGCCTACGTCTTCGCCCCCCTCCTCGGTTCTCTCTTGCTTTCCAGCTTTGGAATCAACGGAATTTGGCTCGGAGCCGCAGTTGTGTTTATACTGATCGCGCTGACATCCCTTACGATTGATAAGAAATACTAATATATGGCCGACCTAGACCGACGCACGCAAGTTCTCGCAGCCATCGTTCAGCACTTCGTCACAACCGCCGAACCGGTAGGCTCGAATACGATTATCGTGAGCTACAAATTTGAAGTTTCCCCGGCAACCATTCGTCACGAAATGGCTACATTAGAAAAAGAGGGATTAATCTTCCAGCCGCATACTTCTTCCGGTCGTGTACCGACAGAATTAGGATACCGAAAATTTGTCGAAGAAATTGCCGATTACGGATCCGCCACCATCAAGGCACAAAAACTCCTCGAGAGCGTTTGGGCTGAATACACTGCCGAAAAAGCAAAGGAGAAAATCTACGATGCGGTAAATATTTTGGCGCGCGCCTGCAACAATGTAAGCTTCGCCACCATTCCCAATAGCCCACGGACATTCTTTCTCGGACTCTCAAATGTATTGAAGCAACCGGAGTTTCAGCAAGATCCATTCCGCGCCTCGCAGGTTGTTGAAATGCTGGAAAATGATGACAATTTCTTGAACACGCTTTCTCAATTGAGCGTCGACGAAGAACCACAGATTTTCATCGGCCAAGAAAATATTATCGCGCAAATTCAATCCTGCTCTATCGTCGTCTGCAAATATCGCGTTGGCGATTACGAAGGACTGCTGGGCATTCTTGGCCCTACGCGTATGGACTACGCTTTCCACGTGGCGATGCTTCAGGAAATAAAAAAATTATTATAAAAAAATTCCTCTAACCAAAAAACATATGTCTGACGAAACAAAAACACCGAAGCGAAGCGAAGGTGCTGATCCCGTTCCCGATTCCTCATCTCCCGATTCCGATATTGAATTACTCAAGGCCCAATTGGATCAAATGACCGAGACCTGCAAACGAACACTTGCCGACTTCTCCAACTACAAACGATTTGTCGAAGACCAGCGCAAGCAAGCCGCATGGTTCGGCGTCAGCGGAATGATCAGTGAAATTCTCCCAATCGTCGACAACTTCGAACGTGCCATGACGCATATGGCCGATCTCGATGCCGTGCACAAAGAAGGTATCGACGCCATCTATCGTCAGCTCGCCGGACTCCTCGAAAAACATAACGTGAAAAAAATTGAAACCATCGGAAAACCATTCAATCCTCTCTTTCACGAAGTCCTCTCCCAAGGTCCCGGCCCTCTCGACACCATCGTCGAAGAGTTCGAAAAAGGCTATATGATCGGCGAACAAGTTCTCAAGCCAGCCAAAGTAATTGTAGGAAATGGACAAGAAGCAGCGGCGGTATAATAAAAAAATACTATCTCGCAATATCACCTCCTGCTTGAGGTAATATGTATACAAACATATACACAAACAGTATACAAAACGTATACCACTCTAAAAAAATAATCGACAGGACGTCCCAAGACAATGAAGGTTGAGGGACTTGCCAAGAAAACATAATGCTGTTATAGTAACGACTTACTATAAAATGCATATATGAAGAATAAACCAAATAACGGAGAGGAATTAACAAGAATAGTCCATTCTCAGCTTTGGAGCGAAGAAGGTAAGCCAATAAATGAAGTGGGCGAGCAGGTGATGTTTGACGTGATGATTGATACCGTGCGCCGAGCTGGAATATTCGCCGAAATAGAACTTTCCCTAGGGGAGAATGCAAGATGGATTCGTGTTCATCCAAACGATGCATCAAAAGCTAAATGGCTACTCAATGAAGCTGACTATAGAGGAGTCCTTCTAGATATGATCTATGAGCGTACAGAGTGGGAATAGTCTCAAAAATTTGACAACAAGAAAAAACTCCCGTAAAACATCTGGGCTTAAACGTAACCACAACAATATATGAGTACAGAACACAACCGCTACTTCCCTTGGGAAATCGACGATATACGCTCTCCTGGTGAAACGGTACCGGCAAACTACAAATCACCGTCTCGATACTCCGAAGCTGATTTCGACATGGAGGTACCACATACGCCATTTATTCCACAGCTGCACATTCAGGCAGCCGGCAAACAAAACATTTCAAACGTACAAATGCCTACCCTCGCACAAATCGCACAAACTCTAGTCATTCAGGCACAAGCTTAAAGCAAAAAAAATCACTCTTGACGACACACTATTAGCACTCTATAATCTTGAGTGCTAATTTGAAATTAGCTTCATTTACAACCTTTAAACCCCCAACATTATGTCACGAATCATTGGAATCGATCTCGGAACCACCAACTCTTGCGTCTCAGTCATGCAGGGTCAGGAACCTACCGTTGTGCCAAACACAGAAGGCATGCGTACAACTCCTTCGATTGTCGCCATTGGCAAAGACGGCCAGCGAATGGTCGGAATTCTCGCCAAGCGTCAGATTGTTATGAATCCGGAAAATACTATTTATTCTGCAAAGCGTCTGATCGGACGTATGTTCGACGAGATTAAGCCACTTATCAGCAAGCTTTCATTCAAAGTAGTGAAAGGAAAAGATGGCGAGCCGGAAATCGTTCTCGACGGCAAAGATCGCAAGCCACCAGAAATCTCCGCTATGGTTCTCGCAAAGCTAAAGGCTGACGCAGAAGCTTACCTCGGTGAACCGGTCACAGAAGCGGTCATTACGGTTCCTGCTTACTTCAACGACTCTCAGAGACAAGCCACAAAAGACGCGGGCAAGATCGCCGGTCTCGATGTGAAACGTATTATCAATGAGCCTACGGCAGCCGCTCTCGCATACGGTCTCGACAAGAAAAACAAAGCTTCAAAAATCGCCGTATATGACCTCGGTGGTGGAACGTTCGACGTCTCCATTCTCGATCTCGGTGATGGCGTCTTCGAGGTAATGTCTACCAATGGTGATACGCAGCTCGGTGGTGATGACTTTGATAATGCAATCGTCCACTGGATTCTCGAAGAGTTCAAGAAGAGCGAAGGTATCGATCTCTCAAACGACAAACTCTCACTTCAACGTATTCGTGATGAGGCGGAAAAAGCCAAGTGTGAACTTTCCACAATGCAGGAGCGTGAGATTAACCTACCATACATCACCTCTACAAGCGCAGGCCCTAAGCATCTCCAGATGAAGTTGAGCCGAGCCAAACTCGAATCACTCGTTGCGGATCTCGTAAATCGTACAGAAGGCCCATGTAAGCAGGCTATCAAGGATGCAAAAATCAACCCAAGCGAGATCGACGAGATTATTCTCGTAGGTGGTCAGACTCGTATGCCGGCTGTTCAGGAAATGGTGAAGAAGATCTTCGGAAAAGAGCCGCACAAAGGTATCAATCCGGATGAGGTCGTAGCGATCGGTGCCGCCATTCAGGGTGGTGTCCTCATGGGCGATGTCAAAGACATTCTCCTCCTCGACGTCACTCCCCTTTCCCTCGGTCTCGAAACCCTCGGCGGCGTCATGACGAAACTCATCGAACGCAACACGACCGTTCCTACATCTAAATCTCAAACATTCTCTACCGCTGCCGATAATCAGACATCAGTCGAGGTCCATGTATTACAGGGCGAGCGTCCTATGGCCAACGACAACAAGTCTCTCGGTAAGTTCAATCTCGACGGCATTCCACCGGCACCACGCGGTGTTCCACAGGTAGAGGTCACCTTCGACATCGACGCCAACGGTATTCTCCACGTCAAAGCCATCGAAAAAGCTACCAACAAGGAACAGAAAATTACTATCTCCGGTACCTCCAATATGTCCGAGGCCGAGATCGAAAAGATGCGCAAAGAAGCCGAGCAGTACGCCGAAGAGGACAAGAAGCGTCTCGAAGCGATCGAACTCCGCAACAAGTCCGAAGGTCTCATTCTCCAGTCCGAGAAAGCCCTCAAAGACGCCGGCGACAAAATCGGCGACGACATCCGCAAACCCATCCAAGAAAAAATCGAAGAACTCAAAAAAGTCCTCGAGAACAAAGACTCCCCAATGGAAACCATCAAGACCGCCTACGACTCACTTTCTGACGAGTTACAGAAGGTCGGATCAGAACTCTACAAACACGTCGGACAGGATGCACAAGCCGCTGCAGGCGCAGGAGCTGAAGGCGCATCGGATGATGGAGTACGAGTAAAAGACAACAACAAGGGCGATGTAGTTGAGGGTGAGGTGGTGGATGAGGGGAAGGAATAACATAACTTAAAAATAGATGTTCAAAGTTTGGTCAGAAAGTAATCCGGAAAAAATAGAAAGAATATGCCCCACGTTAGGACTAAGAAGTTGGGATGAACTCTCGAAACAAGAAAAACATGACATCTTGCAACACTTCAGAGCCAAAAAATGGATGGAAGAATATGACCAAGAGATAACCAAAGCAATAAGCATTCTCAAAGAAAAATATAAAAGACAAAATTTATGCCCGAACACGCTACGTGTACAGGTAGGTACAAATTCTTTTGACCCATATCGCGAAACACAATTAGGAAAAGCAGCATATATTGATTTCGAATCGATATGGTTAGAAAAAGAAGAAAACACGGTATACGAATTAATATCGCACTACGCAAAAGGTCAAAACGAAAGTTATGACAAAGGCAAATTTGCCCGTTTTTGCGCACGCCTCAATGACATTTTTGAGGACTATTCTATTAATCTAGAAATTACCAAAAACGGCTTAATGCCAAAACAAGACAAAAAGATCTCAAAAGAAATATATGAGCCAGTATTTGAAGCCCTTAGTGACCAAAAATGGAAAGCAGTAAATGATGAAATTTGCAAGGCATTTGAGGAATATAGAAATAAAAAAAATGGGAATTGCATAACAAGAACGAGCAATATAACACAAGGTTTTTTACAGATTTTAGTACACGGAAAAACTGCAAAAGGTGACATAAGTAAGCTGATACCTGAAGCAAGAGAAAAAGGAATGATTCCGGATAATAGTTTTTTAAATGAATTTATAAAGCAGATCGAGAAATATTCCGCAAAAGAAAGAAGTGAAAAAAGTGGAGCTCATCCATCCACAAAAACAGCAACAGAAAAAGATGCAAGGTTTCTGTTGAATCTAACCATGGTCACAATAGAGTACTGGCTTAAGATTTAATATCTCTATAGTCCAAAAATAAGACCTCAAGATCAACGACATCGAGTATCAATTCGGATATTATATCGTGGGGCAGATAGGGCGGGCGAAAGACAGGTGGGTGTGGGGACAATTTTGTCCAATGATACCGGCGGAAGATTTGGGGAGGTTGATGAAGAAGGCGAGGAGAGAAGGGACGGTGGTTGATGTATAATCCGCAAGAATAGTTAAGTGAACACAAGTAAGATTGTGTTGATTTTATTGACGGTGAGTAAAAACTCACCTATACTGCAGGCAGTATTTGATAACCGCAATAAATATGGAACCAACGAAAATTGCATTATTTAATAGTAAGCAGATACGAAAAACGCTACACAATAACGAGTGGTGGTTTTCAATAGTGGATGTTGTAAGTGCGCTTACTGACAGTGAAAATCCGAATGATTATTGGTTCAAAATGAAAATTCGAGTAAAGAGTGAAGATGACTTTGAAATATCGACAATTTGTCGACAGTTGAAATTACTGGCTCCTGATAACAAAATGCGCGGAACCGACTGCGCCAACACAGAAGGAGTATTTCGCATAATTCAATCCATTCCCTCTCCAAAGGCCGAACCGTTCAAGCGATGGCTGGCAAAGGTGGGGTATGAGCGTGTACAGGAGATTGAGGATCCGGAATTGGCAAGCAAGCGAATGAGAGCTATCTATAAGGCAAAGGGTTACAGTGAGAGTTGGATAGAGAAACGTATGCGTGGAATTACTATTCGTGAGGAGTTGACCGATGAGTGGAAAAATCGCGGAGCAAAAATCGGCCAAGATTATGAGATCCTGACAGCGGAAATTTCAAAAGCAACATTTGGAGTTACTCCTAGGGAGTATAAAGAACTCAAAGGTCTCAAGCGGGAAAATCTACGTGACCACATGAATGACCTTGAACTTATTTTCAATATGCTTGGCGAACGAGCAACTACAGAAATTCACCGAGAGGAAGACTCCAAAGGCATGCCAAAGCTCAAAAGCGACGCAAAAGCCGGAGGAGATATTGCCGGTGGCGCACGAGAAAAGCTCGAAGAAAGATTAGGCCGTTCAGTAGTAACAAAAAGAAATTTTTTGAAGAATAAAAAAAATCAAAAACAACCCTAAACCTCTACCCAATATCTCTGAATTCTCTCTCCTTCAAATTCAATTTCATCGCTAAAAATTCCTCCATTTCGTTCAATAATTTTGCGTGAGGGAATATTGGTATCATGACAAGTAATCAAAAGCCTGTGCAATCCCAACTCCTTAGCTTGCAGTAATCCGAGCTCAAGAATCTTGATGCCATAACCCTTTTTACGCGCGGAAGAACGGATAGCATAACCGATATTACCACCGCGTTTTTCTAATCTCTCATTAAGCTCGTGGCGGATATTAACATGACCAACAATTTCATCGTTATCAATAAGCCAATAAGTGGAATTAGGAACGATCCAACCATTCGGAACATACTCTCCCCTAGAATTCTTCTCGGTAAGCTCAATATATGCATCCAAATCAGTAGGCTTCTTCGGAATATTCCAAAAACCACCCACACCCTCTTCCTCAAACTCCCTGATGGTGTTCTTCCAGCTTTGCTCGTATTGCTTAGTTGGTTTTATTAAGCGCATCAAAAGAATTATAGTATACATATATCACAAAACATAATGCATCCCGGGCGCTGTCCGTTAGGCCCACAACGCATTGACACCGAAAATGAAAAACAAGTAGAGTCAGGACCTACCATTTATTTTTTTCAAATGAAAAATATATTGAATATTTCTATAAGCAAAGTGCTCATTCTTGGACTTATATTCGCCACGACGATATCGCCATTACAGACGAATGCCGCCGTAGAATCTGAAACATATCTTAATGATATTGCGTATGCAAAGAGTGTACTTGCGAAAGTGCTCATTCCAAATGCAAATTTTTCAGAAATAGGAAAACAGGAAATGGAAAATAAACCGGATAAAATCGTCTACGGGAAAGATACAAAATTTTCAACATTTATCTCAGAGCTTCCCACGGAAACAAAAAATATTATAGAAAAAATGAAACCGGGAGAAATCACAAAAGATATGTTCATTGCCCACAGATGGGAAATTGGAACAGACGGAAATGCCATACAAAATGATGCGGTGCAAATAATTAAATTACTCGGGAAAAAGAAAATGCTAAAGCACAAAAAAGAAGTCTACGTGGAGCACATTCTCATAAGCTACAAAGAAGCGGCAGACAAAAGCGGTATACCAAATATTACTCGCTCGGAGACAGAAGCTATCGCGCTCATCAATACTATTAAGAAAAATATTAATTCGCAAAAAGATTTTGAACGCTTGGCAAAAGAAAATTCTGATGATGCCAGCAACAAAGGATCAGGAGGAAAATTAGAAGAACCTGCCATAAAAGAAGCCCCCATATATGTAGCTGAATTCAACAATGCTGCTCTAAAATTAAAACATCCGGGTGACATATCCGATATTATCAAAACGCAATTTGGGTATCACATCATATATGCAACGAAGGTAAAAAACAATGTACGAGAGAACAAGGCAAAACTTGAAGTCATAAGTATCTCCCTGGCACCACTATAATTTGACAAAAATAACAATATAGGCTAAAGTAACAACTTACAAATATACTTTGCTTATGTCAGAAAGAATTCACACGTTTGGAAAGTTATTTTTAGAAGCCGATAAAATGGCCGGACTTCGGCTTGCAATCAGAAATCCAAACACGGCAATAGCGAATCCCTTCAAAATGAGCACCGTACTGGGAGTACAAGGGTGGGATGACCATCACATACCAACAATAGACGGAATGCTGGTTACAGAGCAAAACGACACGATATGGGAAGGAACATTAGTAACCGCAGATCAGATTAGGGGGATATTTCAACCATTCGCCGACTATGACAATAAAATGCCAAGAACATACGCTCGTAGAAGTGGTCGATTAGGACGTCCAAAAACCCAAGGAAGAATTTCAACCATAGCAACTGTGTCGGGATTGGAAATAAAACAACTAAAACTATTCATACATGTCAATCAACGATTACTACAATCCACGATATTTGATCGTGATATGTATAGTAAAAAACTAGCAAGGATACAAGATCAAGAAACTAAGTAGCAAATAGCGACACTCCGATATCCACATTTCCAACATCAATCAATGAACCGCTGGAGGAAGACCTGATTGGCAATTTCCATAAAATGTTTCGAATGAGAAATTTTTGCCATCGGCCGTAGCGTACGTGTTACTACAGTCCTCGGGACCAACAGAAAGACTATACGCATGAGTAGCCGGAGTCTGATCGGAAGAAGTACATTCCGTGGAAAAAACATCGGTTGTGCCAATTATAGACCGAAGCTGTTCGGGCAAGGACGATTGCGTAGGATATGCGCCAGACATACACAAAGCAGCATCTCTTTGAACAAGTTCACGTATCTTGCCTGCATTCGAATCAGAAAGACCACGCATAGCAAGCGTTGCATCAAAAGGCTTAGGACCCTTATTCCCACAATCAGCAAGAGCAGAGGCAGTGACGCCTACAGCCATCATGACACCAAGCACCTTGATAAACAGAGAACTAAAAGGAGACGAGGGGCTGGGATCACGAGCAGGAAAATTGGGATCATCATAAGAGTGCGAATCAGAAAAATCAGGCATATAAAAATATTTAGAGGATAAGAGAAAACGGTACCAAGAAAAAAGGAGAACTGCAAGGAAATACATATCTACTTGCCAGAAAACGCCAAAATCGCCTACACTAGGCACGGTTTTAGAAAAAATATAACGCACCTATCTCATGCTCGACATCAAATACATTCGTGAAAATCTCGACACCGTGAAGCGCGCTGCCAAGGTGAAACGCGTAACCGTTGATTTGGATCAGCTTGTTCATCTCGATGATCGACGACGCGAATTATTGCAGAAGGTTGAGGCTATTCGTGGAGAAAAAAATAAAGCATCAGAGAGCATTCCGAAGCTTCAGGGTGAAGAAAAAAAGACACTTCTCGACAAGATGAAGTCTTATTCGGCTGAAGAAAAAACGCTTGATGAAGACCTAAAAGACGTAGAAAGAGAATTACTCAAAATCATGCTCCTTGTTCCAGCCGTACCGTCTAGCGAAGCGCCGGAGGGCAAAGACGACAGCGAAAATGTAGAACTCTACAAAGTCGGAACGCCAGTGAAGTTTGATTTCGAACCCAAAGACCACGTAACGCTGGGAGAAGAACTCGACATCATCGACATCCCTCGCGGCACCAAGATCGCCGGAGCCCGCAACTACTTCCTCAAAGGCGACGCACTCCTCCTGGAAAACGCCGTCATGCGCTTCACGATTGATCATTTAATGGCAAAAGGATTCGTCCCTTTCTCCGTACCAATGCTCGTCAATAACGACGCCATGACCGGAACGGGATACTTCCCTGGTGGCGAAGAATCCGCCTACAAGATGGAGCGTGATGATTTAAATTTAATTGGAACATCTGAAGTTTCCGTGACCTCATATCATCGCGATGAAATTCTTACGGAAGAAGAACTGCCAAAACTCTACGCCGGATACTCTAGCTGTTTCCGACGTGAGGCGGGTACGTACGGCAAAGACACACGAGGTCTCTATCGTGTTCACCAATTTCAGAAAGTAGAACAGGTGGTAGTTTGCAAAAACTCCGAAGAAGAATCACAAAAAATGTTTGACCTCCTTCTTACCAACGCCAAAGAAGTTCTCGAGAAGCTCGGACTCGCCTACCGCGTCGTCGCCGTCTGCACGGGCGATATGGGTCAGGGACAGGTCTACAAAAACGATATTGAAACATGGATGCCATCAAGAAACGGCTACGGAGAGACACATTCTTGCTCTATGTTCTTCGATTTCCAGGCACGCCGCTTGAACCTTCGCTACAAAGACGCTCAGGGAAAAAACCAGTTCTGCTACACACTCAACAACACGGCGATCGCCTCCCCTCGCGTCCTCATCCCCCTCCTCGAATGCTACCAAAACGCCGACGGCTCCATCACCATTCCAGAAATCCTCCGTCCGTACATGAACGGGAAGGTAAAAATTGAGAAGAAGAAGTAAATCACTCTTTAGGCCGCTCCTTAGGCCGCCATTGCATACGCCTGCTCAACCCTGCTGCGCGTATCGGCAACCATTTTATTGAATGTTTTTGGACTCGAAAGCCACGCATCAGCAAGACTAGCTGGCTGCCGAACTTGAGAATCCGGTCGACGGAATGGAATTACCTGAGCACCACCCTCCTGAACCTGTGGAGCAATTTGAGCAGTCTGCTCTGGAACTATTCTCGTAATACGAGAAAGAGCGGGAGCTGCCTGTTGCGTATTAGACCGAAGTCCATGATTCATATTGGCAAGCGGGTCGAAATCAAACCGTCCTTTCTGGCGAGCATCATCTCGAACCTCACTATAGAAAGAAGGAGTCATTGGAGTTTCATCCTTGAGTCCTGATCTGGCAAAATCGTGGAAAACTCTTAACGGATTTTCATCCGCAGATGCCCAAGCCTGGATACCCATCCCATACTTCACCGACGAAACAGGGTTTTGTGCAGACTGCTTCCACTGTGCCGTTGGCAAATCCAGAACCACTCCTGCCAAACGGTCTAGCTTCATCACCTCATCAATCTGTCGTCGGACCTCAGGGCGATGATCAACTTCCGGCGGGAGAAAGCCATTCAGTAACTCTTTCCCTTTAGTAACTGACGACGATAATAATTCTTTCGCGGATGATGCGAGTCCTTTTGCCTGTCCCCAAGCTGACTTAAGTGAGTTGAACATAATAAATTGTAATATATGGAATATGTAACCAGAAAAAGATATATTATTTTCAAGACTGGTGATACTGTAATAATTCACATTGAAATTGACAGAAAGAGATAACTTTGGCTGGAATTTTCTCGCAAAAAAGCATAAAAAATGAAATATACTTACACAATATAAATTGTCAGCGGTCAACGTAAAGTTCGTAACAGACAGGTAAAAACTTGACGAAATAGGCTTTCTGAATACAATAAAGCACGCTATCATGCCCATTCTGATGTGTTGTGAGAGATAGCAAAGCTGTTTCGAAAATCTCTTACTATTTTTCATCTATGGCTAACAAGGACAAAAAGGCCCTGAATAAGGGTAAAGTAAGCAAACCTGCGCCAAAAGCGAAGGTTATTTCTAAAGTGGCTCCGAAGAAGGTAACTGCTCCGTCAAAGCCAAAAGTAGTGGCCAAAACACCAAGCAAACCTACTCCTAAAGCCAAAGAAGTAGTCAAAGCTGCTCCAAAGCAGGCTCCAGCCAAAACTGTCGCCAAAGCTGCCTCAAAAACAGCTGCAGCATCCGTTCCAGCTGCCAAAGCTATTTCAGCTTCAATCCGTGGTCCAAACCACGAGATTATTAAGCCTTCCAATTTGAATTGCGATATTAGCGACATTCAAAATGAGAAAATCCGAAATTACTACTCTCACCGCATCGATGCAAAGGTTCCATTGCCTAACTTGATCGAGATTCAGCTCGACTCGTATAAATGGTTCCTCGAAGAGGGAATCCGTGAACTTCTCGACGAAATCAACCCAATCAGCGACTTCTCCGGCAAAAAGCTTGAGATGCACTTCCTCGACCATACTCTCGGTGAGATCAAGTACGATGCCGAGACAGCACGAGCCAAGAACATCACATACGAAGCTCCGCTCAAAGTTCACGTTCAGCTCATCAATAAGACTACGGGTGAAATCAAGGAACAGGACGTCTTCCTAGGATCCATTCCGCTCATGACGAACCGAGGTACATTCATTATCAACGGTATCGAACGTGTCGTTGTTTCACAATTAGTCCGATCCCCTGGTGTTTTCTTCTCAAAGAACGCAGCCGCTCCACAATTCCACAACGCAAAAATTATTCCAAAAAGAGGTGCATGGTTAGAAGTTGAAACCGACAAAAAAGGTGTTATTACCGTCAAAATCGACCGTAAGAGGAAAATTCATATCACCTCCCTTCTCCGAGTATTCGGATACGAGACAGACAAACAGATGAAGGAAATTTTCAAGGATATTATCACCGGACCGGAAAATGATTTCATCACGATGACTCTTGAAAAAGATACTTCCAAGACCGTCGATGAGGCGTACCAGAATATTTACAAGAAGCTCCGACCTGGCGATCTCGCTACACCGGAAAATGCAAAGGCACTCATTCAGTCCATGTTCTTTGATTATAAGAAATACGACATGGGACCTGTTGCACGTTACAAACTCAACCGACGTTTCGGCATCGAAGTTCCAAACCAGAAAGAATATCACACCTTCCAGGTAAAAGACCTGATTGAGATTCTCAAATACTTGATCCGTCTCAACAAAGGAGAGCTTTCACCGGATGATATCGATCACTTGAGCAATCGACGTGTTCGTGCCGTTGGTGAGTTGGTTCAGAACAAATTCCGTGTAGGTTTACTTCGAACAGAACGTATCGCCAAAGATCGTATGACGGTCATGGATCTCGAGACGGTCACTCCAACGCAGTTGATCAACTCTCGTCCGATTACCGCAGCACTTAGGGAGTTCTACGCATCTTCACAGCTTTCACAATTCATGGATCAGACGAATCCACTCGCAGAGCTCGCTCATAAGCGACGTCTCTCCGCCATGGGTCCTGGAGGTCTTTCACGTGAACGCGCATCGTTCGATGTACGTGATGTACACACATCTCACTATGGTCGTATCTGTCCTATTGCCACTCCTGAAGGTCCGAATATCGGTCTCGTCGTCCACTTGGCTACCTACGCAAAGGTGAACAAGTACGGCTTCATCGAAGCTCCATACCGTAAGGTTGCACACAGCGTCTTGAACAAGGCAAAACTACTCGTCGGCCGTATGACTTCCGAGGAGGTAGTTAATCCAAAAAACAAGAGTACAATCGCAAAAAAAGATGTACGAATCGACGAAGCATTAGCAAAGAAAATTGAGGCAATCTCAGAACTTCTCGAGATTCCGGTTCACACCTTTGTTACAGATGAGATGAGCTACTTCGATGCCGATGGTGAGAAACTTCTCGTTATCGCTCAAGCCAACTCAGAACTCAATGATATGGAAGAGTTTGTCGCACCTCGTGTACCGGCTCGAAGAGATTTCGAGGCAGGTATGGAGCACGTCAAAGATCTTACGCATATCGACGTTTCACCAAAAGAAATTATTTCAGAAACAACAGCACTTATTCCCTTCTTGGAACACGATGATAATACTCGTGCATCGATGGGATCGAACATGCAACGTCAGGCTGTTTCACTCGTTTCACCTGAAGCTCCATATGTTGGAACAGGTATCGAGGAAATCGCCGCAAAGAGCTCAGGTCAGGTAATTATGGCTGAGGGAAGCGGTATCGTGTCAGGCTCAGATGCCAACGAAATTACAATCGTGTATGACAATGGTCGCAAAGCAACATACGTATTGCAGGTTTACGAACGATCAAACCAGGCTACATGTATTCACCAGCGCGCACGAGTAGTGAGCGGACAAAAGGTGAAGAAAGGCGACGTCCTCGCGGACGGAGCCGGTACAGAAAATGGCGAGCTCGCACTTGGACACAACATTCTCGTTTCATACATGACATGGGAAGGTTTCAACTATGAGGATGCCGTTATCGTATCAGACCGACTTATCAAAATTGGTAAGTTCGACTCCGTACATATCGAAACATTCACCGTGGATGTTCGTGAAACCAAACTCGGTCCCGAAATTATCACTCGAGATATTCCAAACGTTGGTGAAAACCGTCTGAAGGACCTCGACAATGACGGTATCGTACGTATTGGTGCCATGATTCATGAGGGAGATATTCTCGTCGGAAAAATCACGCCAAAGGGCGAAACCGAATTAACCGCAGAAGAAAGACTCTTAAGAGCAATCTTCGGAGAAAAAGCTCGTGATGTGAAGGACACGTCTCTTCGCTTACCAGGTGGTGAAGGTGGAAAAATCGTTGATGTACAAGTCTTCACACGTCAGCAGGGAGATGAGCTTCCAAACGGAGTTCTCAAGCAGATCAAAGTTTCTATCGCTCAAACCCGTAAGATATCCGTCGGTGACAAGGTCGCCGGTCGTCACGGAAACAAGGGTGTCATCTCTATGATCGTTCCACAAGAAGACATGCCATTCCTTCCGGACGGTACGCCAATCGATATTATTTTGAACCCACTCGGTGTTGCATCACGTATGAACATCGGTCAGATTCTCGAGACGCATCTTGGTTGGGCTGCTATTACGCTCGGATTCAAGGTCGCAACTCCAGCTCTTAACGGAGTTCCAACAGATACGATTCACCGATTGCTCAAGGAAGCAGGACTTCCAGAATCAGGAAAGATTCAACTCTGCGATGGAAAAACAGGTCAAGCTTTTGATCACCCATCAACCGTTGGTATCGCCTACATTCTCAAGCTCTCACACTTGATTGAAGATAAAATCCACGCTCGTTCTATCGGTCCTTACTCTCTCGTTACTCAGCAACCTCTTGGAGGAAAGGCTCAGCACGGAGGTCAGAGATTCGGAGAAATGGAGGTGTGGGCACTTCAGGCATACGGCGCAGCGCACGTATTGCAAGAGATGCTTACAATCAAGTCCGATGATGTCTACGGCCGTTCAAAAGCCTATGAATCCATCATCAAGGGCGAACAGATCCGAAAACCACGTACACCTGAATCATTCAACGTTTTGGCAAAAGAACTTCAGAGTCTTTGTCTCGATGTTACCCCAATCGTCTACACCGACCGTGAGGGATTGGATGATGCAGATGAACAGTACACACTTGCCGAAGAAGAGATGGAGCATTTTGCACCAGAGACCGTAAGTGAAGTAGCTGAACCAGATGATCAAACCGCAAAAACTGCTGCAAAAGATGAGTTCGCAGAGGCAGGATTTGAAGAGGAGGAAGTGTCAGAGACCCCTGAGATATTTGGAGAAGAAGAACCAAATCCAGAAGAACTCGCCGAGTTTGAGAAAACACTCGAAGAAGAAGGAGAATTATAATAGACATCAGCAGATGTCCTGATCCCGTCCCCATTATTTTCTCCCCCTTTTATTCTTACCACTACGAAATGAGAAGCATAAACAAAGTCATCCTGATCGGAAATGTAACGAGAGATCCTGAAGTACGTACCACTGGAAATGGTCAGCTAGTAGCCACACTTACGATCGCCACGAATCGCACATGGGTTACACGTGACAATCGAAAGATGCAGTCTGCTGAGTACCACGACCTCGTCGCATGGGCACATCTCGCAGAGCTCTGTGAGAATCACATTCGCAGAGGAAAACTCCTCTACATAGAGGGTTACCTCAAGAGTCGCAGCTGGGATACTCCAGAAGGAACACGTAAATTTAAAACAGAAATCGTCGTGGATGACCTCATTATGCTTGATAACAGACAGCGAAGCGAAGCTGAGTTGTCAGATCCCGATCCCGTTTCTCTTAGCTCAGAAATCCCATCAGGAATTCCCATGGAAGAACTTGCCGGAATCGGTGCAGACAGCAATTACGATCTATAAATCAACTACTTTCTCTCTTATTCGCCCTAAACTTCTCTCTTATGCAATCATCAACTGCTCCTCAACCAAAAAGCAATAAGCTGGATGCCTTCGATGCCATTAGTATCTCTGTTGCCTCACCGGAAACAATTCTGGGATGGTCACATGGCGAGGTAAAAAAACCAGAAACCATCAATTACCGCACACAAAAGCCGGAACGCGACGGTCTTTTCTGCGAAAAAATCTTTGGACCTACGAAAAACTGGGAGTGTTATTGTGGAAAATATAAAAGAATCCGCTACAAGGGAGTCGTCTGCGAAAAGTGCGGAGTCGAGGTAACACGATCAAGCGTTCGACGTGAACGAATGGGCCACATCAAGCTCGCTGTTCCAGTCACGCATATCTGGTTCCTACGCTCAACACCAAGTCGTCTAGGACTTCTTCTCGATCTTCCAATCAAATCACTTGAACAAGTTGTTTATTTCGCTGCATACGTTGTTACGGCTGTTGATGAAAAATCAAAACTAGAGGCCAGAGAGCAGCTAGATGCTGAGTATAAACAGCACAGAAAGAAGACTCAGGATGACATGAAGAGCGAAATTGAGACACGAAGCGAGGGCGTAAAGGGAGACGCAAATGTCGCACTCAAGGCAGGTGTCGAAAAAGACTACGCCAAGAAGCTCGAAGAGTTCGATGGCCAGTATGCAACCGCAAAAGACGAACTTACCAAGATCACCGTTGGACGTATTTATTCTGAATACGAGTACCGAGATATGTCCGTGAAGTTCGGTCAGGTATTCAAATCATCCACTGGCGCAGAGGCTATCCGAGACATTATCGCATCACTTGATCTCAGAAAGCTTCAGGAGACACTTGCTGTTGATCTCAAGAAATCTTCAGGACAGAAACAGAAAAAGATCATGAAGAGACTCAAGCTCGTCAGCTCACTCTTTCAAAATGATATCAAACCTGAGTGGATGATCCTTACGGCACTTCCAGTTATTCCACCGGATCTCCGTCCTATGGTTCAGCTCGATGGTGGTCGTTTCGCCGCATCTGATCTCAATGATCTCTACCGACGTGTGATAAATCGAAACAATCGTTTGAAGAGACTCCTCGCGATCGGTGCTCCGGAAGTTATCTGCCGAAATGAAAAACGTATGCTTCAGGAAGCCGTCGATACGCTCCTCAACAACAACGTTCGTTCAGGTCGAAGTGTCTTCAACGCCGGGGACAAGCGAAAACTCCGTTCCCTCTCCGACATGCTCAAAGGTAAGCAGGGTCGATTCCGTCAGAACCTTCTCGGTAAACGTGTCGACTACTCTGGTCGTTCCGTTATCGTCGTCGGTCCAAAACTCAAACTCCACCAGTGCGGTCTTCCAAAGTTAATGGCTCTCGAACTCTTCCGACCATTCGTTATTGGAAAATTGATCCGTGATGGATACGCTCACAACATCAAGAACGCTGAAAAACTTATTCAGTCAGGCAAGAAAGAAGTTTGGGATATTCTTGAAGAAGTTACGAGCAATCGTTACGTTCTCCTCAATCGTGCTCCTACACTTCACCGTCTCGGTATCCAGGCTTTCCAGCCGGTTCTCGTTGAAGGAAAAGCTATTCAGATCCACCCACTCGTATGTGCCGCGTTCAACGCCGACTTCGATGGAGATCAAATGGCCGTCCACGTTCCCCTCTCCGGACAGGCTCAGTTAGAGGCAAAAGAGCTCATGCTTTCTGCACGAAACCTCTTGAAGCCATCTGCTGGTCATCCTATTATCGCTCCTACACAGGATATGGTTCTTGGTTGTTACTATTTGACCAAGATGACAAAAGGAAAACTTGGTGAAGGTATGTCATTCTCCAGCACAGAAGAGGCCGTTCTCGCCTACAATCAAGGAGTTGTTCATATCCAGGCTCCAATCAAAGCACGTCTCTCCGATGTTCTCGGAGGAAAAACCGTTGATACCACTGTTGGACGATTGATCTTCAACGCTTTCATTCCGAAGCAGCTTGGTTACATCAACGAAACAATCGACAAGAAACGTCTTGAGAACATCGTTGCTGAAACATTTGAACAGTGTGGTACGGAAATCACTGCTATCACTGCTGACTCCCTCAAGAGAATTGGATTCGAGTTTGCTACTCGTTCCGGTCTCTCAATCGGTGCTGCCGACATGATCGTTCCTGACGAAAAGGGAGGCGTAGTCGACAAATCCAGTGAGGTTGTTCACCAGATTAATCTCCAATACGCACAGGGTCTTATCACGGACGAAGAACGATATCTCCACACGATCAAAGTCTGGGGTCAGACCAAGTCAGAAATTGCGAGCTTGATGATCAAGTCATTCGACGACGAAAATCACCTCCATTACATGATTAACTCAGGTGCTCGTGGAAACTGGGGTCAGGTTACACAGCTCTGCGGTATGAAAGGACTCGTTGCCAATCCAGCCGGTAAAACGATTGAATTGCCTATTAAATCAAATCTTAAGGAAGGATTTACGATTCTTGAGTACTTTATTGCGACGCACGGAGGACGAAAGGGTAAGTCCGATACCGCGCTCAAAACAGCTGAGGCAGGTTACCTCACACGTCGTCTCGTTGATGCGGTTCAGGATGTGGTTATTCGTGAATATGACTGTGGATCTACTATGGTTCACCAAGTTACTCGTGAAGAATCCGTAGCCATCGGTGAAGAATTTGAGAATCGAATTTACGGACGTGTACTTATGCAGCCGGTTGTTTCTCCAAAAACTGGAGAAGTCATTATCGAAAGCGATGTAGAAATCGACAACTCCGTCATCAAAAAAATCAGAAAAGAAAATATCGAGTCCGTCGGTGTTCGCTCAGTTCTTACCTGTCTCACGGAGGGTGGTATCTGCGTAAAATGTTACGGTAAAGATCTCGGTACCAACCAGACAGTAGAAGTAGGAACCGCAGTAGGAATTATCGCCGCACAGTCCATCGGTGAACCTGGAACACAGCTCACGATGCGTACCTTCCATATGGGTGGTGTCGCTGAAGGAAAAGATATTACTCAGGGTCTTACACGTGTTGAAGAACTCTTCGAGGCTCGAACACCGAAATCCCCTGCTATTTTTGCAGAATTTGATGGAAAAATTTCTATCGATCAAAAGGGTCAACTCTTCGAGATCTTACTGAGCAACGACAAGCCTGTTCAACAAAACTACCTCGTCCCATCAGAGATGCAAATCTCAGTGAAGGTAGGACAGAGAATCAAGGAGGGCGAAGTTATGGCTCAAAATCCAGACAATCGAGCTACCATAAAATCTGACACGGCCGGTACTATCATCGCCGTTGATGATGAGAAAGTAAGCGTCATGACAGAAGGCAGTATCGAAAAACTCTACAAGATTCCATCAGGAAAAACACTCAAGGTGAAAAATGGCCAGATGGTGCTGAAGGGTTCTGCGATGACCGCAGGTCACTTCAACCTACGTGAACTTATGCGTCTTACGGATATCTATACCGTCTCACGCTATATCATGACGGAGGTTCAGAACATTTACGCATCACAGGGTCAGACGATTAACGATAAGCATATCGAAATCATCGCACGACAGATGCTCTCCAAAGTTCGTATCGTCGAATCAGGAGAAACAGCATTCCTCCCAGGTGAAATCGCCGATATTATTTCTTACGGAAATAGAAACTCCGAGACTACATCTACAGGAAAGAAGGCAGCACGTGCTGAACGTCTTCTTCTCGGTCTCACACGTATCTCCCTCTGTACCGACAGCTGGCTCTCTGCTGCATCGTTCCAGGAGACGATCCGTGTTCTCGTTGAAGCTTCTACTACGAAGCGTGTCGACAAGCTCGAAGGTCTCAAGGAAAACGTTATCATCGGTAAACTCATCCCAGCCGGCGCAACGTACCGCAAGCGTCATGATGACCTCGTTCAATACATGAACGGCCGTATGAACGACGAAATCACCAAGGGTCTCCGCAAGGCTCCAGCCGATCCAGTCGAACGCGCTGAATATCTCGCAGAATTCGAGAGAAGTTCGGATCTTTGTCCGATTGTATAATTTTTGCACCGCAAAAATTTGGAGCGCCATAAGCGCGAATCCCGTTTCCGATTTCAAATCTTCAAAACCACCCCGCCCGGGGTGGTTTTTTGTTTAGCTTTCAAAAAGATTTTTACTTTCAACTCCCTCATCATCTTGGTATCCTATCGACAGATTCCTAACCAAACATTATGAACTATTACCTTCAGTGTTTCAAAAAATTTGCCGATTTCAATGGTCGTTCAGGAAGAGCAGAATATTGGTACTTTTTTTTATTCAATATTATTGCAGCCATTATTCTGAGTACGCTCGACAATATTATTTTTATTCGCAATGAGCTCCTAGTGATTAACGGTATGATTGTAAATATATTTATTCTTAGTCCTGTCTATGCGTTAATCACACTAATTCCGGGATTAGCGGTAGCAGTAAGAAGAATGCACGATGTGGGAAAAAGTGGCTGGTTCCTTTTGATTCCTATTTACAATATTGTGTTACTCTGCAGCGAAGGAACAACAGGTGATAATAAATTTTGAAGTCTAGTTACCCTTGCAAAAAACCACCCCACCGGGGATGGTTTTTTGTTGTCAGAAAAAATGCAGGAAAAATTCAACATTAGTTCAGGAATTTGTTAGGCTGAGCTGATACGATAATAGATATTCATTATCACCTAACGTCATGATCAAAAAATTCCTCGAGTGGATAGGCCTTAAAGAGAAGCTAGATGAAGCAAATACTTCTCCATCACTTATAAAGGAAGGCGAGGTCTGGTGGACAAGCCTAGGGGAAAACATTGGGCGAGAAATAAATGGAAAGGGTGAGAAATTCTCTCGACCAGTAATTATATTTAAAAAACTTTCGCGAGAAGTATATTTAGCGATACCAACAACGACAAAGCAAAAACACGGAACATGGTACATTCCATTTAGGCATCGATCTATAAATGAAATTGCTTGCCTTCATCAAATACGCACCGTGGATCATCATCGATTACTATCAAAAATGGGAGAAATGGATAAGTCCGATTTTTTAAGAGTTCAAGATGGCTTTAAAAGTCTGTATATTAAAAAATGTGCCCCATCCAGTCCAGCGCTGGACATCTGAAGGATGGGGTCGTGGGAAAGTCCCAAAAAGTAAATACATTATAACAAATCAAACAACAAAACGCAACTCAAAGCCAAATCGCTCCCGATGCTATGTTCCAAACCCCCAAAGCCAAAAATTCATTTGCAATAAGCACGAATATAAGCTAAATTACCCCCGCTAATAATTAACGTATCGTATAATGCCTACCGTAAACCAACTGATCCGCAAGCCTCGAAAATCTCCAAAGAATAAGTCGAAATCGACGGCGTTGCTGTCAGGTTGGAACTCCATTAAAAACGGACCAATCAGCCTAAATGCACCATTTAAACGTGGCGTATGTCTTCAGGTAAAAACGATGACACCGAAGAAGCCGAACTCCGCTCTTCGAAAGGTAGCCAAGGTTCGTCTCACCAACGGCGTTGAAGTTATCGCCTACATTCCTGGTGAAGGCCACAACCTTCAGGAGCACTCAGTCGTTATGATCCGTGGTGGTCGTGTTCCGGATTTGCCGGGTGTACGTTACCACATCGTTCGTGGCGTACTCGATCTTCAGGGTATCGATAAGAGACGTCAGGGTCGTTCACGCTACGGCACCAAGAAGCCAAAGGCAAAGGCTGCAACTAAATAATATTTCAAACTAATTCTCCCTTAATTCTCAACCATGGCACAGAAACACATCGCCTACATCCCGGAAGGCTCAACACCAACTCAAGAAAAGTTTATCAACTACTTGATGGAGCAGGGCAAGAAATCAATTGCACGACACATCTTCCAGGAGATGCTTGAGATTATTGAGGCAAAAGGAAACAAGAAACCACTCGAACTTTTCGAGAAGGCACTCGCAAACATCAAGCCAAACATGGAGGTTCGACCTCGACGTATTGGTGGAGCTGTATATCAGATCCCAGTTGAGGTGAAGCCTCAGCGACAGATCGCTCTTTCATTCCGATGGTTGATCGGTGGAGCACGATCAGGAAAGGGACAGAAGATGGCCGTTAAACTCGCACGTGAAATCATGGATGCTGCTAACGAAACTGGCACGGCAATCAAGAAGCGTGATGAGACGCACCGAATGGCTCAGGCCAACAAGGCATTCGCCCACTTGGCAAAGTACCAGGGCGTCTAATACACACGAGCTTCAAGCGAGTGTGGGATCCCGTTCCCAGCGCGAGCGTAGCGAGCGCTGATCCCGTTCTCTCCTCCGCTTCTTTTACAAATAATAATATTTTACTACTCTTAAATCCCCCACCCCATGGCAGAAGAATCCCGCACCGTACCCCTTGAACGCCTCCGAAACTTCGGAATTATCGCGCATATTGATGCCGGTAAAACTACAACTACTGAACGTGTACTTTTTTACACGGGTAAAAACTACAAGATCGGTGAGGTTCACGATGGTGCTGCAACTATGGACTGGATGGCACAGGAGCAAGAGCGTGGTATTACGATTACGGCAGCCGCAACGACATGTTTCTGGTCTCCTAGCCAGCACAACGGTCACGGCTCACCAGAAGATCTTCACCGTTTCAACATCATCGATACTCCGGGCCACGTAGACTTCACGGTTGAGGTTGAGCGTTCCCTTCGTGTTCTCGATGGTGGATGCGTCGTTTTCGACGGATCACAGGGTGTAGAACCTCAGTCAGAAACAGTTTGGAGACAGGCTGACAAGTATGCTGTTCCACGTATCGCCTTCATCAACAAGATGGACAAGATCGGTGGTGACTTCTTCATGTCTCTTGAATCAATCCATACACGTCTCAATCCGGATGCTTTCGCTATTCAACTCCCGATTGGCGCAGAAAACTTCTTCAACGGAGTTGTCGACCTCATCGAACGAAAAGCCTACATGTTCGAAGGAAAACACGGTGAAGTTCTCAAAGAGGTTCCGATTCCAGAAGATATGAAAGACCAGGTCGAAGACTACCGACACAAAGTCGTAGAAAAAGCAGCTGAGTTCGAAGACGAACTTATGAACAAGTATATCGAAGGAACAGAACTCACCGTCGCAGAAATCAAACGTGGTATCCGTAAGGGTACGATTCTTGGAAAGATCTACCCAGTTCTCTGCGGTAGCTCACTCCAGGACAAGGGTGTTCAGCTCATGCTTGATGCCGTCGTAGAGTATCTCCCTTCACCGAAAGATGTTCCACCACTCAAGGGAACTGATCCGGATTCCGGCGAAGAAATGACACGAAAACCAGACGACTCAGAACCGTTCACGGGACTTGTCTTCAAGATTGCTACCGACCCATTCGTAGGTAAGATCGCCTTCTTCCGTGTGTACGCTGGTGTGCTTACGGCAGGAAGCTATGTATTAAATGCATCTACGGGAGAAAAAGAACGTATCTCACGTTTGATCCGTATGCACGCTAACGACCGAGAAGAAATCAAGGCCGTTCACGCTGGAGATATCGCCGCAACCGTTGGTCTCAAGGGAACCATTACCGGACACACGATTTGTGACCCAGAGAAGCCAATTCTCCTCGAGTCTATTCACTTCCCTGAACCGGTTATTCAGATCGCTATCGAGCCAAAAACAAAGGCAGATCAGGAAAAGATGGGTATCGCTCTCATGAAACTTGCAGAAGAAGATCCAACATTCCGTGTTTCATCCAACGAAGAAACTGGCCAGACACTTATCGCCGGTATGGGTGAACTTCACCTCGATATTATCGTCGATCGTATGCGACGTGAGTTCAAGGTTGAGGCAAACGTTGGTAAGCCTCAGGTTGCTTACAGAGAAACGATTACCATTCCAAAGAAGATGGAAGAAAAATACATCAAGCAAACGGGTGGTAAGGGTCAGTACGGTCACGTTGTCATGGAGTTCGAGCCAAATCCTGGAAAAGGATTCGAGTTCGTCGACAAGGTTGTCGGAGGACGTATTCCACGAGAATATATCCCAGCTGTTCAGAAGGGTATCGTCGAGGCGCTTACTCGTGGTATTCAGGCTGGTTACCCAATTGTGGATATCAAGGCTACACTTATCGATGGTTCGTACCATGATGTTGACTCATCAGAAATGGCATTTAAGATCGCCGCTTCTATCTGTTTCCGAAATGCTGCAACCGCCGCTCAGCCTATCATTCTCGAACCAATCATGAAGGTAGAAGTTACCTCTCCAGAACAATACTTCGGTGATGTTATGGGTGACCTTTCTTCACGACGTGGTCAGATTACTGAGTCATCCGATCGTGGTCTTGCAAAGATTATTCACGCTTTCGTTCCACTTTCACAAATGTTCGGTTACGCCACCGATCTCCGCTCCAACACTCAGGGTCGTGCGTCCTACGCTATGGAGTTCGATCACTACGAAAAGTGTCCTAACGCCGTCACGGAGAAAGTTATCGCCGAACGAGCAAAGGGCTAAACCTCGACTACAAACAACATTCAAAAAGCAGGACCCTCAAAAGTCCTGTTTTTTATTATTCACCTAAAAACGGGCACTAAAAAAGCCTTAAGTTCCAAATAGCACGTTGAGCATCAGACAAGAGATTAAAGTAGAATATATGACATTACTGAAATAGATTCCTACATATCAGGTTATCCCGATACGTAATCTGTCTGTTACTTTTCCTTGAATACCAAGCCCATTCAAAGTGAGTTAACAGTGGCGATATATTTTTGGGGGAATATAAGACCAGGCTTACTTATGCGATCTGAAGCTTAAGGCACAGCCGGCAAGAAAAACTATTTATTACCGCTTGCGCCTCAAGATTCGTTCTGTATTTCAATGTACAGATATATAATACCAGATTTTAGTAAAAAAGGCAAGTATTCGAGAGTAAAGCTGAACCTGAAACTAAAAACATTGACACGACACTTATCAAACGACATAATAAGCCTCCGCTAGAATCACATGTTTAGATTAAAAAAATAATTATAATTTCATTCTCTCATTTATGAACTTCAAGCAAAATCTCACGTCAATCGGCGCAGTCATCAGTATCGCAGCAGCAAGCGGTTGCAATGATACATTCCCCCTTCCGGGAAACATGCACGAAATCAATAAAAATGTACCACCTGAAGTAGGAACAGCAATGAGCAAATTTATTGCAGCAGAAGTCAAAGAATGCCTCGCTGGAAATTTCATACCCGAAGATTTCAAGACAAAGAGTATTGCCGCACTTGGTGATCACGCAAAGAAAGTTGATATCCTATGTGACGAAGGCTTAGAGGCAGTTATCGCCATAGACCCAGAGAGCATATGTCCTCAAGTTTTAACTACAGAAAACGGAATCGATTACGCACTTGACCTTTCGAGATGTGCTGCTGCACAGTAAATCAGCTTTACGCTTACTACTCCCCCGCCACCTGCATTCAGCTTCATGATTTCCTCTTGCGCCAAAGCCCAAACTTCGATACTATTCCTGCGCTTTGCAGCAATATTTCGTTAATTTTGCTTTAAAAGTAACTATAAAAAAACCTTAACCCCTAATCTTATGGCAGAAAAGTTCAATCGTTCGAAGCCACACGTCAACGTGGGTACTATCGGACACGTCGATCATGGAAAGACGACACTCACCGCAGCAATTACTTTCTACTGTGCTACAAAAGGCATGGCCAAGGCACGAAAGTACGATGATATTGATAACGCTCCAGAAGAAAAGGCACGTGGTATTACTATTGCTACATCACACCAGGAATACGAGACAGAGAAGCGTCACTACGCACACGTCGATTGTCCAGGACATGCTGACTACGTCAAGAACATGATTACTGGTGCAGCTCAGATGGATGGTGCAATTCTCGTTGTATCCGCAGCTGATGGCCCTATGCCACAGACTCGTGAGCACATCCTCCTTGCTAAGCAGGTTAACGTTCCATACATCATCGTGTTCATGAACAAGATGGATATGGCTGATCCAGAAATTGCAGAACTTTCAGAGATGGAAGTACGTGATCTTCTTACGAAGTACGGATTCCCTGGAGACAAGACTCCTTTCATCAAGGGTTCTGCTCTCAAGGCTCTCGAAAATCCAACAGATCCAGCAGCTACGAAATGTATTCAGGAGCTTCTTGATGCATTGGACGAATACATCCCAGAGCCAGTTCGTATTCTCGACAAGCCTTTCCTTATGCCTATTGAGGATGTTTTCTCAATCAAAGGACGTGGAACAGTTGCTACAGGTCGTATCGAACAGGGTATCGTCAAAATCAACGATGAAGTTGAAATCATCGGTATCAACGCTACACGAAAAGTTATCGTTACGGGTGTTGAGATGTTCAAGAAGGAACTTGATCAGGGTCAGTGCGGAGATAACGTTGGACTTCTCCTCCGTGGTATCGAACGTGAAGAAATCCTCCGAGGTCAGGTTATGGCCAAGCCAGGATCAATCACTCCACATACCGTCTTCGAGGCAGAGGTTGTTATTCTTACGAAGGAGGAAGGTGGTCGACACACTCCATTCTTCAAGGGATACAAGCCACAGTTCTATATCCGAACTACGGATGTAACTGGTACGCTCGAACTTCCTGCTGGTGTTGAAATGGTTATGCCTGGTGATAACGTCAAGATGGTCGTTACACTTACATCACCTATCGCTCTCGACCAGGGTACACGATTTGCTATCCGTGAGGGTGGTAAGACCGTTGGAGCCGGAGTCATCGCGAAAATCATTAAGTAATTTTGAGGGGTCCTATATTCTTGGCAACGAGAATTGGGGCTCCCAGTAAGTCACTTACTATAGTCCCTTTACATCGTTATTAACCTTCTTCCTATGGCTGCTGCACAACAGAAAATTCGTATCAAGATTCTCGCCTTTGATCACAAGATCGCCGACGAGTCAGCAAAATTGATTATTGAGACAGCAGAAAAAACCGGAGCACTTGTTGCCGGTCCAATCCCCCTTCCTACGAAGATTGATAAATATACGGTGAACCGATCTACATTCGTCCACAAAAACGCACGTGAACAATTCGAGATGCGAACACACAAGCGTCTTATTGATATTACTCAGTCCACTCCAAAGACGATTGATGCTTTGAGTAACCTCGGCCTCCCGGCTGGTGTTGATATCGAGATCAAGATGTTGGCGTAATACGAGAGAATAAAAAGATTACAAAAACCCGCACGAAACTGCGGGTTTTTTTGTATTGGAAAATATAATAATAATCTCACAACATCACAAAGCTCCTAAAGCTATCCAAAAGCACAAGGAAGTCCTAGAATAAACGAAGCGAGTTTTAACTCGGAAAACCTCATTCCTTCGCCCCTCATCAATGCATATCAAAAAAAATGTAGCATTAATACTTGCTACCGTACTTATTTCTTCCCTCGTAGTTGCCATCCAAGTATCTTCCGCATTCAGTGGCGGAAGCGGAACAGTTCCTGATCCATACCTGATCAGTACTTGCACGGAGTTACAAGATATGAGTAGTGGCCTCTCTTTGCACTACAAACTCTCCGGAAATATTGACTGTAGCGCCACTGCAACGTGGAACGGTAATACGGGATTTATTCCCGTCGGAGCAAGCGCTACGCCATTCACGGGGACATTTAATGGAAATAATTATACGATATCCGGATTTACCATCGCGCGTACAAGCTCTTACGCTGGATTATTTGGAGCCACAAGCTACGCAACAATCAGCAATACAAACATGACGGGAGTCAGTATTGTGGCAGGAAGCGGCAGTCCATATGTTGGAGGTATAGCAGGGTATACAAACTATTCAACGATTACCACCTCTTATGTTTCAGGTACGGTAAGTGGAAACTATTATATCGGTTTACTCGTAGGAATGGCACAAAATGGAACCATTTCAAAATCCCGTACGGCCGGAACAGCCACAGGTGCGTACATGGATGTGGGTGGATTGGCTGGTTTAGCCCTTAACACAACCGTGTCTGAAACGTACTCAACAGCAAATGCAACGGGAGCCGATAATGTAGGTAGTCTCCTTGGTGCGTTCTCTGCGACTGGACATATCCTCTCCAACTCCTTCGCGAGAGGCAACGCTGTTGCGACGGGCAATGGACCTGATGGGCACGCCGGCGGCTTGGCGGGAGATGCAAGTTATGGACTTGTACAGAACTGTTATGCAACAGGAACAGCAACCGGTTCACAGGCGGCAGGATTGGTTTCCTGGGCAAATACAAACGACAGTTCAAACCCTTTCTCGAATACATTTTGGGATACAACAACTTCAGCAACGGCCACGCCAATCGTAGGGCAAGCATACCTCCTCCCGATTGCAGCAGCCAAAATCACCGGAAAAACAACGGCACAGATGAAAAGCGTGGCCACATATACCACCACTGGAGCTGATTTAACGGCCGCATGGGATTTCGCAGGAAATCCGGGTAATGATGCCGCAAACAATAACTATTGGGATATTGATGGCGTGACCAATGACGGATATCCATTTTTAACGACTTTCGTCAGCCCTACGGTGCATTTCAGTTCTACAAGCTCAAGTGGACTCGAATCCGTTAGTCCCGCAAGTCTGACCGTAAGTCTCTCAAGGTCGATAGCATCAAACGTGACAGTGGATTATGTCATCTCAGGGGGAACGGCTACAGGGAGCGGAAACGACTTTACGCTCGTGTCGGGAACAGCAAGTATTACTGCAGGATCTACTACGACAACCATATCTCCCGTGATTATTAGTGATGGAGTGTTTGAACCGGATGAAACCATCATTGTAACCATCTCGAATGCAACGAACGCAACATTGGGATCAAATACCTCACATACATATACTATTCTCAATGATGATGCAGACGTGCCTACCATTCAATTCGACGCGACTACCTCGAGTGGATCAGAGGCAACAACTCCAAAAACTCTCAGCCTCACTCTCTCGGCAGCATCAGCTAGTATCGTCACGGTAAATTACTCCCTCACAGGTACGGCAACATCTGGAAGCGACTATACGGCACCAAGTGGAGTTATAAGCATTCCAATAGGAAACACTACCGCAACTATCAGCATTCCCATTCTCGATGATACCATCGACGAATCAGATGAAACATTGACCCTCACATTGTATGGCCCAGTCAATGCGGGAATCGGAGTAAATGCCGTACATACATTTACATTACAAGATAATGACAGTCCTCCAACGGTCGCATTTTCAGCAGCATCATCAAGCGAATCAGAAGGCACATCGAAGAAAAAAATCCCCGTAACACTTTCGGCAGCATCTTCTAACAATATCACGGTAGATTACGCCGTAACAGGAGGAACCGCTACAAGTCTCACTGACTATACGCTTACGAGCGGCACACTCACCTTCCTAGCCGGATCAACAACGCAATATATATCCTATATCGTCGTTGACGATTCATATGCGGAATCCGATGAAACCGTCATTGTCACACTCTCAAATGCTAGCGCCAGCGCAACATTAGGTGCCCAAACAACACACACTTTCAGTATTGTCGATAATTATGCTTTCCCTTCAGTTCAATTTTCTCTTACAAACTCAGAGGTCGCCGAAGGCGCTACAGCCAACATTGCCGTCGCCCTCTCAAAAGCACCTACATCAGGTCAGGACGTCATCGTTAATTATGCCGTTACCGGAGGTACTGCTGTAGATGGAGTTAATTATACCCTCACAGCAGGAACCATCACGCTCACAAGCACCACACCGGTGAATATCTCTCCAATTACCATATCCGACGGCGACGCCATTCATCAGACACTCATCCTCACTCTTTCTAGTCCGACATATGCCACACTTGGCGTAAAAACCGTACACACACTCACTATCAAAGAGTCATCTCCAGGAACCCCATCCGTTACGGGAATGACGGTAAATGGCGCCTCTTCCCCGGCAACAGTCGCCTCCAGTAATCCGGTTTTTGGGTGGAATTTTCAAACATACGAATCAGGTGATTCTCAAACAACATATCGCCTTACACTTGCAAACTCAGAGGAAAATTTAACAGGAGGAACGTATATCTGCGATACCGGTGAGGTCACGAGCAATAGAAGCACTATTGATTATGCGACGGCTTGCAACAGCACCCTCTACGCGGGAACATTTTATTGGAGAGTGACGGTGAAAAATGCTAATGGGAGTTCCAGCGGAGTTCCAGCTACACAGACACTCATAGTCAGTAGCGTTATTGCAACTCCAACGGCCTGCTCGACCGCATCCGTTACCAGCACAGGATCCACCATCACCTGGACCGACAATGCATCAAATGAAACCGGAGTTGAGGTGGAGAGGTCGCTGGCTACTTTTTCAGGAATGACATTCATATCCGATGGAAACTATCATCGCATCGCCACTACCGCCGCCAATGCCATCTCCTATGATGTGACCGGGCTCAGTCCAAATAGAGTATATTACTATCGAGTTCGCGCCGTTAATAATACTGGTTACTCTAGCTATATCAGCTGCACCTCACCGTTAGCAACTCTTGCTGCCACGCCTAGTGCTCCAACAGTTACGCCTCTTTCGGGTACAAGTTTACAGGTTACCATAAACGAAAATGGAAACAGCGGATTCACTTCTTATGCCATAGGCGTGGGAACAGATTATCTCCAGACGAACGGAACCCTAAGCGCAACTCCTGAGTATTCGTCATCTTGGACATACGCCCAACTCACCGTAAGTGGCTTGAACCCAAATACCGCCTATTCGATTACCACTATTGCGCGTAACACCAGCTCCGTGACGAGCTCGGTATCAGCCACAACGACGGCTTATACGCTCGCCGACAAACCAATTGTCTCAACTTCATCTCCAACCGCTTCAGGATTTTCCGTAACGCTCAATGCAGGAAGTAATCCTGCCCTAGGAACGCTCATAGCGATACAGGTCTATGACGGGACGCAATATCGATATGTTCAAGCCGATGGGACATTGGGAAACACCATAGTAAAACAGACCACCGGAACCTGGGGAACAATCGCCGTTACGGGACTATCCGCAACGACAAACTATCGCATACAGGCAATCGCATACAACGGGGATAGCAACGAGATCCCAACCTACTCATTTACCGCAGCGCAACACACCGCCACCGACGCACCAACATCATTCAGGGTCACCGCCCTCACGACAACTTCTGCCGCCTTGTATGATGATCTACGCACAGGATTTATGCATGGCTTCAACGGAGTCGCCCCGACAGTTGGCAACACTATCACAAACAGTAGCTTAACCAACAACGGCTTAGCGACAAACCAAACCGCATTACTCAACAATGGCGCAAATACATCCACGGTAACCATGGCCGTATGTACCGCCGTAGCAACACCTGGTGCCCTGACGCAGGATATCGCTTATCGAACACCGGCATCTATCGTTCTCGCCCTCGCAGCCGATGCAAATGCCGCCAGTACGGAATATCAAATTATGGAAACGAGCAGTAATACCTATGTAAGTCCTCTAGGTATCCTGACCTCAACCCCGACCTGGGCAACTCGTGCCAACTTAGGTGGAGACAGTGGCCTCACGATCAATAACCTCTCCCCTGCTCAAAATTATAGATTCGGAGTAAGAGCGAGAAACTGTCAAAACATCACAACAGAGCTTGGAACTTTGCTTGTAGTCGAACTTCCCGCCATAGCCCCCGTAGCGCCAACCCTCTCGGTATCATCAGATACTAATGGTATCTCATCAGCTCAAATAACTATTAATACCACTGGCCTCAGCGCCGTTGGTCAACTTTCCTTCGCTATCTACGATGCGACCACGAACCAATATGTGCAAAACACAGAAGGAAGCAGCACAGGAAACGGAGAGCTTGGGGCATCGGCAGCATGGGCCTCATATGATGCTTGGGGTGGAACAGGAGGATATACCATCAACAATCTTGCACCAAACATTACGAACACATTTGTGGTGAAAGTAAGAAAAACCGTTAATAGCGTAGCTACTGATACGGGTTTTTCATCCAAAACGAATCTAACAACGGGAGTAAATAAACCTCTTATTGGCATAAATTCCGTAACGACATCAACAATAGTGATGCCGTTCAACCCGATGGGAAACTCACCATCCACGCAATATAGCATCGAGCTCGTCCCCTCTTCCGGACCAAGCACATACCTCACAAATGGAAGCAATAACAATACATTTGGCGCACAAAGTTGGGCAGCCATCACCGGAACAACATCATGGGACTCCTACGATGGAACATCCGACGGGCTCATCACTATCTCGGGACTCACCCCTAACACCTCATATAGTTTCAGACTGCAGGCACGCAACAGTGACAACTTCGCAGGATATCTCTCCCCTGTCGTAACGGCCTACACACTATCAGCCATGCCAACCGCAGTAACCGCCACCGCCGCCAGTACTACCCGCATCAACCTCTCATGGGGAGTCGCCAGCAACCCGGTCGGCACGGAATACCTCATTAGCTCTAGCTCAAATTACGTTGTATCAAATGCCATTGGCTCAACTGCCACCTGGTCAACATTTGACAATACTGTACCTACAAATACCACCTATATTGAAGGACTCACCGCAGGCACACAATACTGTTTCATCACCAGAAGCCGCAACGCCAACCTAGTCCAAAGCGGACTTACGGGAGAAGTTTGCGCAACTACCGCGGCAATCACCGGAGGAAGTGACTATATACCACCACCAATTGTATCAAGTAATATTACTAACTGTTACGACGCTACCAATACAGCAAGATTTGCTTCACTGGAATGTACCAATGCACGAGCATACTGCATTAACACATCTTCACCGGAATATGGCACGGCAGCATGTACGGCGCTACGAGTGGCACTTGTCGCACAGACACCGACGACTCCAACCGTCGGAGACATTACCAACTGCTACGACTCAGCCAACACTACGCGCTTTGCTTCACTGGAATGTACCAACGCACGAGCATATTGTATCAACACATCTTCAGCGGAATATGGGACGGCCGCATGTCTAGCGCTACGAGTGGCACTTGCCGCACAGACACCGACGACCCTACCAACCACGCCAACATTAGCCGAGTGTAGTGATACAAATTTCGCCTCATACAGTGCGGCAGTATGTGTAGCCATGAGAGAAGCCGCACAAGTACAACCACCGGCCGAAAATATCACTGACTGTTATGACGCATCAAACATCACACGCTTTGCATCTAGAACCTGCACCACCGCTCGAGCCACCTGCAACGACACATCTTCATCTTCATACAACACAGCGAGCTGCATAGCATTACGCGCAGCGCTCACAACACCAATACAACCACCAATAGTGGTAGTTCCTCCACCGGACACGCCAACCATACCGACAACACCAATTATCACCGCCGTTCCGCCAACCACACCTGGAACTCCCGACGCGCCTTCTACGCCATCACCTGACACGCAAAATGGTAGCGGAGGCCAAAGTACATTCGTCACCGCCGAAGACCTCAAAAAACAACTTGAGGAGTTCAAAAAACAAAAGGATGAAGGTCTTCTAACTTTCCAGATTGGAGATTTAAAAAAAGAGGTTCAAGTCAGTGACAACATAAAAGCTGAATCCGGTATTACTCGACAAGAATTCATCGTCGCCCTCGTAGGAAATGTAGATCTGGAAAAATCCTACAGTAGCACTATAGCCGACAAGGCAATCTTTACATCAAAAGATCCAATCCAGATTGCTGACAAATTAGAGATAACAAATATATTTGTAGAGGATGCTAGCGGTTCTTATGATAAAACAAAATTCGTAACCAATTACGAAGCACTTCAAGCATTTTATCTCGCCGCAAACGTAAGTGAAAACGAAGCATGTGCCAAAAAAATATTCAAAGTCTGCTCCGTAAGCAATCCTAATGAAAAGCTAACACAAGAAAATTTAACTTCGTATCTCGATAGTCTCAAAAAATATATTCTCGCCCAGGAAGCCCTGAAAGTAAACACCGACAAGATCGATACAGATAAGGATGGCATTTCCAACTGGAAAGAAATTAATATCTATAACACCGACCCTACGAAAAAAGACACCGATAGTGATGGACTTGCTGATGGTGCGGAAATCAATAAACACAAGACTGATCCGCTCAATAGCGATACCGACGGTGATGGACTCACTGACGGACAAGAAATTAATGGAGTCCCAAATGAAAAAAAGAAACTTCAAAAAACTGATCCACTCAAAATAGATACTGATGGTGATACGTATAGCGACGGAGAGGAGGTGAACGGAGTTTTAAACCAAGAAAAAAATCTTGAAAAAACCGATCCGCTCGATCCGCTCAGCTTCCCACTAAATATCAAAGTAGAAACTGGAACAGGTGATCGAGATCAGGATGGTCTATGTGATCTCTGTGAAGTCAAAGGAGGAACAGATCCTGACAAAGCTGATACGGATGGCGACGGGCTTACGGATAGCCAGGACGCTGAACCACTTATCTTCAATCTAAAAGACGCACCAGTAAAGGTAATAATTACCAATCTAGCCAGCAATACCAAAGCTGCATCATCGCCTTTCTTGAAGGGGACGGCTCCCGCAAACAGCACTATCGCCATCATCGCCAAGAACGAATTCGGACTCAAGCGCGAAATCGCAAGGATACAAACCTCCGAAAATAGTCAGTTCGCAACAGAGCTTCGCCCTCTTCCAAACGGAGATTTCTTCTTCATCGCACAAAACGTCGATACCGGTGAAACTTCTCCACAAATCAAAGCAACGATCAATAGCGCTCTTCAGCCGGAAATACCAAGTCTCAAATCAATTAACGATTTACCCTTCACATCCACCGATGCGAATTACATTCCCGAGGTAACATCCAGTCCAATCATCAAAGCTAAATTACTCAAAGGTAAAGCTATAATCACCTTCAGGAGCGCCATCGGTACCGCAATGCTTATCTCCGACAGCGCTACGGGCGAGTTCGAAATTCGTCCACCGGAACAGCTCGCCTTCGGCGACCACGAAGTCATCGCCTACTCCGTCCAAGAAGACGAAAACATCATCAGCCCAATCATTAAATACCGATTCAGAGTTACCGAAGCATCTAACGCCGAAGACTTCCGCATTCAGATCAAAAACGCCGGCGGCCTCGTCTCCTTCCTCCAGCAAAGATCAGTCGCTCCCCTCTTCCAGAAGATTTTCATCGGCCTCGGCATCGTCCTCATCCTCTGGCTCCTCATTACAGCAGTACAATTCTCCAGAAGAAAGAAAAAAGGAAAGAAATAAAATCACATCAAGAAAACATACAAGGTAATAAACACAATTCACCAACCTCAAAAATTGGTGGATTGTATGATATGTCATACCTATTTCAGTCTCAGCGCAACGTTGACACCACGCTACTCTTCCAATAGGATGCCCGCCGATAGCAAATAACCAATTTCTAAATTTCTATATGGCATTAGATTATCATCAAGCTACACCTCAAGCAGAAGTACGATTTGAAGGAGATTACAACAAAGCTAAATCAACTGAAAAAGTTGAGAATCTCGACGAAGTCCTCGGAGCCATCGTCATCTCCCCTGCTATCGCCCGTCGTAAAGCGAGAGAAGCACTAGCGGCAATGGAAAAACAAAACCTTGCTCTAGAAAAGAATGTAAAAGCAGAAGCTGTAAAGCGTCCGCCCACTATCAATCCAGAGAAACTTTTAGCAAGTATTCAAGGTATCAATACGCTCGTTGCTGACATCAAGACAGACGCCATGAAAGCGAGTAGCCTTGCGCCTACAAGCTATGCCCAAGCTGAAACCATCGAATTAGAAGACAAAGAGCTTCAGGCCGCCGCAGACGCCTACGAAAAAGAAGAATTAGCAGGGCTTGTGAAAAAATATCCGGACTCCATGCGAAAGAAACGAGCAAAAATCGTAGCTACACCGGAGATAGGGATCGCAACAGTAACGAACCCGGAAGAGCTTATCGCAAGCATCAGGGAGATACTCGCTCTCGCCCAAGCCAAGAATGCAAAAAAAATAGTCAAATCCGCAAGCAGAGCAACCTCTGACGAGGAGCTCACAAAGCCCGAAGACGTACTAGCAAGAATGAACGACATGAACAATTATCTCGAAAGAGCTTTTAGCGCTATGCTCAACAACCAACCTGACGTCGCCAACAGCACACTCGCGTCTCTTGCAAGAAACTTCCAATTTCAACCACTAGAATAAGGCCAAAAAACTATTTGACATATACCCACCCAATCAGTAAACTACCCCCGCAAAGTCCAGTTTGAATGTTCATCTCTTAGGCCAAATGGTCTAGCCGCAAGGCACACGGGAGAACCACTACGATCTTCATCCGAAAGTATTGTAGGGTTCAGAACCTCCTCTTCACACTCTGCAGTCCTCGTTACATTATCCCCATACAATATGACTGGCATTCTCGGAAAAAAAGTAGGTATGACACGCATCCAGCAAGCGGATGGCAAAATTATCCCCATCACCGTTGTCGAGTGCACCCCTAATACGGTCACACAAGTCAAAACGGTTGCAAAGGATGGTTATTCTGCGATGGTTGTCGGTTACGACAATACACAGAGATCCAAGAAAACACGTCCATTCCGTCACATGAGAGAGTTCGCTCTCGCAGATGGCGAAGAGACGACTGTTAACAAAGGAGATTTGATTACCGTCGAATCATTGAAGGACATGGCAGTAGTATCGATCAGTGGCATCTCCAAGGGAAAAGGCTTCCAGGGTGTTATGAAGCGATATAACTTCCGTGGAGGTCCAGCATCACACGGCTCACACTTCCACCGCGAACCAGGTTCCGTTGGTGCCCGTGCAAAACCAGGTAAGATCGCCAAGGGTCAGAAACTTCCGGGCCACATGGGATCAGATATGATTACACTTACAAAGGTCAAGGTCGCCTACGTCAATCCTGAACACAACCTCATCGGTCTCAAGGGAGCTGTTCCAGGGGCTATAGGATGCCTCGTCGTTATCTGCAAAAAAGCTTAATCTACCTATTACTCTTACAAATGAAACTCGATCTTTACAATCAGAATGGCGAAAAAACCGGTACAGTAGATGCTCCAAAAGAGTTCTTCGAGGTCAAGTTCAAGGGAGGTCTCGTACATGAGGCACTTCTACGACAGCTCTCAAACGGCCGTAACGCTATTGCACACACCAAGACAAAGGCAGAAGTACGAGGTGGTGGACGAAAACCATACGCACAAAAAGGAACAGGTCGTGCACGTCAGGGTTCAACACGAAATCCACACTATATTGGTGGTGGTGTCGCCTTCGGTCCACGTAACACAGCAAACTTCGAAATGAGGATGCCAAAACAGATGCGTAGAATGGCTATCTTCGGCGCTCTCACTAAGAAAGCAGGAGAAAACGAAGTAGTCGTACTCGACAGCTTCAAATCAGAAAAACCAAGCGCAAAAGCATTTGCAACTATGATCAAGAAACTTCCAGTAAGACAAGACGCTCTCGTCGTACTCGCTGAGAAGAACGTAAATCTCGAAAAATCAGCTCACAACGTATCTAATGTAAAGACTATCCTTGTTAACTACTTGAATATCAAAGACCTTATGAAGTACAGCCAGGTCATCTTCTTGAAGGATGCTATCGAAAAAATGCAAACAGTATTCGCCCCATCAGTAAAATAATCACATGATAAATCTATCCGTCCTCAAAAAACCAGTAGTAAGCGAGAAGTCATCTCTCAATATGGAGAAGGGAATCTACACCTTCCAGGTAGCAACAAATGCTACAAAAGTTGGAGTAAAACAGGCATTCGAGAAACTCTTCGGAGAAAAAGTCAAAGACGTTCGAATGATTCAGGTCGTCAAGAAAATACGTATCATCGGAAAAGGAAAAATTATGACGAGGAGACAGGCTGGCAAAAAGGCCGTCATTACACTCAAAGGAGACAAGAAGGTTGACGTATTTCAGTCAAAATCATCTAAATAATAGATCATATGGGAATCAAAACATTTAAGCCAACTACGCCGGGTATGAGACAGAAGGTCTCACTCACATACGATGAGATCACTACAAAGAATCCGGAAAAAAGTTTGATCACACGTCTCAAAAACAACGCTGGTCGTAATAACCAGGGTAAGATCACTACTCGACATCGCGGAGGAGGAGCACGACGTATGTACCGAATCATGGATTTCAGACAGACAGACAAGTTGAACATTCCCGCAAAAGTTAAAGAAATTGAGTATGATCCAAACCGATCTGCATTCATTATGCTTGTTGCATATGCTGACGGAGAAAAGAGATACCATATCGCTCCACTAGGAGTAAAGGTAGGCGAAGAAATCATCACAAAGGGCAAGGCGAAGCCAAAAGTTGGAAACCGCATGAAGTTGATAAACATTCCAATTGGCTTCGATATTCATAATCTCGAACTCACAGAAGGAAGCGGCGGCCAGTTGATTCGTTCAGCAGGTTCAAGCGGAAAGCTCGTATCTCTCGAAAGCGAGATGGCTCACGTTCAGATGCCGTCAGGTGAGGTTCGACTTATCAGCAAGGAGTGCTACGCAACGATCGGTATCGTCAGCAACTCAGACCATTCAAACGTTATTCACGGAAAAGCAGGTATTCGACGACACATGGGATGGAGACCTACCGTTCGAGGTAAGGTTATGAACCCTTGCGACCATCCACACGGTGGAGGTGAAGCTCGAAACTCAATCGGTTTGAAACATCCGAAGACTCCATGGGGCAAGCCGGCACTTGGATACAAGACACGAAATCGCAAGAAATACAGCAATATCAAGATCGTCACACGACGACCATCACGTAAGCAGAAGAAGTAATAATTTAACTCTCTCCCCATGTCACGAAGTCTTAAAAAAGGTCCATTCATAGATGCAAAACTTATCAAAAAAGTTGTAGCACTCGATGCAACAGGTCAGAAGAAACCAGTAAAAACATGGTCACGAGAGTCAGTAATCTCACCAGACTTCGTCGGACACACCTTCGCCGTTCACAATGGAAAACAGTTTATTCCTGTATTCGTCACTGAACAGATGGTTGGTCACCGACTCGGAGAGTTCTCCCCAACACGTAAATTCAAGGGCCACGGCGGTAAACTCGCTAAGGCAACCGCTTAAGTCGCATATTTAATCTCCCATACTAATGAAGTCAATCATCTCAAACATCCGAATCTCACCAAAAAAACTCAACCTCGTTGCTGAGATGGTTCGCAGGAAGTCAGTTGTCGAAGCAGACAGCATCTTACGATTCACAACCAAGAAAGCGGCAGAGATCGTCCGAAAGGCACTCGCATCCGCAGTAGCTAACGCTGAGAACAACTTCAAACAAGACAAAGAAACACTCTATATCGACGAAATCATCGTAGGAAAAGGCCCAACACTAAAGAGATTCAATCCGGTCTCACGTGGAAGAGCTCATCCAATTCTCAAGAGAATGTCGATCATTACTACAAAACTTGGAGTAAAGGGAGAAGAGCCAGAATCAAAGAAAAAGAGCAAAGCAGAAAAAGCAGAAGCAAAAACTGAGACAGCAAAGGAAACAAAAGTAGCAAAGGCAAAGACTCCTAAAGTCGCTTCCGCAAAGAAGAGCAGCGTCAAGGTAACATCTCCAAAATCTTAATTACGTTTTTAACTACACTAAGTCCATGGGACAAAAAATCAATCCAAATAGCTACCGAATGGGAAGTTACCGAACTTGGGACTCAAAGTGGTTCGCCAAGGGTAAAGAATTCACCAAGACACTTCATGAGGACCTCAAAGTTCGAAACTTCGTTGAGAAGAAATTGAAGGAAGCTGGATTGTCCCGTATCGAGATTCTCCGAACATCACACAATGTCACATTGAACGTATACACAGGACGACCTGGAAACATTATTGGAAAGGGCGGATCAGCCGTCGAAGAACTCAAAGCAGCTCTCGAGAAGATGACAGGAGACAAATATGTTATCAATATCAGAGAGGTCAAAAAGCCAGCACTTGATGCTCGTCTCGCCGCAGAGAACATTGTTCAGCAAATCGAAAAACGTATTTCCTATCGTCGTGCCGCCAAGATGCTTATTGAAAAAGCGCTTGAGTCAGGAGCTCTAGGAGCCAAGGTTCTCGTAGCCGGTCGTCTCAATGGTGTTGAGATCTCACGAAGCGAGTTCTTCACAAAAGGAAAAGTTCCACTTCAAACACTCCGAGCAGACATCGACTACGCCCTCGTTCCAGCACACACCGCCTACGGTTTGATTGGTGTGAAGGTTTGGATCTTCCGAGGTATGATCTTCAAGAAAAAAGCCGTCACTGAAGACCAAATGGCTACAGCTGAATAAATATTTCTCCTTACACGTAAAAAACTACCCCAATGTTATCACCGAAAAAAACCAAATTCAGAAAAAGCTTCCGTATGCGTGGACACATTAATGGTGTCGCGACAAAGGGAACGTCTCTCGTGTATGGTAGCTCCGGTCTCAAGGCTACACAAGCTGGTGAAATCACCTCACGACAAATCGAGTCAGCACGTAAGACAATGGCTCGCTTCACAAAACGTGGAGGTAGAGTATGGATCAGAATCTTCCCAGACAAACAGATCACCCGCAAAGCAGCTGAAGTTCCGATGGGTGGAGGAAAAGGAGAACCTGAGTTCTTCTGCGCACAAGTCAAAGCTGGAACCGTACTCTTCGAGATCGATGGTCTCCCAGACAAGCAGGCAAAAGAAGCAATCACCCTCGCGTCACACAAATTACCTATCCAATCACGATACTTTACGAAAGAAATAATTTAATACCTATATGGCTACATTCGCAGAACTCACATCAATGGATAGAACAAAGCTCCTCAAGGATCTTGAAAACAGCCGAAAGTCACTCTTTGACGTTCGATACAAGGTTGCAAACAAGCAGGACAAGGCCAATCACCAGATCAAGGCCCTCAAGAAAACTATTGCCCAGATACTTACAGCTCTACAGAGAGCTCCAATCGAGATAGCAGAATCAAAAGATGCTCTTGAAAACAACGAGGAAAAAGTGCAAGATACCGCGCGAGCGAAGACGAGCGTTGTATCCAGCTCCCGTTCCCATGCTCCTAAGGCTAAGAAAGCCGTAAAAACTGTCTCAAAGAAATAATCCAATCTTTACCAATCACGAATAACTCACATGAGAACAATCACAGGAATCGTCACCGGAACCAAGATGCAGAAGACAATCGTCGTAACGGTACACTCATACAGAACGCATCCGAAATATAAGAAACAGTACCGAGTATCAAGTAAGTTCTACGCTCACGACGAGCAAGGAAAAGCAGTTCTCGGAGAGACGGTAACAATCTACGAAGCAAATCCTATCAGCAAGCTAAAAAGATGGACTTTAGACGCTCCCCTAACCGCTAAGAAATAATTCCCCTGTAAGTAAACAAACTATATGATTCAAGATCGAACCATTCTCACCGTAGCAGATAACTCAGGAGCAAAAATCGTAGGATGCTTCAAGGTTCTCGGAGCCTCAAAACGACGATATGCCGGAGTAGGTGATATTATCATCGTCTCTGTCAAAGAAGCTGCACCACGAGGCCTCGTAAAGAAGAAATCCGTAGAACGTGCCGTTATCGTCAGAACCAAGAAGACGATCTCACGCAAAGATGGAACTTCTGTTCGATTCGATGAGAATGCTGTCGTTATCGTCACAAAAGAAGGCGAACCAAAAGGAACACGTGTCTTCGGACCTATCGCACGAGAACTTCGTGAGCGTGGATTCCAGAAAATTATCTCACTAGCTCCAGAAGTAGTTTAACATTTTTTATACCAATGAAACTCAAAACGAACGATACCGTAGTCATCATCGCAGGAAAAGATAAGGGAAAGAAGGGAAAGATCATTCGTCTTCTCGTCGCCAAGAATCAGATTGTAGTCGAAAAGGTTAATATCCGAACACGACACATGAAGAAAACGGCATCTGCAGCAGGAGAGATCGTCAAGTACGAAGCTCCTATTAGCGCCTCAAACGCACAAATCCTTGATCCAAAATCTGGAAAACCAACGAGAATTGCTTACAAAACAATAGCCGGACAAAAAACAAGAATCGCAGTTCGCTCAGGAGAGCCGCTGACGAATGAGAAGGGCACCAAATAATACATACTCAACTACACTTCTACAACACCACAACTACTTACTATGAACTTCGCAGAAAACTACAAAAAGAACATACTCCCTGCACTGAAAAAAGAGCTCGGAAAGAAGAACAGCATGGCAGTACCAATGCTTAAGTGCATCAAGGTTCACGTCGGCATCGGCTCTATCATGACTCGTGGAAACAAGGACTACGATAGTATCATTGCAAACATTGCAACAATCACAGGCCAAAAGCCAATTGTTACACTTGCAAAGAAGGCTATCTCAAACTTCAAATCACGTATCGGACTTCCAACAGGTGTTGTAGTAACTCTTCGAGGCAAGCGTATGTTTGAGTTCTTAAATAAACTCGTAAATGTAGTAATGCCACGTATCCGTGATTTCCGAGGCTTAAGCCGAAGATCTCTCGACGAACAGGGTAGCTACTCTCTCGGACTCAAGGAACACACTGTTTTCCCAGAAATCAATCCTGACGACATCGAAAAAGCACACGGAGTACAGATCACTATCGTCACAACAGCCACAAACAAAGACGACGGATTCGCGCTTCTCAGCGCTCTCGGATTCCCATTCAAGAAAGACGAACTTATCTCAGACAAGAAAAATAAGAAAAAATCATAATATACACCGCAGGTGTAGGATTCCGTTCCCGCCCCCAATTACTTAACACTCTTATGGCAAAAAAATCATTGATCAACAAGGCACGAAAAGGACGCGAAGCAGTAGCGAAAAGCATTGCTAAGGGTAAAAAACCTGTACACGCTACTCGCGCCTACAATCGATGCGGACTTTGCGGAAGAGTTCACGCCTACATGAGAAAATTTGATATGTGCCGTATCTGTTTCCGAGAGCACGCTCAAAAAGGACTCATTCCAGGAGTCAGAAAATCATCTTGGTAATATCATCTCTCTTATACATCTCATAAATTACTCGCCTTACTAACGTTCACCACATGCTTACAGACCCAATATCAGACCTGCTCACGAGAATACGAAACGCCCTTGCCGCTAGGCATACAGACGTTCATATGCCCTACTCACGAATGAAGGAAAATATCCTTAAGATTCTGAAGGCAAAAGAATACGTAAAGGACTATGCTATTCTCAAGGACTCAAAATTTCCAGAGCTCCGAGTAATGTTTAACGAAAACTCTGAAAAAATTACTATCCGAAAAATCAGTAAGCCAGGTCAGAGAATCTACAAAAAATACGAACAGCTCTTCAGGGTGAATAATGGCTATGGCATTAGCATCGTATCAACACCAAAAGGTATTATGACCGGTGATGATGCACGAAAGAAGAAGCTCGGCGGAGAATTACTTTGCGAAGTCTATTAATATCTACATACTATAAAGAACTCATAAAATGTCACGAATCGGAAAACAACCAGTCAAGATCCCAACAGGCGTAACAGTAGACGTCAAGGAACAACATGTTAAGGTAAAAGGCCCAAAGGGTGAGATAGAATTTACATTCCATCCACGTGTCACCATCAACATTGATGGGGATATGGTAGTAGTAACACGAGCCAGCGAAGAAAAGGTAGATAGAAGTCTTCATGGTGTTACTCGAACACTTATTGCAAACATGATTGAAGGAGTCTCAAAAGGCTATGCTAAGCAGCTTGAGATTCAGGGAGTTGGTTACCGCGCACAGTTAGCCGGATCCAAATTGACCCTCTTCCTCGGGTTCTCACATACTATCGAGTTTCCAGCACCAAAGGGCATTACACTATCTATCGACCCAGAAAAGAAGAACATCATCACGGTTGCAGGTATCGACAAGCAACTCGTTGGTGAAACCGCAGCCAAGATTCGTGAGTACAAGAAACCTGAACCATACAAAGGCAAAGGAATCCGATATGTTGGCGAACACGTTCAGAGAAAGGCAGGAAAGGCAGCCGCTAGTGCGAAGTAGACATCGAAGATGTCCTGATCCCGCTCCCCTATAACTATAAACATCACTATTACTTCTCTCCCATGAATCACAAAGAATCAACACGAGCACGACGACACCTACGAATCCGAGCCAAGATTAGCGGCACGAGCCAGACACCACGTCTTGTCGTATTCCGAAGCAACCTACATACCTACGCTCAAATGATTAACGACGAGGACGGAAAAGTCCTTCTCGCTTCCTCTGATGCAAAGGTTAAAGGAAAAATGGTAGGAACAAAGGTAGAAAGTGCTAAGAAGATCGGAACAGAGGTCGCAAAGCTTGCAAAAGAGAAAGGCATTACAAAATGTGTATTCGACAGAAATGGCTACAAATATCATGGACGCGTAAAGGCAGTTGCCGAAGGCGCACGTGAAGGAGGCCTACAGTTTTAATAATTATATCTAATCACCCCATGGCAAAACCACAAAATCGCAGATCGATGAGCCCACGAGAACCAAAGGAATTTGAGGAAGAAGTTCTTCAGATCGACCGTGTTACGCGTGTCGTCGCTGGTGGTCGCCGTCTTCGTTTCCGTGCTACGGTCGTTATCGGCAACCGCAAGGGAAAAGTTGGTATTGGACTTGGAAAGGCCGGTGAAGTAGCTATCGCTATTCAGAAGGCAATTTCAAAAGCAAAGAAGAACCTCATTACGGTTCCAACATACAAGAACACCATTCCACATCCAGTAGACCAGAAGTTCAAAAGCGCAAAGGTGATGATGAAGCCTGCATCAGAAGGTACAGGAATCATCGCAGGTGGAGCAATCCGAAAGATTATCGACCTAGCCGGTGTCAAAAACATCCTCAGCAAGCGTTTTGGAACCACAAATAAAATTGCAAATGCCAAGGCAACAATCATGGCTCTCCAGAAACTCAAGCAGCCACGAATTAGCGCAGCAGACAAAGCAAAAGAAGCAGCCGAGGCAGCAGACCGTTCAGCGGTAAAAACAGTAACCATGACAAAAGCAGCAGTAGACGCAGGAGCCGTTCCTAATGAAGGAATGAAGGCATAAATCGAATACAAGAACTATCTACACTATTACTATTACCCTAAAGACCAATGTCAGGACTACACAATCTCAAATCATTCCAAGGATCAAAACACTCAAAAAAGCGAATTGGTCGTGGTAATGGATCAGGCCATGGAACATATGCAACAAAAGGAAACAAAGGTCAGAAAGCCCGAAGTGGAGGACAGATGGCAGCGCGATTCGAAGGTGGACAAACTCCACTCGTGAAGCGTATTCCAAAGCTTAAGGGTTTCAGAAATCCAAACAGCGTTCGTTACCAGATCGTCAACGTTTCATCACTCAACCAGTTTGAAGATGGCGATATGGTTGATATGGTAAGCCTCTTCGAGAAAGACCTTATCCAGAACAAGAGCATGCCGGTTAAGATTCTTGGAAACGGCGAACTTACAAAAAAACTTACCGTAAAAATCGATCGCGTAGTACCATCCGCTCGTGTTAAAATCGAAGGTGCCAAAGGTGAAGTTGTTGAACTCATCAAAAAAACAGCAAAACCAGAGGTAAAGTAATTAAAATTAATCCCCTACTCTCGTGATGAAATATCTCCAACAAATCTGGAACTCTCCTGACCTACGTAAAAAAATCCTTTTTACGATTTTCGCAGTTGTTATCTTCCGAATCTTGAGCCAGGTCAGTATTCCTGGAGCAAATCTTGACGCAATTCGTGGCATCTTCAACCGAAATCAACTGCTCGGAGCTTTTAACGTTCTCACGGGTGGAAGTGCTGAAAACTTCTCCATCATCTTGATGGGTCTTTCTCCATACATCAATGCATCCATTATTATTCAACTTCTTACGGTTATCATCCCAAGCTGGGGCAATCTCAAGAGCGAAGGAGAGATGGGACAAAGAAAGCTCACTAAATGGACACGATGGCTCGCGGTACCGCTCGCCCTTCTCCAGTCTTATGGAACAATTATCCTCCTCAACACGCAATCACAGGTACCGATCATTCCGGATATCAAAAATGCTGCCGTTATTATCCCTGTCATGATCACGATCACTACGGGAACTATGTTGCTCATGTGGCTCGGAGAGCTTATCAGTGAAAAAGGTATTGGCAACGGTATATCAATACTTATTTTCGCCGGCATCATAACAAGTCTTCCCGCAGCAATCGGACAGAATCTGCTCGTTGCAGGACAAGACACGGAAAAACTTATCGCATTCGTACTTATCCTTCTCATGACAGTTATTCTTTCTATCATTGTAATCCTTATTACTGAAGGACAAAGGCTCATTCCAATCACCTATGCTGGACGCGGAGTAAAAACAACGGGAAGCGAGGATGCCTCACTACCAATTCGTATTAATCAGGCAGGAATGGTACCAATTATCTTTGCTTTCGCCATCATCTCCTTCCCGGTTATTATTTCTCAATTCCTTCAGGGAGCAAAGACGGAATGGCTAAGAAATATCGCCAAATGGATTATTGAAAACTTTACTACAAGCTCACTACTCTATATAGGCATCTACTTCATGCTTAATATCGTATTCACCTTCTTTTACGTCTCTATCACGTTCAATCCAGCAGAGGTTGCCGAGAATATTCAGAAGCGTGGAGGCTATGTTCCAGGCATTCGCCCAGGAACACAAACGGCTGAGTACCTCGCAAAGGTATCAAATCACCTTAATCTCTTCGGCGGTGTCTTTATTGGCCTCATCGCTGTCATTCCTATGCTCTACCAAAAGTTCTCTCCAGGATCAATCGGAAGCTTACAAACACTTCTCAGTGGTGCCGGTATGATCATTATCGTCGGTGTCGTCCTCGATCTCATCCGTCAGGTCAATGCCCAGCTCATCATGCATGATTATAAGAAATTTTATTAAAGATTTTTGCTCAGCAAAAATTTGACCCCGTTTCCCAGACACCGAAGGTGTCATCCCTCTCCCGTTTTATATTCTCTATGGACATCGTACTTCTCGGCATTCAAGGCTCAGGAAAAGGAACCCAGAGTAAATTTCTCCAAGATCGTTACGGTTTGGCTTACTTCGAAACTGGAAGCGCCCTACGGAAACTTTCACAGGAAGATTCTGAATTAGGAACAAAGGTAAAATCAATTATCGAAGCAGGACATCTCGTTCCAAGCGAGGTGGTCATGGATATTATTACTGATTTCATGGGGAAATTGCCTGAAGGTACACAAGTACTTTTCGATGGTATTCCACGAAAACTGGACCAGGCAGACCTTTTTGAAGAGGTAATGAGCAAGAACGATCGTACATTCAAATGTGTTTATGTTGACCTCACGGAAGAAGAAGCTGTCCGCCGCCTCACGACACGACGTATTTGCGAAAAATGCAAAACAGTATATCCAGCCGTATATGACAAAGAGGCCTGCGAAGCATGTGGAGGAAAACTCATTACTCGCTCAGACGACAATCCGGAAAGCATCAAAAATCGTCTCCATGCATTCTTTACGGAAACATCTCCGGTTATCGAACGTTATAGAACGAGGGAGGCACTCATCGACGTGAATGGTCAACAATCCATCGAAGACGTAACAAAAGAGCTGTTTGAGAAGTTGGATCCGGTGCTGAAATAATATGATGAATATCACATACAAGTCGGGTAGAGACATCGAAGCGATGCGCGAGGGAGGCGCTATTTTGGGTAAGATACTTTTAGAGCTCGCTCAAGTTGCCGAACCGGGAATGACCACGGCAGAACTGGATCGTCGCGCTCGAGAACTCACCAAGAAATATGGAACACAACCATCCTTCTTGGGATATCGTGGATTCCCGGGAGTTATCTGTACGGCAGTCAACGAAGAGGTCGTCCACACGATTCCCTGTGAGCGCATCCTAAAAGATGGCGATTTATTGAAAATCGATGGAGGCGTCTATCACAAAGGTTTCCATACGGACTCCGCCATAGCCGTGCCTATCGGCCCGGCCGCCAGATCCAACGACAAGATCCGTAAAATGATCAAAACCGCCGAGATCGCCCTGAGCTCAGCCATCGACCTCCTCCGACCGGACTTGCCTGTTCGTAAACTCTCTAAGTTGATTCAAGAAATCATCGAACGAAATGGTTATTCCGTCATTCGCGAGCTCTCCGGCCATGGCGTCGGAAAAGTTCTCCACGAAGACCCCGCCATCACTAACTTCGAGGCCGACGCCCCGAACTTCCATCTCAAAGCTGGAATGACCATCGCCATCGAGCCAATCTTCTGCGCCGGCAAGCCGGGCATCAAACATCTCGACGATGGCTGGAACATCATCACCAAAGACCGATCCCTCGCCATCCAGGTCGAACACTCGATCCTCATCACCGAAACCGGCCCCGAAGTTCTCACGCGCCGTCTCGAACTCGACCCGCTCTATCCAACGCTCATAAATTAGAATCAACGATTTGTTGACATTTTAAAGCAAAGAAGTATAATATCACCTCCAAAAGGAGAACTCTATTTTTTCTCATATCATCATGGAATTCATACCCTCCCCAACAGTCGAAGCCCTTGCTGCCAGGAATAATATTCCATCAAGAACGATACAAAAAATTACTGACGCCGTCAAAACTGCTATCGACGCAGCAATACAACAAAGCGCAGCAAAAGATGCTATTTTCTTAGCAGGATTCAGTGCGGGAATGGATATTGCCTCAACACGAGGTATCTCCATAGTACATGGTAACGTCACAAAATATATTGAACTTCTTACCCGGGAATATATCGCAACCGCCACAAGATAAATATGCTTACAGGAACACCACGCCATGCAGACGAAGATAATCGTAAAGAATTAGTCGCTGCTGATACATTTCGAAAAAATATTTCCATAGCGCTTTCAAATCTTCCGGCAATAGAAGTGATCCATATGGCGAACAAAATTATCACGGCTGTAAGCCATTTAAACAGAACAAATCCAGAAACAATTTATAAAGAAATACTTCAGCTCATCGATCAGAATCCGAGAAACATCGAAAATGCCAGAATTTTTCACACCATTATCGATTTATATATTGATAGAATTGTAGGTGATGGAACAGTGCAACAGCAGAGCGGAATCCATGCCTGGATCTCTCTCGACGAACTCACGAGAATTTTTATGACCGTTAGGGACTTCCTCTACGGCGCAGACCCAAGAAAACTTAATGAAAAAGACCAAAGAACGCAAAAGGCTATTTGCACCATAATTACGGGCGTACAAACCAGAAAAACTCAAGTAATTCGAGGAGCACTACAAGATAATCTCCTTCGAAATCCGGAAATCGTAGACATTATTGACCACCATCTCTGGGAAATCGAACGTCACTTAAACTAAATTCAAAGCTGAAAAGGTTAGATAAGGGCAAAAACAGAACCATTTTTCGCCAGCTTTGCATCCTAAGGAAAAAATACATATAAATTTTCTTGCAATGGGAAATGTATTAGTGTAAAATCCAGTCGCTTTTTGTCCGTAAATTCAGTGTTTTCCCCTACATTATGAGCAAAGACGACTATATAGTAGTCGAGGGAGTCGTTGTCGAAACTCTACCGAACACACAGTTCAGAGTGAAGATCACCGACCAGAAATTCCCTCATCTTATAGACCACATCGTCCATGCCACAATATCGGGCAAGATGAGGATTAATTACATCAGAATCTTAGAAGGCGACACCGTAACGGTGGAAATCAGTCTCTATGATCTCTCGAAAGGCCGTATTACTTTCCGCAACAAATAATTATGAAAGTCCGCTCATCCGTCAAAAAGATCTGTAACAAATGCAAAATCATCCGAAGAAAGGGTGTGATTCGTGTCATCTGTGAAACGAAAAAACATAAGCAACGTCAGGGATAATTTACTAACTGAATCACCACTATGGCACGTATCGCCGGAGTCAATCTTCCAAAGGAAAAACGAGTTGAGGTAGGACTTACCTACATATTCGGAGTCGGACGCAGCATGAGCAAGAAAATTCTCATGGAACTCCGTATCAATCTCGACACAAAAGTACAAGACCTTACTGAAGACGAGGTAAACAAACTTCGTGAACGTATCAGCAAAATGCAGACAGAGGGCGATCTCCGACGTAAAGTTCAGATGGATATCAAACATCTCGTCGACACAGGAACATACCGTGGACTTCGACACAGACGTGGACTTCCAGTCCGTGGACAGAAAACTCGAAAAAATGCACGTACTCGAAAGGGTAAGAAGAAGACAGTAGCAAACAAGAAGGTAGTAACTAAATAATCTTTTTTAATCTCTCCCATGGCAGAAAACGATAAAAAACCGGCAGCGAAAGGACCAAAGAAAGAGGCTCCAATCGAGTCAACCGCCGACAAAGCGAAGAAGGCAAAGAAATCAAAGAGTAAGAGAAAGAGCGTTCCTGAGGGAAACTTCTATATCCATGCTGGATATAACAACACTCTCGTCTCAATCGCTGAGCCAAACGGTAATGTTATTGCTTGGGCTAGTTCAGGATCATGTGGATTCAAGGGAGCACGCAAATCAACTCCATACGCCGCACAGGTCGCTGCAGAAACAGCTGTTGAAAAATCAAAAGTATACGGACTTGAGCGCGTTCATGTCTTCGTAAAGGGTGGCGGACCAGGCCGAGAGCAAGGGCTCCGTGGTATCGTTAACGCGGGTTTATCTATAGAATCAATTACCGACACGACTGCTATTCCTCATAACGGCTGCAGGAAGGCTAGACCAAGACGTGTTTAAGTGATTGTACTCACGATATATTCGTACTCTAATTTTTACTATCAATGAAATATACAGGACCAGTTTGTAGACTATGCCGACGAGAAGGAGAAAAACTCTTTCTAAAGGGTGCACGTTGCGAAAGTAATAAGTGTGCTATTACGAAAGGTCGACCAGGACCAGGACAACACGGTCTAACATCCGCATCATCCAAAAAATCTGAGTACGCCAAGCAGATGCGCGCCAAGCAGAAGGCAAAGCGAATATTCGGCTTAAACGAGCGAGCATTTTCAAATTACTATGAAAAAGCAGCAGATTCTCAGAAGGTAACAGGTAACGAACTTCTTCGTTTACTTGAACAGCGTTTAGATAACGTCATTTACCGTTCAGGTATCGCTAGCTCACGAGCTCAGGCTCGACAGCTTATCGGTCACGGTCTTTGCACGCTCAACAACAAGAAAATAGACATCCCATCAATTCAGGTACGAGTTGGTGACACATTCGAAGTTCGCGATGCGAAGAAAAAAATGCCGATCTTAGTGGATGCCGCTGCCAAGAAACCTACAGCACCACGATGGATCAAGGTTGATTTAAAGAACTTATCAGGTGAGGTAATTGCTCAACCAGAGAAGGATGATTTTGAGAAAACAGTCGACAGTCAGTACATCATCGAGTATTACTCCAAATAATCCTTTCTGAGTTTGACTCGGAAATCCCTTCCCCCCCACCCTCTAACCATTTTTACGCCATGCATCTCATCCAAGAAGAAATTGGTATTCCAAAAATCAAGACAGTAAAAATTGGTGAAAACCATGTTATTTTCACGCTTACTCCCCTTCCACCTGGATATGGCGTTACGCTTGCAAATGCACTTCGACGAGTATTACTTTCTTCAATTCCTGGCGCATGTATTACAGGAGCCAAGATTGAGGGAATTAGCCATGAGTATTCAACGGTCAAGGGTGCCAAGGATAGCGTTCTCGATATGATGCTCAATATGAAGCTCGTCGACATCAAGAAACTCTCAAAGGAACCATCATGGATTATTCTCGACGTAAGCAAGGAGGGTATCGTCAGAGCAGGCGATATCAAGACAACATCTGACGTTGAAATCACAAACCCAGATCAGTACATCACTACACTCGAGAAAGGCGCAAAACTCCACATGGAACTCCGTGTTGAGAAGGGTGTTGGATACATTCCAGCCACCGTACGTCAGAGAGAGGAAACTATTGCTAATATCGTTACACTCGACTGTATCTACTCACCGGTCAAGAAGATCCGATATGATATCGAATCAACTCGTGTCGGTCAGATGACGAATCTTGATAAGCTCACATTTGAGATCAAGACAAACGGATCAATCACTCCGGAAGATGCTATGAAGTTCTCCGCAAACATCCTCCAGTCATACTTCAAGCTCTTTAACGAAGAAAGTATCGTCGTTGAGCCTGAGTTCATGAGCGATATCAACACCATCATGACCAAGCAGCATGAAGAAGACCAAAAGAAGCCAGCTCAGGAATCCTATACTCCTATCGAGATTCTCGGCTTCTCACCACGTACGCTCAACGCCCTTATCAATGGAGGTATCGGTTCAGTCGAACAACTTTCTCGATGTACAGAATCTAAATTGACAAATCTCCGTGGTTTCGGTAGAAAGGCACTCGGAGAAGTTGCAGCAGCCCTAGAAACAAAAGGACTTAAACTATCAGAAGAATAAAACCCCAATCTTATGCGACATCGCGTCAAAAAATTACAGAAACTCGGAACGGATAAGGAGCACAGCGTCTCAATCTTGAGAAATATCGCTGTCAGCCTCGTCATCAATGAGAAAATCCAGACAACTCGACCACGAGCTAAGGCCGTTCAGTCATACGTAGAAAAGCTCATTACGGTAGCCAAGAAGAAAGACCTACGAAGCGCTATCAAGCAGATTTTCAGCGCTATCCAACACGAGAATGCTTCAAAGAAGATTATTGAAGACCTCGCAAAGCGTTATGTTGAAAGAACATCAGGCTTCACTCGACGTCTTCGCGTAGGAAATCGAAAGGGCGACAATGCCGATCTTATTCAATTAGAACTCGTATAAATTTTTCATACTTAAAAACTATAATGACTACTTCAGCCAACAAGACATTCAGACCAAAGAAAGCAGATATTACCCGTAACTGGTATCATATCGACGCTGCCGGAAAGGTAGTAGGAAAAGTAGCCGTTATGGTTGCCGATCTTCTCCGTGGAAAAAATAAGCCGTATTTCGTCTCAAACATGGACTGTGGCGACTTCGTCATTGTTACAAACTTAGACCAACTCATCTTCACAGGTAAAAAAGAAACTTCAAAGCAGTATATCTCCCATAGTGGCTACAAAGGTCACTTGAAGGCCATCTCCCCTGCTGAACTCCGAGTAACAGGCCGTACCGAGAACATCTTGATCGAGGCTGTAAAAGGAATGATTCCACGAAACAAACTACGCGATCCTATTCTTGAGAAACTCAAGCTCTTCACGGGACCAACTCACACGCACGAAGCACAAAAACCTGTAACTATCGAAGTCTAAACATTCAATTCAACCCTATGGCAACTACCAAAAAAACGGCAACGGCAAAAAAGACAACAGCTCCTAAAAAAGTAGCTACAAAAGCAACAGAAACTGAAGCTCCTAAGGCAGTAAAAACAGCCCCAGCTGCTGCAAAAACTGAAGTCGCAAAGGTAGTAAAAACAGCGAAGACCGCAACAAAACTTCCAGCACGAACAGGAGAGTTCTTCTACGCTGCAGGAAACCGAAAGACATCGGTCGCTCGTGTCCGTCTCTATGAGAAGGGTACAGGATTGATCGAAATCAACGGCATGAAGATCGAAGAGTACATCGGTGTCCCAGACAAGCGAGACTCAATCAAGGCTCCACTCCGGATAACAGGACACAGCAAGACATTTGATATTACCGTCAAAACAAGCGGTGGTGGAAAAAGCGGTCAGGCAGACGCTATCCGTCACGGCATCTCCAAAGCACTCCTCACATTTGATCCATCGCTTCGTATCACGCTCAAGCGTGCAGGCTTCCTCACACGTGATCCACGTATGAAAGAGCGCAAGAAGTACGGTCTCCACAGAGCTCGAAGAGCACCACAGTGGAGCAAGCGTTAGTCCGCTCTCCCCTCTCTGGAGAATTTTATCACAACAATTCAAAAGACCCTGGATTCCAGGGTCTTTTTTGTATCAAAATTATATACGTCTTAAGAGAATATTCGACCAATCTCGACGCTCACTAGTGACATACTCCCACTGGCCAGTTTGCTCGAGTAACAACTGTAATCTTCCGCAAAAAGCCCAGGAAATAAGGATAACATCACCAGAATGCGTTAATCGCCCAAGTTCGCTAGCTACAGCTTTCACGTATTGAGAAAAATACAAAGCCGAATCATCCGGATCGATACCGCAAAAAACAAAAACTGCTGGATAATTAAGTTGCGGCAATTTAGCCAAAAATCCAAGCATATTATCACAAAACCATTGCGAGGGAGGCTGGGTTTCCGTAGAAGATGCTGCAAGATTCATTCTTTCACCAAAAGCATAATGAGGAGGAATGGTATTGGTAAAAGTTCTATCTCGAGTCAAAAGAGATTCATATCCCTGCCCGGGAAAATAAAGATTTTCAAGATTATGCTCGACACCTACATACGATCGAGCGCCGAACTGTTGCGCCAATTTTGGAACAGCTGTGGATATCGTTGGGGTACCACATCCTAAATCGAAGACTGTCTTTCCACTCATTACTCGCAATGCTTCACCTTCAAAGCCAAGAGTGCCATTCCTTAGAGCAATTTGATGTATCAAATCATCAGAAAATCTCTCTCCAGGCATATTCACAAATTTGGTATTTTCAATATACAGAATATATTCAGGCGGAATCTCCCGAAGCTGAAGTTCGGGAAGAGTTTGTTCTTGAGCTGATGGAGGTAAATTCATAGGAAACACATTATTACAATAATTTACATTTAAGTAAATAGGCATTTTGAGAAAAAAATCAAAATATGATACCATAAGAACGGTAAGTCCAACTTTTCTACGTTAATCGTAGGGAAATGGTGGAGGCATTCAGACGCAAGTCTGGCACGCCCTTAAAAAAGACCCTCAGCAATGAGAGTCTTTTTTGAAACCAGAAATGGTGGACGTGACGGGGCTTGAACCCGTGCCTGCAGAATGGTAAGTCCACCAGCCCAAACCTGGCACGCCCACTTACCAAATCACCTCTGGCATATTTCATGTTAGCAAACCGCCTTAAACTTTCCCTGATATTTTATTGAATAATTGTTGCTATTTTTATGACAAATACTATATCCACACCCCTGATTTGCCCATACTACTAAGATTTGCTAGTATAAATGCACTATGAAAAAATCCATTCTTTCACTGATACTTCTCATCAGCCTTACCGGCTGCGGTCAAAATCCAGCCCCAATTCCCGCGCAGAGCCAGGACATTACAACACCTCCGGTGGCTACGACCCAGACCAATCAAGCAACGGTTTATATGATTAAACCTGACGATAACGGTATCGCGGCAAATAGCATCAAGGTCGGTTGCGGAGATAGTGCCGTGCCAGTCACGACAACGACGATCAGTCAGTATGATGGAGCAAATCCCGTCGCCTCGATCAATGCAGCGATACTGGCCATCATAAATATGACAGCCAATCAGTTTCAGGCACAGAATCTTCAGAATCCCCTAGGCGATCAAGCATTATCCATTCAGTCGGTTGATCAAAATGGAACGCAGCTCGTTGTTCACCTCAGTGGGCAGTTTAGTTTTGGAGGTGTCTGCGAGATGCCACGAGTGCGCGCGCAGATCGAAGAAACCATCAAGAAAGCCGCTCTCCCAGGAAATACATACACGATTGACTGGAATGGAGGTGGTCAAACAGCCTGGAACAAAACATTCAGCCTGAAGGATTAATACCGGGAGTTACACTCAACCATCATATGCGCTTCGACATCCTCTCTATCTTTCCAGCCATCTTTGACTCGTATCTCAACGAGAGCATGTTTAAACGCGCAAAAGCCAAGAACATTCTTGATATTGTGATTCATGATATTAGGAAATTCTCCAAAGACCGACATCAAAAGGTCGATGCCATCCCCTATGGTGGCGGGCCTGGCATGGTGATGACGCCGCAGCCGCTCTATGATGCCATTATGTATGCAAAAAAACTCAACAAAGGTCCGGTGATTTATCTCTCCCCAAGAGGAAAAATGCTTACGCACAAGAAAGCGCAATCATTAGCAAAGAAACCCGGATTGATTCTCATCTGCGGAAGATATGAGGGGATTGATCAACGAGTCATCGATCTCTGCGTGGATGAAGAATTATCTATCGGAAAGTACGTCTTAACCGGAGGCGAGCTGCCCGCGCTCGTCGTCCTGGACGCCGTCTCGCGCTTCGTCCCCGATTTCATAGGCAAGCACGACTCTGTCGTAGAAGAATCATTCTCAGAGGCTCTAGAGGGCAAAAAAGAGTATCCCCACTACACACGTCCACCCATCTTCATGGATCTCGAGGTACCAGAGGTACTTCAATCCGGTCACCATGGAAAAATCAAAGAGTGGAGAAAAGGAAAATTAACATGATGCAAACAAAAGCCCTTCTCGCAATCGGAAGGGCCTTTGAAGAAGAATTTTATTTGAAAGCCTAAAATTGGGAATCATCCGGAGCCTCTTCGGCAGGAGCTGCCTCCTCAGAAACCGGATAATACATTCTCAATTTCGCCTGAGCTGCAACAAACTCATTAGCAAGAGTCTGCATTTCATTCTCTCGAGCAGGATAGGCATGATAAATTTGTCCTAGATTGTCTAGTACTCTCTGAGCCTTTGCTTCCAAATCATCCGCAACGTCCTTAGGCATTTTTACACCAGGTTTCAAAGCTCTGACAGCAAGTCGATGACCAAGAAGGGTTGCAAGATTTTCCGCACGAACCGCATCAGTATCATCAGGCTTATTACCACGAGACCATTTATTTACTCTAGTGACATCTGCCTCGGCAGCCTCGAGTACATCTCCCAGCTCTAACTGACGTCCGGAAACAGCAGCATCCAATCGCTTCTCCTCACGAGCAGCATCAATATCACGAATAGCAACCGTGATACCTCTCAGTGCAACATTAACCGTAGCGGCAAAATCGAAATTCTTGGAAGTATCTAATTTTTCAAGAAGCTTCTCCAGTCTCTCCAGCATGCTCTTTCGAGCCAACAAGCTCTCATCGCTATCAGCAGAAAAAACCTCAGCCGTTAAATTCTCGCGCCCTACAATCTTCGCAAGTACATGCTCAAGATCTCTCTGAGCCTCGTGTAACTCAACAACAACTTCATTGTAGGTCTCGCGATTATCTTCAGAAATCTGAGGATTGATTTTATTCAACTCCTCTTCCTGTTCGCCCAGGGTAGTCCACTGTTTCTCCCAATCAGTAGCGGAAGTTGACTCATCGGTCGTGGACTGAATAGTCCCAATTATTCGACGAGCAGCATTAATAGTATCAATCTGCATCGTATCGCGTCGCTCAACCGTAACACTTCTATTGATATCAAGAACATCCTCATGAGAATCCCCTGCACGAGGAGCAACCACGAGCCTCAAGCCAGGAAGAATCGCCTGCAAGAGCTTGCCCATCTCATCTGCTGAACCCATAATCCGCTGATATGCTTTCACCTCTGCATTATGATGCTGAGCCTCTTCGGTATAACCAGCATAATCAGCCGGTGCGGAAAATGGAACAATTCTCGTAAGAACTTTGAAAAATTTTGATTCTCTACCAATTCTCCAAGGCGCCTTTATTTTTCCCCAGATTGTAGGAGGGCCAACAAGTGTTCCTGTTGTGAGCTCTTTTACACGATCATTAAGAGCTTTTTCCACCGTTTGAGTAGCAATCTCACCAGCATCATGGAAGTGATTACCGAACATACCTGAATTTAACTGACGAGTGAGAATATCAACCATCTTGTCATGATAATTCTTGATCCACTCACCACGCTTTTGCTTAGCCTCAGCACTATCCTTATCATAAGCCTTGCGACTAAAATAAAGGAATATAAGCAAATCTCCATATGAGATAAGAGCAGAAATAAGAATATATTGGAGTAAACGAATTGCCACCTCGGAACTAGCTAAACTCTTTCCCTCAGGATTCTTAAGAGTTTTAGGAACATCCTTGCCCCAGTTTTTCTTCATAAATGCGAGAAGGTTTGTTTCATCCACAGACGGCGGTCTTGGAATACAAATCTCCGTAGTATTAATATCAATTTTTCCCAGCATCCATGGCTCCATATGTGAAGCCTTGTAATGTGGATACACCAGAGGGTATCGTGCGGCAATTTCCGCAAGTCTCTCATTGAGAGCGTTATAGCGCCCAAGATCAGTATTCACATCTTTCGGAAGTTCCTTATTGAGAATATCACTAATTTTTTTTATTTTATCGGTCATCGCATTGAACTCTTTCTCCAAATCACCCTGGTCACTTTCAGGATTGAGATATCCGGGACCCATGAGCTGGCCAATTTCATGAAGAAGTGTATCGACTTTGGCAAATTTTGCCTCCATTGTCGCGGAAATTTCAGCAGGAAGCGGTACAGCATTACTCGAAACGCCAGCATCATCAATAGCCTTCAAGAATTCCTTACGAAGTTGTGCTGATTCGGTTGCACGAGGGAGTGTCATGGCTTTACCTCTGGTCTTGGCATCTTCAATAATAGCCTCAGCATCCATTTCCAAATAAGCTCGAGACACTGCCTTATCTTCATACATATACATTTTTGCATGAGCCATAGGGCCAGCACCTGCAGCACGAGTAACGCCGGTACCACCCGTCTCATCCTGTATATCTTTCCTTATCAACTTTCCAAATTTAACGGTAGCCACATCTTTATCGGTAAGAGCTGCGCCAAGATCAGGCGGTGCAATCTCACTGGCGTGCATAGCGTCAATCTGTTTGCGAATCTCATTGCTGCGAGCTTTTATATCATGTTTGCCTTTTTCAATAGCCTCACTTACCACTTCAGATTTGAGCTGCGTTGTAGCATATCCTGTCAAATTACTAAAAGCATCCAAGAGAACAACAACGACTTTACCGGCAACCCAAACACCAGCAGCAGATCCCATCATCACACCCATTCGACGATTTGCCTTTACGATAGCATCATTAGCTACTATATCAGTAGCTTCCGGCTTTTTCGTGAAAGGTCTGCCAAGGGCCCTAAAAAATCCTTTGATACCGGGAACTTTTTCATGAAGCGCAATTTTCTCCGTTTCGTCCTTGATAACACGAACCAACTGAGAAAATATTGCCGCAATCGCAGGAGATGCATATTTTTTAAGCAACTTCGCGGATTCAGTATCGATTTTCAAGTGAACTCCAAACTTATCAATATGTTCTCGTATGTATTCATTTGTTGTAACAAAAGAACCCGCCCATGTAAGAAGTGTCATCATACGATGTCCAATAACCGAGATATGCCCTCCCTTGATGAGAGGTTGATATTTCGGATCAAGAATCGCGGGATTGGTATCAAGTACATTCTTCGCAGCCAATGCCACGCCCTGATGTTTCATCAAAGACAAAATAAGTGCATCTATCAACATACCAATATCAGACTCATTTGGGGTACGACCCTTCACGTGCTGAGCATATTCAGCGAGAACTCGTGCAATATCAACCTTGATCTCGTCAGTTAGTTCCTTATCAAAATCCCTCATAAGATCACCGGGAATACCCTTCATAATTTTGAGCACGGCTTCCTCTAATTTAGCCTGATCAATATCGTCGGGATTACCCAGACGCCGATGAAGAACCTTCAATTCATCCGAAAGTCTCGCGGTCAATTCATCCAGTTTCTCTGGTCGGATATCAAGACTTGTGACCTGTCGATTTGTTGCCATAAAAAAATATTATTGATGTATGTTTTTAGCTTCTCTCAAGTATACCACAAAACACTTTTCATTGCAAGCTACTTCTTTCGACTTTCCAGGTCTGCAAGCTTACGATAGGCATCAGCCAAATTTGACAAATCAAGGATCGAGCTCGAATCTCTATACTTCTCCAAACATCGCAGCGCATCATCATAACTTCCTCCTTTTTCATACAGCAAAGCTACTTTATCCAAATCTTCACTCCTGGACTCAAGTCGTTTCGCCATTTTCAGATACCAACGATCCACCAAAGCTTCCATATCAGACGCAGAACGAGACGTAACGGTGGATTTGCTATGCTTTGTATCCTTCTTTGGCGCCGCACTCTCGATAGCCCTCTGCTGCACCTCTCCTAACTTTTCATAAATCGTAATAGCCACCATGCCACCTCTTTTTTTCGCCATAGTATGAAGGAGATCAATGCCAATATCAGGAATATTTTTCCAAAGATAACACTGCTCGAAAACCTCCATCAAAAGATCATCCATAATATGAAGTTCAACGCCGGTTCCAGTCGTAATCTTGATAGGGGAATCTTTCGTTGCGTTCATTGCTTCCAGAAACTTCAAGGCGTATAATTGTGCCTTTTCCTTATTACCAGCCTTGGCATAACTCAGTGCGGCACCGGAAAAATCACGACTTGCGACTTCTCGAAGAGCGCACTTTTCATAGAAAAGTTTTGCTTTTACCTTCTCTCCCATCCCATCATAAGCAAGCGCTGCGCTCTCCCAATCCTCTTTTTTCTCGGCTACCTCAGCCGCAATAAGATATTCTTTGGTAGCAAGTTTTGACTCATGGGCCAACTGGTAACTCTGAGCAGCAACGTCATGTTGATCACCATGAAGAGCAGCATCACCCACAATATGAGAAACAAGGTCGGCATTGGCATCGTACATATTGCGTGCCACCCCTATGCGAGAATCTTGTTCGGTAGAAGTTTGATGCAATACAGCATTCCAATAGGTATAATCCATTTTTGGAGACCAAGCGCGAAAATATCGATAATCATCAAAACCTGAGTATTTCTTGTACTCTTCCAGTGTCATCGTACGGGAAAATCGCTCGGCGTCGGGATCAATAATAGACCCCGTGAGAAGCTGAATCCTCATCAACAAAGCACTATCACCTTGCATGGCCCGGCGAAGCATAAACTTAAGATAATGCGGTTGAAGAACATTTTCAGCGATCGTTGCCTGATCTTCCGGCACGCTCGCCATACCATACTTTCTCGCGAAACCCTCGGGTGGAGTCCACGGGTAATCATCAAGAGTGATTTCATATCCTTTATATTTTCCTTTGGATTGAACTTTCTCGATCCACTGGTCGTCATCCTGCATGAGGTTATTGTGCCGAGCATCGAGACTATGGAAAAATTCATGATCGAAGACATTTTGATTTTCTCGGGTATCCGGGAAATACGTCATAACAATATGTAAACCCTCCGAATCCGCATAACCGGCTGCTATCCCCCCGGAAAGTCCATCAACTTCTATCTTACCAGACATGTAGATCTTTAATCCTCTCATTTTTTTGAAAAGATCAAACGGATATTTATCGGCAGCCCGACATATATCATGGAGAAAAGAAAGAAAGTTTTTTGGATCACCTTTTTCGACTTTACGAGGAAGATCATGTTCCGTGAAATGCTCTTTAACACAATCGCACTCCTTGGTTTCCGTACGAATCGTGATATGGTTTTCATCATGAAGAGCTTCACCATCCAAAACGCTGGCCTCAAGGCCGTATTTTTCCAGAAGGTATGTCACTCTACTTTCAACGGTTGGATATGCTTCAGGGGTATATAATTTCATCGTCTCTCTCTCCTTTTCCTGCTCTTTTTCCTGGATCTCTGCCTCAGCATCTGATTGAGCGGAATAATAATGTGCACCATAAGCAGCAGCCGCAATTGCCGAAATAGCGACAAGAGCCCGTATAGCAGCAATACTTTTTAAAGCCTCAAACCCTTTCTGAAAAGGACCCTTCTGCGGAGTATTTTTTGAAGCCTGTTTGAGTTTATGGCCTCGAGAATCGGAATGTGGCGAGGGTGTTTGCATAAGAAAGTTCTTTAACAATAATAGCATGTTATTACATTTTTGTCAATTATATAAAGCTATGTAAAGGATGGTATACTGCAAACATGGAACAACATTCAGAACAACAGAGTACATTGACCGGCCTCTCTACCTTGGAAGCTAAACAGCGCCTTGTCCAGTATGGACCGAATCAACTAAAGCTGAAGAGAAAGAAATCACTTATCATAAGTTTTTTTGAAGAATTCAAAGATTTAATGGTTATTATTCTTGTAATTGCCACCATTATTTCTTTTGTGGTAGGCGAGGTAAGTGATGGAATAGTAATTGCTATTATTATTCTGCTCAACGCAACCATCGGGTTTGTACAAAAGTATCGTGCGGAAAAAGCCGTAGAAGCGTTGAAAAAAATGCTCGCACCGTTAGCTCGAGTATTACGAAATGGAGAACAAAAAATGATTGCCGCAGAAGAAATTGTTCCGGGAGATATTTTATTATTAAACGAAGGAGATCTCATTAGTGCCGACGGTGAAGTATTTCATGTAAACGAATTCCAAACACAAGAGGCAGTACTCACCGGAGAATCAATGCCTGTGGAAAAAACGCTAGAAGAAGGGAAAAACAGGGTATATATGGGGACGATGGTCGCGCACGGAAGTGCGCGAGTAGAAGTAATGCAAACCGGTAGCAATACCGCCTTCGGGAAAATAGCATCCCTCACAACCGCTACAGAAAAAGACAAAAGCCCATTAGAAAAAGAACTCGACCATGTCGGCATATTCGTAGGAAAAATCACACTCGTGATTGCCGCAATTCTCGTAGGCTACGGATATATCATTCAAGAAATTTCCATATCAAAAGCTATTCTTTTCGCTGCATCAGTTGCCGTTGCCGCCGTACCGGAAGGCCTGCCGGCCACTATTACCATAGCGCTCGCCCTCGGCGTTCAGCGCCTCGCACGCAAAAATGCCATCATGAAACAACTCTCATCGGTAGAGACACTAGGCTCAACAACCGTGATTGTCAGCGATAAAACCGGAACCCTTACGAAAAACGAAATGACAGTTCAAACACTTATTACTCCAGGATTACATCTCGATGTCGATGGAAGTGGATATCAACCAGAAGGGAAAATATATGAAAAAGCGACAAAAAATTCACACACGGGATGTGTCGAAACTGACATAATTGCACTTGTTTGCACACTCTGCAACAATGCAAAACTCATATCAAATAAAGAAACAAACCAGTGGAGTATTCTTGGGGATCCTACGGAAGCCGCACTTTTGACCCTCGCAGAAAAACTAGGGCTCACGCAAGATAAAGCACTTTCCAATACGGAAATTATTCATGAACTTCCATTTGATTCCGGACGAAAAAGAATGAGCGTAATCATACAAAAAGACGGACGTAGAATGCTCCTGGTAAAAGGTGCTCCCGATATGATTCTACAAGTTTGCACGGAAATATCATCCGACGGATCAGTAGATACATTAAGTGAACATGAACATGAAAAAATACTCAAAGCAAATGAAGAAAGCGCGAAAAAAGCACTTCGCATGATAGCATTCGCCTACAAAGATTTAGGGCCAAGTAGCGATGCAAACGAAAAATATACCATCAAGGAAACAGAAAAAGATCTTATCTATTTGGGAATGTGCGGAATTATTGATCCGGCGCGCCCAGAGGTTACAGAGGCGATTGAGCTGACACACAAGGCCGGAATACAGGTATACATTCTCACGGGCGATCATGGCCTCACAGCAAAAGCGATTGCCGATAGTATCGGGCTCCATAGCGACAATATTATTACAGGAGAAGAACTCCAGCGCACTTCAGATGAAAAAATTCTAGAATTATTTACACAAAAAATACCAACCATTTTTGCAAGAGTGAGCCCGGAAGATAAACTGCGAATCGTTTCATTATTAAAAGAGAAAGGCGAAATCGTTGCCGTCACCGGTGATGGCGTGAATGATGCCCCCGCACTAAAGCGAGCAGATATTGGCATCGCTATGGGCATAGCAGGCACAGATGTTTCAAAAGAAGCCGCCAATATGGTTCTCGTTGATGATAGCTTTTATACCATTGTCGCGGCAATTCAAGAGGGTCGAACTATTTACGAAAACCTCAAAAAATTCATCATATTTATTTTCTCAAGCAATATTGGAGAGTTATTCGTAATCTTTGGAGCCATAATTTTGCGCCTCCCTATGCCATTAACAGCCATCATGATGTTACTTATAAATATTGGTACTGATATCTTCCCCGCCCTCGCACTAGGAATAGAGCCAAGTAAAAAATCCTATATGGAAACAAAACCCAGGAATCCAGAGGAAAAAATTCTTCGTGCTGATTTCATTAAACGCATGACATTTATTGGAGGTGTTATAGGAGTAACTTCTCTTGCCGCCTACATACTAGGAATACGCTTCTATGGGCAAGAAACAGCCATGACTCTCACGTACGCAACTCTCGTAATCGGACAACTTTTCAATGCTTACAACGCACGCAGCACGACGGAATCGGCCTTCATGAAGCCTTTCGAAAATGCATATCTTGTGGGGGCAATCATTCTCTCTTTCACTATCGCCGTAGCAACCATTCATATTCCATTCCTTCAGGAGTATCTCGAAACCACACCATTACATACCAATCAGTGGATACTGGCGATTGGCCTAGGATCGATAACGCTCATCGCGGAAGAAATACGAAAATATATCGTTCGTAAAAAAAATTCTGCACTATAAAATATGGATCTTCTTAATCACCTTCTCCAGCTCGGCAAAAAAGAATTACGAGTAAAAATAAAGGTAACCCCATCTTCTCCGAAAAATGAAGTAACCGGAATAATGAGTGATGGAGCCATAAAAATTCGCATCCACGCCACGCCGGAACAGGGAAAAGCAAACATCGAGCTCGTTAAATTTCTTGCCGAAACACTCGACATCGACACCGACGACATAGAAATCACCTCGGGCCATACCTCATCACGCAAAGAATTTCATATCAACTTATCCCGACATTTCTAAATGGAAAAACTCACCAACATCAACGTCATCAAGAACCTCCTCATGGCTCATTCACGAACTGATAACGCCAAAAAAGAGTTTGGTCAAAACTTTCTCGTGAGCGAACACGTTCTCGAACAGATCGTAGAAGCCGCAGAAATAAGCGACCAAGACACCATCGTAGAAATTGGTCCGGGCCTCGGCGTGCTCACTCGCGAGCTCTGCCTCCGTGCAAAAAAAGTTATCTCCATAGAAAAAGATCGAGACATGTTAAAAATTCTAGACACGACAATCATGAAAGATACGCCGGGCACCCAAGCGAAGATCACCATCATCAACGAGGATGCCCTACGCTGGAATCCAGAAGCAAACCCACTCACGACCGGAAAACCCTACAAACTCGTCGCAAATCTCCCCTACAACGTCGCTACAGCCATCATACACAACTTCCTCGTGAAGTCCGCCTACACCAAAACTAAGCCAACTCTCATCGTCGTCCTCGTCCAAAAGGAAGTCGCCGACAAGGCCTGTGCAACATGGGGCGATCACAATGTACTTTCACTCACTCTTCAGCCATTCGCTACACTGAAAGTTATCAGCGATGTCTCCCCTGGATCCTTTTATCCCTCCCCAAAAGTAACCTCCTCCATCCTCAAAATCACACCGCGCGCGATCCCCCTCCTCCCACAGGAACTTTTTGCAACGTACTTCAAGCTTATCCACAGTACCTTCACCCAGAAGCGCAAAACCCTCCCAAACGGTCTCCAATCTATTATTCCCAAGAAAGATATTCCCGCCCTCCTCATCGAAGCCGGAATTGACCCTATGTCGCGCCCCCAACATCTCAAATTAGACCAGTGGGTAGCCCTTGCCACAATCGTAGACAAAAAAGCAAAAATGTGATACAATAGAACATAAAAATTAAAACAAAAACATATGGCAGACATACTCGCAAACAAAACGGAATTCATCAAACCCGGAGCAACAATTGAAGATTTAATGGAAAACGTGCAGAAAGCGATGAAGCTTTTGGATATTCCTGAAAGCGAAGATACCGCTATCGCAAGTATTAGCGGCACCATACAGGGAAAACTTGCTCATGCAGCTCCCGAAGGCACTGATGATACAAAAGCAATCAATGCTCTTTTCGCAGGAATTCTCAGCGTCAAAAAACTTCTCGAGCTCGAGAGAATAACCTCTCAATACAGCGATCAAATTGCTCAATGGGAAAAAAATCTGGAAGATCCAAAATACCAAAGAGATTTTACGACCATAGCAAAATTAAAAGATCTCCTACGGAGCATTAACGAAGAAGCGCAAGAATTAATGGCTTAGTTTAAGCAAAAACCACCTTCAACTGCTCATTCATCTCGAGAACTTTTTCTCGTGCGGCAGCAGCAAAATCATCCGGTCCAAATTTTTCAGATTTTTCGTAGGCAAACATCACATCACGTGACGAATTAATAATCGCCCCCATACCACCCTCGTTGAAACATGGAAGAACATCTTCTACCGTTCCCCCCTGAGCACCAAATCCAGGTACGAGGAAAATAGTTTCCGGCATAATCTTACGAAGTGCCTTCGCCTGTTCCGGATATGTCGCTCCTACTACGGCGCCAACGCATGAATATCCCTCATCGCCAACATCATCAGCTCCCCATGATTCTACGAAATGCCCAACCGTCTCATATAGCGCATGTGTCTGCGCTCCACCAACGCCCACAGCAAGGTCCTGGAGATCTCCGGAACTCTTGTTCGAAGTCTTCACAAGTGTGAATATCCCCTTCCCCTCCTTCTTGCAAACATCCAAAAAAGGCTTGATACCATCCCATCCGAGATAAGGAGTTACGGTAATACTATCGGCATCAAAAGCTGCAACTTTTTCTCCGAATACTTCCGTTGTACCAAGAAACGCCTCCGCATAAGCCTGTGCCGTCGATCCAATATCATTACGCTTCGCATCAGCAATAGTGAGAAGTCCTTTGGATTTTGCATATTTCAATGTATCAGCGAACGCCTGAACACCATGCGCACCGAACATTTCGTAGAAAGCAATTTGAGGCTTCACAACCGGGACCAGATCAGCAACGGCATCTATAAGCCCTTTATTAAACTCAAAAATAGCACGAGCGGCAGCAGCCAGAATATCATTCGGAAACACGGCGCGAGCAGCACTACGAATCGACTCCGGAATCTTATCCAATCTCGGATCCAATCCTACGCACACAACGCTCTTCTTCGCTCGAATCGCGCGTACCAATCTGTCTGAAAAATGCTCTGCCATAATAGTTACTATTTAAGAATTATAATCCCATCTTTGCCGCCCAGCCTTGCGGATCGGCCTTGTATTCCAAGACTTTTTCGAACTGCTCCTGCGTAATCATTCCTTTTTCTTTTGCGACATCCAGAAGTGTATCAAAATCAGTCAACGTATGAAGAGCAACGCCCTGTTCCTCAAACATTTTGTACGTTGGCGGAAAGCCATAAGTGAAAATCGCAATCACATCACTAGACTCACTCTTGCCCTCAGCCTTCAAAACATCAATCGTCTTCAATGAACTTCCGCCGGTAGTTACCAAATCCTCCACAACTACCGTCTTGCTTGCTTCAACCAAATTTCCCTCAATCTGCTTACCAGCACCATGTTCTTTTGGCTTAGGACGGACATATACCATCGGTGCCTTTAATTCCATTGCCACAAAAGAAGCCCAAGGAATTCCAGCTGTCGCCGTACCTGCGTACACAACCTCGGAAGCATTCCATCCTCTCTGCGCGCAAACTTGCGCTGCCAGCTCACACAAACCATCAACTACTTCTTTTCGCTCACTGACATAAGAAACCAACACTCGATTATCCGTATAAATCGGAGCCTTCATCCCTGATGTATAGGTAAACGGAGGATCAAAACTAATCTTCACAGCCTTAACACTCAGGAGAATTTCTGCGATGCGTCGTGAGTCCATAAAATTGAAGTAAAAAAGTAGCGCTCGCGCAGGAGTATAAACCACGAGAAAGCGATGAGGAAAGCAAAAGATTGATCAATTGACTGATTTCATCCGTATTTTTTAAGCGAGTAATTTCCCCGGGGAAACATTTAGCTTTAAATGAATCAATTTCTGCTAAGAAATATGATTTAAAATCAATAAAATAAAAAGTAAAGTAACGCGACTATTGTTCACTAAAAACACCATTATCCGAATATACAGCAAAAAGACATCAATTCCGATAATGATGTAAAATAGTAATCACCATGAAAAGGAAAAAACATTCCAAACCTAATATGCATGCTTTCTTCCAACGGCATCTCGATGAGCAACACCGAAATCAACACTCTTTCGAGCCTTCTTGTGATCCATGGCCGGACCTTCTGTACAAACCGTGATACCCGTATCGTCCAAGCAGCAGTTACCACAAACTCCAAATCCACATTTCATATAACGCTCTACGGAGACCTGGCAAGCTACTTTTTCTTTGAAACAAATATCACTCACGCGCTTCATCATTACTTCCGGACCTACGGCAAACACGATGGTCTTCTTCAATTTTTTCTTACCGGCAGCTGTTTTTTTCATATCCGCAATGAGCTTTTCAAGGATTGGAGTATTGTAGCCCTTCACACCAACCGAGCCATCGTCGGTGGCAATATGCAATTTTGTATTCCTAATTTTCTTCACGCGATCCGTATAGAGAAGATGCTCGCTAGAACGTGCACCAACGATGAAATCAACAGTGCATTTTTGAGATGTTGCCTCCATTGCCAAATTATAAAGCGGCGCCGCACCATAGCCACCACCAACGGTAATTACATGATCGCCCGGCTCATATTGAAATGCTTTTCCAAAAGGTCCTCGGATACCTACACGATCCCCTACCTTCATCTCATGGAGCTTCTTCGTCATGTCGCCTACCGCAAAAATCGTAAGCCAGAACTCGCCTTTTCCACTGTCATAAGCGATAGACATCGGCTTCTCATCGACACGTGGAATCCAAATATTGATGAACTGTCCCGGACGCGACTTCAAATCATATGCGAACACAAACGTCTTCACGTGCGGCGTTTCACGGATAATTTTTTTAATAGGAAGCGTTACGGGGAAGGTATCGTGTTTTGCGACGTTCATTTTTTTCGTATTAGGAATGCATACTACCAATCAAATCTCTCATTTTTTTCACCTTATTTACACGGCACCACTCATCCATCTCCTTGGTCATGAGGCCAAATACCTCAACACCACGATAATAAACTGCCGTACCAACACCTACGAGCGTAGCACCAGCCATCATCATCTCAAGTGCATCGCGACCGTTTGTAACACCACCGGTTCCAATAATAGGTAGCTTCGTAGCCCTGGAAACTTCATGCACAATACGAATAGCAAGAGGCTTGATGGCCGGACCGGAAATACCTCCGACTCGATTAGCTAAAATTGGTTCGCGTGACTCAAGGTCGATAGCCAGGCCCGGCCCAACCGTATTAATACAACAAAATCCATCCGCTCCAGCATTCGCAACCGCCTTCGCGATCTCTACAATACTCGTAACATTCGGCGACAACTTCACAATCACCGGCACACGACCAACCCTCTTTTTCACCTCTCTACAAACCTCCGAGGCATCATCTCGACTGCAAGCAAATGGCTTCCCGAACTCATCTTCCACATTCGGACAGGAGATGTTTACCTCAATAATATCCGGGTGCAACTTTGCAATTTCCTCAGCAATTTCACCATAATCAGCCTTCCTTCCCGCGATAATATTCGCAATAATCGGCGCGCGCTTACGCTTATTATATTCAGCCATTTCCATTTTTGCCTTCTCTATACCGGCATCCGGCACTCCAACCGCATTCAACATATAATGCTCATTCGCGATCATTACCGGATTTGGATGACCCTTATGCTCGGTCAACCAAAGCGACTTGGTCGTCACTCCCCCAGCGCCACTCTCTATCACATGATGAAAAGACGAAGCGGTAATCCCCAAAACCCCCGATGCCAGCACCAACGGATTTCGGAATTCTACGCCACAAAATGTTACGGAGAGGTCAGCCATTGCGGGAACTATAGCAGAATTACCTATCAAAACAATAGGCCAGAATCTAAATAATTCCTAAAAACTATAAGCCCCGCTCATCAGATCGGCTGCAGGAAAATATAGCTCCGAGCTTCGCATTAGTAGCGATAGGGTTTGAACTATCGATACAAGCCCCTTTATCCCCAGCAGGTCCGATAGCCGCAAAAGGACCAAACGAATATGTATCTGCCGTAGTCGTAAAATCATGTTTAAGCATCGGAATTTTTGCAGTTTTAGCATTGGCAATATCAGTAATGAGACCAATAGCGGTAGGACGCGTACCTCGAGTAATGTGAAGATTTGCGAGAAGACCTGCAGCTACCTGCCAGTTCAGGGCTGGATTTCCATCATGCAACTTCACCGTTTTATGATCCGCATCCCAGTGCATAAAAAGTGTCTCAATCTCCAACTTTCTCTGTTCAAATTCCTGAATAGCCATCTTCTCACGAGCAGAAAGAGGCTGCCCTCTCGTAACCTCATCTTGCAAATAAGTCGCAAGAAGCTCTGTCTGCTGAAGATAGTTCATTCCAAATGAACCCGGAATAGGATGCGTGGATGTCTGTCTCCACTCAAGAACATCAGGAGTATTTGCAAATGCCTGAGTTTGACACCACGTAGCATCAAAAACCATCTTGCGTCCATGTCGCTGCGTATCATCTTGATCTATATGATTCACCGTAGAAGTCATTCCGCTCGCTAATGTATTTGAATGCAGGGAGATCATATGCCCCAGACGCAAAGCATTCATAACCTCAGCCTCAGTAATATGAAGTTTAGGAAGTTGTCCCACGGGAATAGTAAGACCGCATTCATCTTTCAGAAAGTCCGGCCCAAAAAATTTCCTATCAGGACCACCCATAATCTCATCAACCTCTCGCCAATCCGTAATAATACGAGATGGTCTTTCTAATACCGCAACCGTAGCGACAGATCGAGCTGCAATCGCCGTAGCAGCACAACCCGCATCAATCTTCGCCAATATCGCCGCTTGAACTTTTGGATCGATAAATTCACTCAAAACCTTGAGTGCACGCACAGCAGCATCTCGAGAATTATCTACAGAAGGAGAATGAACTGAGTGAAGCTTAACCATAAAAGATTTAGTAATAAGCCGAAGAACGTACTTTACCAACTATTTCACAATATGTCAACTACTAAAGCTAGAATACAAATACACAAAGCAACGATCAATTGTTCTTAGCCTCCGATTCCCCTACAATTCAAGTACATGTATTAACTCACCCCCCCCCTTTCATGCGAAAAAATCTCCTGACCCCTGTTCTCTGCGCAAGTGCCATCGTTGGCACACTCGTACTCTCCGGTTGCGGAAGTAATGCCGTCACCCCAGTAGTCACCAATACGCCAGTAGTAACTACTCCAGCAACTCCAGTATTATCAGCAATGACTGGTGCAGATGTAGGCGCAAAACTAACCGCAGGAGGATTTACCTTCACGGCAGAAGACCAAGCAAGCAAGATTGCAAAATTGACATCAAAAGATGCTATCTCCAAGGGCACAAAATTTAAGATAAAAGGAACCGATGGAAACAACATCGACATCACCGTCCTAGAATTATCCAAGCCGGAAAAAGCGGGTGAGATTAAAAAAGAAATTGATTCACAGTTCGTCGTCGTGAAACAAATCAGCCCAACGATGAACACAGGATTTATCGATGTAGGAGCGGAGAATCTCTTCACGATATTCAGCTACCGAACAGCCGACAAAGACCTCGCTATGAAAATCATCAGCTCGGTATCCAAGAAATAAATATATTCTCAAACAAATAAAAAGCGGGGACCCCTCATCCCCGCTTTTTCCGTATATATTTTCAACTCACTCTTTACTTACTCGTATTGAAACTGAAATACGAATATTCGGACCACTCACTCTCCGTATTGCTATTATTTACAGCCTGAACGCGGAATCGGAATTCATTATCTCCTGCAAGTGCCGGAGTAAAAAAGGATGTATCCGGAGTGGAATATGTCTGAACCGTCTGCCAATCCGCATTACCACACGTATCGCACTGAATTTCTACGCGATACTTAGAAGTATTCGGAACCGAACCCCAACGCAACATTACCTGTCGAGGATAACTCGTCAAAATAGCGTTATCATCAGGAGAGATAATATCCGGAACTCCAACCTCTGCTGTATCGGCAGGAATAGAAACTTTCAATGTGTTAGAAGACTGAGCAACAATTTTCTTACTAGAACCAACATTCTTCACGGCAACCATACGATAAAGGTACGTTGCACCCGCCTCTACGTTGTACCATGTCGTGCCATTTGACCATTTATCAACATTCATAGAAATAAATGATCCGGGAATTTTGATTCCATTGGAAGAAAGCTTCCATCTCTCTAAACGATATGCATCAAATGCAACCTTACCTTTCATAGAATATGAAAATGTTGGAGTTTTGCCATTCTCCCATCCATTTACGCTTAGGCTAACTGTAGCCTTTTTGGTATTTGGAGACGGAATGGAGATAGGAGGCAAAATAGGAAGAGGCAATGGTACCGGTACTGGAAGCGGTGTTGGAACAGGAGTCGGCGTCGCGTTACATGCAACATTCAATGTAAGAGCATCACTTTCTTTTCCATATTTGAAACCCTGAATATCATAAGCATATGGTACTACCTTCCAAGTATATGAACCTGCGGGAATCTGTACGAAGTGATAATAATCTTTGTTAGCATTCGTCTTGCGAAGCATGGCAAACGGCGACTTGGAATCAAGATCCGTACGGATAAGAGCATATCCATCAGCATACGTTTCATTCCAAGTAGAAAGAGTAGTCCAATTAAGCATCAATCCACAGTTTTCAGTATAGCCTGTGAGTTGAAGCTTCGTGGTGATGTCCTCAAGTCCCATAGCGGAAACAGAGGTGACTGGAACGGTCGAAACAACGAGAACCGCAGCGGCGGTCCAGATACCAATTGAACGAACAATAGGTGTAATCATAATAAAATGGGGTAAGAAAAATAGAATTTGATTGAAGGCCATTCGTAGATAAATACCGTAACCCCGAAGAAGCGTTACAAGATTATGGAAATAACCAAATCTCAAAGCTATAAAACTCTCGTCTACTCCTCAAAATTGAACTCTCGCCCCCTCTTCGCAGAGACAAATTTGCCATCATCATAGATCACCTCACCTCCAACAATAGTAGTAACAGGCCATCCCTTGAGGGTCATACCGTTAAACGGTGACCAAGCACACTTTGTAAGAAGCTTGTCGTTCGTAACGATTTTTTCTAAATCCATATCCAAGATAACAAGATCAGCATCGTATTGAAGCTCTATCTTGCCCTTGTTCTTAATATTAAAAATCTTTGCAGGTTTCTCCGCAAGAAGCTTCGCCACACGTTCCAAATCCACAAGACCACGATTAACAGCATCAAGCATAATAGGAAGTATCGTCTCAATTCCCGGCACTCCGGCAGGACATTCTTCATAAGGGGCATCCTTTTCATTAAGCAAATGAGGGGCATGATCGGAAGCAATAATATCAATAGTTCCATCTGTTATTCCTGCCCAGAGGGCTTCGGTGTCCTCTTTGCTCCTAATAGGAGGGTTTACCTTGAGTCGGTTCGAGAACTTCTCATACGAAGTTGTATCAAATATCAAATGATGCGGAGCCGCCTCGCACGTAACTTTTTCAGATTTAAATTTACGAATAATATCCAACTCTTCCGCTGTAGTGACATGGGCAATATGGACAGAAGCATTATATTTTTTCGCCAAGTGCAAAACATGTTTCACCGCCTCGCGCGCGCACTCCGGTGGTCGCACAACCGAGTGATAATCCGCGCGCGCCCTCGAATCCTCTCCGGCATATTCACTCGCAAACCGCTCCAAACACTCCTGACTCTCGGCATGCACTACCACTGGAAATTTCCCATAGGAAAAAATATTCTCCAGCGTCTCATCTTTCCGAACAATCAAATTTCCGGTCGACTGCCCCATATAAACTTTGATTCCCGCGATATTACTTAACCGTTTAATTTCATCAACATTATCATCCGTCGCTCCAAAGAAAAATCCATAATTCGCAAAAGAGTTATCTCCCACTAAATCTCGTTTCTCCGCTAACATTTTTTTCGAAATAATCGGAGGAATATTATTCGGCATATCGAGAAAACCTGTCACTCCACCAGAAATCGCCGCCATCGATCCTGTCGTAAAATCCTCTTTGTAGGGCGAGCCTGGAATTCTCATATGAACATGCGCATCAATAACTCCAGGAAAAATATATTTCCCCGTACAATCAATAACTCGCTTCGCCTCTTCCTTGTACTCCGGTGTAATCTCCACAATCACTCCACGTTCAATCACTACATCACCCTCCCGAATACCATCCGGAAAGACGATTCTGCCTTTTTTGAGGACGAGATCTACCATGACCGCATACTATACAATAATTCTCCTTTGCACAAGCCTACGCGGCTATATCGCGCCTAAATTTTCGAGATAGCCCTGAATGTCCTCATCAAACTGAAACATGCTTTCGCGGAGCAACGTATCAAAATCAGGGGCTACATGGGTGTGTTCATCTCCAAACATCTGAGAGAGTGTAACACGCTCCGACTCATTTCCGAGCAATGTAGCACTTCTCATATGATCACCAAATCCTCGCTCCTTGTCATCAACCTCGAGAAAGCGTTTAATATTTTCCGTATTACCACAGGTATCACCTCCATCTCCAATCAAATAAAATGCAGAAAGGTAATCAGGATATTCATATGTTTTTTCATTCATCTCTCGGGCGCTTCTCTGGATAGCATCAAACATATTGGTGCCACCCTGCGTATGAATGGCTTCCATAAGTCTCATTTTTACCGTCTCTACTCTACCGTCCGCAAAATGATAACGCTCTGATGCATCATAATCCTGCTCAAATGTTTTAATCTCAGACATTGAATCAGAAAAAATATTAATCGAAAAAAGAATATATCCGTACGTTTTGCTAATGCGAGTAAAGAGTTCTGAATAAAAAACCAAAAGTTTTCGCGCATTTGTAAGCTTTTCCCCCTGCATTGATCCACTGACATCCACTAAAATCGAAGCCATGAAACGTGGCTTAACGGAGGGATTAATTACTCTTGGATTTTTCACTGTTCCAAAAATAAGATTACGTGGACGCATAATAGCGCGACGGTCGAGGGCACCCTGACGCGTCACCGTATCTTCATCTATATCAATCGTCTGCTGTCGAGGAAGGCGTTCGGCAAAATAGTTAAACCACTCCTCCACCATTGGCTCCACCTCCTGCCTGATATCATCATAGGCATCATAGAGGCTACTTTCACGTTCAATCTGTTCTCTGATGCGATCCAGCTCCTCAAGTGATTTTTCATCAAGCATTTTTTGAAGCTCCTCTCTTCGCTTTTCATCGAGAAATCCATCCTCCTCCATCTTGTCGAGCTGCTCGCTCAATTCATCTTTTTTCTTCTTTTCAAAAGCATCAACCTTATCCTCAAGCTCTTTCTTCATATCTTCAGTCAAATCCTCGTTCTCTATCTGATCCTTTATTTTTTTAAGATCATCGAATTTTTTAGCCTTCTCAATTTTATCTTTAATTTGTTCCTTTTTCTCCGTCATCTCTTGCATTTTCTCATCAGCTTTTTCCAAATTTTCTTGCGCTTCATCCATCTCATCATCATCAACCTCATCCATCGATTCACTATCGGCCTCATCCTGAATATCTTGTAAATTTTGTTTGATTTTTTTCTGCACATCATCCGTCATCTGATCGCCGGATTCTCCTGAATCATTAGATTCACTAGACTCATTGGATTGGCCAGGCTTACCCGGTTTTCCGGACTTCCCGGGTTTACCCGGCTTTCCACCTGGCTTCCCTTCACCTTCACCTTCACCTTCACCTTCACCTTCACCTTCACCTTCACCTTCACCTTCACCTTCACCTTCACCTTCACCTTCACCTTCACCTTCACCTTCACCTTCACCTTCCTCGTC